>DATESN010000128.1:0-28036 GCA_035270785.1 Lachnospiraceae bacterium | reverse complement strand
TCATATAACAGATAATGAAATAATTAAATCACGATATAATAACAACAAATTTAAAAGGACCTCTTAATTGAGATCCTTTTTTTGTTACAAATATTTAGAAAAATCTGTTTTAATAATTGAATTCATAAAATTCACTATCTGATCTCTTTTTCCATCATCTTTCAAATAAGTTAATGTGGTTGTATTAGAATCTAAACCTTTAATTTGATGGCCGCAATTATTCGAAACTTGTATATGAGATACATTGTTATTAAGATTTAAAGAACAAAAAGTAGTTCGCAGTGATTTTAATGTATGTTTCCTGATTTGTTCCAGCCCATCTTTCCTTAATCTTTTATTTATTCTATTAAGAAGTAAAGTATAATATCGAGAACTTTTCCCAGGATGACATGTATAGTTGTTTACAATATTAATTTTTGTTAGATATAATCTGTCTTCGTCGTTAATCTCTCTTCCTAATAATTCTTCTTGTTGTTTTCTAGCAATAATCAATATATTTTTTAAATAATTTGGTATACATACAATTCTTGTACTTTTAACATTTTTAGTACCTTTAATTAATTGAACCGAACCTGCTTGAATTCTTGTTTCGTGAACATTAAAAAAATCTTCTTTAATATCTCCCCATTTTAATCCGAGAATTTCTCCTCTACGAAGTGATATTAATCCCATCCCTACTAATATCAAATTACTTGTATCTTCTTCTAGTAAAGTCTGATCTAACAATTTATTTATTTCTGCTTCAGTCAAAGATACTTCTTCAAATTTTACATATTTACCAGGATCTGAATCAATTATGACATTTTCTTTAATTCCATATTTATTAAAATCTTTTTTCATGAATTTCCATATATCTTTTAATAATGATTTTGTTTTAATAATTGAATTAGAACTCAAATTACATTCTTTTGATAAATATAGTTTAAAAAAACGTTCAATATCTAATGTTGTAATTTTTTTTATATCATAATTTTTAAAATAAGATACTATATGTTTTATCTCTGAATTCTTTTGAGATTTATAACTTTCTGACCATTTATTTTTGTTATGATTAAAATAATCTTCATAAACACTTTCAATATTTATTTTTGTAGTATTGCCTGATACTTTCTGTTTATTTTTAATAGTGTTATTTTGACCTTGATAAGATTTACACTCTTTTAAAGTGTTGAATACTTTTTGAGTTTTAACTTGTTTTAGTTTCATTTCTCCAGATTTCTTATCAAATTTCATCTGTCGGCCTAAATCTACGATAACTAGATATTTTCCGTAACTTTTTGATCCAACTTTTGTAATCTTTTTTATCCCAGGAAATTCTGTATCACTATAGTCTTCTTTTTTCATTATTCAACCCTCCATTTTGTTATTATTTATTACTTCTCTAATAACATTATAACATACTTTTTGAAAAAATGGTAGTTTTTATGGTAGTTTTTTTGAATAATTTTAGTTATATAGTGTTAAACAATGCCCTGTTTATGCGGCTTCGCGGGTTTTCTACTTACTCACTAACCTTTGTAGAAATAGCCAACGCCCCATTTTGTATGAACATATTTAGGCTCACTTGGATTATTCTCAACTTTTTCTCTCAATCTACGAATATGTACATCTACCGTACGAACGTCGCCTGGGTAGTCAGCACCCCATACAATCTTCAATAAACTTTCCCTACTATATACTTTGTTGGGATTCAAAACTAGTAACTCAAGAACATCGAATTCTTTGGATGTTAAATTGATTTCTCTTCCACAAATATGCACTCTTCTATTTTCACAATCCAGAATCATATCTCCATTTTCAATGATTTTAGACATTTCGGATCCTTCACTGATCTTACTTGTTCTTCGCATAATTGCCTTTATTCTTGCTTTTACTTCTAAAATATTAAAAGGTTTCGTAATGTAATCATCTGCTCCATATTCAAGACCAAGGATTTTATCCATATCGTCTCCCTTTGCAGTTAACATAACGATTGGAACCATTGAAAATTCACGTATTTGTTGACACACTTCAAATCCTGTTAATTTAGGAAGCATAATATCAAGAAGAATCATATCATATGCCTTGTTCTTTGCCATTTCTAATGCTTCCTCTCCATCATATGCACAATCGACTTCCATTCCGTCCTGTAATAGGCTAAAACGAACTCCCTTTACAATCAGCTTCTCATCATCAACTACTAATACTCGTTTTTTCATAGCACTCCTTCTCCTATTTTACTGTTATTAAATCTTTTATTTTAGCAAAGACTCCCTCTTTAATTCCATTCACTTTTTGAATCTCTTCAATTGATTTAAATGTTCCGCTTTGTTCCCTATATGTAATGATATCTTGCGCCCTGCTAGAACCTATTCCTGGTAGCGTACATAATTCTTCCACCATGGCTGCATTTATATTTACAAGTCCATGATTACTATCCAAACTAGAACTACTAGAATTCCATGTGTCGATTATAGTTTGAGTATTATCAAAATTGCCACTTGCCACTTCTGTTTCTGTAGGTATATATATCTTTTGACCATCCTCCACCTGTAATGCCTGATTCAAATAATCCTCACAGGCATCAGTAGTAAAGCCTCCTGCCAAATCAATCACTTCATATAACCTCATTCCTTCTACCACTTCATAAACACCTGGATCTTTGACAGAACCGCAGATGTATATATAATAGTATGCATTAAAAGTGGGCTTTACTGATTCCATATTCTCCATTGATTCCATGTTTTCGATTGTATCAGATAAAACTACTGTTTCTTCTTTCGATAATATAATTTCATTTTCATTTCCACATGCGCTTAATAAAAGACCGCAAATAATTCCTGCGGTTAAAATATCCTTATAATTTTTCATCGGTTCCATTCCTTTATAAAAATAGCACGTGTTATTTATGCTATTTACATTATAAAGCCCCTCTATGACACCGTTCTTTCATTGTAAGATATTTAAATACTTATTACAAGTGGCTTTTATTACATTCCATATGTAACTTTTAACAAATATAGTATACTATTTTTCCCATTTAAAGATCACAACTCCACCTATCGCTACTAACATTCCTATGATTCTCCTCATTTCAAATGATTGTTTTTCAACGCCAAAAAGTCCGAATATTTCAATAAGATAAGCTACAATTAATTGTGCAATAACGATTACCATGATTGCCTTAGCAGGTCCAAGCATGTCCATGCTTTTAATAACTGTAAACGTTATAAATGCACCAAGTGCTCCCCCTAATAACATATATTTAGGTTCCACCTTAGCAATACTAATAAAAGAATTACGTTCTGTAATGCCCCATGCAGCTAGACAGACAATAAGCGCTGTAAATTGTACAAAAACATTGGCTGTCCAAATTCCAGCACTTTTAGTTACCCCTGTATTAAAAACACCTTGAATACTCATTAAAGAACCTGAAATAAGTGCAATAAAAAATCCAATCATATGGGCAAACCTACCTTTTAAAATATTCATGCCCACATAACTGGATTATTATACAATTTATACAGTTGTTTTCCTATTATATTTCACTACTTCTTATTCATTTTGCAAAGAATCTTGTGTATCCTCAATATATTCTGTTTCCTTCATCAAATCTATATCTGGTGTTTCCACGTACACTTCTTTATATTTCTGACCTGTTACTTGAGTCATGATCTGTTCTGATAAAAGAAGGACCAAATTATTTACATCCTCCCCAATCCATGACTTTGTAAAACAAAGCTCCAACTGTACCCAAAAATTACTTGTTTCAAGCATCTTAGGCATAGATACTGATCGAGAATATTCATCCATTATGGTACTTATGGCATCCAAGTCATATGTAATATTCTTTTTTGATGAGACTTTGCCAGTTCTCGAATATAGAGAATCTGAATAATCATTGGTTAGGTATTTAGCAAATTGATTGGCATGCTCTTTTTTTTCTGAATAACCATTAATGATAACTGCATTCGTAACTGATAAACTTCTGCTTTTTAAATCTTTCATGATATCTGGAATTGTATCAACGCCATATTCATACGCAAATTCCCCCGTTTTTTTGGCTTCTTCTAAGGTATGAATGGCATCCGTAGTGGCAACAGTGAAAATAGTTTTTCCTTCTAAAAATTCCTGTATTACTGAATTATAGTCTACAGCGTCTGCATCAATGGAAAAAAATTGATTTAATTCTTGATATACTTGCAAACAATTAATTGCATTTTCATTATAAATATCAATATTGTCTGGATTATCTCCGGTATCTCCTCCAACAATCATATAATTACCAACAATAAAATAATTGTAAAAAATATCAGATACGTCCCACTTAAAGATAGCCTCTACATTCTCTGGTGCATCATAGATATCTGCAAATGTTAGTATATCTTCAATATCATTTGGCACTAATTCTGCAGACTTATCTGCAACAGCGGAATCAAAATCAACTAAAGCTGCTTCATCGTCCTCTTTAGCTTCTAATTCTGCCGTTACAACACCTCTAGCAATCATGTCTAAATACGTTTTATTGTAAAGAAGATAACTGGTTTCAAAATAGAATGGGTAGCCTATGTATTTACCCTCATATGTTACTGCATCTAACGCTGTCTGGGAGTAATGAGCTGTATTTACTATGGAATCCTTATTCACAATTTCAGAGGCTAATCCAGCCAAATATGCCTTTCCAAGAGAATCATTTCGTGCGATAAACATATCTGGCATATCATTTGAGTAAAGACTTGCTTCATTAATGCTTTCTAAATATTCACGACCAGTAACCAATACTGGAACAATACGTACATCTGTCTCTTGATAAAAAGAAAGAGCTACACTACTAAGATAATCTGTAAGTGTCTCATCTACATACCAAATATGAATTGTCTCTTTTGGAGCTTTTAAGGATAGTTCCTGTTCCTCCTTAGCGCTGAAATCCATAAGACCAAAATATAATTCTAAAGCTAAAAAGCAAAGTACCATGAGTACCGAAAAAAGTCTTGTTTTAAGGCTCATCTAACATTCTCCTATTAGATAGCTACGTAAGAAATCTTTGCTATATTTAATAAATGCATTTTTCTAAAATAGTTATCATATCATCTACGTGCTGCTCTGTAATCACTAACGATGGAACAAAACGGATAATATTTGGGCCAGCGTTAATAAGAATTAATCCTTCTCCTAATGCTTTTTCAATAATATTTCCTATTGGTTTTGTAAATACTAGTCCTTGCATAAGACCAGAACCACGTCGAGTTTCAATACAGTCATATTTTATTACAAGATCATCCAACCTATCTTCTAAGTATGTGCTAACTTTCTGCACATTTTCTATTATATGATTCTTCTCAAATAAATCAAGTACTTTATTAATGGCTGTACATGCTAATGGGTTCCCACCATAGGTTGTTCCATGATCACCACTAGTAAGGGAATTATTTCCCACTTTCTCCGTCATTAAAAAT
Organism: Lachnospiraceae bacterium; assembly: GCA_035270785.1. Taxonomy (GTDB): domain Bacteria; phylum Bacillota; class Clostridia; order Lachnospirales; family Lachnospiraceae; genus DATESN01. Next base: position 22,601 of record DATESN010000128.1, on the reverse strand, counting down.
GCGCCCACGGGAAACCCACAGCCTAATGCCTTTGCAGTAGTCATAATATCTGGTTTAATGCCGAATTTTTGCCATGCAAACAGATAGCCAGTTCTTCCCATTCCACATTGAATTTCATCCAGAATCAAAAGAATATCCTTCTCCACACATAATTCTTTTATTTTCGTTAAAAATTCTTTGGAAGCGGGATAGATTCCGCCCTCTCCTTGAACTGTTTCAAAAATAATCGCACAAGTATGTTCATTCACTTGTTGCTTCACACTTTCGAAATCATTCATGGTAGCAAATTTAATATTTCCAATCATCGGTAAAAAGGCTTCCTGATATTTAGGATTGCCTGTAACGGACAAGGCTCCCATGGTTCTTCCATGAAAAGAATGGTTCATTGCAATTATTTCATGATCTGTCTTACCATCTTTTAAAAAAGCGTATTTTCTAGCTGCCTTAATGGCACCTTCTATTGCTTCTGCACCACTATTCGTAAAAAACACTCGATCTAAACCAGTCACATCGCACAACTTTTTTGCAGCACGAATGGCAGGCATATTGTAATAATAATTAGATGTGTGAATTAACTTATCGATTTGCTCTTTTAGCCCATCGTTATATTCTGTATTGTTGTATCCTAAGGCAAAAACTGCTATTCCCGATACAAAATCCAAATATTTTTTCCCTTGTATATCATATAAATAAACGCCATCACCTTTATCAAGTACCACTTGATAGCGATTATAGGTATGTAAAAGAAAATGTTCAGCTTCTTCTATGTATTGTTTCATCGTTCATGCACCATCTTTCCTACTAACTTTTTGCATCATCATCATCTGCAATAATTGCTGTTCCAATTCCATGGTTTGTAAAAAATTCAAGTAATAGACAATGGGCAATACGACCGTCTAAAATATGAACTCTTTTAACACCATTTTTTATGGCCATGGTACAGTTGCTTAATTTTGGAAGCATTCCACCGCCAATAAACCCATCTTTCATTAATTGATCTGCTTCCGTTGCTGTTAATCTTGATATAAACGAGGATTTATCATTGATGTCTTTATAAAGTCCTTCAATGTCGGTTAAGAAAGCAAGCTTTTCTGCACCCACCGCTTTTGCGATAGCACATGCTGCGTCATCGGCATTTATGTTATAAGTATCAAAATTATCGTCAAATCCAATTGGTGCAATAATCGGTAAAAAATCATTTTCTAGTAAGTCCATCAGTATTTGTGCATTAACTTCTTTAATATCTCCCACATAACCAATATCTTTTCCATCTGAATATTTTTTATCTACCTTTAAAAGACCACCATCTTTTCCACTAATACCAATGGCTCTTACTCCTATTTGTTGTACCATAGATACCAGTCTTTTGTTAACTTTATTTAATACCATTTCAGCAATTTCCATTGTTTCTTCATCGGTAACACGAAGTCCATTCACAAACTCCGATTTCATTCCAACTTTTCCTACCCAACGATTAATTTCTTTTCCTCCACCATGGACAATAATTGGTTTGAACCCTACTAATTTTAATAACGTTACATCTTTTATGACATTTTTTTGTAATTCTTCATCAGCCATTGCACTTCCACCATATTTTACAACGATAATCTTACGGTTAAACTCCTGTATGTAAGGGAGTGCTTCAATTAACACCTCTGCTTTAGCCAATAATTGATTCATTTCGATATCCATGATAGTTTTCCTCTTTCTTTATTTTAAGAGCGATAATCTGCATTTATTTTAACGTAGTCATAGGTTAAATCACATCCCCACGCTGTTGCTTCCGCTATTCCTGATTTCATATCAATCAGAACTGTCACTTCTGGTTTTGATAAAATTTGTGTTGCTGTTTCTTCACTATAATCAGTTGCCACTCCATCTTTATAAATCTGAATCTTTCCTGCTTCACTTTCGAAGAATAGTTCCATATTTTCCGGATCAAATTGTGCTCCCGAATAACCCATAGCACATAGTATACGTCCCCAATTTGCATCATGTCCAAAAATAGCTGCTTTTGTAAGGCTTGAGCAAATAACTGCTTTTGCTAGCAACTTAGCTTGTTCTTTATCTGATGCATGAATTACTTTTGTCTCAAAAAGTGCAGTTGCTCCTTCTCCATCTCCTGCAATTTTTTTTGCAAGTACTGTATTTACAGCGTGAAGTGCCTCTACAAATTTACAATAATCTTCATCCTTTTCTATGATTTCCTTATTTCCTGCTAGGCCATTTGCCATAATTAATAACGTATCATTGGTGGAAGTATCTCCATCTATAGAAACCATATTAAACGTATCTTGTACATCAGCTCGTAGCGCTTCCATCAATAATACTTTTGAAATTGCCACATCTGTTGTAATAAATCCTAGCATCGTGCACATATTTGGGTGAATCATTCCTGAACCTTTGCATATACCACCTATGGTAACTATTTTTCCATCTATGATAACCTCAACTGCTATTTGTTTTGATACCGTATCCGTTGTCATAATTGCCTCTGCTGCTAATGTTCCATCTTCCATAGAAGCACCTTTTGTAGAAACTAACTTTTCCACTCCTAATACAATTTTATCAATGGGAAGTTGCATTCCAATTACTCCTGTAGAAGCCACTAATACTGCGCCTTCTGGAATACCCAATTCCTTTGCTGCACATTGTGCCGTTTTTTTGCAGTAATCATATCCAAGAACCCCCGTACATGCATTTGCAATTCCTGAATTCACAATAATTGCTTGTGCAAATTCCGAGTGTTCTACCACTTCCTTATCCCAAATAACCGGTGCCGCTTTTACAACGTTTGATGTAAATGTTCCTGCCACCTTACATGGAACTGTACTATAAATAATAGCCATATCACGGCGATTTTGATACTTTATGGAAGCCTCTATTCCAGATGCTTCATATCCCTTTGCAGCGGTAACTCCACCATTCACTATTTTCATATTTGCTCCCATCTGCATGCTTTTAATATACTTTTACATGCACATATATCATATTTTCATTTATAATACTTTTATTTATTAAACTCCATAATATTTGCTGTATTTAATACAAACTCATAATAATTTAAATCTTCTCTCTTTGTCCAACCGATGCGATTCCAAAATGCATTTCCTATATCATTTTGAGAAAAAGCAATCAGAGAAACTTTACTGATTCTTTCTTCCTTTAATTGTTCCATGGCTTTTACAACCATTTCTTTTCCGATTCCTCTCATGCGGTATTGTGGATCCACACATACATGGTAGAAACATCCCCTTCGCCCATCATGACCACAAAGAATAGTACCAACAACTTTGCCATCCTCCATTGCTACCACACTGGTTGTGGGATTCCTTTGTAAAAAGCGTTCTACTCCTTCTTTGGAATCATCAACACTTCTTATAGCAAACCCTTTAATTTTCATCCACAAACTATGAACCATATGATAATCATCAATTGTCATTATCTTTATCATTTTTTAACCCCGTTAACTTCCTTTATTCCCTTAACTTTCTCTATTCCCTTAACTTTTTCTATCCCCTTAACATACTCACAATACTCTTTTTATGGGAACATAGGAATTAATTCTAATCCTTCGCTTTCTTTTAATCCAAACATTAAATTCATATTTTGCACTGCTTGACCTGCTGCACCTTTTACAACATTATCAAGAGCTCCCATCATGATAATTCTTTTTGTTCTTACATCTATTTTAAAGTTGACATCTACATAATTGCTTGCTTCTACCCATCTAGTCTCTGGGCAAACATCCTTATCTAACACCCGTACAAACCGTTCTTTATTATAGTACTTATCGTATGCTGCTCTCACTTCTTCATAAGAAGGAATTGATCCATCCCCCTTTGTTATGAGTGATGCGTATGCAGTGATCAATATTCCCCTATTCATAGGAACTAAATGTGGAGTAAAGTTAACCATTACCTTTTCACCTGCAACATAACTTAGCTGCTCTTCAATTTCCGGAATATGTCTATGAGAAGCAACACTATAGGCTTTAATATTTTCATTCACTTCACAAAAGAGATTGTTAACCTTTGCTCCACGACCAGCGCCCGACGTTCCACTTTTTGCATCAATAATAATAGTATTTAAATCTATCATGCCTTCTTTTATTAATGGATAGATAGACAAAAAAGAACAGGTTGGATAACATCCAGGATTTGCAATAATTCTTGCTTTTTTTGCAGCCTCGCGATTTATTTCACAAAGTCCGTATACGGCCTCTTCTATATATTGAGGTGATTGGTGTTTAATCCCATACCATTCTTCATAAGTAGAAACATCCTTAATACGATAATCTGCACTTAAATCTATTACTTTTACCTTAGACAAAATCTTATCATTCAAAAGACTAGAACATAACCCTTGGGGTGTTGCAGTAAAAATAAGGTCAACGACATTTGCTAGTTGGTTCATGTCATCATCCATGCATTTAGCATCCACAATCTGAAACATATTTTGATATACTTCATAATACTTCTTATCAATATAACTTCTCGAACCAAACCATTTGATTTCTACTTCTTTATGTGCCATAAGCAGACGAACTAATTCACCACCTGCATAGCCTGTTGCTCCTATAATACCTACACGAATCATTTTACTATCCACCTGCACGTTGCAAACGTCACTTCATTACCAGTTGAATATGCCTTTTTATTCAACCTAATTTAAATATACGCACTTAAGCGTTCCTGTCGGTTAGGAAACCTTACTTTTTATCATACTTTAAATTTTTTAATTACTCAATGGTTTCTTACTTGTTTCGGATTGCATAATTATACATTGGATTTGTATAATATGCAAGTATTATTTGCTTTATACATATAACTACAATTATATCTTCTTTTTATGCATAAAATCATGCTTGCAATTGAAGAATTTATGTTGTATATTAGTTGCAGAACATGAAATCAATTTTGGAGGAGATCTTATGAAAGAAAAAGTTATTTTAGCATACTCTGGTGGACTAGACACAACTGCCATTATCCCTTGGTTAAAAGAAAACTTTGATTATGACGTTGTTTGTGTTTGTATCGATTGTGGTCAAGGGGAAGAATTGGATGGTTTAGAGGAAAGAGCAAAACTATGTGGGGCAGAAAAATTATATATTGAAGATGTCATTGATGAATTCTGTGATGAATATGTTGTACCATGTGTACAAGGAAATGCAATTTATGAAAATAAGTACTTACTTGGTACTTCCATGGCTAGACCTGTTATTACAAAACGTTTAGTGGAAATAGCAAGAAAAGAGGGTGCTACTGCCATTTGTCATGGAGCTACTGGTAAAGGAAATGATCAAATCCGTTTTGAACTTGGTATTAAAGCTCTTGCACCTGATATCAAAATTATTGCTGCATGGAGAAATGATAAATGGACTATGGATTCTAGGGAATCCGAAATCGAATATTGTAAAGCTCATGGAATTGACTTACCTTTTTCCGCTAATAATAGTTATAGTCGCGACCGAAATATTTGGCATATTAGCCATGAAGGCTTAGAATTGGAAGATCCGGCAAATGAACCAGATTATGATCACTTATTGGTTCTTGGTACCACTCCAGAAAAAGCGCCAGATGTTGCACAATATGTATCTATGACATTTGAAAAGGGTATTCCTACAAGCGTTAATGGCAAGAAAATGAAAGTCTCTGATATTATTTGCGAACTTAATATTCTTGGTGGAAAACATGGAATTGGTATTATTGATATTGTTGAGAACCGTGTGGTTGGGATGAAATCCCGTGGTGTATATGAGACTCCTGGTGGAACTATTCTGATGGAAGCTCATCAACAATTAGAGGAACTAATCTTAGATCGTGACACCTATACAGTAAAAAAAGAGATGGGTAATAAGTTAGCTGATATTGTATATGAAGGCAAATGGTTTACACCCCTTCGTGAGGCTGTTCAAGCATTTATTGAATCAACCCAGGAATATGTTACTGGTGAAGTGAAGTTCAAACTTTTTAAAGGAAATATTACAAAAGCCGGAACAACTTCTCCATACTCTCTTTATAACGAGAGCATTGCATCCTTTACAACTGGTGAATTATATGATCATCATGATGCTGAAGGTTTTATTAATTTATTCGGTCTTTCTTGCAAAGTACGTGCCATGAAAATGCAAGAAATTGCTAATAATAATAAGTAACAACGAATCAGACATATACAAAAATAGGTGTTAACTATGGGCGTAATTGAATTTTTAGTATCATATATATTAATTATTAATTTTGTTGGTTTTTCCATGATGGGGATTGATAAGAAAAAGGCAATAAAACAAACTTTTAGAATTCCCGAATCCTCACTTTTTACTGTGGCAATGATTGGTGGAAGCATTGGTTCTATACTGGGAATGCAGTTGTTTCGTCATAAAACCAGACGTTGGTATTTTGTGTACGGAATGCCTGCCATCCTAATAATTCAAATCATTATTTTCCTAGTCATTATTAACTTACCAATACAATTTGGTATTATATAAATAGTTTTAGCCCACTCCCTATTTGAGAATGGGCTAAAACTATAATTTTTTCCATAAATAAAAACATCTTTACTATCTTCTGATTGTTATAATAATTCCACCATTATTTGCGTACATACTACTAATTCCTGCTGTATCCATAATAATAACATCTGCAAACTTGGCCTTTTCAAACAACATATCTCGAACAAGTTCCGCCCTTGCAAGTGCGTTTGTATGTGTAATTATTAAACGCTTATCATCCGTGAACTTTATATCATTTAAAATGGTCTCAACCATTTTTTTTAGTCCTTTTTTTATTCCAATTGCCTGACTTAACTGTATAATATTACCATCACCATCTGTACCCATTACTGGTTTAATGTTTAGTGTAGATGCAACAAAAGCTTTTACTCCTGTAAGTCGCCCATTTTTTCTTAATGTTTCTAGGTTATCTAATACAAAATATGTTTTCATATTATCACGGTATTCATCTAATTGTTTACATATTTCATCATACGCCATTCCTTGATCACTAAGTTCCATAGCAAGAAGTGCAATTTGTGTCTCACCACCAGAAGCAGATTCAGAATCTACGATATGAATATTCTTTTCTCCATATGTCTCCATATATAACTTTTTACCAAGTTCTGCACTATTATAACTACCGCTCAAATTTCGAGATAAGGTTACAACAAAAACATTTTCTGCTTCACAATGATATGCATTCATGTACTTTTCTGGTGAAGGACAAGAAGATTTTGGACAAGCCGGGCTTTCTGCCACTTTTTTAAGAAAAAGAGCTTGATCAAAACTTTCATCATCCATAATGCTGTAGTCTCCTACTTCAAGTCCTAATGGAACAGATTCAAATCTTTTATCTTTCTTAAGTTCATTTGGTAATTCACCACAACTATCAATTACTATTTTATAGCTCATAATATCCTCCTATATGGCTACTTGAAGATATTAATTTTGACATCCAAAATCTAATAAAAATATTAAACTTTTAATATCTCTTCATGTAGTATTCATTACTACATTATAGTATCATAGACGCTACATATATGTAAAGGAAATATTTGCAAAATAATAACATTTTGATGTTAGACGAAATAAATTATTTGTATTATAATAAGTTAAAATAGAAGGAGTGCTTAATACGATGATTGCATTACAAATCAAAGAAAATAAAACTTTTATGTCAAGACTTCTTGCAACTGAAGTTTTTGATTGTTTTTTATTGGAAGAAACCACCATTACAACCTTTAATACTTTTTTCATAGATGGACGAAGGGTTAATGAATTTTATAATTCAGAAGAATTAGATAACGTGGAACTCATTCCAGAGTTTTCTCCTTGGAGTGTTATGAGACCTATTTGTTTTGATCTTATCAAAGGAAAAAAAGCTCCCGTAAACTTTAAGTTTGTTTTTCATTTATCTCCAGATTCCCTCGCAGCTATCACATCTATGCCTGATTGTTCTGTTGACATTGGGGATGTAAAAGCGCTTGTTCTTACCGTGAAATTTGATGGAAGTATCATCACTTGTATTAGTGCTACTTCCTTTCATTCTTTTGTCTTAGACAAATCCCTGGACCTTCTGTGGGATATCTGGATAAAAAGATTTTTCAGCGATTCTTTAATTGCTTTTGATCAAATGTAATCGCATTCTATTTTTTCATTTTTGAATTAAAAATAAGCGATGCTAAATATGCAAATACCAACGCTGAACTCGTTCCAACGGCCCCTGCTTTAAATCCTCCTGTAAATAAACCTAGCAGTCCATCTGTTTTTACAGCTTCTTTTACTCCCTTCATTAAAACATTTCCAAAACCAAGCAATGGTACGCTGGCACCTGCTCCTGCATATTCTTGAAAAGGTTCATACCACCCCAGTATACTAATTACCGCACCCGTACATACAAGTAATACCATAATTCTTCCGGGTAACATTTTTGTCTTTTCCATTAATATCTGAACGAGAGCACAGATTAATCCTCCAACCCAAAACGCATTTATATATTCCATATAGATCCTCCTTATCATTTCCCATAAAAGTTTCATAAAAAAAATAGTAGATATCATCATCTACTATTTTTTACATTTCTTCTATTTTTATTCATTTTTTTACTCTACATTTAAATTTAGATAAAATTATATTGAGCACTTGTATTCTTGTCATAATACTCTTGATAACTCATTTACGATTTCGCGAATTACTTTATTATCACAGTCAAAGATTAGGTCTGCATACTTTTCATAAAGGGGACGCCTTTCATTGTATAATTCCTTTAAGGTCTGTCCGTTTTGTAAGGCGACTCCACGTTCTTGTAAATCCCCCAGGCGGTTATGTATGGATTCATAGGATAATTTCAAATAAACAATCGTCCCTATCTTGCCAAGATGTTCCATTGCCTCTTTCCCATAAACGGCGCTGCCACCAGTTGCAATAATATAGTTTGACTTTTCAATAGAAGAATTCGTTCTATTTTCTATTGCAAGAAACTCATCCAAACCTTCTTCTAAAATGATCTCATGAAGAAGCCTATTTTCTTTTTCCTGAATAATTAGATCTGAATCAACAAATCCATATCCCATTTTTTTAGCAAGAACTATTCCCACAGAACTCTTACCTGCTCCCGGCATGCCTATTAAAATTATATTATCCTTATTACTCAACATATGCGATTACTTCAACTTCGCAGAGAACCTCTTTAGGAAGTTGTTTTACCGCAACACAACTTCTTGCAGGCTTTTCCATAAAATACTTTTCATATACTACGTTAAATGCAGCAAAATCTGCCATATTAGCCAAAAAACAAGTTGTTTTAACAACGTTACTATAGGTTGTCCCTGCAGCAGCCAAAATAGCTCCTACATTTTTTATTGATTGTTCTGCCTGAATGGTAATATCTCCTTCTGCAATTTCCCCGGTTTCTGGAATGATTGGAATTTGTCCCGAAGTATAAAGCATGCTATCCACAAGGATAGCCTGTGAATAAGGTCCTATCGCTGCTGGCGCATTGGTTGTACTTACTTTCTTTAACATAATTCTTCCCCCTATAATCTATTCATCAAATAATACAGTGACATAAAATCCCCTAGGCTTTTCTGAAATGTCTGTTACAATTCCACTTTTGGTTCGTAGTTTTTCAGAAAAAGGATAGTTTCCTGACATGGCAAGGGAAGGATCAATCACATAATAAACGTTACTTGGAAGCACACCTTCGGTTACCACAACATGATCTGATACCTTTAAAAGATTAGGTCTTTCCATCTTAAATTTCATTTCTCTCATGCACGTCTCCCCTTTCTACACATGAAGCAATTATATTGTACACATTGTAGCCAATGATTTCAACTGTTAATTCATTGTTCAACATCATATTATTCTGCCAACCAGGTAAAAATATACTCCCATTCATTGAATGTGTTTGTTGGATTTTCTACAATCCACCTACCATTTAGCCCTTTTTCTATTGCAGATAGTTCAAAATGGCATTTTGCAATTCCCATGTCATTTCTTTGTATATCGTATTCCATTACTCCATAACCTATTGTTTTACATAGGAAGAACTGAAATTGATTTCCATTCTTTATAATCCTCCAAGGTTGTTTGTTAGAAGCAGAGGGGCCAATCCTTACCATCTCTAAAGGAACTGCGTAATCTCCAAGGTGTTCCTTATTCAACGAATTTGAAGCACTTTCTTCAAAAAATAGCTCACTCCAATCTTTTCTCTTATTCGCTCCAGCAGCCAATCGCATAGTAGATTCAAAAACCCTTGGTTTTTCTTTTCTGATTCCTATAGGAGATACAATTGGAATAAATTCATTTTCCGCGAGATTCAAAGTCTTACGAAACTGACTTTTATTAAAAGTTCCACCCATCCAACATGTTTGAAGTCCTAAGTCAGTTGCAAAGAGAATAATCTTTTCAAATAAATATCCGAATTCAACGGCATTTTCTTCTTTTTTATCCATGATTCCCACAATAAAAGTTTTTGCACCTTTTATAACGCCATATGTACCAAGCTTTTGTTCCTCTTCTTTTGAATTGTCATTTGTTACAACAAATCTTGCTCCTATCTTTGTTGTATTATTTAGTGTTTCCATATAATTTATTAGCTTATCCTCAGTACTTTTTTTAATTTTAATTTCATCATAAGTTCTTGATGATTTCCTTATCTTAATAAGTTCTATCACAGATTTTTGAAATTCCATTTTTATCTTCATCCTTTTTTTTAGTTTTAACTTATTATTTTCTTATTATTTTCTTATTATTTCCTTGTCAATTCTTTATAGTTCAATTTCATCGAAGCTAATTGGCTCCTTCATAACTTCTTTCTTAATTACCATACTTCCTTTTTCATCTGGAACTACACACCAATGAACAAGGGAAAACTTTCTGCCTACTAATTCAATACCAGTGATTCCTCTTGGATGGATACAACATCCCGTATTAAGATATGCAGCATCACCTTTTTCAGGTAATTTTGCCCTGTGAGTATGACCGCATAAAATACCAATATGATTTCTTTTAATCCACTTTGAGAAATTAATTTCTATTTTATGTCTTTTAATAATATTCTTAGAGGGACTTGCGGGATTTTGAAAACCCACCCTATGCATATAGCGCCAAAATACCCTGACAAAAAACATGGAAATAATCCATCCACGATCATTTACAAAATCACCTTGATGGCCATGAATCATTAAAAGCTCTTTTTGTGTGATTACATCCTTTAGTATCATACTTTCTTTAATTTTTATATTTGGAAATAGTGTTGAATTAATATCTAAAAAATCATCACACATATTTGTAAATGATTTTTCCGCTTTACAATCACGACTAAAAATCATGTTATGATTTCCATAAAAATAATAAAATCGATCCTCATCATAATATTTCTTTATTAAACTAAAAACATCACTATGAGCACTTCTTATATATTCAAATTTGGTGTTTTCCCATAGTTCATCTCCATCACCAATCTCCAAATACTGAAATCCATTATTAAAATAATGCTTCAATGCAAACATGTAAACATTTCGATTATGGGCGAATTCATCAGACACACTATTATCACCCCTATGAATATCACTAAAAAATATTAACTTTGTCTCTTCTGTTACTTGAATAACATCATCTTTATCCAAAGAATTATTATAACATTTTGTTAGCCTATTATCATCAAACAATTTATTACCTGCCTTGTGCCTCTTTTATTTTTCATAAAAAGGGCCTTAAAAGTTGGCCCTTTCTAATTGAGTAATCTTATGGCTATATTTCATTCATTCTATCTATTACAACGTCCCAATTTATATTTACCATAAAGTTGTGAATATAGTCTGCCTTTCTATCTGCGTACTCTAAAAAATAGGCATGCTCATATACATCCAGTACCAACAAAGGAATTGCCCTTGCTATATTACCAAGATCATGTGAATCCAAGCTAATATTTCGTAGTCTTCTAGAACGTAGATCATAACATAAGATTGCCCATCCTCTACTAGCATTCGCTGTTGATACAAAATCCTGTTGCCACAGTTCATAACTACCAAAATCACGTACTAATAGTGAAATCAGGTCATAGTTTGGGCCATTCTGAAATGCACCCATATTTTCAAAGTAATACTCGTGAAGTATGACCCCGTTTAATGCATAGGTTTCGCCCCTTTTTAATCCCCTGAACTTACTGTAAGTTGCATTTGCTTCATCGCTATCTTTATTAATAGCAAGTAATTTATCAATTTCGTTTATTTTATTAATATATCCCTCATATAACCTTACGTGTACATTAAATTGTATCCGATTCACTGCCGTGATATCTTTTGAATATTCAAAATTTATTTTTACTAACTCCACACTATCTCCAACCCGCTATGAGTTACTTACTATTAGTATACTCATACCTGGTTGGTTTATTATAAATCTAAACCTATTTTTCTTTTTTTCTTTTTCTTACACAATCAGCCAATAAAAATTCTATTTGTCCATTAATGGAACGAAAATCTTCTTCTGACCAAGAGGCTAGTTCATTCCATAGGCTTGGAGATAACCGTAGCAGGATTTGCTTTTTGGCCTTTTCTTTTTTCAATTCAATATTTTCTTCCATCGCCCAACTTCCTTTAATATTAAACTTACTAATAAATAGATCCACTATTAATAATTGGCTGTGCGTCTTTATTACCACAAAGCACTACCAATAAGTTACATACCATTGCAGCCTTTCTTTCTTCATCAAGGACAACAACATCCTCTTCGCCCAATTGATCAATAGCCATCTTAACCATACTCACTGCGCCTTCGACGATCTTCTGGCGTGCTGCTATAATTGCTACAGCTTGCTGTCTTTGCAACATTGCCCCTGCTATTTCTTCCGCATAAGATAGGTGCGTAATTCTTACCTCTTTGATTTCCAGTCCTGCTTCTTCCACTCTTTGTTGTAATTCTATTTTCATATTATCTGCAATTTCCTGACTACTTCCACGAAGAGTCTTTTCATCTGTATCATCTTCCATTGTATCATATGGATATAGCCTTGCAATATTTCTTATAGTAGAGTCGCATTGAATAGATAGAAAAGTTCTAAAATTTTCAACATTAAATACTGCCTTTGTTGGATCTGCTACTTTCCAAATAACAACCGCTCCTATAATAATAGGATTGCCCAGAACATCATTTACTTTTTGTCTCTCATTATTAAGTGTCATGGTTTTTGTGGATATTTTCTTACTCAAATTCACACCTAGATTAGCCGAAACATTCACTCCATTTACAGTGCTTGATGCCCCTAATGATGGACTCTCCGTCCTTTTTAATGGACTGACCGCACCTGCAAACGGATTCATATAATAAAATCCTTGTTTTTTAATGGTCCCATAATATTGGCCAAATAATGTCATTACCAAAGCTTCATTTTGATTAATAATATGAAAACCTGCTAAAAAAATAAACCATCATTTTACGACGGTTTATTTTCATATTTCTAAGATTACTAATTGATTAATAAAAAAGCAGAACCATGTGCAGGCAAATTCATTTTAATATTACCTTCTTTATCCATCCTATCTAAACGTTCTATTTCGTACTCCCAAGCCTCTCGTATACTAGTTATATTTGGTACCTTGAATTCTTCTAAAAGTGTACTAGCAACTTCTATTATTCTATCATCCTCAGATAAGTTAAACAACGCAAGACAAAAACAATTCATTACTGTATCTTTACTTATCCAAGCCGCTTTTTCATGATCACGGAATAATTGTCTTGGATTGCTACCATTATTTAAGCAACTTATAAGATGCGCATTGGTGAGTAAATGTAATGTCCAGTCGTCAAGTTTAGTCATTTCAGATCCTAGCATTAATGGTGATCGAAAAATGCACCATAGATTCATCATTGTGATTTGCTCTACTTTTGTAAACCTTGTATCTCTTTCCGACCCAAATGCTTTTCCTATTTTCCCTAAAGGTAACATATCACAATCTGGCCAGCAGCCTTCCCTTCCATGACCTTGCCATATTTCACAACGTCTGAACATTCCTAATAAAAAAGGCCATGCATCCCAAAAATCGTCAGTTATCCTCCACATATTGGAATATGTTTCATAATGAAATGCTTCTCCAATATCTGCAGGCCCTGGTGATAAACTTAAAACAATATCTCTATTACACAAACGAATGGCATGGTGAAGCATTTCTATTTCTTTTTTACAAGTATTCGTATCCATTCGGCATATGTCATCACATTTGATAAAATCGACTCCCCAATCAGCGTATAACTGAATAATAGAATTATAATACAATTGAGATTCTTCTTTTTTTGTATCAACTCCATACATATCAGGATTCCACATACAAATGTTAGATGGCTCCGCAATTTGATTTGCTGTTTTGTCTGTACCCAAAATCTTTGTGTGATTATGAGCTGCTATCCTTGGAATCCCACGCATAATATGAATCCCGAATTTTAATCCCAGATTATGTATATAATCAGCAAGTGGTTTAAATCCTTGTCCACCTGCGGAAGAAGGAAATCTGTCTGGACATGGCAATAGCCTTGAATATTCATCCATCTCTACTTTCCCAAAGGGAATATATTGAAAATTTTCCCTATCCGAACCTGCATCATAGGAATACCATTGTATATCTACAACAATATATTCCCACCCCGATTCTTTTAGATGGGTTGCCATAAAATTAGCATTTTCCTTAACTTGGTTTTCAGTTACTGTAGTATCATAATAATCATAACTATTCCAGCCCATAGGTGGAGTTATAGCAAAATTATCCTTTTTCATATTTATCCTCAACCTTACCAATTTTTATTTGGACATTTGTTTTTCTTAATCGCTGCTCGTAATTCTACAAAGCATCCACAGGATAAACAAGTTCCTTCCAATAGTTTACTGCATTCTTTACATACTGCTAATCTTTTCTTATAGAGTTCATCACTAGCCTTTACTTCCTTATCAAGGGTAACAATATATTTATGCAACTTATCAAAATATTCCTGTTCGTTAAAATCCCTTAATAGGCATTGTTTACAAACGCTAATATCTTCTTTGACTTTGTCCATATTTACCAATCCATTTCTATTCATTAAATCAAGATTTTCCATCCATCTACTTTACACATAAAAGCCATTATTTATCTTGTCCATAATAAGCATCGGAACCATGTTTTCTAAAATAATGTTTGTCCTGCAATACTTGTGGTGCTGGTTTCATTTGCGGATTAATCATTTCGCCACGAGCTGCCATTTTAGCAACCTCTTCCAAAACCACGGAATTATGTACCGCCTCGAATGCATCTTTTCCCCAGGTAAATGGGCCATGGTTTTTGCAAAGTACCGCTGGAACTGCTTCTTCATCTAATTGCCTCTTTTTAAATTCATTAACAATCAAGCGTCCTGTATTTTTTTCATAGGCTTCTTCAATCTCATCTTCCGAAAGCACTCTAAGACAAGGTACTTCGCCATAAATATAGTCTGCATGTGTAGTCCCATAACAAGGTATACTTCTTCCTGCCTGAGCCCAACTAGTAGCCCATGACGAATGTGTATGTACAACACCACCTATTTTAGGAAATGCTTTATATAATTCTAGATGCGTTGGCGTATCAGAAGAAGGATTATATTTTCCTTCCACCTTTTCTCCATCTAGATTCATAACAACCATATCCTCTGGTTTCAAAAGTTCGTACTTGATGCCACTTGGCTTAATGACAAATAAACCGCTTTCTCTGTCAATAGCACTTACATTCCCCCAAGTAAATGTCACTAATCCACACTTTGGAAGTTCCATATTTGCCTGGTATACTACCTTTTTTAACTCTTCTAGCATATTTTTTCACCTCATCTTTGTACTAATATATGTTCTAGTAATTGGCTTCTACTGCCGCTCTTTCTATAGAGAGACCTGCTTTATAGCGTTCGATAAAGATATTAAATCCTTCCACATCTTTTGGATCAGGATCTATTTTTGAGCCTAACATTCCGGCAAAAACCTTTTCTATTAAGTAATCATCTAATGTTTCATTTTCCTTTTTATTTAGCATAAAAGAGGCTAGTACCGCAATTCCCCACGCGCCACCTTCCCCTGCTGTTTCCATAACAGTTACTGGTGTATTCATAGCTGCTGCCGTAATTCTTTGACCAACTTCTTTGGTTTTATAAAATCCTCCGTGACCTAACATTTTGTCTAATTTCACGCCTTCCTCTTTCATAAGAATATCTAAACCAACTTTTAAAGCACCAAGTGCCGTAAATAAGTTCACTCTCATAAAGTTGGCAAGATTAAATTTACTACTAGAGGTACGAACAAACAACGGACACCCCTTTTCAAAACCTGTAATATGTTCTCCAGAGAAATAGTTGTAGGACAATAAACCACCACAATCAGCATCACCCTCTAACGCTTTGAAATATAAGGTATTATATAACTCACTTAATGTCACTTTCACTCCTGAACTTTCTAAACATTCTTTGAATAGATTAACCCATGCATTTAAATCCGAAGTACAGTTATTACAATGAACCATAGCCACCAAATTACCAGTTGGAGTCGTCACTAAATCTATCACATCATACACTTTCGATAGTTCTTTCTCCAATACAATCATGGCAAATACGCTTGTACCTGCTGAAATATTCCCCGTACACTTAGCAACACTATTAGTAGCCACCATACCTGTACCTGCATCGCCTTCAGGAGGGCATAATGGTATACCACTTTCCAAGTTACCCGTAGGATCAAGAAGTTTTGCGCCTTCTAGAGAAAGCATTCCTCCTGGATCACCTGCTAGCAGTACTTCTGGTAAAATGTCTGACAGCTTCCATGGATAATTCTGTGAAGCAGTCAACTCCCCAAATGTATTTATCATATTTTTATTAAATTCTTTTGCTATAGTATCTATCGGGAACATTCCTGAAGCTTCACCAATTCCCAATACTTTTTTACCAGTTAATTTCCAATGAACGTAACCCGCCAATGTTGTTAAATAATTGATATCAGATACATGTTCTTCCTGATTAAGTATTGCTTGATAAAGATGTGCAATACTCCATCTCTGTGGAATATTATATTGAAAAGATTCTGTCAACTTTATGGATGCTTCCTCTGTCATGGTGTTACGCCAAGTTCGAAAAGGAACCATGAGTTGATCCGACTTGTCAAAGGCCATATAGCCATGCATCATGGCACTAAACCCAATGGATCCAACTTTTTTAATAATAACCCCATATTGCGTTCTGACATCTTCTGCCATTTGTCTATAGCTATCTTGAATTCCATCCCAAATGTCTTCTAATGAATACGTCCAAATATTATTCACATATTGATTTTCCCATTCATGACTTCCAGATGCAATTGGGTCATTATTTAGTCCAATTAAAACAGCTTTAATTCGTGTAGAACCAAGCTCGATTCCCAGTGATGTCTTACCTTCTAATATTTCCTGTTTGATGTTTCTAATTGCAATATCCATTTGAGTCCTCCCTCATAAAAAAAAATTAAACAAAATCATTACAAATTCCATTTTAACTCAAATATGAATATTTTAATAGATATACTTTAAAGAATTCAAACATTTTTTCTTCTGTTTCTTCTAATAATCTTTTTGCTTTTTCTATTTGTTATTGTGATAAATCCAATTCTCGTATTCTTTTTCTTAATTCCAAGATAAAAGTAGGCGAAACAGAGAGTTCATCCACGCCCATTTTTAAAAAAGTTTCGGTTAATTCTAAATCAGATGCAAGTTCTCCACAAATTCCTACTCCTATTCCTGCTGCATGTCCATGGTCTACAATCATTTTTATGAATCGTAAAATGGCAGGATGATGTACATTGAATAGTTTATCCAACTTAGAATTTTGTCGATCCATTGCTAACGTGTACTGCGTTAAATCATTTGTCCCTATACTAAAGAAATCAACTTCTTTTGCCAAGAGATCGGATATCATTGCAGCTGCCGGTGTTTCTATCATAATTCCCTGTTCTACTTCCACAAAAGGCACTTTTTCTTTTTTCAATTCTTCCTTAACTTCTTGTACTATTTTCTTGATTTCAAAAACTTCATCTAGGGAGATAATCATGGGATACATAATGGCTATGGTTCCATACATACTTGCCCGCAATAAAGCACGCAACTGGGTTTTGAAAATATCTTTCCGATCTAAACAAATACGAATAGCCCGGTAACCTAAAGCAGGATTTTCTTCCTTATCCAGATTAAAATAATCCACTTGCTTGTCTGCTCCAATGTCTAACGTTCGAATAATAACTTTTTTGCCATCCATCTTTTCAGCTACCGCTTTATATTCCTGAAACAATTCTTCTTCTGTTGGATAAGAATCCTTTTGTAAGTATAAAAACTCACTTCGATATAGTCCAATTCCACCGGCGTCGTTTTGCAAAACAGATGCCACATCAGATATTCCACCAATATTTCCATAGAGATTAATTTTCTTCCCATCCAGCGTAATATTTTCTTTTCCTTTTAATCCCCTTAAGAAATCACTTTTATGCTGCTCTTCCATTTGTTTCTTTTTCATGATTTGAAGTGTTTCTTCATCCGGGTCAATATACATCATTCCAGTAAAGCCATCTACAATGGCCAATCTTCCATCTATCCCTATAAGACTATCCAAAGAAACACCCACTAGTGATGGAATATTCATTGCTCTAGCAAGAATGGCGGCATGTGAGTTCGTAGAACCATATCGAGTAACAAAAGAAAGAACCTTTGATTTATCTAAGGAAAGTGTCTCACTAGGGGCTAAGTCATCTGCTAAAAGAATGACCGCTTCTTCCATATGAAAGTCTACTTCTTGTTTACAACTTAAGATATTAACGACCCGCTCCGAAACATCTTTAATATCAGCGGCACGCCCCTTCATATAATCATCTTCCATAGCCAAAAACATTTGATAAAAATTTTCCCCAGTAACGGCTACTGCATACTCCGCATTTATCTTTTGATTACAAATCATATTTTCTATGGATTCCAAATAGTCTAAATCTTCTAACATCATCTGATGAACTTCAAAAATTCCGGCCCCCGATGTTCCGATTTCTTCTACCGCTTTCTGATATAGCCCTTTTATTTGGGAAATTGCTTTTCGTTTCGCTTCACGAAAACGAGACATTTCTAACTCCGAATCTTCGGAAGGCACCCTTTTCATTTGAGATTTCTTCTTCTGGTATACAAGAATCTTACCAATAGCAACACCCTTAAAAACCGATTTTCCTTGATATAGTTCCATATTCCTCACTCCCCTTCTACCATCGTTCTTAATTTAATTCCAATGTCCCCAGGTATCCAATATTTCTAATACTTCTTCCTTAGTTGCTAAATTTTCCGAAAAAGCACTTGCACTCCCAGCGGCAATTCCCATTTTAAAAGCCTCCAAATAATGATGATACTTACAATAGCCTGCAATAAATCCCGCGACCATAGAATCGCCAGCTCCTACAGAATTTATGACCGTTCCCTTGGGTGCTTTACTTTGATACGTGACTCCCTCATCTGATACAAAAATTGCACCATCACCTGCCATGGAAACTAATACGTTTCTTGCACCCATTTCTTGTAGTTTCTTTATATATTTGATAATTTCTTCTTCACCCTGTATTTCTGTATGAAAAATTTCATTTAATTCATGGATGTTTGGTTTAATTAAAAATGGATGATATTTTAGAACGTTTAATAGTAAATCACCAGTTGCATCTACAATAACTAGAGTCTTTTTATGACACAATCTTTTCAGAATCAATTCATAAATGTCCTCTGGCATAGTCGCTGGAATGCTTCCCGCTAAAACCAATATATCATGATCTTGCAAGTCGTCTAATTGTATATAAAGACGGTCCAAATCCACTTGTTCGATAATTGGTCCCTGACCATTTATTTCCGTTTCTTCCTTGGATTTCATTTTTAAGTTAATTCTTGATAAACCTTTTGGAATTCGAATAAAGTTGGTATGACATCCAAAATCCCGCACTTTCTGTTCAATCGCACTTCCTGTAAAACCACCTATAAAACCAAGAATAGAACTTTCAAACCCTAGATTCTTAAGTACCATAGATACATTAATTCCTTTTCCCCCAGGTAATATCTGTTCCTTGTTTGTCCGATTTACGTTCCCTAAAGTCAAGCTATCTACCGAAAAAATATAGTCAAGCGAGGGGTTTAACGTTACTGTATAAATCATCTTTTTCCTACCTTTTATAAAAATATTCTCTGTTTTTATCTAGTAAAGCGATTCCAAATGAATTTGTTCTATTATTCTATTATATACGAACAAAAAAAAAGCGAAAGAGTTATATGCAGAACTCTTTCCCTTTTATGCAATTTTTCTCTATTATTTATTTACTAAAAACAAAGGAAACTAGTTCAAATAATTGTCTTCCCTTGAACTGATCTACAAAGAATCCTCCGACATTTTCCTTAATTTGAAAATAAAGAGCATGTCTACCCGTTACATTCTTTACGATGGAACTTACCACACCACTATCAGAACCAATTTCAACACAACCAATTTCTTCACCAATTTCATAATGATCTATTAGAATATGAAGTTTTGCTCTACAACCTGTTCCATTAATCTGCACACTAAATTCCATTGTCTTACTTCCAAAATCATCACCGAAATCAAAATATTTATATCCAATAATGCAGTCGCTTGTAATATTTGTTATGACTCTTGTAAAAATATTCTTCTCTGTAACAATACAACCACCCTTTAACACACATGCAATATCTGCTGAAGTTATCTCATAAGGAGAAAGTGACTTTTCAAAACCCAAGGAGGTCATCTCTACTTGAGGAATTGTTCCATCGGAAAGCATTTCAATACGTTCCACACATCCCCGCCTTGACATAATACTTCCATTTGTCATACGGTGGTAGAAAATATACCATTGGTTATTAATCTCACAAATGGATCCATGGTTATTACCGCCTGGATAGTCAACACCATTATCAACGATAACTCCCTTGTATTCAAAAGGACCAGTTGGAGATTTGGATGTTGCATATACTAATCTACTTCCAATCTTTGGAGAGTAAATCATATAATAAGTATCCCCCACTTTTCTCGGAGAACATGCTTCAAAAAATTCATGTGGAGCTGCAGTTGGAATAATATCAGCGATAAATGTATTCTCTATGACTTCAAACATATTTGAAGAATCAAGTTCTGCCATATACGATCCCTCAAACCCACAGTAAATGTATACCCTACCATCTTCATCCACCAATACCCCAGGGTCAACTAGTACACCATCTGAAAGTACTTTGGCAGAATTCTCTGGAATCTTATACTGTGCTAAAAGTTGAAATGGGCCTTCTGGTCTATCACTAACTGCTACGCAACCTAAGGTATAAAAGATATAGGCATATAGATAGTATTTTCCTTCTTTCTCTATTACATCTGGTGCATACAGTTCCCCATCCGTCCACGGTGTATCACTGGGATGATCTCGGTCTGCCCTTGTACGAAATGCAGTTCCATGGCATGTCCAGTGATTCATATTATCAATGGGTGCAGACCAGACCTTTATTTGATAGTCGCAAAACTTATCCGACCCTGCTACATCATGGGAACCGTAAATATAAACACGATCACCAAATAATCTTGGTTCTCCGTCAGGAATATACTCCCAACTTGGAAGATATGGATTAGACATAAATTACCTCCTTCAATAGTAATGATATCATTTGATATTTTACTATATAATACTATACTATACCGTTCCATGCCAAGCTATAAATAAACAGACATAAAATAGCACAAAACGAACGAGTAAAAAAGATTAAAACTCCATGATTAAAATACATTTATAAATCCAAAATTAATTAAAATTATATCCTGTAACTATTTTTTCTCTTTCAAGGCGAATATCATTATAATATTCGTAAAAAGATACCCCTAAAAAACTTCCTGTTATATTCGTTACATTTTTGTAACCAGCGTTCTGAAGGGCTAGAACTGCATTATAACTTCTTTGCCCTGTTCGGCAATGGATAAATACTGGTTTATCTTTTGGAATATCCTGCATGTTATCTCTAAGTTCACTTAACGGAATATGAATTGCTCCCTTAATATGTCCATTCTCATATTCGTAGATTTCTCTTACATCAATGATCATTTCTTTATTTTCTACAAGCTCTCTAACCTTATCCACATTAACCTGCTTATACTCCCCATTTAGTAGATTGGATCCAACATACCCTGCGTAATTTACTACATCCTTCGCTGTTGAAAAAGGAGGTGCGTAGCATAATTCCAAGTCCTTTAAATCTTCTAATGTCCCTCCAAACTTTATAACCGTGGCAATCACATCAATTCTCTTTGTAACATCACCTTTTCCAATTGCTTGCGCCCCCAAAATCTTACCTGTTGGAACTTCATATAATAACTTGAAATGAATGGGTGAAGCATCTGGCATAAGACCGACCTTATCCTGGAGAATGATCCGAACTATATCATACTTTATTTTACTATTTAAAGTTTTTAGCATGGATTCATTTAACCCCGTGGAAGCTCCATTATAGTCAAACACCTTAATGGCAGATGAACCAATATATCCTTTGTTTTGTGTATCCTTATTATGAATATGGTTCGCAACAGA
>DATESN010000127.1:0-4998 GCA_035270785.1 Lachnospiraceae bacterium | reverse complement strand
TTACTCCAGACTGTATTCCACTATTCAAATTAAACGTACATTTCAAGTCATACTTGTTGAACATCTCCACAAGTCTCCTATCCATTTCAATTCCATCATCATAACTGAATGTAACCGCTTTTCTTTTTCCATCCCACATATATCCACTCCTTATTATCATCTAAAATCAATATACTTCTTTACTATCCTTTGGCAGTTTATGCACATGTTCTAAATAAGTTTTGGCAGCCGATGCTTCTTCCTTACTATAAATACCGATTTCCATATATTTTCTATGTTTGCATCCGAATACGTACCTGAAAATTGATTAACATCGGTCTAATATGAAAACTAATCATATCCATGGTATAAGGAATTTCTTCCCTCCACAAACCTTTTGCCACATTATTGAGACACCACCAAAAATTGTTGCAAAGCTTGTCCGTTACGATGTCTTTGTTGGCCGGATTTAATATTAGATTAAAATTTTCCAACTCCGTGCGCATTTACATTACCTCCACTAATTTTACCAATCATTCGTTTTCCTTCATGTAATTTCATTGTAACAAACATTCGAATTAAGTTGCAAGATATTCTTTCCTTATTGTTTATGCAATATCTATTACCTTTGATTATGGACCTTCTAAATAAATTTTTTTTCTTCTAGTCTTCTAATTGGAATATATCCACAGCAAGTTTCAAATCGCTCATATTCTTTTTAAGCGTATTTGCTTCCTGATTCAACTGACTTGAAGCCTCAGACTGATTTCCAATAGCTCCCTTTATATTCATTATGTAATCCATATTTTTTTCTGAAATAGAGCGTATCTCTACCATGGAATTCAAAGTTTGTTTTCGCTCTATATTCATATCACTAATTTCTGTTGCCACATCATCAATTTGACTTATAAAACCTTCCATAAACTGATTTGTTTTATCTAACACTTCTACGGTATTTTTTACATGTTCATCTTGTTTTGCTACAATTTCCTGTGCTATTATTGCCTTTTCAACCGTATGATTGGTATATTTTAATATCGTGGTTATTTCAGTCTGTATTTCTTTGGCCGTTTTTGCGGAGCTGTCAGCTAGTTTACGTATTTCCTCTGCAACAACTCCAAAACCTTTTCCAAATTCTCCCGCTCTAGCTGCTTCAATAGAGGCATTTAAAGATAACAAATTGGTCTCACTGGCAATTTGGGCAATCCCTTTTGCAAATTCTGTAATACCATTTAATTTACCCCCAAGTCTTAAAACCTCTTCTTTCATCTCTCCCGTCACCTTAATGGAATCACTAGATTGATCTTCCATCATACTCATCGCATTCATTCCTTGATGAATGGTTCCTCTTGTCTTTTCAATACCTTCTACGGTTTCTTCAATATTTGCATTTACCCTTTTAATTCTTTTTGATAACTCCTCCATTTGCTCTCGACAAGCTACAATTGATTGATCCTCATTTTCTATGTTTCGGCTAATCTCTTCCATGCTCTCTGCTATCCCAGCTACCATTCCATTCATTTGACTACTAGAGGTACTTACCTGCTGCCCTGATGCAGAAACTTCTTCCATGGTATCTCGCACACAAATAACTAAATGTCGTATTCTTTCAACCGTATTCTCCATCGCATGATTAAGCTTACCAAAATCATTTTGTGAAATTTTCTCGCTCTTTTTAATTGTCAATTTTCCAACTGCCACTTCATTTAAGACTGTAATACTTCCCTTCATATTCTTGGTGATAAATCTAACGATGACTGTGCTAATTCCCCATGCAATAAGGCTAGCTATTAAAACCATAACAATAGTAATCCATTTAATGGCATCTGATTTTTCAGTAATATAACTTTTTGGAACAAGAACTGTAAGTACTGCTCCTGATTCTGTGCTTTCTTTACTCATATAAAAATACTGTTCTTTCTTATCCTTTACATATCCAGATGTTACTCCTCCTTCCTTATTTACAAAACCTTGTTTGCTATTTAATTCGTCCAAAGATATGGTGTTTTGAATCCCAATTGTTTTTCCCTCTTTAGTTGTAAAGAAAATCTGACTCTTTTCACCAAAATTCAAATCTTCCAATAAGTCTAGTACATAATCTCTATTAATATCAATGATAACCGCACCATATAAATTTCCAGCATTAAACTTTCGACTACAAGTTAAGATATATTCTTCCCCTGTATTTCCTGTCTGTTCATCTAAAAACGGATGTTCACTATTCCAATTAACATAGCTATCCTGAAAAATACCATCTTCCCCTGCTGCTACCATTTCTTTTAAGAAACTATCCAATTCAAGTGTGTTCTTTAAGGTTTTTGTAGTAATAAACTTTTGCCCATTCTCAGGTAATATATATATTTCTCCAACCATGTCATTCAAACTTTGCTTTGTCAAAATAGTGGTCTTGATACTTTTATTAGCAATGTCTCTTTGAGTTTTATTTTTATCATATCCACCTAAAGAATAAGACTTTATGGTTCCATCCCCAGAAAGTTCCATTATCATGGCTTTAGCCACAGAAAACCCCTGATCCAAGCACTTAATAGTCATATCAACTCCATTAACCGCAGATGCTTCATAATTTTCCTGCAATCCCGTAGATGCTTTCTCAAAAGAAACCATACCAACTACAATAATGAAAATAACTGGAACAAAGAATCCCATATTTAAAAGCATGCGAATACTAAGACCACGTATACTTTTTCTTTTTCCTCGATGTACACGTTTTTCATGCTTTTTCCTTTTTTTAAACAGTTTATTCATTTAACCATACTCCTTCGTGTTTTCTTTCCGTTTCTTGTGTATGTATATATCTCTTGTTTTCATTATAAAAAAGAACGCATTTATATTAAATGCGTCCTTTTACAATAAGGTGTGGTTTTTTTATAATGAACTTTGAAACTGTGATTTCACCTGTTGAATTTCGGAGGAATCTGCCTGAGAAGCAGGCTTATAGAATCCCTTTGTTTCTGCAAGTTTGTAAAGATTATATTGCGATGTTTCGCAGTCATCTCTTATTTGTTGAAGTGTTTGCCTTAATTGAGTGTTCGCACATTCTGTGATCACATTGGCATAATTTGTAAGACTACTTTTTTCCATAGATAATGCATCATTAACCATTATTTTATCTTGTAACATATGAATCCTCCTATTGTAAAAATGTCATTAGTTTTTCTTTCGTTTCTTTAGCGTCTTTTGCGGATTGTTCAAAAAATGATTTTACTTGTGGATCTTTTGTTTCTTTTGCATAAGTATCAAGTTTTTGAGATGAATTGTCGTTACCACCAATAAGATGACGAAGATTCTGTAATTCCAGATGATTTAAATCAGACATAATTAATACTCCTTCCTATTTTATATTCAACGTTAGTATTCTACCAATCCATTAAAAAAATTCATCAATTGAAAACTAATTTCCTATTTTCATATTAGGATTATATATAGAACAAATTACATCCATCATAAATATTGATATAATTATAATTAGTAAAACCTTTTTCCTACTATATTTAATTTTTCTCATACTTTTATCGAGATAGGGAATAATTATATAAGCTGTTATATTTCCAACAATTCCAAATAATAATAAAGACTTGAAACAGACTCTTTCTTTTATGTTCCAAACTTCGTCCCTATAATTCCACCATCTTGTATGATACATAACTTCTAAAAGTGCTGATGTGTAGTATTCTAAACACCCACATACAATTACAATCCATATAAAAAGCATGATGGGGGATTCTCCAACGTATCTTTTTAAAAATAAAATAAGTAAAAATCCTGTTCCATAAATGGGCAACCACGGTCCGTGCAAAAAACCCCTGTTTGTAAAAATATGATATCTATATAAAGTGAAAACCTCTTCCCATATCCACCCAATAACACTTGCTAAGAAGAACATAACCATACTATTTGCAACTTTTTCTTTTACCCTGTACATTCCCCTTCCTTCTTTCTTTTTATCTTTTTGTTCTTTTTGTTCTTTTTACTAGTATGTCCTGCTCCTTCATTTTTCTTTTACCAATAATATCTACTATTAATGAGGTTTTTCAAGAGTTGGCTGTAATACCTTAGAGTCTTTATATACATAAAGGGATTGATCAGAACCTGATATTACTTGGCATTGATCCTCCTTATCGGAAACTGGATATCCGTTAAAGCCAATTTTTAAATCTGGATTAATTGATAATACATCTTCTTCTATCCATGCGCCTTGACCAAGTTTCGAAGAGAGCATAAATCCTAACTCTACTAATGTAGATGCAAGCATCTTACAAGCTAAAACCCTTGGAATTAATTTTTGACAATTAAAAAATGGCTTAATAAAAAAAGACCTTTTAAAAAATATCGGCCTTTTTTCTCATATAACTTATTTAGATTTATTTTAGATCCCTATAATAAGATACCGGGATTTCTTCTTCATTGATACACAAATCATGATCTGTTCTCTCCCATAACTTACTTATTATGTCTGTACATTTCACGGCGTCACAACAATATACAAGTGCATTTCCTAACATAGAATAGGTTACTGCACCAAGTTCCTCTAGCGGCTTCTTATAGTTAGGATAGTATTCTGAGCAACAGCAACTAATACCTGTTGTAAAGTGCCTACGAAATGGAGGGGTGGTATACATCTTTTCATTGGAATCCTTAATTGTAATAGTAAACGTATCATCACTTAAACGGTTTGGGATATCAAGCATTTCATCAACTGCATGAAAGTATGTATTCTTTTCATGTCCAACTCCAATTAACAATATCTTTGCATGCTCATCATATAATCTATTCCAGCAGCCACCGATGGGTGCTGGGGTTGCAGAAGTCTCTTCCCCTATAATATATTCGTTTGCCCTTATGCCAAAAGCCACAACGGAATGGGTAGGATGAAGGGAACGAACCCCATCTTTACGTTTCATAGCCATACATGGCAACGTACCAATGCAAGGTTTTGTTATATTGACATCAAAATAAGGTTCTTCTTTTATAACATTTTCCCAGGTATGTGTTGGCACA
>DATESN010000126.1:0-2640 GCA_035270785.1 Lachnospiraceae bacterium | reverse complement strand
ATGTAATCTTTGAATTGCTTCGATAAGTCTAGATAAAGAATGTTTTTACCATCTTTTTCTTCCATAGTGAAATGTACAACTCTTGTATCTTTTGAAACAATATTATGGTTGGACAATAAATCAATAATAACTTCTGCCGATCTATTATCAACCATTACTTCTTCCGCAATCAATCCATCTAGCATTTCATTACCATAGTATAGAACTAATGGAACTTGCTCCTTTTCTTCTTGGTTAATGGTATCTTCCACGGGAATTTCTTCCCCCTTAAGTTGTGTGCTAACATTTATTTTATCTGAAGTACAAGCACCCACTATACATACCATAACTAGCATAGCCACAAATAGAAGAGCTTTTTTTCTAATATTTTGCATACGTTTCCCCCCCCGACTTTTTATAGGGACTAATATATCATATCTAGTACGATTTTGCAAAATAGCGTGATTGTAGTTTCTAATATCACCACTTTACCACTTCATAATAAATATTCTAATTACACAATGTCTTGTTTTTCTGATTGGTCCACTGCTTTATTATTTATATCTCATTTCCTCTTTTCTAATTTAATAATACCAGAACATCCTAAGGAAATTTGGTATTGCTCATAGTTTATTTTTACTATTTTGCTGGTTTATTCATTGGTGGATTTTCTAATGAAGAATCCATTATTTTTGAATCAATAAATTTAACAGACTTAACAACTGATTCTAATGCAGCCCAATCAGTAACATTTCCTTTTATGTTAAATGCTGTAAAGCAAACTACTTCATTTAACGTTTTATTAACAATGTACGCACACATGCCTTCTTGTGAATATCCAGACTGTTCATTTAATAAGTCGTTTCCTACATATTTAAAATAAACTATATCTTGTTTTGATTCTTCTAATCTAACAATATCCCAAATCTTAGACGCACCAGTCCTTATTGATAAGAATTCTTCTGATTGATTCACTACTTTATTGTCTGCATATTCTTTTCCTGCCCAGAGCCATTCAATTTCATATGTGTCATCGTTAACATCACCAAGTTTTAGTGCATAGCCAGAAATCTTTTGATAACCCGACATATTAAATGATGCTTCCCAAGAAATAGTGACTGGCTGAAACCATTGGTCGCCATCATCATAAACTGCTAAGTGAATGAATACACCGTTATCTTCTATGACCGTTAATGTACCAGGATTCCATGGTTTAAAGTTTTCTCCAAATTCGTGATTTTTGTAGGGAATGTCATAAACAGTTGTGATAGGCTCTGCTTTTACTACTTCATTTGTGGAAACCACTACATTACTAGATACTTCTTTTTCTGATACAATTTCGTTTGTTGATACGATTTCGTTTTCCAATATGATTTCTGGTGTGGAAAAGATTTCTGTTTTTCCGCAACCTTTTAATACTAATACTAATAACGTTGATGCTACTAATAAACCTTTTTTCATAATGTAATCTCCTTTAGTACACACTGTTTTAAATTCGTTAAAGTATTTTGATAATATCACCAATGCTTTCAATTATAATATCTTGTCAATTTCTTAATTATATCTACATCCTCATTTTTGTCATATTTAGACCACACAATATAAATTGCACTACAAAATAAGGAGACGGCTGGACTTCTAGCCATCTCCTTATTTCCATCAATCAACCCGCAAGTATTGTCCTTGTGTATGTTCCCATTCCGAACTTTCGCTAGTTCCTATATCTACTACGCTAAATTCTTCATGCAGTGAGAAAGTTAGTTCTCCATACTCTGCCATCAAACTATCGTCTGGGTAGATTGCTGCCACTCCATCTAGTACTGTTTTTCCATTGCGTAGAAGATATATTTCAAAATGAAAACTTTTCCCATCAAAATTGGAGATCCCAATGGAAAAACCATCTCCTACAAATAAACCCCACCAATTGGGAACTTCTGTATCTCCGGAGTCACTTTCTATAGAATCAACCAGGTCGTCTACGTCTTGCTGCTCCATATCCATCTGGTATAGTGCAAATTCATTATCTACACTATTAGGAGAAAGGGACATGATAAAAAAGAATGATACTAGAATATAAACCAAACAGGCTAGCAAAATAGCCGATAAAAATACAATCGTTGGCATCAACCAGCTTCTTTTTTTTCCATTCCTAGTAAGTGAAATTATGGCTATGATACTTGCGACAAGAAGTATTAATAAAAGCGCTGCCATCCATAACTCCATAAATACCACCTCTTTCCACTCTCATATCATTTTCTATTCTTCTAATTGGTACACATCCCCATCTTTGGTAGTAAGTTGTTTCAGATTTTCGGACATGGTTACGGAAAGTTTTACATTATTTTCATAGGTCAATATCACCTTATTGCCATCAATGATATAGCTTCCCTTACTAATTGTCTCCCATGTTTCTGTATTATAGGTATCCCAACTTCCATCACTATAAAATTCCATTTCCACATTTTTTTTATCATCAATCCATGTACCATCATTCAATGTACTGATAGTGAAAAATGGTAACTCTACGCTTTCTCCCTTGGTAAGTAGCATATCTTCTTCCTGCAAAATGGTTTTTCCATCTGGTGTCAATGTAAGCTCTGTCGTCTCGCCATACTCCTCAAAGCTAAGAATTACCTTCTTATCTTCTAGACGCCACGCCCC
>DATESN010000125.1:0-13126 GCA_035270785.1 Lachnospiraceae bacterium | reverse complement strand
AATATAATTCAAGAGGTGATATATATGAGATATTATTTAATAGGGGAATTTGCAAAATTAATAGGAAAAGATCCTCAAACATTAAGGGAATGGGACAAAAAGGATGTATTGAAGCCCCATCATGTTACTCCGACAAGGTATAGATACTATTCACAGGAACAACTTAATCATTTTTTAGGAATTAAAGGTATTAAAACTAAGACAAAAAAGGTAATTGGATATTGTAGAGTTAGTTCACAAAAACAAAAGGATGACCTTGACAGACAAATTGAAAATGTAAAAACATACATGATTGCTAAAGGTTACTCGTTTGAAGTTATTACTGATATAGGAAGCGGAATTAACTACAATAAAAAGGGACTAAATCAATTAATAGATATGATAACTAATTCTGAAGTTGAAAAGATAGTAATTCTTTATAAAGATAGATTATTGAGATTCGGGTTTGAAATAATAGAAAATTTGTGTAATAAATATGGAACAACTATTGAAATTATAGATAATACTGAAAAAACAGAAGATCAAGAATTAGTTGAAGATTTAATTCAAATTATTACGGTTTTTAGTTGTCGATTGCAAGGCAGGAGAGCAAACAAGGCAAAGAAAATGATTAAGGAGTTATTAGAAGATGATAACCTCGATGAAAGTTAGATTAGAACCTAATAATAAACAAGACACTAAACTGTTTCAAAGTGCAGGAACAGCAAGGTGGGCATATAACTGGTCTTTAAGTAAACAAGAAGAAAACTATAAAAATGGTGGTAAATTTTTATCTGACAGAATTTTAAGAAAAGAGTTAACAGAGCTAAAGAAAACAGAAGAATTACAATGGCTAAATAATTACAGCAACAATATAACAAAACAAGCAGTAAAAGATAGCTGTGATGCTTACATAAAGTTTTTTAAAGGATTATCGGATAAGCCAAAATTCAAGAGCAGAAAAAAGTCAAAACCATCTTTTTATCAAGATACTTATAAAATAAAATTTACTGATACACATGTAAGACTTGAAAAAATAGGTTGGTTAAAACTTTCAGAATATAACAGAATACCCACAAACGTCAAATATAGTAACCCAAGAGTTAGTTTTGACGGTGTTCATTGGTTTATTTCAGTAGGGATTGAGTTAGAACAAGAAGCAATGGAATTAACTAATGAAAGTATTGGAATAGACGTAGGAATAAAAAATTTAGCAATATGTTCAAATAAAGAAGAACCCTATGAAAATATTAATAAAACTAAAAAGGTTAAGAAGTTAGAAAAGAAATTACGCAGGTCACAGCGTAAGGTATCAAGAAAATATGAAAAAAATAAAGAAGGGAGGAGTTACGTAAAGACTGAAAACATAATAGAACTTGAAAAGGACATTAAAAAGTTACACAAGAAGCTTGATAATATCAGAACTGATTATAGACATAAAGTAACTACAGAGATTGTGAAAACCAAGCCATCTCGAATAGTTATGGAAAACCTTAATATCAGTGGTATGCTTAAAAATAAGCATTTATCTGCATCAGTTGCAAAACAAGGCTTTTATGAATTTAAAACCATGCTAAAATACAAAGCTGAAAAATATGGAATTGAATTTATAGAAGCAGATAAGTGGTATCCATCATCAAAGACCTGTAGTGAATGCGGTTATATTAAGCCAAAATTATCATTATCAGAAAGAACCTTTGTATGTGAATGCTGTGGAGCTGTAATAGACAGAGATAAGAATGCCAGTATTAATTTATCAAGATATAAAGTATCATAAGGCACTAAACGAATTATGATATTGTGTAGGGTGAGTTACACCCGAATTTACGCCCTTGGAGTGTTATATCAAACGAAAGTAGTATACCCTTTTAGGGATACAAAATCGGACACGTCGAACAGGGAAGTAAACATAAACTTTTATAATGCTATTATAGGGTTTTATAAGGTTTGCGTAACGGATGAATCCGCCTTATTATACTTATCAGGAGTTTTGGAAGCAGGCTTATTTTAGGTTGAATCTCCTTGAGCAACCTAAAATATAATGGGGTATTATTGCTATAGCATTTGTTGGAATATGGATGATAACTTATCCTAAGCAATATAAAAAATTAATAGGAATTAGGGGGATCCAATGAACGAGGTAATAAAATTATTAAAGTCACACACATCAATCAGGAAATTTAATGAAACTAAAATAACAGATGAACAAGTACAGCACATCATAGAATCAGCTATACAGGGAGCAACTGCCAGTAATATGATGGCTTACGGCATAATTAAGATTAGGTCAAAGGATACACTGTCAAAGCTTGCAAAGAGCTGTGACGATCAGCCATTTATAGCTAATGCAGATTTAGGATTATTGTTTGTTGCTGATAATTACAAGTGGCATAGAATTAGAAATTGTAGATAATAAGAAAAATATTGCTATGGACAAAACAGAATATACAGAAACCACATTAGCTGACGCAGACAAAATAAAAGTTATCTCAGATTTTATTCATTCACGTGGAGGAAAAGTAATGATAAGTGTTAATTTTGTTCTTCCTTGGCTATTGAATCGTGTGGAACCATATGCAGATGGATTAATGGCTAGCTTTGATACACTTCCGGAAGCACAAATCGATGTTTTAACGGGAAAATACAAACCAAGAGGAGTACTTCCATTTACACTGCCTGCTAGTCTTGATGTAATTGCAGTGGATGAAAATAACAAGTCTATTTCACCGAATGATGTTCCAGGCTATGATAAAGATCAATATATGCCGGAAGGACTTTCTTATTCTTATGTTGATGCTGATGGAAATCGCTATGTATTAGATTACGGTCTAAGCTACTAAATGTGGATGTTGTATTTTTAGATCCCCCAAGAACAGGTAGCATGTTGAGAGTATAATTCTGATGACGTATTGTGGTGCAGGGAGGAGTTACTGTGTCGAAATTAAAGATTGAACCTATGAAACAGCCAGATAAAATTATAAACTATTGGAAAAAAGAAAAATTTGTTGTTGCATGTATTATAATATTCGGATTGTCTTTTAATAGTACGATCATTCTGGGTCCTATATATCAAGGAAAACTCATAGATTCAATTGCTGGTGGGGATAATTTATATTCTGTATTATTACTTTCAGCCACCTATGTTGCTCTAATAGGAGCTATTCAAATTTTACGCTATTTTAAGCGCTTTTATATTAGACGGTTCGCAAACAGCACCAGTTCAACTATGAGACTTATGATATATAACAATATAATGAATAAAAGTACTTCTGAGCTAGATAATGAAAATATGGGAAACCTTATGACAAGAGTTATTTCTGATGTTGATTTATGTGTGGAAGGAATGCGAAAGTTTACTACTGAAGTATTTGATACTGGTGTTCTTATGATATCTTACCTGATAACAATGCTTGCTTACGATATAAAAATAACTGCACTTTCTATTATTTTTATTCCAATCGCTATGGCACTTGCTGAAAAATTAAAAAGTGTTATATATAAGTACTCAAGGGATTATCAGAAGAAAAGTAGTGAGATTGCAGATATTACCTACAATGCAATTGAAAATTCAATGCTTTATCGTGTAACTGGAATGGAAACTAAAAATAGAGCAAGGTATAATGATGAACTTTTAGATTTACAAAACAAGGCTGTCAAAGCTAATATATTAGAAAATTCTATGCAGCCAATATATAATGTAATTGCAATGCTTGGAATAATTATGGTAATTTATCTGGGAGGAACAAAAGTTATTAATGGCGGCTGGTCTGTAGGAAATTTTTCTACTTACATTGTAATATTTTCTGCCATGGCAGTTAAAGCAAGTAAAGCAGCAAAGCTATTTAATTCTGTACAAAAATCACAGGTTTCTTGGAAGCGTATAAAGCCATATCTTACAGAATACAAAACTAAAGATAACTCTTCTAATATAAACAAGGGTGCTACTACATTGACCGTAGAAAATCTTAGTTTCTCATACGAAGATGGTAAGGAAAATATAATTGAAGATATTAGTTTTGAAGGCAACACAGGAGAAATTATAGGTATAACAGGCTCTATTGCTTCTGGTAAATCTACACTTGGACTATCCCTATTAGGCTTATACCCTTATAAAGGACACATTAAAATTGATGGCAAAGAGCTTAAGGATTACTCAGAATATGAACAAAGCCAGATGATTTCTTATTTAGGTCATAAGCCGCAGTTGCTTTCTGATACTATATACAACAATATAACTTTAGGTAGTAAAAAGGACATTATTTCTGTTTTAAAGGATGTCTGTTTTGATACCGATTTAGCAGTAATGCCCAATGGGAGGGATACTTTAGTTGGAAATAGTGGAATAAAATTAAGTGGTGGTCAACAGGCGAGAATAGCTCTAGCAAGGGCACTTCTTAATAAAAATAGAATTATTATATTGGATGACCCTTTTTCAGCAGTTGACATGAAGACGGAAGAAAAAATTATTGAAAATATGAAAAGCAATTATAAAGACAGTCTGATTATTCTAGTTTCTCATCGCTTGGCTATTTTTAATAGAATAAATAAAATTATACTCTTAAAGAGTGATAAAACAGCAGATTATGGTACACATAATGAACTTATGAATAAATCAGAACTTTATGCCACAATATTTAATTTGCAATGTACAGAGGTGGGAGACAATGATGGGAAATAGTTTAATAAAAAAGGCTATAGTTAGAGTTATTAAAAACAATATTGGTATAAGTGTACTATTAGTATTTTCTATTATCGGTGTTGTTGTTACAAGCTTAATTCCACCTCAGATTTTAAAATATATAATTGACCATACCCTTGTAACAAGAAGTTCCGATAAATTACTTATTCTAGCAATTGTTTATATGGGGGTGCTATTGTTTATTGGAATATTTGATTTTGTCAAAGAAGCTATTCTTACAGTTTTAGGACAAAAGATTACGAAGGAAATAAGAATTGAAATGATGGAAAAGCTTGAAAGGATAAATGCAAAGTTCTTTTCCTCAAATAGTTCGGGAACAGTAGTTTCAAGGTTTACAAATGATGTTGATGCAATAAATTCACTTTTTACAAATGGCATTATTGGAATGTTGGTTGACTGTTTTAAAATTATAGGTATTGTAATTTCAATTTGGATGTTTAGCAGCAAGCTTGGATTTGTAATTTTATTACAGCTGCCAGCTATCTATGGTATTACACGACTTTTTCAAAAGAGAATGCTTAAGGCGCAGATTGAAAATAGAATACTCATCGGCAGGGTAAATAATCATATTTCAGAAAGTTTAAAAAATATACAGATGATTAAATCTTTCAGTAAGGAAAGCTACATGGAGGAGAACTATAAGAGGTGTTTATTTGATAACTACAAAACAGTAGAAAAGGTGAATTTCTATGATTCTATATACTCTCCATTTATTCAGATTACTCGTGCAGTTTCAATTGCTTTCATTGTAGTATTATCTTCCAAACAGTTGAACTATTTGGGTATATCATTAGGAATGGTTGCAGCATCAATTGAATTGATATCTAATTTGTTTGCGCCAATTGAAAACCTGGGAATGGAGCTGCAAAATATTCAGCAGGCCATATCAGGTATCAAAAGAGTAAATGATTTTTACAGTGAAACTGAAGATGATATTAAGAAGAATGAGCTAAGAGTAGAAAACATCATTCCAGACCGTGAAGAAGTGAGTTTATCATTTAACAATATTTCCTTTCAATATGAAGAAGGTGCAGATATCCTTAAAAACATTCGTTTTAACTTAAAACCAAATGAAAAGGTTACATTTGTTGGAAGAACAGGAGTTGGAAAAACTACATTATTTAAGCTTATTATGGGACTGCTTAAACCAACTAAGGGCAGTATCACAATAAATGGGATTGATGTTTATAATATACCGAACTCAGAAAAACGCAGAATATTTGGGTATGTTGATCAAAGCTTTCATATGATAAAGGGAACAGTAGCAGATCAAATAAGTTTGCAGGATGAAAGTATTACGAAGGAGCAAATAGAAAAGGCTTTGGATTTTGTAGGACTAAAAGAATATATAGAAACCTTGGAAAACGGACTGGATACTAAAGTAACCAGTGATACTCTTTTCTCACAAGGGCAAAAACAACTTTTGGCTATAGCCAGAGCTACTGTAACAAATCCTCCTATACTTCTACTGGATGAGATAACAGCTAACCTTGATTCTATAACGGAAGAAAAAATAGTTTCTGTACTTCAAAAGGCAAGTAAGGTTCATACAATATTGTCCATATCTCACCGTTTATCGTCCGTTGTTTCCAGCGATACAGTGGTTATATTAGAAAATGGCAGAGTTAAAAATACAGGTTCTCCTGAAGTGCTTTTAGAAAATGATGATTGGTATCGTAGTCATATTGCACTTGAAAAATTTACATGGAGTTAATTAAAAATCATTAATTCCGGGGACGGACCTTGAAATTCCTAAATGTACCATAAAGTTTCCCGGCATTTCGAAGATTAAATCCTTTTACAAGTTTATCCGATATTGAGGTGTGTGTTTAATACAACTACATAGTTATACTTGAATTTGTGGAGGTGAAAAAATGACATATATCCTTTGCGTAATTTGTATTATTCTTGGTGTAGCTTTGATTAGAAAACCAGATTTGTTTTGGGAGATTGAGCATTACTTTTCTGTAAGAGGTGGTGAACCGATCAACCTTTATCTTGTATCTAGGCGAATCATTGGAATTATTGTGGTTTGTGCCACAGGAACAAATACTGCATTGGGAATATGACCTTTTTCGTATTCTGTTTTGCCGTAGCTATCATCCCCAAGAACATGCCTAACATCAAATATAACTAAGTTTTCCTTATCCATATTATTTTTTAACCACTCATTAGATACTAAGTTTTTCAAGTTCTTTTCCTCCTTAATTAATTTTAAGATTAGTTTTGCTTTATTAGGGTATTTATATAATGAAAGTAAATTTATGTATTTACTTTATTATACTCGAATTAGATTTCTAATACAATTTAAATGGTTAAAAAACATAAAAAGGAGACAAAAATGGAATTTAAAGAATATTCAGCATTTTATTTAGGTGAAATAAAGGACTGTTTAGCAGAAATTAGATTTACTCTCAGGGATGAAAATATTATTGTGGCTGAAAGCACCAAGGTATCCGATACATTAAAGGGTCAAGGTGTAGGCGGTAAGTTAGTTAAAAGAATTGTTGATTACGCAAGAAGTGAAAATAAAAAAATTATCCCCCGATGCCCATTTGTGGTGGCAACATTCGAAAAAACTCCCGAATATGCAGATGTATGGCAGAAAGAATAATTTTTATAAGATAAATGCGGCAAAATTTCCTCGCTGCATTTTTTTGCATTTACATCATTATTTTCGAAAGTAGACCACCGATAACATTGTCTATATAATGTAAAGTTAATAAATAGTAGAAAGGATAATGTTTGCATGTTATAATAGTAATATTATAAGCTGCGATGTTTTCTAAATAAGGTGAAATAGAGATGTATTTTATAAAGGGTTTATTAATATAGGGGGGTGTATGGTATGACAAAGCAAGACATAGCAAGAATTGCACAAGAATTTGTTCAGAATTCAGATTATAATTATGTTTCCAAGGATAATGCGTTATTAGAAGAACTTGTTGGGATGAAAATATTTGAAGAACCAATATTTGCTTTTGGGGCAGCTGATGATGAAGGATTTCAAATGTTGAAAAATCCTCAAGCTATAGGAGACCATTTTTTATTGCCAAAAGAATGGATGCTTAGGGCAAATACAGTAATATCATATTTCTTTCCATTTACAGATCAAGTAATAAAAAGCAACAGGAAAGATAATAATTGGCCATCAAATGAATGGCTTCATGGACGTATCGAAGGTCAAAATTTTCTAAAGGAATTCAGTATATTTCTAATTTCAAAGTTAAATGATGAAGGTTATGAAAGTTTAGTTCCTACATTGGATGGAAGATTTCGATTAGGCAGTATAAATAATAATGAAATTAATTATTTTACATGCAATTGGTCAGAGAGGCATGTAGCATATGTGTGTGGACTTGGAACATTCGGATTATCTAAAGGGATAATAACTATAAAAGGAATGGCTGGTAGGTTAGGAAGTGTAGTTACTAATTTAAAATTAGAAACTACTAATAAAAGCTATAGTAATATTTATGAATATTGTACAATGTGCGGCGCTTGTGCATTAAAATGTCCCGTGGATGCAATTTCTATTGATAAAGGAAAAGATCATAAGAAATGTTCTGATTTTCTCGATATAACAAGAGAAAAATATAATCCTCGATATGGTTGCGGCAAATGTCAGGTATCTCTTCCTTGTGAAAGAAGAATACCGTAAGAAGCATTTCAGGGACGGAAGCATTTCAAGGTCCGTCCCCAGAATTCCCTAAATTGCCCAACCGGGCTTTTCTTGATTTTTTGTATTTAATCCAATTGCCTTAGCTGGGTATCCTTCTAATATTTCATTATCATTAAAGATACTTCTTTGTTTTACAAGGGTACCTGATTTAACTAGGGTGTTTTTACCTAATT
The DNA here is from genome assembly GCA_035270785.1 of Lachnospiraceae bacterium. GTDB lineage: Bacteria > Bacillota > Clostridia > Lachnospirales > Lachnospiraceae > DATESN01. Next base: position 4,593 of record DATESN010000125.1, on the reverse strand, counting down.
TGCTATAATCGCAAACTATGGAGCCTGATTCAATTATACTGTTTGAACCAATGGTTGTGCCATGTATCATGCAGCCTGGTCCAATTACTACATTGTCTTCAATTACTAGTTCATTATCAGGTAATAAATGCAAGACGGAATTTTCTAAAATTTGAACGTTATTGCCTATTTTCACTGGGCCGTGAGCGTTGCCAATTATTCTAACCCCGGACGCTATTACTGAATTTTCTCCTATTACCACATCTCCTGTAATTTCAGCTGAATCATAGATTAATGCGGTTTCGGAAACTTTCGGGTATTTTCCGTTAAATTCATATATTTTTCCCATTATTTCACCTTCCTTCGGTTCATTTACGACGATATTTTCCACGTATGTACTAAGTGATACATTATTTCCTCTCATGCGAGAGATCATACTTTTATCTGCCTCTGTAAGCTTTCTGATTATCCTTCCTGGTCTACCTACAACAACAGATTCATCCGGTATTACAGTTCCTTCAGGGATTATTGTTCCTTCACCAAATATGCACATATTTCCTATTTGAGAGCCGGGAAGAATGGTAACACAATTTCCAATTTCACATAAATCTCCAACTTCTGCTCCAATAGCAATGCACTTATGGCCAAAGACCGTCTTGCTGCCAATATTCAAAGGGTGCTTAGGTGTTCCGATTAGTACTGAATTTTCAAGCACCCAGCTTGTATTACCTATGATTACTGAGTCGTCTATGGAGCGTACAACACTGCCCTGTGCTACATATACATTTGTGCCAAGCCTTAGCTTGCCTATTAATCTTGCAGATTCATCTATTTTTAAATTTGACATAATTCCTCCTATTCTTAGTCCTACAACTTTCTATAAATGAAATATTGTTAATACCAAAATATCCTATAATTTTAATGATGTCAAGCTGCTTATTATGTATTGAATTTACCATATTATTAATCTATAATGAAAATATCAAACATAAAAGGTACTATACTGATAATATGGAAAAGACCTTTCTAAGGCATTTAAAATGTATAAAAATATAGGCATGAAAAATGTATCAATGAAATTATATAGTGAAGACAGGCATGAAATATTAAATGAATTGGACAAAGAACAGGTTTATGATGATATAGTCATATGGATTGGAGACTTGTTGACAGATTATTATGATTTCCATTATAAATAGAAATTTACGGAGGTTGTTCATATAAATACGCATTTCAGGGACGGACCTTGAAATGTTTTAATATTTATGACTGGGAATTCTAAGGTCCGTCCCCAGAATTCCCGAGATTATATATTTGCTATTTGGGTATAAATTAAGAGAAGTACAAAATATCAAGATAACATGGAGGATCTATAATATGAGCATAGAAACAATGATTCAAGGACAATTAAATCATAGGACAATACGTGAGTTTAAGGATGAAAAAATACCCACAGAAATTTTTAAACAATTGATTGAAGTGGCAAAACGTACTCCCACATCAAACGGAATGCAGGCTAGCACGATTATTCGAGTAACCGATCCTGAAAAGAAAAAGGAAATAGCAGCTGTTTGCAAGCAGGAATATGTTGCAAGGGCACCTGAACTATTAATCTTTGTAGCTGATCAATATAGAAATTATAGAATTGCTGGAGAAAAAGGATGTCATGAGTTAAGTGCAAGGGATATGGATAGGTTTTTCCAAGCATTTACCGATGCCTGTCTTACAGCTCAAAATATTGTTAATGCAGCAGAATCTTTGAATTGGGGTGCTGTATTTCTTGGAAGCATCTTAAATGACTCAGAAAAGATAATTGAAATACTAAATCTTCCTGAGTTAACTATGCCTGTGGTAGGTTTAGGCTTAGGATATCCAAATCAGAATCCTCAGCTAAAACCAAGGATGGAAATGGACTTGAGGTTGTTTGAAAACACATATAGACGGTTTGATTCTTACGTGGAAGAAATACAAGACTATGACAGAGAAATGCAAACTTACTATGACTTAAGAGAAGCAAACAAAAGAGTTGATTGCTTCAGCGATCAAGTTGTTGCAAGATTGAAAAATCTAATACCAAAACGTTCTGAAATGATAAACATTATGAAAAAACAAGGTTTCAACCTTAACTTGAAATAACTATTCTTAGCAAAAATACTATTGATAAACCATGTCCAATAGGCAAACATTAAGTTTATCGTAATGAATTAGTGGAAAGAATATTTGATGATGAAGGTATATTTGGTAACCTATAGAATGCATTTATTGTAAAAAAGAATTTAAAGATAAGAATTTATAGAAGAAAAGGAAAAAAATGAAAATAGTTTGTTTGGGAGACAGTTTAACATATGGTTTTATGGTAAGAAGGTCTAAGATATGGACTAAATTATCAGAGGATAAAACAGGGTTTGAAATTATCAATGAAGGAATACCTGGCGACACATCAGGAGGTATGTTATGCAGAATCAATAATTCTGTTTACAATAATAAACCACAAGCTGTATTTATTATGGGTGGGATTAATGATTTGATTACAGGAGCTGACTTGGGAGTGGTTACATCCAACATCATGTCTATGACACATCAGTCTTTAGCGAAATTTATTGTGCCAATTATAGGTGTTCCGCCAAGGTTTAATATAGATAATATACAGAAAAACTGGGCAGAATTTGCTGATTTTAATAAGGTTGCAGAAGAACTTAAAAAATATCATGCTTGGGTATTGGAATTTTGCAAATGCTTTAATATAAAATACATAGATTTTTATAAAGAATTTGAAAAGGAAGCAGGAACAAATTTTAAGAATTTATTTTTGGATGGTCTTCATCCAAATGAGGACGGTCATGAAATTATGGCTGAAATATTTAGCCGTAATATTTCCAATATAAAATAAAAAGGAGAAAGGATTGGATAAATTTTATATACACAGAAATGAGGCTTTATTATTAGGAAAAGAAAACGAGCATTGAATGTGTTTTGCACTTCAATGCTCGTTTTTTAGTTATACGGTTTGGCACCAATATATACGTAATAAAATTATTACATAAATTACACAATTAATCAAGCGGTAAATTTTACAAAATCTTATTCTCTTATTGATTCTTCCGCTGCTTTATCAGTTAAGCTATAATTCTTTAATAAATGGTATAATATAATAGCCGCTAAAATGAATGCACTGCCGCCAATTATTCCTGATGGGGCTGGACCTATAAATGGATTTCCTCCGTCAACTGTAAAATACATGGCAACTGAAGCAAAACCATTTAAACTGCCATGGGCTATAACTGCAGGAATGCAACTTTTTGTCCTAATAGCCAAATAAGAAAAAATAATTCCAAGGACAATGCAAAATATGCTCATTGCAAATATTCCAGTATAAGGGTAGCCTGTATAATTTACTCCATAGTTATGACCTAAAGCAGTTAAAGGAGCATGCCATAGACCCCAGATAACACCGTTAATTAAAAGCATAGGTAAAAGCTTGAACTTTTTTATCATCTTCGGAAGCAAATATCCTCTCCAGGCCCATTCTTCTCCGAAACAAAAGAAGGCATTGAATATTGGTGCGATAAATATAGCCATTAATACTTGTATAAACATTTGACTTTTTAAAGTTTCAGCCGATACATTTTGGCCAGTAGCTTTATACACATTTACTAAATATGTCATATTCCCATCAAATTTATCAGGAAAAATAATGAAATATAATGCAGCGCCAATTACTGTAAGTACTATCATTCCAAACCATGCAAAAATATAATACTTTATATTACCTTTGATATTAGGTTTTATCCAAAGATTTTTAAAACCCTCTTTTGTAACGATACGAGTAATTACAACACCTATTGATGGTATTAACATCACAGATGCTACTAATAACCGGGAAACTGCTTGTATAGTAGGATCTATTGATATTGCAAGCCTAGCAATTACAAAGATTTCTAAAATATAAGTAATAGCAAAGGTCACTATTACAAATGTTATAATTCTATTACTTTCCATATTTTTCGAATTTTCCATTTATGCTCTATCTCCTTAATTTTTCATACTTTGTTCTAAGCGGTTCATTAATAACTTATATTTTTCATCGCCTTTTATTGATTCGTAAATAGGATTATCTAACACGTCGATAAAACTTTTTTTAACTGCATTCTCATCCCTCGGAATAATAGAACCAAGCGGTATGTTTTCTTCAATCCATTCATTAATATAATTAAAATACAAGTTACCTCTGATTTTAAGTGGGTAAGTGAAACTACATACGGTATCAACGTATTCTGCTAATGCATCCAATGCCTTTTTATTATCCTGCTGCATTATATAGCCTTGAGCCGCTACTAAATGAATTACTGCAACTGAATTGCTGACCATGTTTTTTAAATCAAATGATTTGATAATCTGACGACCTTGCTGATATATTGTTTCAAACATAAGAGGATCTGACATATGCATCGAAGCATTTATTGAAAGCAATGATAAAATACTTATAACTTTCTGAAATAGGTTTACTTGACATATTATTGCGGCATTTTTTGAGTCACCTACAGACATATATGCCTGAATTAGCAGTTCATCCTCTCCAGAACTAGGAACAATTGTACTGTCTAATAAATCGAT
>DATESN010000124.1:0-2531 GCA_035270785.1 Lachnospiraceae bacterium | reverse complement strand
GTAGTACTTTTCAAGTAATATTACCTATGTTATAGTATTAGTATTTATCAGATTATTTAAATTTAAAGGAGAAATTATTATGTTAAAAGAATTTAAAGCTTTTGCACTAAAGGGAAATGTTCTAGATCTTGCAATTGGTGTTATTATTGGTGGTGCTTTTGGTAAAATTGTTGCTTCTTTAGTGAGTGATATTATTATGCCCCTTATCAGCATCTTTTTAAGAGGAGTCAGCTTTATTGATTTGAAATATGTTATAACGGAAGCAAATGGCGACGTGGCTGAAGTTGCTATTAATTATGGTATGTTCATTCAGACTACTATCGATTTTATAATTATTGCATTTTCAATCTTTTTATTTGTAAGATTAATTACAAAATTTAAAAGAAAAGAAGAAGAAGCACCTGTTATTGCAAAACTAAGTAACGAAGAATTATTATTAACCGAGATCAGAGACCTTTTAAAAGAAAAATAAAAGTTTCTTCATACATAATTTTGTATGTACTACAGATAATACCTCTATAGTAATGGAGGTGAACAAAAATGGATCCACTTATACCATTTTCGTCTGTGCAACCGCTTTATCCATCTTTATTTTCTGGTGTTTTTTCATCAGCACAAGAATCAAATGATTATTTATCATCTCTTGATTCCGACACGAGGGATTACGTGATAAAGCACACAAGCGATTTTAATTCTAAAGATGAACTTATAAAATGCGTTGATGAATTACAGGGAAGGCGCTAAGGATTAATCCTTAGTTCCTCCCTGTTTTTATGTAAAAAAATTTTCTTCCATCCCATATTCTTTATCCATTTTGTCCTTTCTTGTCCTTTCTTGTTCTTTTTTTCTTCAAAATGTGCAACTTAATTTGAACTATTGCGCTTGCTTTTTTTTTTGTTTATAATTTATAATAGTAAAATAACATTGCACTATTTATGAATGAGTATAAAATAAAATCACAGATAAAAGAATGGAGTAAATGTATGAATATTTTAAAAGCAATTGATTACAATCATGCTAGCAGATTGGCTGCAAACCTTATTGCGGCGCAGGTAATAGTAAAACCAGATTGTGTTCTTGGTTTGGCAACAGGTTCTACCCCAATTGGCACCTACGAACAACTAATCAAGTATTATGAAAAGGGCGACCTAGACTTTACAAACGTTACCAGTATTAATCTGGATGAATACGTTGGCCTTTCTCCAGAAGATGATCAAAGTTACCGTTATTTTATGAATCATCATCTTTTTAATCATATTAACATAAGCAAAGAAAAAACCTTTGTTCCTAATGGACTTGAATTAGATCCTATAAAAGCTTGTAATGATTATAACAACATCATTCATTCTTCTAACGGTGTTGATCTGCAATTATTAGGTCTAGGATTAAATGGTCATATTGGCTTTAATGAACCTAGTGATTCTTTTAAAACAGAAACTCATTGCGTTAGTTTAACCCAAAGTACCATAGATGCAAATGCTCGTTTTTTTGATACTATCGATATGGTTCCACAAATGGCCTATACTATGGGGATTAAGAGTATTATGCAAGCAAAACGAATTGTTGTTTTGGTATCTGGTAATAATAAAGCAGATATTGTAAAGCAAGCTTTTTTTGGTCCTGTTACTCCCCTTGTTCCAGCCTCTATTTTACAGTTTCATAAGGATGTTATATTAATCGGTGACAGGGAAGCTCTTTCTAAAATATAACCTTAACTATGGAACCCTAACTGGAATTTAAAATTACATTCTAGTTAGGGAATAAAGTTTACATTTATTTACAAATAGAAACTACCGAAACATATGGGAGGTCTTTCATGATTATTACCAATGGAACTGTTTTTACAGATACTTGTACCTTTGAAAAACGTGATATAGAACTAAAGGGTAGTACCATCTTAGATATAAAAGAAACATCTCAATCCGAAACTCAACCAGCTGCATTTCCTAATAGTGATTCTTTTTCCAATGAAGTGCAACTTGATGCCACCGATTGTTATGTCATTCCGGGACTTATTGATATTCACTTTCATGGCTGTGTTGGCTATGACTTTTGTGATGGTACTATAGAGGCAATGGAGAAAATCGCTGCCTACGAATTATCATCTGGTACTACAAGTATTTGTCCTGCCACTATGACTTTACCTGTAGAAACACTGGAATCCATCTGTCAGACTGCTTCCCAATACGTTTCATCAGGGGCATCCCCTTTGGTTGGAATTAACTTGGAAGGTCCTTTTATTTCAGAGATAAAAAAAGGTGCCCAAAACAAAAATTATATCATCAAACCAAATATCGAATTATTAAAACAGTTGCAAAAAGACTCTTCTGGATTGGTAAAATTAGTGGCCATTGCTCCCGAAGAAGAGGGTGCCATTGATTTGATATCAGCTTTAAAATCAGAGTTTGTCTTTTCCATTGCACATACCAATGCCAATTATCAAATAGCTATGGATGCCTTTCATGCAGGTGCTTCTCATGTAACCCATTTATATAATGCTATGCTTCCTTTTACTCACCGGGAACCTGGCG
>DATESN010000123.1:0-149479 GCA_035270785.1 Lachnospiraceae bacterium | reverse complement strand
TTTTGACTTTGTTACAAGAACTCCTGCTGGAGCAAATCTTTCAATATCAGGTTCACCTTTAATTACCCACAAAGCACCCGTTTGGCTATTTTTTGTCTTGCATTTTACTATATTTACCGTAAAACGTGCTACAGGGGTATGTAATCAATGAAGGACCCTATAAAAACGTCGGCACTTATGTGTCAGAGTGCGAAGCAATTCTGACGCATTAGTACCGCTACGTTTTTATCGGAGCGAAAGCGTGTCCGAATGATTTCATACCCCTGTAGCACCTACTACATGAATAAATTGTCCCGTATTACATTTGAAAAAATGTATCTATTCAGATCTAGCTTACATTAAGGACGAATCTGCCCATTCCCCCTAATTGTATACTTATAAGTAGTTAATTCTTTCAATCCCATAGGACCTCTTGCGTGAAGTTTCTGAGTACTAATTCCTATCTCGGCACCAAATCCAAATTCAAAACCATCTGTAAATCTTGTGGAAGCATTCACATAAACACAAGCAGCATCCACCTCTTGAAGAAACTTGTTTGCTACATCTTTGTTCTCTGTGATGATTGCTTCGGAATGTTTTGTATTATATTTATTAATATGAGCAATTGCTTCCTCTACATTAGAAACAGTTTTAATGGAAATAATATAATCCAAGTACTCTTTTCCGTAATCTTCTTCTGTCGCATCCATGCAATCTGATAATATTTCTTTGGTCTTGCTATCTCCCCGAACTTCTACTCGATTTTCTTTTAGGGCTTTTCCTAGTTCTACTAAAAAGGTTTTCCTTATATTTTCATGAATAACCAAAGATTCGCAAGCATTACAAACTCCTATTCTTTGTGTTTTAGAATTGATAATAATTTTGACCGCATTAGTCAAGTCGGCAAATTCATCCACATAGATATGACAATTACCAGTTCCTGTTTCAATCACTGGAATGTTACTATTATTTACTACATTTTTTATTAATGCAGCGCCACCCCGAGGAATAAGGACATCAACAAAATCATTCATTTTCATAAATTCATTCACAATTTCTCTAGAAGTATCTTCAATCAACTGAATCGCTTCTCTAGAAATACCATTTTCTTCTAACGTATCTTGCACACAATTTGCAATTGCAATATTAGAATGAATGGCATCGCTACCACCTTTTAAAATCACTGCGTTTCCAGTCTTAAAACATAATCCGAAGGCATCTGCTGTTACATTTGGTCTAGATTCGTAAATGATTCCTACAACACCCATTGGTACACGAACCTTTTCAATATGTAAGCCATTAGGTCTATCAAAGGATTCTATAGTTTCGTCAATTGGATCTGGTAGTTTGGAAATCTGAATAAGCCCATCTGCCATGTCTTTTATTCGTTCTTTTGTTAATCGCAAACGATCAACTAAGCCAGGATGCATTCCTTTATCCTCGCCATTTTTCACATCCATTTCATTGCTTTTAATAATACGATCACTATGAGCAATTAAACTATTTGCTGTACAAATCAAAACTTCATTTTTTTTATCTGTCGATAACTTTTGCAATTCATATTTCACCCTTATTGCATTATTGCCTATCTCTAATAAATTTGACATGTTTTAACTCCCCTCCAATTAGTTCTTACTATTCATAAATATTATTTTCTGTAATTACAATTTCTGGCTTTACATCTGTTTTTTCTGTTGGAATTTGATTAACAATTTGACAGCTATAAGCTAACGCTATCGTATGAAAACTTACATCTTTTTCATCTAGAAGCTTGTTTTTAAGAAAATAAAGATATTTATCAAAATAACCTTTTCCATACCCAATCCTATTTCTATTGTTATCAAAGGCAACTCCTGGCATGATCATTAAAATATTCTTGCAACTTTCTTTTGAAAATTTTAACTCATGAATAAATTCATGCTTAGATGTACTTGGTTCTCTAATTCCCATATTTCCAATATTAAAGTCAACATCATAATGATCATTTTTAAGATAGTAATCCATTGTTTCACCTAAAACCTTGGGGTAAAACACCTTTTTTCCATCCATATACGCTTTTTTAGCAATTTCTCCTGTTTGAACCTCACTTTTAAAGTTTGCATACAGTAGAATGTAATTGGCATTTTTAAAAAAAGGATGATTTATCATATCCTTTGTAATCTTATTACTAAATTCCTTTTGAGATTCTTTTGAAAGTTGATCCCTTTTTATCAAACTCTCTTTCCTAATGTCTTTTTTTGTCTCCATGTTTTTCTCCAAGATTTTCAATTGTTCCATCTTCTTTCTCTATAGAGATGTTGTCCAATTGCCCCCGTAAAGAAGCGCGTACACTTGCTATGTAATCACTTCTTAATTCTGTTTGTTCTTTTTTCTCTATTTCTGAAAGTCCTTCTGCTTTTGACTTATGATACAATTCATTTATTCTCTTTAAGGAATCCTCAATCATTACTATCACCTTTTCATTCATGTAAATTTTGTACATAATCTATTAAATAAAAATCATCATCTTTATTTGCTTGAAAGAAAGTCCCAATTTTTCTTCCATCCATAATTCGATGTAAGATTCTCATGTCTTCCCCATTGGCAATTATCATATCCGCACCTGAACTCGTTGCTATTTTAGCTGCCATAAGTTTTGTATTCATACCACCAGTTCCCACACTGCTACCGGTTTCCGCTTTTCCCATCTTCATAATTTCATCATCTAAGGTCTCTACATGTTCAATGAATTTTGCATCCTTATTACTTCTTGGATTATCCGTGTAGAGTCCATCAATATCTGATAAAAGAATAAGTAAATCCGCTTCTATTAATGCAGCTACAATAGCGGATAGGGAATCGTTATCGCCAAACTCTATTTCATATGTAGCAACGGTGTCATTTTCATTTACAATAGGAATCACTCCAAGTTTTAATAACTCTGAAAATGTATTATGTGCGTTAAATCTATTTAAATTATCAACAATCGTATCTTTTGTCATCAATATTTGAGCAGTAACTTGATTATACTCTGCAAAAATCTTTTGATAAATCATCATAAGCCTGGCTTGTCCAATCGCAGCACAGGCTTGCTTTACTGCCACTGGATTGTCCTCTTGGGTAATTTGAACCACTTTTTTCCCAGCAGCGATTGCACCGGATGATACCAATACAACATCTTTTCCTTGATTGCGGAGATTACAAAGCTCACGAACCAAAACTTCCATTTTAATATAATCAAAGTCTCCTGTTTCTGGATGTTGCAAAGACGACGAACCCACCTTAACAACAATTCTTTTTTTATCCCTTAGCGCTTTCCTTAAATTGTCCATAACCATTCCTCCAAGATTTACTTTACTTAAGCTTTACTATGGATTTGGCAACTGCTTCGGCTACTTTTATTCCATCCATTGCTGCTGATGTAATTCCTCCTGCATAGCCCGCACCTTCACCACAAGGATAAATACCCACTATTGCACTTTCAAAAAATTCATTTCTTAAAATGCGCACTGGTGAAGAAGTTCTGCTTTCCACTCCTACGAGAATCGTATCATCCTTTGCAAATCCCTTTATTACGCCATTAAACTGTTCCATTCCATCGATGAAAGCTTCCTTAATATGATCTGGTAAAATGGTATGAAGATCTACAAATTCAAAGTTACCCTTAATAAGAGGTTTCATTTCACTATTAGTAGCACTGCCTTTTTGTTCTATCATGTCAGTAGATTTCATTCCACATGAATTCTTAAAATCTTTATAATATTGAACTGGAACTTTTCCGTCTGCAAGATTATATGCTTTTTCTTCTAATTCACGCTGAAAATAAATACCGTTAAGAGGATTATCTTCACCAAAATCTTCTGGTGATACAGAAACGATAATCGCACTATTGGCTGTACCACTATCACGTTTATGATAACTCATTCCATTACATGCAAGACGTCCCTTTTCACTGGATGCATCAATAACAAAACCTCCAGGACACATACAAAATGAATAAACACCACGTTGATTTTTAGCTGTTGCAGCAAGTTTATAAGAAGCCACTGGCAAAGCTTCGATATCATCCATTGCATATTGAGCATAATTAATCATCTTCTGTGGATGCATAACTCGTAATCCCACTGCAAATGCTTTTGCTTCCATGGGAACTTTTCTCTCTAATAGTTTTTCAAATGTATTCCTTGCACTATGCCCAATTGCTAAAACAAAATGGTCACTTGTATATTTCTTTGTTCCATTTACAAGTACACTTTTAATTTGTGAATCCACTATTTCAAAATCAGTAACTTCACTATTAAAATGAACTTCAGCTCCATTTTCCATCATAACTTTTCTCATATTGGAAACTATATCAATTAATAAATCCGTACCCAAATGTGGCTTATTCTCATACAAAATTTGCTCTGGTGCTCCATTTTCTACAAAAATTCTCAGGACTTCTTTGTTGCGTCCATCTTTATCTTTCACTAATGAATTTAATTTCCCGTCTGAAAAAGTTCCAGCTCCCCCTTCTCCAAATTGAACATTAGAGTTTTCATTTAAGACGCCTGTTTCCCAAAATGTTTCAACCGTAAGTGTTCTATCCTCTACCTTTTCTCCACGCTCTAACAAAATCGGCTTGAATCCAGCCTTCGCTAATACATAACCACAAAATAATCCAGCAGGACCAGTTCCGATAATAATGGGTCTGGTTTTCTCTTCCCTATTAATTTTATATGGAAATTGATATTTCTTTTCTTCCACAATACTAAGTTGATTGTTATTCACATAACGACAAACTTCCGCTTCTTTACGATTTTTAAGTTTACAGTCAATAATATAACTGTAAAATACTTCTGGTTTATGTCTTGCATCAATTGATTTTTTAACAATATGGTATTCCCTTAATTCTTCCTTAGGAATTCTTAAAACTTTACAAATCTTTATTACCAAATCCTTTTGATCATGATTAGGACTCATTTTTAATTGCGCTATTCTTAACATAACTTTCTCCTTCTGCAGCATTCATTCCAGCTACATAACCCGATGACCAAGCCCATTGTAAGTTGTATCCGCCACATCTTCCATCGATATCTAAGATTTCACCTGAAAAATATAGCCCTTTCATTAGTTTTGATTCCAACGTTTCTTTTATTTGTTTCATATCTATCCCACCGGAGCATACTTGGGCATTTTGAAAGGAATTACTAGCATACACAGTTACTTCCAATTCCTTCATCAAAAGTATCATCTTTTTCATCTTTTCCCACGGGATTCCATTACATTTCACGTCGGGCTTCAAACCGCATAATTTGATAAACAATAACACAAACTTTTTATTTAGAAAACCTATAAATAATTGCTCCATTGTTAGATTTTTGTATGTATCTTCATCAAGACGTTTTCTTATTTTCTCTTCTAAATCATGTTTAACCATGTTTGGAAAAAAGTCTATTTTTACTAGAATAACTTTATTAGCTTGCAAATATTTTACAATATGTCTGCTTAACTGAAATACTGGAATTCCAGAAATACCATAATCTGTAAACTGCACCTCCCCAAATTCTGATAACGTTATTTCATTTGTAATATTAGTAGAAATAGTTGCCTCGCATCGCACTCCATTAATAGATTTAAAATAATCTTCCCTGCATCGAAGTTGCACTAAAGCTGGCAATGGTTTTATAATATTATGACCTAATTTTTTTGCTAGTTCATATCCGCTTCCGTCTGATCCACTTTGTGGATTAGCCATACCGCCACAGGAAATAATTAATCTATCAAATTGAAAGTTACCAAGATCTGTTACAATTAAATATTGATTATCATCCTTTTTAAATTGAATAGATAAAACATGGACTTCCTGCTTGATTACTACACCATTGTTTGCAAGTTCATTTCTTAGTAAGTCTAACACAGTAGTCGCCTGCTCGCTATAGGGATACACATATCCGGATTTTTCTTTTGTTATTAGACCAATATCATGAAAATATTCTAGTGTTTTAGAAACAGGAAATTGTTCAAATACTTTTTTAGCAATTATTTTACCTTCCTCTTCTTCGCTGTAATAATAATCACAAGAAAAGGACAGGTTGGATAAATTACATTTTCCATTTCCTGTCGCTAATATTTTTTTTCCAATCCGATCTTTATGTTCAAAAATCGTTACTTTCCCGCCAGCAGATGCTGCAATATTGGCTGCCATAATGCCTGAAGCCCCACCGCCAATAATTGCGATTTTCATTTGTTTCATACTGTTTTCCCAAATTCCTTCTGTTACTATTATAGCTTGTACAAATAAGATAATAAATTCATAGATATTTGCATACTCTACTAGTATAATACTAACTTGTATACGATTCAAGGAAATTATATAATTCTTCTTGTGTATCAAAAGGTTTGATTTTCATAATTTCTTGTTGAAGTTCATTTGGTAATTCCTCTAGAACAATGTCTGTTTGTAAAAATAATGTTTTTAGGTCTTTAAAATATACCGTAAGAAAATTATTTTCTACTACGATAAAGTATTTCTCTGGCAAAGGTTCTACATAGAATTTCTTTCTAATAACAACCTTTGTTCTAGAAAAACTGATTAATTCAATCGCAACAATTCCTTTTTTTTCATCTCCTAGTGAAGGTGACAAGATATATTGTTTGAATTCTTCTTCTAACTGTTTTCTTGTAAAACCAATATATTTTGCTGGAATTATCTCTGTACATTCTTCCTCTTTTTCTGTTACCATGTCAAATGCTTTTATTAAATAAACGGTATTACAATCAATTTTTTCAATATTATTCGTATCAACCTTAATAATATCAGTTTCTTCTTTTGCATAGTTCTCATATATTTGTTCTTTCGTTTCAATAGGGACTTCTAAAAATTCTCTATATACAAAATACCCTAATAATAGTACAAAACAAAATACAAACAAAAATAAGCTGATTCTAGACAATGGCTTCATAATACATGCTCCTTTTGTTCTAGTATCAGCTTATTTCATTTTTTTATACAATTACATAATTCGAATTATCTTTGCTATTTTGAAAAGTAACCTACCACCCGTAACTTTGCTTAATTCTTTTTGATTGATGCCTTTTAAGGCAATCAGTACAATCCAATAAATAAAATTTCCAAAAAGGACACTTGCAATGATTGTTCCTACATTTCCTAATGTATCATTTAGTAAATAAATAAGAAGGATGATGAAGATTCCCATTATTGTGGAAGCTAACGTTGGAATAATAAAACTCTTTTTCCATTCTTGTCTATATTTTAGATGTTTTCCAATTGATAACATATTTAAAATAACAACTATAACAGCTAAAATAATCCAGCTGTAAACAACTGCCTCAATATTCATTTGTAACTTTTTCAACATAAAAACAAGAGGCACAATATGAATCAAGAACGAAAGTAATAAATGAATCATAACCACAAGTTGTTTTCCCAAACCTTGCAATACGCCAATCGTTATTATAATTAGGCAATATAGTATAATTAATATAGAACCCCGTTGAAGTAGCATAACTGCTGTGTCCACATTTCCCTTGTATAAAATTGGAATAAATAGCTTCGCAAGGAGTGTAGCCACTACAGAATATGGAATGCACGCTCTCATACTAATCATTATTTTGTTCTTCAAAAAGTCTTTCACTAATTTTTGTTCACCATTACTTAGCATTCTGCTTATTGTTGGTGCAACCGTGCTATGAATCTCTATAAAAATAATAATTGCAAGTACTATAAATATTCTGAATTTACCATAAAAAATTCCGAACTGTGCAGTGCTTGTAGCCGCACCTTCTGCCTCGATCCTTATTTTATTGAAAATCCTTTGATCAATTAATGTAGGAATACTAAATAGTATCGAGCTAATTATAATCGGTATCGTTGTGAAAAAAATAACCTGAAACACTTGGCTATGACTCTCATCCTTAATGGTCGCATCTTTTGCGATCATTTTGTGAATCATAGAGTATTTATTTTTATACATTACAATTAAAATTATAAGACTAAGGAAAGATCCTACGGTAATCCCAAGCATGGAACCTGCGGCTCCATAGACTGCACCGTAACTTGTATCCTTTAATAAGATGCCTACTTTCAAGCCGTATTTATAAAAATACTGTGCTCCTAAAATACTTAATACCCAAATAATAATTTGTTCCGTGATTTGCAATATTACTACAAGTGCTGTTTCACCAACACCCTTTAAATATCCTTTTATACATCCCGATATTCCAGCGAATAATATAGTTGGGGCTAACCACTTTAAGGCAATGACACTATTTCCCTGGAGTAAGAAAGTACTTGTTAGTGAATTTGCTAGAACCTCTAATAGGATACTACATAGTATTCCCGTTAGGATGCAAAATAACAATGATATCGTGAATACTTTGTGAGCATTTCTTACTTGTCCTCTGCTTAATCTTGCTGTAATCATTTTTGAAACGGTTTGCGTCAAGCAAAAAGAAGCAATAATAATCGAAATACTATATAACTCATAAGCGGCTGCGTAAATTCCACCGCCTTCATCCCCTATCATATTTATAATAACAATAATTCTCAATATACTTAAAACGCTAGCAAACACACTTGCTTGCAATATTCTTTTCTTTTGTTTATAATTCTGGTTCATTGGCAATTTCCCCTAATTCTCCAATCGTTTCCTTGTTCATAGTTAATCTCTTGTAATTCCCAGCATATTTAAAATATACTCTTGTTTTTCTTCCATAACTTTCATTTCATCTAATTCCATATGATCATATCCACATAAGTGTAGCATACTATGTGCCACTAGAAAAGCAAATTCCCTCAATTCGCTATGACCATAAGATAATGCTTGTTCACGAACTTTTTCTATGGAAATAATAATATCACCTAAAATTAATTCTTCCGTTTCCGGATTGAAATAATCCATTTTATTTGTTTCAACTATATTAAAATCGGAAGGATTTTCAAATGTAACATTAGGAAATGATAAAACATCCGTAGCTTCATCTATACTCCTGTGTTCTTTGTTTATTTCTCTTATCCCTTGATTATCCATAATCATTAAATTCACTTCCGAAGCATAATCACATCTTTCATTTTCAAGTATTGCTGTTGCTACTTTTTCACACACCTCTTTCACTTCAAAGGGTAATTTATCATCTATACTATATTCAACGTAAAAAGTCATAATATAACGTTTCCTCCATAAATATCTTTTTCATTTCTTTAATTTCAGCCATTGTTAATTCACAAGAATCTAAGATTCCTTTCTCTATTTTCTTCTTAAATAATAATTCTATTATCTCATGATAATTTAAAATTGCATTTTTATCCTTATCAAACAGATAAATAATAGAATCTACTACTGTATCTGACATATATACTACAACCGCTTCCTTAGATATTAATTTTTCATGTTTGGAATTCAGTTCATTAATCACTTTGCAAGCTGGTATTGGAAAGTAATATTCTTGTTGTAGCTTCATTCCATAAACATCTTCTTTTTCATTTCGATACTTATAAAGTCTATGATAATATCCGCTTGCCCTAGACGCCTCTGCATCTAAATGAAGTCTTCTGGCAATTTTATCACTTAAATATGCTGTGTGTACAGAATGATAATATTCATTTTTATTTTTTATTTTTAATTCCACTAAAATATCATATTCCGGATCGTTAATTTCCATGTATTTTTCACGATATTTGTGTACTACGTGATAACTATAAAATCTCAGACATATCAACATTAAGATACCATTAAGAAAAATATTAACAATAGGAATAATAAACATTTCTATTTTTAAATTAGAAAATGAAAAAAGAAGAATATTTGCTGTATGGGATACTAAAAAAATACATAAGGATAAAAATATTGGAATACCAACGTGAAAATCATCATTTATTTTGCTAAATAACAAAATCGTAATTAAGCCACATATGAAATATAAAAAGAAATGATCAATGGATGCATTTCCCAAAAGACTTGTTAATACTAATAAATTAGAAAATGAAAGAATACCTATCGTTACATTGCTAAAGAGAGATAAAATCAATGCAATAAATAAATAAGGCAAACCCGAAATTGGAAACATAGGAAATATACTTGCTAATATTAAGCATCCAACATAGATCATAAAAAAACGGAAGGGATGCTCTTCATTGTCAAAGGAATACTTCTTATAAAGTACTGAAAATCCTTGCTCAAAGACAATACTTCCACAACCTATGAACATTAATATTGACAATCTAATAATTTCGCTTGTTTCTAGCTTATACAAAATACCCGAAAAAATCGTTATTCCAATCGTAAGCATAAAAATAAAAATAGAATAAAAACCCCCAATGATTCTTTTCTTGTTAATATTTTTTAATTTCATTTGTTATTTCCTTATTGTTGTATTTTACTAATCATTATATTGTACTTATTTTTATGTTTTACTGCTCTTCATTCTCTACTTCTATTGGATACTTCTCAAGATATTCTAATGTACCCGTCTTTTCAATTACTATAACAGTACCTGTGATAGACATGTTTTTATTAGTCTTTTCTATAGTAACATTTTTTGACAATATTTGTATCCCTTTTTCCTTTAAACTTAACAAATAATTGTCAAACCTTAAATATAAAAGTTCTTGTAATTCAATCTCTGAATATTGAAAGGATTTTATATTATATTCACGCCATTCCTTTTCCCCATAAAAAATAGGTAAATACAAATTATCTAATAACTTTATTTGATTTTTCATTTCTACTGTATCATATTTTACATATTTTTCATATTGTCTTTTTGGATGAAAAAAAGGTAAGAAAAAGTTTCTATATTGAGCAAATAATATTTTTTCCTTTTTACCAGTATAAACTTTCTTATTATAATGAAATGGAAGCAAATCTTCATATTCATAATTACATTGTATAAAAATATCTGCATCTGGTTCTACGTAATTATAATATCGAACCAAATTATCATCTGCTACAACTGGAAGGGCCCCCAATATAAGCAGATCTCCTTTTTGTATTATTTGCTTTTCCACAACTTTTGGTATCCCCACTCTTGTTACAATAGAAACAATGGTCCCCTCTTTTGTTGCCATTATGTTGCAGAACTGATTCCTATTTTCATGATTTATATTATCTTTATTATTGTTATAATTACCAATCATGTTTTCATTTAGTTTTATCACTAACTTTGTTCCATCAAGTTGAACAGATGCCCAAGTTATTACGTTAAATCTTTCCCTTATATCAGCTTCTAGACTTTCATATACAACATCTGTTTTTGGCATTCCAAAGTATATTTTTTCTTCATTCAGAAAGTCCATGAACACATCTGTTGACACTAATTTATTGCCTGTTATCTCGATTGCCCATATACGATTTGACATGACACCCAAATATAGTATGCACAAGAAAACTCCACTTGTGAAAAAGATTCTTTTCTTCATCTTTAAAAATAAAAAAGGTAGTCCATTCTTTTTAAGAATAACTACCTTGGTTTTTGTTTTTTTAACTATGGGTCTAATCTTTAAAAAATCTTTACAATACATATTCATGGAAATACCTTTTTGTTCATGGACGATATTCCACAAACAAATATCGTGGTTACAGCACAAATTCATAAAGCGTTCCATTTCATCTCCACAAATATAAATTTTAACATATCCTTTAATAAATTGAAAATTATTCAACGTGTTGCCTCCAGCTAATAAATATATTGTATCCCTGAAATCTTTCCAGAAACCTTCATATCCTCATTCGTATAATATTGAATCAAAAGATTCGAACCACAAATACAAATTTTACAGTCTTTAGCTTGTATTACTATTGTCTTATTTGAATATTCTAAAATACCTCGATAATTTTCAATATGTACATCCCTATTTCCTAATATTGTAACAACGGCTGCATGATACACAATATCTTTAGGTAATTGTAAGGACGAAATTATAATTTCTTTCTTTTTTTGTAATTTCATTTTTATAGTAGTCATCATGTAATAGTATATGCTTTAAACTTTGGCAAATGCATATACTGTTTTATTTATGGTAAGGTTCCTTATTTTCTATACGGTAACAACGGTAAATTTGCTCTAATAGGATGACTCGCATTAATTGATGGGGAAATGTCATATCAGAAAAACTTAATGATTCATTGGCTCTTTTCATGACACTTTGATGTAATCCCAAAGACCCTCCTATCACAAACACGAGATTGCTTTTTCCCATTACTCCCAAATTTGATAGATGGTTGGAAAGTGTTACTGAATCCCATTTCCTACCATCTATTGCAAGTGCAATAACATAGGCATCCTCTTTTATCATTTTTAAAATTCGTTCTGCTTCTTTTCCTTTAATTTGGTTTTCTAAAACTTCACTTGCTTTATCCGGTGTCTTTTCATCTGCAACCTCAACAATAGTAAGCTTACAATATTTTGAAAGCCTCTTGGAATATTCGCTTATTCCACCAGCAAAGTATATTTCTTTCACTTTACCTACACATACAATCGTAATATTCATCCTAATTCCACATTATAAACTTTATAAAAGCTCATTTTCTTCATATATTTTTTGGTAATAATTTTCTATTACAGTCTCTAAAAAAGTATCTTGCAAATTAATAAACTTTTCTGTAATCATTCTTTTCATTTGTTCTGTTCTTTGAAAATATAACAATTCTTCCGATAATTCCTGGGAATCTTCTTGCAAAAAAGCCTGAATAGAATCTTTTGTTAAATTTTCGTTACACCATTTATTAATTTCATCCGTTAGAGAGTTTTCTTCTATGGCATCTGCTTTATATTGTCTGGCTGATTGAAAGGATAAGATACCTAAAATAAAAAATACAACAAAAAGACCACCCATAACAATATCAATCATTAATTCATTTCCAAATTGAATGGGAATGATACGAACACGAATAAGAAACAAAGTAATTACACCAATAATCCCAACAAATGTAAGTACATATGCGGAGCTCTTAAATTCCTCTGCTTTGTCCTCATTTCTTTGATAAATAGATGTTGCTCCATTTCTTTCTTCTTTTTTCAATTCATCACCAAGGCTTACAACTTCATAATCAGATTCAATCCCATTATTTTCAACATCATTATGATCCATTTCGTAATCGGTGACAACATTAGTATCTTCTAATGAGTCTACCAAATCTGCTCCACAATCAGCACATTTTATAATTCCTTTTTTATATTCATATTTGCAATTTGGACACCAAGCCATTTCATCTTTTCCCCCTTATATTTCATTCATCATGATATTGCTATCTACCCATGTATAAAAGGGCGCGTATCATACGCGCCCCTAGATCTAATAATCAAAAGAAGCAGCTTCGTAAGTAACACTTCTTATATAACCAACAACTTCTAAATGCGCTGGATGTTTCTGATATCCATTTAGAGCATCAAGGGAATCGAATTTTGAAATAAGTGCAATATCATGGGTAGAGGATTCTAATTTATCAATAATCACTTCCATTGAAATAAGACCATCTATTTTACCATTTAATCCTTCAAGATTTGACTTAATTGTATCCCCTGCAGTTGTTCTTTCTTTTGTAGATAATTCAGCGTTGATTTTCCATAAAACAATATGAGTTACCATTTAAAATCCCTCCTTTTGGTTTTATTTTACTCTGATAAACTTGTTAAATATTCGTGAATACCTTTTGCTCCAGCTTTTCCAGCTCCCATTGCTAAAATAACTGTAGCAGCGCCAGTCACTGCATCACCCCCAGCAAATACTCCTTGCTTGGATGTCTTTCCAAATTCTTCATCTGCTATAATACATTTCCATTTATTTGTTTCAAGACCTTCTGTTGTGGAAGCTATTAATGGATTTGGTGAAGTACCTAAAGACATAATTACCGAGTCTACTTCTATCACAAATTCACTATCTGGAATAACTACTGGACGTCTTCTTCCAGAAGCATCTGGTTCACCCAGTTCCATTTTCACGCATTTAATTCCAGATACCCAGCCATTTTCATCCGTCATAATTTCTATAGGGTTTGTCAATAGATCGAAAATAAGGCCTTCTTGTTTTGCATGATGTACTTCTTCCACTCTTGCTGGTAATTCTTCTTCACTTCTTCTATATACAATATGAACCTCTGCTCCAAGTCTAAGTGCAGTTCTAGCTGCATCCATAGCAACATTGCCTCCACCAACTACAGCAACCTTTTTTCCACGCATAAGTGGCGTATTGGATCCTTTATGAAATGCCTTCATTAAGTTACTTCTTGTTAAATATTCATTGGCAGAGAATACTCCATTTGCTTGTTCCCCTGGTATACCCATGAATTTAGGAAGACCTGCTCCTGAACCAATAAAAACGGCGCTAAATCCTTCTTCCTCCAAAAGCTCATCAATTTTAACAGATTTACCAACAACCACATTAGTCTCAATTTTAACACCTAATGAAAGTACATTTTCAATCTCTTTTTTTACAACAGTTTCTTTTGGGAGACGGAATTCTGGAATTCCATATACTAAAACTCCACCTGGCTCATGTAATGCTTCAAAGATTGTAACATCATATCCTAATTTTGCTAAGTCACCTGCACAAGTAAGTCCTGCTGGTCCAGATCCAATTACTGCAACCTTCTTGCCATTTTTATTTTGTGTACCTTCTGGTTTAATATTATGATCCTTTGCCCAATCTGCCACAAATCTTTCTAGCTTTCCAATTGACACAGGTTCTCCCTTGATACCTCTAATGCATAATTCCTCACATTGGCTTTCTTGAGGACATACTCGTCCACAAACAGCAGGTAACGCCGATGATTCACTTATAATATGATATGCTTTTTCAATGTCCCCTTTTTTTACCTGTTCAATAAACCCGGGAATATTAATAGCAACTGGACATCCAACAATGCATTTCGCATTTTTACAATTGATACAACGTTCTGACTCTCTCATTGCTTCTTCTTGATTATACCCTAAACATACTTCCTCAAAATTTGTTGCTCTAACTTTTGCATCTTGTTCCCGAACAGGAACTTTCTTTAATACGTCCATTATTCTTCATCTCCACAATTTCCACAGCCACCATGATGGGTGTCTCCTTCTATTACTTCTAAATATGCTTTTCCTTCTATTGTTTTATACATTTGTTGACGCTTCATAGCTTCATCAAAATTAACTTTATGACCATCAAACTCTGGTCCATCAACACATGCAAACTTTACTTCGTCACCAATAGTAACACGACAAGCGCCACACATACCCGTACCGTCAACCATAATTGGATTTAAGCTTACGATTGTAGGTATATTCAGTTTTTTTGTTAAGATACAAACAAACTTCATCATGATCATAGGACCGATTGCTACACATAAATCGTATTGATTACCCGCTTCCACTAGTTCTTCTATTGTCTTTGTAACCATACCACTTCTACCATAAGAACCATCATCCGTTGTAATATATAAATTACCAGCAACTGCTTTCATTTCTTCTTCTAAAATGAGTAAATCTTTCGTTTTAGAACCAACAATGACATCTGCCTTAATTCCCCTTTCATGAAGCCACTTCACTTGTGGGTAGACAGGCGCCGTACCAACACCACCAGCCACAAATAGAATATTTTTCTTTTTCACATCTTCCAAATTATCCGTCATTAATTCTGATGCGCATCCCAAAGGTCCTACAAAATCATGCAAATAATCTCCTTCTTTTAAAGATGCCATCATTTTAGTGCCCGCTCCCACTGCCTGAAAAACAATAGAAACAGTTCCTAATTTCCTATCATAATCACAAATCGTTAGTGGTATTCTTTCACCAAACTCATCGACCCTTAAAATAACAAATTGTCCTGGTTTGCAAGCTTTTGCAACTCTTTTTGCTTCGATTACCATTAAATAGATATTTGTGGCTAATTCAACCGATTTTAAAACTTTATACATGATACTCCTCCTATTTAACATAATAAACTATTATTATGTTAAAGATTTATTTATAATAATGATAGTACATGAATGTAATTCTCACTATTAAGTTCTGTTTTAAATAAAACTCCTGTACTTATATTAACCGCATATCTATTTCCTGTATAGTACCATCTTCCAGTTAAGTCTTCGTAATATTCTGTTACTAAATAGTACGTTTCCGAATCTTCCATAAATGCAGAACTGCAATAATAAACATTTCTTCCGCTCATTTCTTCTACGTGTCCCGACAGATCTGTTAAACTTCCATTACTAACCAGACCTTGCAATGTTACTAAGACAGCTTCCTCTTTACTAAATCGCGCATCTAGATCTAAAACAAGCGTTCTTGCCGTCACTTCACTTGGCACATCTTCTTGACTGTATGTTAAAAATTGATAAGAACTTTTACCTAAAGGCATTGGAATGGGACGAACATATTGTATGCTATCCTTTGTTGGCGTACTTCCATCTGTCGTATAATATACAGAACAATATTTGGGAACTTCCACTTCAATCATAATTGGAAGATTATAATTTCCGTCTTCTACATTTACTACTGGAGCGGAAAGCTTTTTCACATCAATACAGTATTGAGCTTTTATTACATCACTTGTGATACCATATGTATTTTTAAAAAAAGCTTTTACTTCATATATTCCCGATTCAAGCATAATGGGAGCTGTATATACATTGCTTCCTTCATTAGGTTGTGTTCCATCGGTTGTATAATATACGATTCCCGAGGTATTTGTGGTTATTTTTAAGGGCGAGATTTCTTCATACGTTCCTTCGCTTAAACTAAATTGAGGTGTCGCTGCTATATATTCCTGATACTTGTTAACAATATCAACATCTTTACAGTCTTTCAAAAATTCATCTAGAACAGCATATTTTCCCTGTGTTATATAATATTCAATAATACTTTTGTATGCATTGGAACTTACACTGGAATCTGACAGTAATTCTTTATAGATTAAAATTGCATTATCGCTATCTTGATTAAGCATATAATAATCTCCTAGCAATAATCTTGCACTACTATTATTGGGTTCATAAGTAAGTGCATTCTCAAGGGATGCAATTGCATCAATATAAGCTTCCCCATCTGCATAATGAATGGCATTTTTATACTGAAAGTTAAAGGTATCTTCTTTCTTAACTTTCAATCCATAAAAACCAAATATAAAAACAACTATAATTATTATGAATCCAAATATAAAAGATACTTTTTTTTGTCCTAACAACAGTTTAATTAAAATGATAAGTATATTAGGGCGCTCCGAATCATCCATATCATAATCACTGTTAAAATCATCCATATCGTAATCATTATTAAAATCATCCAAATCATCTTCCGAAACTTCCCTATCTTCTTTAAACCCTTCCGCAAGATTGGATAAGGTATCACGAATACTACCTTCTACCTGGGGATCAAAATCTGGAACGATTTGAATTTCATTTCCACATAATTCGCAATATAATTTACCCTCTGTTAATTCTTTTTGACATTTAGGACATTTCATTATTTCTCGGCCTCCGAATCAAATAACCTGAATTTCTGTGGATTTAACACAATTATTCATTAACATGGCAATTGTCATAGGACCCACACCGCCTGGAACTGGAGTAATCGCACTGCAAATTGGCAAAACATCATCAAAATCAACATCTCCACAGATTTTATTATTTTCATCTCTATGAATACCAACATCAATAACGACAGCACCCTCTTTTACATAATCTTTAGTAATCATTTTTGGTTTGCCCACAGCTGCTATTAAAATATCCGCCCTTTTTGTTACCTCTTTTAAGTTTTTAGTATTTGAATGGCAAATAGTTACTGTTCCATTTTCCCTTAGCAATAATAAGGACATTGGCTTACCCACAATATTACTTCGCCCTATTACCACACATTCTTTTCCTTTTATAGAAACTCCCGAGCGCTTTAGTAATTCAATAATACCTGCTGGTGTACAAGATACAAAACCTTGTTGACCGATACATAATTTCCCGACATTTTGTGTATGAAATCCATCCACATCCTTACGTGGAGAAATAGCATCAATTATTTTATTTTCATCAATATGTTTCGGAACGGGTAATTGAACTAAAATTCCATTGATATCTTCACGATGATTTAACTGATTAATAATTTCTAGTAATTCTTCTTCCGAGGTTACCTCTGGTAATTCATAAGAAATTGATTTTATCCCAACAAAATCGCATGCCTTCTTTTTATTGGCTACATATACGCTTGATGCAGGATCCCTACCTACCTGAATTACTGCCAGCGATATATCAATATCCTCTTTTTTCAAACTTGTAACCTTTTGTTTTAACTCTTCTTTTATTGTAGAAGCAATTAGTTTTCCGTCTATCAGCATTGCCATTATATAACTCCTATCTGCTACTTACATAGCAAGCATTTATTCTAAAATAAGCCAGTAATAACTCCATCTTTATTCACATCTATCCTGTAAGCTGCAGGATTTTTGGGTAACCCGGGCATTGTCATTACAGAACCCGTAAGTACTACAATAAAACCTGCCCCCGCCGATACATACACTTCGCGGATATTTAAATCAAAATTAGTTGGCCGTCCTAACTTTGCCGGATCATCCGATAAAGAATACTGATTTTTTGCCATACAAACTGGTAATTCTCCAAATCCTAAGGACGTTAATTTATCTATTTGATTTAAACTTAATGATGAAAAAACAACTCCATCTGCTCCATAAATTTCAGTAGCGACTTTTTCAATCTTTTCTTTTATAGAACACTTGTCTTCATATAATAGCTTAAAATTACTTTCTTTTGTATCTAATGTTTTAAGAACCGCATTGGCTAGTTCAATTCCCCCCTGGCCACCTTTTTCCCATACTGTAGATATTGCAAACTCACAATTTCTTTGTTTGCAAAATTGTTCCACAAAATATGTTTCACTTTCTGTATCCGTTACAAATGAATTTAATGTTACTACAACAGGTACTCCATATTTTTGAATGTTTTCAATGTGTTTTTCTAAATTTACAATGCCTAATTCTAGTGCTTTTACATTTTCAATATTTAAATTTTTCTTTTCTACTCCACCATTATATTTTAGTGCCCTAATTGTTGCAACTAAAACTGCAACATCTGGTTTTAAATTGGCTTTACGACATTTAATATCAAAGAACTTTTCAGCCCCTAAATCCGCACCAAACCCTGCTTCCGTAATAACATAATCGGAAATCTTTAATGCTGTTTTTGTTGCCCTTACACTATTGCAACCATGAGCTATATTTGCAAACGGCCCACCATGTATGAGAGCCGGGGTGTGCTCTAATGTCTGAATTAAATTAGGTTTTAAAGCATCTTTTAAAAGTGCCGCCATAGAACCAACTGCCTTTAAATTACCTGCTGTCACAGGATTTCCACTAAAATCATAAGCAACTACGATACGACCCAAGCTTTCCTTTAAGTCTTCCATATCGCTTGCTAAACATAAGATAGCCATAATCTCGGAAGCTACCGTTATAACAAAATGATCTTCTCTAACATATCCATCTGCTTTAGATCCAAGTCCAATAACAACATTGCGTAATACTCTATCGTTCATATCAAGACATCTTTTCCACACAACTTGTCTAGGATCAATATTCAATTCATTTCCCTGTTGGATGTGATTATCCAAAAGTGCAGCAAGTAAATTGTTTGCAGAAGTAATTGCGTGAAAATCTCCCGTGAAATGAAGATTTAAATCTTCCATTGGTACTACTTGGGCGTACCCTCCTCCAGCTGCTCCTCCCTTAATACCAAAGCATGGACCTAGAGAAGGTTCTCTTAAGGCAATAATCGCATTTTTACCTATTTTATGAAATGCTTGTCCTAGACCAACTGTTGTTGTTGTCTTACCTTCGCCGGCAGGGGTAGGATTAATCGCTGTAACAAGGATTAATTTTCCATCCGCATTATCTTGAATACGTTCTATACATTCATCAGATATTTTTGCTTTATACTTTCCGTAAAGTTCTATTTCATCTGCCAATATCCCTATTTTTCCTGCTATTTCTGTAATGGGATCCATTTTAGTTTGTTGTGCAATTTCGATATCTGACTTCATATTTGACTCCTTCTTATATTGTTTCTTCCAAATAATTTTCAAATTCAGTAGCACTCATCAATACTTTTCTTGGCTTCGTACCCTCTTCTTCTCCAACTACACCAGCATCCGCCAATTGATCCATGATACGAGCAGCTCGGTTAAAACCAACTTTGAAAACTCGTTGTAACATTCCTATAGAGGCTTTATCTTTTTCAATGATAAACTTTCCTGCATCCACAAAATATGCATCTACCTCAGAAGATGAATCAAATCCCCCACTAGATGAATTACCAATTCCAATACTAGAGATTTTCTCTTGAATGTCTTCATTATAGACATTTCCAATAGCTTGATTTTTAAGATAATCAACTACATCAAATACCTCTTTATCAGAAACAAAAGCTCCTTGTACCCTGACTGGTTTTGTATATCCTTGTGGATAAAAAAGCATATCCCCTTTCCCTAGTAACTTTTCTGCACCATTCATATCTAAAATTGTTCTAGAATCTACGCCACTAGAAACGGAAAAAGCTACTCGGCTTGGCATATTTGCTTTTATTAATCCCGTAATAACATCCACGGATGGTCGCTGGGTTGCTATAATCAAATGGATTCCTGCCGCTCTTGCTAATTGTGCCAAACGACAAATTGATTCTTCTACTTCGCCTGGGGCTACCATCATTAAATCTGCAAGCTCATCTACAATAATAATAATTTGTGGCATTCTTTGAGGAATATCCAAAGCTTGCTCTTTTATCATTGTTTCTACCTTTTTATTATATCCTTTTAAATCTCTTACATTATAATCCGCGAACTTTTTATAACGCTCCGTCATTTCAGCAACACCCCAATGAAGGGCTCCAGCCGCCTTTTTTGGATCTGTAACTACAGGTATTAACAAATGCGGGATTCCATTATAAACACTTAGCTCCACGACTTTAGGATCTATCATAATCAGTTTCACATCATCTGGATGGGCTTTATATAAAATACTCATAATTAATGTATTAATACATACTGATTTTCCGGAACCTGTTGCCCCCGCAATTAACATATGTGGCATTTTACCAATATCGGAAACTATGGTTTGTCCTGATATATCCTTACCTACGGCAAATGCAATATTAGAATCAAATTCTTTGAAATCTTTTGTTTCTAATAAATCACGCAATACTACTGTACTATTTTCTTTGTTTGGCACTTCTATTCCCACAGCCGCTTTTCCTGGAATAGGCGCTTCAATACGAATATCAGTTGCTGCCAAATTTAATTTAATATCATCTGCTAAACCTACAATCTTACTTACTTTGACACCCCGTTCCGGTTGCATTTCATATCTTGTAACGGATGGGCCTTGACTGA
This sequence comes from Lachnospiraceae bacterium, assembly GCA_035270785.1. Lineage (GTDB taxonomy): Bacteria > Bacillota > Clostridia > Lachnospirales > Lachnospiraceae > DATESN01. The sequence continues at coordinate 128,158 of DATESN010000123.1, read as the reverse complement.
TATTTGTAATCGTCACTTTGACACCAAAATTACTCAACGTTTGCTGGAGTCTAAGTGCTGTTTCTTTTAATTGTTTTGCAGAATCCCCTGTTCCTTTCAACTCTCCTTTTTTTAATAAATTCAAAGGCGGAAAAACATATTTTTTATTAGATTTTTTTTCTGTTTTTATAGAGTCTGCCACAAATGCATCATGAGGGTCAGGTTGTTTCTTTGGTATTGCTACAGGTCTTTTTCGTATTTCTTGTGATTTTACATTACAAGAAACAGGATCTTCCTGTTTTATAAATTCTCCGAATGGTTCGGGAATTTCGTGAAATTCAAACGAACCGTCCTGTTCTTTTGATTCCTCACTTTCATTCATTCCTCTTCCATTATTATGTAATGAATCAAAGGTGAAATGATCTTCTGACTCATTCAAACTATCTTCCTCAAACTCTTCATAATCATTTATTGTAATCTCATGAAGATTATCTCCCGAAAAATTCAATTCTTTCTTTTCAATTTGCGTATCTATCATCACGCCTGATACTTTTTTGTCCATTCGTTGTCTAGTGTCATCTTCTGTTTCTAACAGGTGTTCCTGATCTTCTTTTACCCGGGAAACACGTTCTTTTCTACGATCTGCATCAACACGGGCGCTATCATAAACCTTTTTGCTACCTTTTTTGACACTACTAATCAATGATTTTTCCGTAATAATAACAATGGAAATAATGCTTAATACAACTAGAATAAAAATCGTTCCTGTCAATGCTAAATAATGATGTAAAAAATATGCAATAATACCACAAATCAAGCCTCCACCATTAAATTGCGAGGAGCTACCTTTATATAACCAGATTACTAAGTTTCCAGTTTTATCATATTCATTCCATTGTAATAATTCAAAAGTGATTCCCAAGCATAACAATAGAATAATACCTGCAACTAATTTTTTGATTGCAATGAGATCACCATGATTAGAAATCGTAAAAGCCACTGCTAAAAACATGATAACGGGAACTAAATATGCCAAATACCCAAACAATCCAAACATAACTTTTTTTATCATGGATCCGAATGAACCAATTACATCAAAATTACATAAAAATAAAAGTATCGCAACTGCAAAAACGATAATTAAAATTATTTCACTTTGCACTTTATTATCATAATTTAGTTTCACGTTACTATTAGTTTTTTTAGTATTGAAATTTGTCTTTGCATTTATTTTTCTATTTCCGCTGTTTGAACTTGTACGTTTTATTTGTTGATTTTTAGAATTGTTTTTATTTCCAGTAGATGTAGCCATGATTAAATCCCTCATTTTTGCTTGTATGCTATATAAATAATCTCATATAGTATATCATCAAATATTGGGGTTGTCATCCTTGTGATAATAGTTTATTTCATGTTTTTTTCTTGAATCATTTTATTTAGTTGTGCAAATGCTTCTTTTATTCCACCAACCTTATTGATAATTCCTTCGTTTACAGCTTCCTCTCCAACTAAAATAGTTCCTATATCTTTGGATAAAACTTCTGTTTCCATCATTAATTTTTCAAATCTTTCTTTTTTAATATTACTATGCTTGCTTACAAAATTAACAATTCTATCTTGAATTTGTTTAAAATATGCAAATGTTTGTGAAGTTCCAATTACCATACCATTCATTCTTACAGGGTGAATAACCATTGTTCCCGATGGAACAATAAAGGAAAAATTTGTGCTGACTGCTATTGGTAGACCAATGGAATGGCTTCCTCCAAGAACTAATGAAACGGATGGTTTACTAAGTGAAGCAATCATTTCAGCAATGGCTAATCCAGCTTCTACATCTCCGCCCATGGTATTCAAGAGAACCAAAACCCCATCAATCTCCGAACTATCTTCTATGGCTGCAAGTTTAGGTAACACATGTTCATACTTTGTGGTTTTTGTATTATTATTCAAATTGTCATGCCCTTCTATTTCACCAATAATAGTGATTAAATGAATGACATGTTGTTGTGTTCCCTTATTTAAAATTACTTCACCCGTATTTTCTATTTTCTTATCAATTTCCTTTTCCTCTTGTAATTTATCTTTTTTTTCCTCCTCCTTTCCTTCGTAATCATTTATTCTTTTTTCATTTCTTTTTTCATTTCTTTTTTCATCTCTTTTTTTATTATATTTTTGCTTCTCTTGATTCTCTTGATTTTCTTTATTTTCTTTATTCTCTTTATTCTCTTTATTCTCTTTATTCTCTTGATTCTCTTGATTTTCTTGATTTTCTTGGTTTTCTTGGTTTTCTTGATTTTCTTGATTTATTTTCATTTTATACCCATCTGCACATTGCATATGCACTTAAATCAACAGTAAAATATGCGTTTTTATTTCACTGTTACATCTCTTTCATTTTTATCTTCTGTATTTTAATACAATAAAAAAGAACCTATATTATGGGTTCTTTTTTATTGTATTAATTATGATCTTAATTAATATGTTTATGTTCATTTTATTAATGATACTTATTATTATATCTAACATACCAGGAACTATGTATTTATTTTAAATCAAAATCATCATTATCCTTTAATACATTAATATCATAGTTCATTTTTTCCTCTGGAATTTCAAAAGAATAATTAAATTCCTTTTTTACGTGTTTTTTAGGTACGGGAAGTGGATTTGGAATATACTTAATTATTTTTTCTTCTATTACTTCTTCTATTACTTCTTCTATTACTTCTTCTGTCTTTTCTTCTGTTATATCTTCCATTATTAATTGGTTTTCAGCATTTTCTTTTGTATCATCTTGATCAATTGATTTTACCAAAACATATTTTATAAAACCAATCATTCCTTGTAATATAACACATGAAAAAATAATGCATATTATCGTTGTCATCAATGGTCGATCTAAATAAAGAAATGTATTGTCTATAAAATTGTGATGTAATGTATCTAATCCACATTCCTTAAAAGAAATTTCTCTCTTTGCGGAAACATAAAAGATCATGGACACAATTCCACCTATATTTCCAATTAAATATAGAAAAAATAAAATGAAACGATTCTGAACAAGGATTTCACTATGAGAATTACCTTTCATAAGGATGAATATAAATCCCAAAAACATTAATATTATTCCGACTATATCTAATGTTATCACTACCCCAGTTACAAAACCCAGAACAAATAGAAGTAGAAGCCAACCGGGTTTTTTATAAGTAATAAATTTGTTCTTTATAAAAAACAAACTATGTAACACCAAAATAAAACTAAATATAAAAAATGAAATATTTTCATAGGTAATAATTTGAATTTGTTGAAATACAACTGGCAAAAAAGCAATTGCAATGATGGAACAAATGGCACTAACCTTGCCTATTAAATTACGCATAGCAAAAAAAATGAAAATCATACTTAACATTTGCAATAAAAAATGAAGACACAAAACTGCGATTGGTTTGTTCCCAAGAAGTGCAAAGGTTCCTTTTAAAACAGTCGCATAAACTTGTACGATTCCATGTGAATAAGTATTCCATTCATTTGAAAAGCTTGCTTTAATTGTCACATTTTCAAAAATGGATAGGTCTCCTGTTAACACACCGGAAATATCATTAATGAATTTGACTCTAACTGCTAAACCCGCAATGTAAAGAAGACATACGATAATAACTTCATAAACAAGCATGTTCGTTTTAAATTTCATTTTTTTCATAAGTTGGTTTTTTCCTCTGGTTACTTGTGCTTTAAAAGTTTATCAATATGATATCTCGGCCGATGTTTTACTTCCATGTATATTTTTCCAATATATTGACCAATTAATCCTATTGATAATAATTGAACTCCTCCAATAAACCAAATGGATAATATTAAAGACGTCCACCCAGCCACTACATTACCTGTGAAATAAGAAAACAATGCATAAATAGCAGCAAAACAAGTTAATAGAACTATACTACTACCCATAAAGGTAATTAAACTGATTGGCTTGATACTAAAAGAAGTGATTCCATTAAAAGCAAGTGCTAACATTTTTTTTAATGGATATTTGGATTCTCCAGCAACGCGATCTTTTCTCTCATAATACACACTATCAGATGGGAAATTCATATATGGCATAATGCCACGTAAGTATAAATTACTTTCTTCAAACTCTCCAAAATATTCAATGGATCGTTTAGACATTAATCGATAATCAGCATGATTATAAATAGTCTTAACACCCATAAAAGATAACATTTTGTAAAATCCTTGAGCCGTAGTTCTTTTAAAAAAAGAATCATTCTTACGTTTATTGCGGACGCCATAAACAATATCTTTGCCCCCATGAAACTTATCTATCATTTCTTCCATAACAGTAACATCATCTTGTAAATCTGCATCAATAGATATGGTAACTTCACATAAATCCTTTGCAGACAACAACCCTGCTGTAAGAGCATATTGATGACCAGCATTTCCAGTTAATTTCAAGCCATAAACTTTATTATTCTTGCTATGTTCTTCTTCAATCTTCTCCCATGTTTTGTCCTTGCTTCCATCATCAACAAATAAAATAAAACTATCTTGGCTAACTTTATTTTTACCAATTAGATTGTCTAATACATCTGTTAATGTACGCACGGTGATGGGTAACATTTCTTCTTCATTATAGCAAGGTACTACAACGGCTAAACGCTCCATATCTTAGCTCCCTTATATACGAAAGTCAATAGTTAAATAGCCTCTAATGCCTGACTTATATCATCAATAATATCATTTACATTTTCTATTCCAACGGAAAATCGAATCAAATCTGGTTGGACTCCAGCTTCTATTAATTGTTCTTTTGTCATTTGTCTATGTGTATGGCTAGCTGGATGAAGTACGCATGTTCTTACATCTGCAACATGAGTGACAATGGATGCTAATTTCAAACTATCTATAAATTTAACACTCACTTCCATACCGCCTTTTAATCCAAAAGAAATAACTCCACAAGTTCCGTTTGGCATGTATTTTTGTGCTAAGTCATAATACTTATTAGATTTTAAACCCGGATAATTAACCCATGCAATTTTGGGTTGATTTTCTAAATATTTCGCAACCTTTTCTGCATTTTCACAATGCCTTTGAATCCTTAAATGAAGTGTCTCAATTCCCGCATTCACATAAAATGCATTTTGAGGGGATTGTATAGAACCCAAATCTCTCATTACTTGTACTGTCGCCTTTGTAATATAGGCACCTTTTCCAAACTTAGTCGTATATACTATTCCATGATATGAATCATCAGGAGTGCATAGTCCTGGAAATTTATCAGGATATTTCGACCAATCAAAATTACCCGAATCAACGATTGCTCCGCCTACACTCATGGCATGTCCATCCATGTATTTCGTTGTAGAATGGGTCACAATATCTGCCCCAAACTCAAATGGTCTACAATTAATGGGAGTGCTAAATGTATTGTCTACAATAAGAGGCACTCCATGTTCATGGGCAACACTAGCAAACTTTTCAAAATCTAGTACAACTAATGTAGGGTTACCAATCGATTCCGCCAATACACACTTTGTATTTTCTTGAAATGCCTTATTCAACTCTTCTATCGTTGCATCAGGATCTACAAGCGTACAAGAAATCCCCATCTTTTTCATAGTAACTGTAATCAAGTTATAGGTTCCACCATACACCTTTGAAGATAAGACCACATGATCTCCGGCTTCACAAATATTAAATATCGCATATGTATTAGCAGCTTGTCCAGATGACGTTAGCATCGCTGCTACACCACCTTCCAAGTCACAAATCTTTTGAGCAACATAATCATTGGTTGGATTTTGAAGTCTTGTATAAAAATAACCAGATTCCTCAAGATCAAATAAACGTCCCATTTGTTCTGACGTATCATATTTAAATGTGGTGGATTGATAGATTGGTAATACTCTTGATTCACCATTCTTTGGTTGCCAACCAGACTGAATGCATTTTGTTTCTATTGAATATTCTTTACTCATAGAGTTAATCCTCTTTCTTTATTCCATTTTTTTTACTCAATTCCGTTATGATAGACGTATTGGACATCATCGTCCTCATCTAAGAGATCTAAGGTTTTTTGAAATGATTTCAAAATGCTCTCATCGGTTAATTCTACATAGGTTTGTGGTATCATCGTTATTTCTTCCGAAATAATTGTAATTCCTGCTTCTTTTATTTTTTTTGACACATCATCAAAGTCATCTGGATTTGTAATAATTTCAAAGCTATCTTCTTCCTCATTAAAATCTTGCGCACCCGCATCTAAGGCAATCATCATGAGCGTATCTGATTCCATATGGCATTCTTCTTTATCTATAATAATCAGACCCTTTTTATCAAACATAAAGGAAACACATCCTGGTGTACCTATACTACCATTCCCTTTTGAAAATGCACTTCTTACATTAGCCGCCGTACGATTTTTGTTATCTGTTAAGGTTTCTACAATAATCGCAATACCGTTAGGGCCATAGCCTTCATATGTAATATATTCATAATTAACATTTCCACTATCTCCTGCAGCCTTTTTAATTCCTCGATCAATGGTATCGTTAGGCATATTGTTTCCTTTTGCTTTTGCAATGATTGTTGCTAGTTTAAAGTTATTAGCTGGATCTGCTCCGCCTTCTTTTACAGCAACTGCTATTTCCCTGCCAATAATAGTGAATATTTTACCTTTTGCCGCATCATTTCTTTCTTTTCTATGTTTTATATTTGCAAATTTTGAATGTCCTGACATAGCCTATTCTCCTTTATCCTATCTGTTTTTATTTTATTCTTGCCTTTATTTTTGTCTTTTTCTTATCTTTTTCTTATCTCTATTCTTGCCTTTATTTTTGTCTTTATTTTTATCTTTATTTCTGTTTAATTCTTGTCTTTTGCTTATCCTTTTACAACTTTTATATCATATCATGATAGTGCTTAGACTTCAACCAAAATGGGACTTTCCGCATCGGTTAAAATTTTTGATTTTGTCACTAATACCGACTGGATCATTTTGTTTTCTACCGTTAAGACTTTAAAATTATATCCTTCTACTTCAATTTCAAATTCTTCGTTTTCTTCAGGAATTCTATCTAATTTTGAAATTAAAAATCCATTTAAAGTATCGAACTCATCTTCATAAAAACATATATTTAATTTGTCTTCTAACTCCTCCAATGGAGTCATTCCTTCAATAATATATTCATCATTTCCTGTTTCTTCAATATAGTCATCTGCAACATCATATTCATCTAAAATGTTACCCACAATTTCCTCTAAAATATCTTCCATGGATACTAGCCCTGAGGTTTGTCCATACTCATCTACTACAATTACCATCTGAACTTTTGAAGATTGCATTTCTTTAAATAGTAAATCTATATTTCTAGTCTCTGGTATAAATTTTACTTCACGAATCAAGTCTTCAATTTCACAAATAGGACAATCTCTTTTTTCATTTGCCGAATGAATTCTCATAGCATCTCTCAAATGAAGAATTCCTATAATATGGTCAATGTTTTCGTCATATACGGGATATCTACTATTTCTTTCTTTTAACATAAAATTAATTGCTTTTTTAAAATGCATATTTCCATCTATTGCAATCATATTCTGACGATTAATCATAATATCCTTGGCTTCTTTATCTCCAAGTTCAAAGATTTTTGTAATCATTTCCGCTTCACTGGCTTGAAGAACTCCTTGTTCATGTCCCTCATTTACCATAGAGATTATTTCTTCTTCCGTAACATCATATAAATCATCGTCTGGGTTTAACCCAAATAGTCTTAAGATACCATTGGTTGAAATAGTAACTAAAAAAGTGAATGGTATCATAATCTTAGTTATATAATATATCATATTAATACAATGATAGGCCCATTTTTCTGAATATCTTGTGCCTAAACGTTTCGGAACTAAAACGCCAAAAGTTAATAATACATAAATTAAAAGGATTGCTGTAACAAAAATGGAAATCAATTTAACTTCTGTAAATTGTTCTATGTATTCAAGAAACCTTTGTAAATAAAACCAACCCATCATAATATTAATAGATGTTACAACTAATTGAACGGTATTAATAAACTGCGTGGGAGTTTCTAAAAACTTATGTAACCGAATGGAGCGAACATCTTTTTTTTCTAAGGAACGTCTTTCTATTTCCGCTCCATTTAAGTTCTGTATTGCACATCCAAAACCATAAAAAACAAATTCTAATGCTAAACATAAAACAAAAATAATAATACTTAAATACGGTCCAGCCTCTTCCATTAAAATAACTCCTTCTTTAATACTGTTTCTTCCATTCCTCAAAATACAATTAAGTGCTTTTTATTACATTAAAATATACCATTTCAAGTAGTAAACGTCAAGAAATCCATTATGTATCCAATTCAAGGCTAATAATTAATGCTTTATCCACTTTATCCATAATGTCTCTTTCTAAATGACATACTTTATCTTTCAATCTTTTTTTATCAATCGTACGAAGCTGCTCTAAAAGAATCACGGAATCCTTTACCATTTCGTATTTATCTGCATTCAATTCTATGTGTGTGGGTAATTTAGCTTTGTTCATTTTCGAAGTGATCGCAGCACATATTACAGTGGGGCTATGCTTATTACCTATATCGTTTTGTATAATTAAAACCGGTCTAATTCCCCCTTGTTCTGAGCCAATTACGGGACGTAAATCAGCATAAAATACATCTCCTCGTTTCATTTATTCACAACCTTTCTAAAACCTAGAAATAGTATTACCTTTCCTTTTCCTTCTTATACTGTGAATAAATATTATTTTATCTATCTGTAAAACGAATCGAAATATTCAACATAGGTGTCATCATTGTAGTCCTTTTGGGCGATTTTCTTCCCATTCTTTATATAGACTCTTGGAATTCTTTTTCCAAAATCACATGCAAGCTCATAATTAAAGCGACCAGAAAGGTCTCCTAATTCTTCCATCGTAATGATTTCATCTCCATCTTGACCGATTAAAATTGCAGTATCTCCTTCTTTCACTTCACTTATATTTGTGACATCTACCATAAACTGATCCATACATACTCTTCCTAAAATAGAAGCCCTTTTTCCGTTAATAAGAACCCAACCCCTATTTGACAACATCCTAGGATAGCCGTCACCATAACCTACTGGAATTGTTGCAACTTTGGTGACTTTCCTTGTCACAAAGGTTCCGCCATAACTAATAGGAGTCATTGCTTCCACTTCTTTAATATATATAATTTTACTTTTTAAAGTAAGTGCAGGCTTTAAAGCGACAATATTTTGATTCACGTCTTTGGATGGCCATAAACCATAGATTGTAATTCCCGCTCTTACACAATCCATATTTGCTTGTTTTAATTCTATGATTCCAGCACTATTAGAACAATGTTTAATAGGAATATCTAGGTATAATTCTTCTTTTATTCTATGAATAAAAGATTCAAAACTACTTAATTGTGTCAGTGAAAAAGTTTTATCTACTTCATCTGCCCTTGAAAAATGAGTGAAGATACCTTCTACTTCAATTCCAGGTAAGTCTATAATGTTTTTCATAAATTCAATACCAATATCATCTGGTGTTATACCGACTCTAGACATTCCGGTATCTACTTTAATGTGTACTTTAAGTATTTTATTTAATTGAATAGCAGCATTAGAAAGTTCTTTAGCCATATCCAAACGAAATACGGTTGGACGTATTTCTTCTTTCACTAAATCACTATAGCAATATGGAAAGGTATATCCTAAAATCAAAAGGGGTTTTTTTATCCCGGACTTTCTAAGAATGATTGCTTCTTCTGTTGTTGCGGTTGCAAATCCATAAACACAGTCAAGCTTTGTCAACTCTCTGGCTATTGGAATTGCTCCGTGTCCATAGCCATCTGTCTTAATAACTCCTATAATCTTTGCTTTTTCTTCCATATTGTTTTTCATATTAATCACATTATTTACGATTGCATCCAAGTTTATTTCTGCACATACCCTGTCATAATTGTACATATTATAACTCCTTTTCGGAATGTATTTTATTTATTACACAGTATTTCTTATCTGTCATTATATCATATTCTATCTTTTTAGTTTTGCTATTTATTACTTACCTACCATGGAAGAAAATATTCAAAAAAGCAATATAAAATGCGCCAAATTTTATTTTGACGCATAGAGAAGTTTATTTTTTATTTTTCATTTCTCCGGCATTGTATTCTATATCGAATATTTCAATTACTTCTGCACCAAAAATGTTATGCATATAGGTATATATTTCTTGATTTTTCTTTTCTCTTTCTTGCTTTCTTATTACTTTCTTTTTTAATTCAACTCGAATCTTTTTAATCCATTGAGAAATTTCTTCCATGTCTTTTTTATTCTCCTGAAAACAATGGTAACTTTTTTCCATTGTCTCCAGCATTAATTTATAATTCATTTGATCAATTTCTTTGGGTAAATCTAGCATTTCATCTTGGTAGGAATCCAATTTTTCATTACACTCATTAATTAATCTCTTGTTTTCATCTAATTTCTTTTCCGTCTTATCATTTGCCTTGCTTTCTTCCATGGAATCCATTAAACCAACAATTTCATCCATAAGTCTTGCTTTAATCTTCTTTATTTCTTTCGATTCCGTAGTAAGCTTACCTTGACGTTTGATCAGTTCATTTAACTGTTTTTCCAATTTACCAATTGTCTCATTGGAATCCAACTGAGAAAGTAATTGATACCACTTATTATCCAGTGTTAATATGGGGATTTTCTTTCCATCTAGGGCAGGAATGAATACCGCTTCTTTATGTCCCATAGTAGCTCCATTCTATTTCGACTGTTTCTTACTAGTTTCATAGTTTCCAATATTATAGGATAGTTTCATTAAGCTATCAGATAAATGTACATTTTCTACAAGAACACCCTCTGGAACCTTTAAATCTACATGAGCAAAATTCCAAATAGCTTTTACCCCACAGTTAACTAGTTGTTCTGCAACATTAACAGCACTATTTTTAGGAATGGTCAATACTGCAATATCAATATTATTTTCTTTTACAAAGTTAACAATATGCTCAATGGATTGTATTTTAATTCCTCGTAATTCTTTACCATATAAAGCAGGATTAATATCAAAAACTCCTTTTACAATAAATCCCCGTTTTTCAAAATTCATATAATTAGCAAGTGCTTGTCCTAAATTTCCAGCCCCCACAATAATTAAATGATGCTTTATATCTAAGCCTAAGATTTTTCCGATTTCATGATGTAAAAAAATAATATTATATCCATAACCTTGTTGACCAAAACCGCCAAAGCTATTAAAATCTTGACGTATCTGTGATGCTGTAACATTCATAAGTCTACTTAAGTCTTGGGATGATATTCTTTCTACGCCTTCTTCTTTCAATTCGCCTAAATACCTGAAATATCTTGGTAATCGTCCTATTACTGCTTGAGAAATTTCTTTATCTTCCAATGCAATTCCTCCTTATCTTTATATTGTTATATTATAAGTGTACGTTAAAAAAATGTCAATGAACACCATAGCATTTTTCTTCTTTTTCCGTTATAATCATCTTTGTATATTTACATATTTCAATAAACAGTTGCCATTATAGGTGAATAGGAGAATTTATGATTTTATCTTGCTCTAATATTTCAAAAAGTTTTAATGAAAAAATAATTTTAAAGAATGCTTCCTTTCATATTGAGGATTATGATAAAGCTGCTATTGTGGGAATCAATGGTTCTGGAAAATCAACATTGTTAAAAATAATAGTAAAGGAATTAAATGCAGACGATGGCATTATTTCTTTTTCCAAAGATAAAACCTTGGGATATTTATCACAACAACATTCTGTCAATAGTGATAATTCTATTTTTGACGAATTACTTAGTGTTAAAAAAGAAATAATCCAACTTGAAGATTTACTACGTCAAACAGAACTTGATATGAAACACGCAAGTGGGGAACAATTGGAATCCTTAATGAATACTTATTCCAATCTTACCCATCTTTATGAAACACAAAATGGCTACTCTTATAGAAGTGAGTTGATTGGGGTTTTAAAGGGTTTAGGATTTGAAGAATCAGAATTTGATAATTCCATAAGTACCCTTTCTGGGGGCCAAAAAACCAGGGTTGCCCTTGGTAAGTTATTACTTCTAAAACCAGATTTAATAATATTAGATGAACCAACTAATCATTTAGATATGTCCTCCATAACATGGCTTGAAACTTATTTGCTAAATTATAAAGGGGCTGTCCTAATTGTCTCACATGATAGATATTTTTTAGATCGAATTACTAATAAAATTATTGAAATCGACAATACCGAAGTGACATCTTTTACTGGTAATTATACAGACTATACTGCTAAAAAAGAAAATATAAGGATTACAAGGCTTCATTCCTATGCTGCACAACAACGTGAGATGAAACATCAGGAGGATGTTATTGTGAAATTGCGTTCTTTTAATCGTGAAAAATCTATTAAAAGAGCTGAAAGTCGAGAAAAAATGCTCGCAAAGATTGACGTTTTAGATAAGCCAAAAGAAATAAATGATGAAATGAATTTATTATTAACACCTCATAAAATCAGTGGTAACGATGTCTTAACAGTAGATAATTTATCAAAATTTTTTGGTGATAACCATTTGTTTTCAAATCTTGATTTCGAAATAAAAAGGGGAGAACATGTGGCTATTCTTGGAGATAATGGAACGGGAAAAACGACAATTTTAAAAATTATAAACCAATTAGTTCCAGCTAGCTCTGGAACTATTAAGTTAGGTGCTAACGTTTTTATTGGATATTATGATCAAGAACATCAAGTACTTCATTTAGAAAAAACATTATTTGAAGAGATCTCAGATTCCTATCCTGATCTTACAAATACTGAAATTCGTAATACACTTGCGGCTTTTCTGTTTACCAATGATGATGTTTTTAAACGCATCAAAGATCTTAGTGGCGGTGAAAGGGGCCGTGTATCTTTGGCCAAGTTGATGCTTTCAGAATCCAACTTTTTAATTCTCGATGAACCAACAAACCATTTGGATTTGATATCAAAAGGAATCCTGGAAAATGCTATTAACGCTTATACCGGAACTGTTTTGTATGTCTCCCACGATAGATATTTTGTCAATAAAACAGCTTCCCGAATTCTAGATTTACATGATTCTGTTATGACTAATTATATTGGTAATTATGATTATTACTTAGAGAAAAAGACCCAATTTGAAACTGCCGCTTCCCCTATTTCAAAAAACACGGATGATTCAAAGGGTCCCTTCATACAATTAAATCAAGAAATCATTTCTACGCAAGATTCCTTGAAAAATGATTGGCAAATCAAAAAAGAATTTCAAGCAATGCAGCGAAAGAATGAAAATGATCTAAAAAAATGTGAAGATCATATTTCTGAAATGGAATCAGCGATTGCGGATTTGGAAAGACAAATGACCCTTCCTGAAAACTCTAGTAATGTTCCTAAATTACAAGAATTCACAAAAAAACAAACCATGCTAAATGAAAAACTATCTATTCTTTACGAGCAATGGGAAACTCTTTTTACATCTTTTCAAAAGTACTTCTGATTGCTTTAATAAAGTTTTCACTATTTAGAACCAAAACATCCTTTAACAAAGTGATGGAAGCCAAATCCTTTGTCATTTTTCCAGATTCAATGGTCTTTAAAGTTGCTCCATCAAGTTTATCTGCAAATTTAACTAAATCACTTATTCCATCTAGTTCCCCACGTTTACGAAGAGCACCCGTCCAAGCAAAAATAGTTGCTACAGAGTTGGTTGATGTTTCCTCTCCTTGCAAGTGCTTATAATAATGTCTTTGAACCGTTCCATGAGCTGCTTCATATTCATATACGCCTGTTGGCGATACCAATACGGAAGTCATCATCGCAAGTGATCCAAAAGCCGAACTCACCATATCACTCATAACGTCACCATCATAGTTTTTACAGGCCCAAATAAATCCACCTTTCGCTCTCATTACACGTGCAACCGCATCATCAATTAATGTATAGAAATATTCAATGCCAGTATCTTTAAACTTTTCATCAAATTCTTCTCTATAAATTTCTTCAAAGATATCTTTAAAGTTATGGTCATATTTTTTTGATATCGTATCTTTTGTTGAAAACCATAAATCTTGTTTTGAATCAATGGCAAAATTAAAACAAGACCTGGCAAAACTAGCTATTGATTTGTCTGTATTATGAATTCCCTGAATAATACCAGCTCCTGTAAAGTTATGGATTGTTTCTCTAATTACTGAGCCATCTAGCCCTGTAAATAGAAGTTCCGCTTTCCCAGGACCTGGAACTTTAATTTCACTGTTTTTATATACATCGCCGTAAGCATGTCTAGCTAAGGTAATTGGCTTTTCCCAGTTCTTAACACATGGCTCAATTCCCTTTGCTATAATGGGGGCCCTAAATACGGTTCCATCAAGAGCAGCCCTGATTGTTGCATTTGGAGATTTCCACATTTCTTTTAAAGTATATTCTGTCATTCTAGAAGCATTAGGTGTTATCGTAGCGCATTTTACGGCAACCCCATATTTCATAGTGGCATTAGCCGAATCAATCGTCACTTGATCATTTGTATTATTTCTATTAACAAGTCCCAAATCAAAATATTCTGTTTTTAACTCAATAAATGGTAATAACAATTCATCTTTGATCATTTTCCAAAGAATTCTTGTCATTTCATCTCCATCCATTTCAACTAAAGGGGTATTCATATTAATCTTTTTCATTACTAACTCCTCCTATATATAGTTAATAGTAACCATTATTTTGTAACATCCGCTCTGTCATAAATTTCAAAAAGTCCATGAGAAACCATATTTTCATAAGCATTTATGATATGATTATTTGCCAATTCTTCTGCCAATGATGATTTTTTTTCTTTGATTGCTTCCATAATTCCCTTATGCTCATCATTGGACGCTTTACTTCTTAAATTAGTTGATAATGTTTTTTGACGAACTCGAAGTACGTACTGGTGAAAATCAGTTAATAAATGTTGTAACATTTTAGAATTACCTGCTTCATATAAAATTTCATGAAATCGATTATCCAGTTCTGCCATTTGTTCATAATGTCCTTTTGATGCATGAAATTCAGATAAGTAAATATTTTCTTCCATTTCTTCCATTTGCTCTTTTGTAATATACTGTGTTGCCCATCTAGCGCATAATCCCTCTAATAAGGATCGAATCATATAGATATCTTTCACATCATCTACTGTGATGCCAGTTACATAAGCGCCTTTATTTGGAATGATTTGAATTAAGCCTTCTAGCTCCAATTGTCGAAACGCTTCCCTTACAGGAGTTCTGCTGACTCCCATTTCTTCACCAATAGCAACTTCTTTTAATTCCTCGTGTTCCTTAAATTTACCACTTAAAATATCATCCCTAATCCGTTGAAACACTCGTCCACGTAAAGAATACTTATCAGTAACTCCTAGTTTGACATCATTATTATGCATTTAGAAAACCTCCTTGTTATTATAACACAATGCCTTCTTCCAAGCAAAAGCCACTAATTATCTTAGTTAATTCATCATCTGTTAAAACAGTAATTCTGCCGGATTCATATTGGTCATCAACCCAGATTTTAACTACTTCAACAAGTTTTGAATTTTTATTTACTAGTCTTTCACCTGATAATTTATAATACGTATTAATCCAATGGGCAATACCTGCAAGACCTGATGTGTCTGATACGGCGCATAAAACTGGCCTATTTAAAAACTTATCCGTATCAAAAATATTGTATATCTCTTCATTTTTTAAAAGACCATCTGCATGTATCCCTGCACGAGTTACATTAAAATATTTTCCAACAAAAGGCGTACGTGCTGGAACCACAAAGCCCAATTCCTTTTCATAGTATTCTGCAAGTTCTGTGATGACCCTGGTATCCATACCATTTAAGTTACCTTTAATTTGAGCATATTCAAAAACCATTGCTTCTAGAGGTGTGTTCCCAGTTCTTTCACCAATACCAAACAATGATGTATTTACACTTGCACATCCATATAACCATGCTGTTGTGGAATTGGCCACTGCTTTATAAAAATCATTATGACCATGCCATTCTATGAGAGATTGTGGGACACCTGCATGAGTATGAATTGCATAGACAATACCTTGTACACTTCTAGGAATAACTGCACCTGAAAAATTGACACCATATCCCATTGTATCACATGCACGTATTTTTACTGGAATATTATATTCTTCCATTAATTTCATTAGTTCCATGCAAAAAGGTACCACAAACCCATATATATCAGCTCTGGTAATATCCTCCATGTGGCATCTCACACTAATTCCTTCCTCCAAACATTCTCTTACCACACTAATATAATGGGACATTGCTTGTTTACGTGTCATTTTTAATTTTAAAAATATATGATAATCCGAACAACTTACAAGAATTCCAGTTTCTTTCATTCCTATTTCTTTAACTAATTTAAAATCCTCTTTACTTGCACGTATCCAGCTAGTTACTTCGGGAAATTGATACCCCTTTTCCATGCATTTATATACTGCGTCTCTATCTTTTTTGCTATACAGGAAAAATTCACTTTGCCGAATCATTCCATTTGGACCACCTAGTTTATGTAAATAATCATAAATAGTTACAATTTGCTCTGTAGTATATGGCTCCCTAGATTGTTGTCCATCACGAAATGTTGTATCTGTAATCCAAATATCTTTTGGCATGTTATGAGGTACAATCCTATCATTAAATGGTATCTTTGGTACTTCCGAATAGGGAAACATATTACGAAATACATTTGGCTTTTCCACATCATCCAAATAATACATATGCTCTTCTATTTCTAAAAGATTATTTTTGTCATTCATTGATACTGTTCTGTTTTCAAAAATTTCATTTCTAATCATACTAAACATCCTCCCTTAGTAACATACAACATCGGTATTATTGTATACAGTAATACCGATGTTGTCAATAATATATCTTTTTTATGCTAACAAGTTATGAACATTTAACATACCCCCACCTTGTTTGGACCAACTTTCTTTTAAATCCTCAGCGCTACTAATCAATTTTCTTTTTACGCTTTCATTATTTAAATCAGGATTTTTACTTAAAAGTAATGCACAAGCACCAGAGACGATGGGTGTAGCCATTGAAGTTCCACTTTTACTAGTATAGGATGAATTTGAATTATTATAAAACCTCACATATTTATTACTACACGATATAATGTCTGTTCCAGGAGCTACGATATCAGGTTTTTTAATTTCGAATTTACTTGGTCCTCTTCCTGAATATTCGTCACAACTAGATCCATTTTTACTTACATAACCCCCATCATGACAGCCAACTGTGATTACTTTTCTACTGGCTCCAAGTGGAGAAATCGTCATTGGTTTTGGACCATTATTTCCAGCTGCTGTTACTACAACCATTCCACTGTACCAAGCCAATTCAATTGCTGCTATTAACTTATCCTCCAATTTCTGATCCTCTAAATTTCTAATTCCGATAGAAAGATTTAAGATTTGTATGGGAATCTTTTTTCTCAATTCCATAACCCACTGTATTCCCCGAATCATGGATTCACCATCACCATCACCATTTTTATTAAGTACTTTTCCCACAACTAGATTTGCCTCTGGCGCAATTCCGCTATACTTTCCTTTGGAAACCCTTCCATTACCAGCGCAAATACCACAAACATGGGTTCCATGACCACTGTCATCATAAGGCAAACTATTACCATTAACAAAATCTTGAAAGGCTAAAATTCTATCTGAAAAATCCGGATGATAAAAAACACCCGTATCTAAAACTGCAATTGTTACATTGGCACCTAATGTTTTTTTATATACTGCTTCATCACAATGTATTAAATTTTTGACTCGTTGCAAGGAGCACCATCTTTTTAATTTATCTTATGCTGTCTTAATTTTTCTTGTTACCCTTTTATCCTTCCACATAAAAAGTACAATGCTAAAACAAAATAAACCAATGGATAAAAACCATTTTGGGCTAATTGGATCTCCCGTATCCGGCGAATAGTCTAACGTTCCAGTTTGTGCTAACACAGAAGTACGATTCAACTCATAAATTGCATATTGTGAAAAATGTGATACATAAAACTTTACATAATGAATACCATCTTGGTTCATTAATTGCGAACTCACTGCCTCTATTTGCCCATCTTCATCTAAACACATCACTCTAACACCATTGGAATTCATAGCAGATGGTACAGGCATCATGATCGACATTTTATTTCGCCCAAGTTTGTTTATTTTAATCGTCTCCGTAG
This sequence comes from Lachnospiraceae bacterium, assembly GCA_035270785.1. GTDB lineage: Bacteria > Bacillota > Clostridia > Lachnospirales > Lachnospiraceae > DATESN01. The sequence continues at coordinate 109,849 of DATESN010000123.1, read as the reverse complement.
AGTCAAATAAGGTCAAATCAAAAGGAACTATATTCTCTGATATACCATTAGAATAAGTTTCCATATAGGCTTTACTAATTTGTTTATTTTCCTCTGTAATTTCTCTGATTTTTAAAATATAATGATCTGTATTTCCTATAATATGAGCTGATATCATACTACTTTCAGGAAAAACTTTACTATCAACATGAACTTCTATAAATTGATCCAAAGTACCATTAGGAGAAGAAATAGTTTCTTTTTTGCCGCTTACATTAGAAAATTCAATTCCATTTAACAAGCTCTTTTCTTGAGCTTTTAAAATTTGGGGTAATTCTATTTCCTTTAAGTAATTTGGAAAACATCGGTATTCACCCTGATAATAATAAAATGCATTTTCATCTGAATCTGCAATCAAATATTCTCTACCGTATATAGTAACACTAGCTGGTATGGAAATAACTCCACTCTTTTCATCTGGAATTAAGGTGCATAACTTTAATTGAACAGTTCCCTGTTTAAGATTATCACCTTCTGTTATTATACTAACTACTAAACCACGGAACCCATAGAAGCTAGGATCTAATATTGTATTTTTACATTCCTCTGTACTAATACTACTATTAATTACTGAAAGGTTCACATTATTTAACGCTAACGTTCTATCCTTTTTGTTTGAAAATCTAGCTGCTGTATCTTCATAAGTAACCGTAGGTAATTCTTTACCTTGAAAAACGGCATACGTTTTTGTTAAATCTAATTTGACGCCTGCCAAATCATATGCTTTTAATCCTATTTGGCTTACATTTGCTGATACTCGGATACCGTCAATTGCACATCCGTCAAAAGCCCTATCTTTTATAGTCGTAATATTGATTCCACCAGTAATCGTTTTTAAGTTCTTACAACCAGAAAATGCATCTTCCCCAATTACTTTTAGGCTATCCGGAAAAGAGACTGATAGAATACCCAAATGATCCATAAATACCTCTGGCGCAATTTGATTTACCCCCTCTGGTATTGTTAATCGATTACTTGTTCCTTTATAGGCTAGTAATATTCCATCACCTACCACTAAATAGTCTGAATTATTAGAACTTGCTTTCCATTGTTCCATCCATTTTGTATTTACAAATGCAGAAGGTTCCATTTCCACGACTGAATGAGGTATCAAAACAGACATCAAATTATCGCAGTGATAGAAGGCTCCATATCCAATCTTCGTTACTCCCTCTGGAATGGTAATGGAAGATAAATTTGATCTTGCAAATGCAAAGTCCCCAATTGTAATAACACCTTTAGGAATTTGAAATTCGTTTAAACCTCCATCCAAGTAGTAGGCTTGATTTGCAATTTTGGTTCCATCAACTAAGGTATATTTAGGAAAATAAATTCCTTTCTGCGAGCCTGCAAAAAGAGGGCTTTTCGTTTCAATTATAATTCCAATTTCATCATCGTTTTGATTAGTAACACCATTTTTAGGGCTATTACCATTTATAACATTCGTGTTGGAATTGTCTATAAATACGAGTGCATGATTTCCTATGATTTTTGTTTTTCCAATAACAGAGGCATCTTCTACGGTTTCCATTCCATCAACTAGTTTATTATAATCTTGTATTGTTTGATAATTTCCACTTATGCTGTTTTCAGATATGTTATGATCTTTTACCGTATCTTCTTTTTCTTCGGGAATGGCATTTTCCATAATGGTTTCTATAATATCTTCATATTCAGTTCTACTTACTTTTGTAATATCCCGTCTTTGCGCAAACTTATCTGCAATAGTGCCTGCATCTGCCACAATCTCAAGTTTATTACAACCATCAAAAGCTGTCTCATGAATGAAATTGATTGACATTGGAATAACAACTTTTTCTAAGTTAACACAATCTTCAAATGCTTTCATTTCTATTCTACTTATTGAAAATGGAATATCAATTGCTTTTAATCCCATACAATTGGAAAATGAATATGCAGGGACTTCCTTTAAATTATCAGAAACTTGTAAGGTTTGTAAATTATTACATCCCCAAAATGCATACTCTTCTATTTTAATGATGGAGTCGGGCATGTCGTAAACATTTGCTTTTCTTCCTGGAAGCATCTGGTAAACCTTAGTCATATTATGATTGTATATAATACCATTACTGCACAAAAAGTTATCATTATCTTTGGAAATAGATATTTTCTCCAAAGACTCACAACCTGCAAATACACCCGATCCCAACTCTTTTAATCCGCTTCCTATTGTCACTTCATTTAGTTTTGTACAATTATTAAAAGCTGCCGAACTAATGGCCTTGATGGAATCTGAAATTTCTATCTTTTCTAGATTGTTGCAATTTGCAAATGCATTATATCCAATACTATCCACATTACCTTTTATTGTAATTTCTTCAATGGAAGTGTTTTCTGAAAATGCATCTGGACCAATTTTTTTAACTTTATTAGGAATAGACACGGATTTCTCCGTGCCTAAGTATTTTACCAATATATTGCCATTCATTTTAAAATCCGTACTATCTGCTCTTGCATTTTTTGCTGGTATTTGTGTTGTAATAATGGCCATTACTAGTACCAAGACTCCCACAACTTTTCGTATTGTCTTATTCATAATACTCCTTGCATTGTTAAGCTATTTTTAGATTCACTTCCTTATCCTTTTTTAAGAATAGTACTGCCGACAAGCAAATAAGTCCTAAAGCAAGGAACCATTTTGGATGAATTCCATCTCCAGTTTTGGGTGTTCTATCTGTAATCCCTGCTGTTAGATTAGCGGTATCAACATAAATAGTATACGGTGAAAAATGCGTTGCAGTAAAAGTAATGCATGATACTCCATCGATTGCTGTAAACTTTGGAGTCATTTTATCTAGTTTATCATTTACAACACTGGCTGCCTTATTATTTCCTGCATATGCAATTAAGTCGTCTGGAATAGGCATGGTAATATTAACCTTGATGCCAGTTGTGTCTGTGATTTTTGTTGTACCTGTTGAATCATATAAACTAATATCCATAGCAAAATAGCTGATATTTTCAAGTGTGCCATACTCATTTAGTAATGCTGCCTCTACCGCCTGTCTTGCTGTTTCACTATCTGATATCTTTACAATATAATTATCAGTAGATCCTTCCACTGATGCAGATGCCATATCTTTGTTAGAAATTCCACTTTTATCAATAGCAACCGTGGTCCCATTGCTACTGTTATTTCCAGATGAATTACCATTGCCAGAAACAGTTGTGGAGCCACTATTACTTCCCGTTGTTGTTTCTGTTGAGTCTTTGTAGGATGCAATCATAATTACTTCATGTGCCGGCATAATAATGGTAGTTGTCTCACTGATACTACTTCCGATACTTAAATCTGATGAACTACCCATCCATTTGTCAAACACTTTTCCCTTAGGTGCTGCATCTGCCTTAATAATGACGGGAATACCCTTTTTATAACTTCCATCACCGGAACCACTTTCAACCGTCAATTGATACAATGCATTTCCAGACACGGAATCCGTTGAAGTAGAATTCGATGAAGTTGTAGGTTTTGTTGTATTTCCAGGGGTTGTTGTATTGCCTGAAGTTGTGGGTTTAATAGTATAAAGGGCAATAACGATGGTATCCTTTATAATATTATTATAAGCTTGTGACCATCCCGTAAAATTATAACCTGTACGCGTTGGATCAGCAGGAGCTTTTGCACTTTTTCCACTTTCAATATACTGAACTTCTCCTAACTGATTGCTATCATAATCTAAGAAATACACCGTAAAAATATCATCAATAATTTCCAGATCATGACCAAATGTTTTAGCATACGTTGCAGCTGCAGTATTTTTATATGTTCGAATCAATGCTTCTCCATAATCAAAGGCATTGTTGTCAATTTGCATTTCTTTTCCTGGAATCGTAACAGAAATACCAGTTGCTGTATTGGTAAAAGCATTTACCAAAATTTCTGTAATGGAATCAGGTAACATAACGGTTCTCAAATTACTACAACCATCAAAACTTGTTTTAGGAATCGATTTAAGTTGATTCAATGTAGATAGGTCTACCCTAGTAATTCCAGTACAATCTTGAAATGCTCCTTCTGCAATGGTTGTTACTTTTGATATAAATGGATCTGATTCTACTGTAATATATTTTTCACCTACTGTTAATCCACGGCCTGATAAACATTCCACAATATTCTTTGTATCATCTGCATTGTTACTGTAGATGATACCATTGACACAGGAATAATAGGTGTTCCCTGCAATACTACCAAGAGATGTACATCCAGCAAATGGTGCAACTCCAATGTCTGCGCAAGCATTTCCCAATGACACTACTTGAAGATTCTCACAACTATAAAAGGCATTGGCTGGAAGATATTCTACATCCACCATCGTAATACTTTGAATTCTGTCATTCCCTTGATCCACAAGCTCTTTACTGTTTCCATTTGGATATTCTCTTACAGAACTACCTTCTCCGTAGTAGCCGTTAAAGAGACCATTGTTTTTATAAGTTGAATAATATGGATTGTCAGAATATAAATATTTCGTACAATTATTATAATTTTCTCCTGCCGCCATATATGCTTTTGTATCAATGGATTGAATTCCAGCCGGAATAGAAATATTGAGTGTTGCTTTCACTAGTGCGATATCATCTGCAGAGATTTCGATTTCTCCAGTCTCATCTCCATTTATAAAAATAGCTTCATATGCAGAAATTACATTTTCATCAATTTGTTCATAATGTGGATAATCTACTAATGTAACTAAACCAGTTACATTATCTCTCATAACCGTTAACTTTGTTGGAGCATTGGATTTATAGCATACACGAATCTTTCTTACAGGATCCATGAAGTTGTTTTCTTCCATTGCCCAGGTAAATGGAGCATAGTTCGAATTAATATCTCCATAAAATATTAAGCTGTCACCCGTCGTCGCGAAGGCATCAACACCTATAATAAATCCTGAATATCCATTCTTTGGAGTATTAAAGTGTACTTCTGTTAGTTTTGTACAATCAGCAAATGCATTTGCTCCAATACTTTTTACAGAATTACCAATTTGAACATACTCTAATGCCGGATATCCTTTAAAAGCTCCGTCAGAAATCGTTGTTACAGAGTCGTCATTAATAATTAAACGCTTTAAATTTTTATATATTTTTTCATTATTAAAACAGTCTTCCGCTATTCCAATTACCTTAATATCTCCCACAGCACTAGGAACCTCAATAGTTCCATCAAATAATGTTTCGGCCACTATTAGACTACAGGATTGTAAATAACCATCTGCATCTACTAAATACAGATAACTACCATTTCCAGCTTCATAGCATTCCTTTCCAAATTCATCAATATATACATACGGTATTGCAGCCGCTCTTGCATCCAATCTAGGATATGCAATCCCGCCAGCTGGATCCTTTTCAGGACCACGAATATAAAAACCAGGTGTAAGAACATCAATAAAGGTATTTGTTTCAAAGGAAGCATAACCACAAGATCCTGTTTTATTATCTGGAAAGTTTACCCAATTGAGATTAATACAACCTCTAAAGAACCCAGATCCAAGTTCGTTATTGGAATCAAAAATACCAAAAGAGCTTGGCATGGTAACATCTTTTAAATTACTTCTTCCACTTAATACAAAATCGCCTAGAATTTCAACATTATCTGGAAACACAATGGATGTCCAAGTTCCATTCACACCTGTCTTAACGGCAAATACACCATCCTGAATTTCATGTGTGGTAGAACAAAACTTCACTGTGTTTAATGCATAACAGTCATAAAAAGCAAATTTATCAATCTCTAAGATTCGAGTTATTCCTGACATATCAGCCGTTCTTAAATATCCACAATTTGCAAAAGCACCTTCTCCAATTATTTCAATACTATAAGGCAAACTTATGGTTTGTAATGAATTACAGTTTCGAAATGCTTCTGTACCAATTACCGTTGTTCCCCCTTGAATCGTTACATTTGTTAGGGATGAACATCCTTGAAATGCATGATTTCCTATGGTTGTGGAGTATACTGTAATGCTTTTTATACCAGAGGCATTTTTAAATGCACTATTACCTATAATTTGAACCTCACTAGGTATTGTTAAATTAGTTATTTTAGTTGCATTTTCAAATGCTTTGTCGCCAATATACATAATGACATCTTTATCCGCATCTGCCGTAAAAAACTCTGTACCCATTCTAGGTATGAAAGTTGTTATCTCTGCTTCAGGTGTTTTATCAGTAACTTCAACTAACGTATACCCTTTTAATGAATAGACATTGCTTCCCGTGGTATATTCTGTATGTTCGCAAAAATAAGAGTATTTTTGTGCTGTAGAAAGATCCTTTGCCCTTTTGTCAAGGGGTGTAGGTGCTACTTCATTTACTGGATCCTTATTATAGGCCTTAAGTAACTCTAAATATACACCATATTCAACAGGGTAGTACACTTGCAATTCTTCATCCGCTAATACATTATTTCCACTGTTTGCAACACTGAAAAATTCTGTAATTTCAGTTGATTTGAATTGCGGATATGCTTTTATAACATTTACATCAATATTTAAGGAACCATTCGTTGGTGTGAAATTACTATTGTATTTACTAATTACCGCATAACTATCGCTGTATATGTAATATTCGTATAACCAGTCTAACAGCCATTTTCCATTAGAAAGCTGATAAATTGTATAAGCCTTCTCAATCTTCTCACTTCCAGGAACAAGAGGGGTTATTGTCGGATTATCCGATACGGAATATACAATATCTACAACAGAAGTATCCCCTGGCGCTCCTCCTATCGCTTCCAATTCAGGAATGGGTATGGCGGCTACAATAATTGCTGTTATGAGACAAATTGCTCCCAGTGTTTTTCGTATTACCCGAATAGACTTTTTATTTATTTTTATCTTAGGTGGCTTTTTAGACATCGTAATTCTCCTTTACCCTTAGGTATTTACGGTATTTTCTTAGCAACAACAATAAATCTGCCATTCGTTTCCTGATAGTCGCAGGTAGAAAGCGTCAATAATTCATCCCCATATCTTGCTGTAACTCCTGTATTATATAATGACATTTTTGACATTTCTTCCATATTTGAATTAAACTCTGTCTCAGACGAGGCATTAATAAATTGATAATATTTAAACACAACATCTTCCTCATTGTAGATTCGAGAACGAAACACATATATAATTTGATAGCTGCCTTCTTCATAAATTGTATCAAAAGAAATCAGAGGATGTTTTTTATAAAAATCTTCATCTTTATATTTTTCTAATGAACCAAACATTTTGCCAGATTGCATATGGTGTCCGTAAACAATCAAGTTATCACTACGATCTAGTATATTACATTGAGGATCCAAAAAGATACTTCCATTTTTATCATATTCTTGATTGAAATTATGATCTAGATAATATTCTGAACTACTAGACTGTAACACTGGGTAGTCTATTATAGTATCGTCAATTTTTAACCATCCAATTAGTCTTTTATTTTTATTATATAAAGTTTTGTATTTTTCTAAAATTTCTGGTATCACAATTTCCTCTTGATTTTGTTTACTAATGATATCCTTTGATTTTTCATTTTTTTCTTTAACAGCAACTTCACTTTGGGAAGTCATTTCCTTGAGGGAAGCCAATTTATCAAAATCTTTTTGGTTTTTATCAGACATATAAGAATAAAAAACAAAGTAGCCAATACAACATATAGCAAGGATAGAGAAAAAACTAATCATAAGTTTTCGTCTTTTTTCACGCAACTTTATTTGCTTCATGATTTCTTTTCGAAATTCCTCATCATAATCTTCCAACTTTATAGTTACTTTGTTATTTTTTTTGTTTTTTTCTCTAGAACCCTTCTTCTTTTCCTTTTCTTTTTTTAAGGATGTATTGGTTTTCAGTAATTCGATTAATTCAAAAATCTCATCGTCAAAATCCCTTCCAAGGATACTCTCAAATTGATGTTCACCCGACTGAACTAAGTCAAATAACTTATTTAATTCATTATAATTGTTAAAGTTAACTTGTTTTCGTATCTTATTTATTTTATCTAGGTCGCGTAAAGCAGCATTATAATCAGTTTGATTTTGAAAAACGCGGCCTTCTACCGTCCACCTTGTAGCAATCATGCTTTTAGTCCCTTTCGTAAACATTAATACATTTAGACATATATTTATATATTACTATATATTGAAATAAATTCAATAGTTTTTACAAGATATAATAATATAACTTTTTAAAAAATTTTTAAAAATATATTTAAAATGTAGAAACATTGCCAAGCATTACACATAAAATGAACTATATATAAATCTTGGAGGCAAAACATGAGTGACTTAACAGCAACACATTGTGGTTGTGACACAAAACCAGATAATAATGGTGGATGTGGCGGTATTTTATTAATTATTCTTCTTTTATCATGTTGTGGTGGAAATGGTGGCGGTTTACTTGGTGGCGGAAATAACAATGGTTGTGGAAACAACAATGGTTGTGAAGGTATTCTTCCCTTAATTCTTATCCTTAGCTGCTGCTGTGGTGGTGGAAATTCCATCTTCTAGTTCAGTAAAAAACATACCGATAAAATAGGCTTCTATGGAGGCCTATTTTCTTGTCAATACAAATGCACTTAGAACAATTATTTTATCTTTCGGATACTATCATATTTGTTGCATTTTAAACATAGATTTTTGTGATAAGGAGGAATTTTGAATATGGAACAAGATAACATACATAATACTATTTCTGCTCCTTCTCCTTCTGATAAAATATATTCTTTTGATTCCTTGTTTACAAACAATCATATTCAAATACTCAAAATACTAATGTATTATTCCGATTCGAAAACAAACAAAACTCTTGCACCCTTTATTAAATATCTAGAATTCAGCCATACCATTCAACATTTTAAAAAGAAATCATATGGTATTTGTAGTTGTGAGGATCAAAAAAAAGATATTGATATTTCCAACCTATGCAATGAAATAAAAGGGTATTGTACCAATGATGAAAAGCAGAAGCTAGAACAAATTCAAACTATGTTTAGTTCCATGAAAATGATTCAGGAGATGACACAGACCATGGATCTTTTTAAAAATATGTCGAATCAAAATTCAGATTCCTCTTCTGAAAGTTCAGCCTTTAACCCCATGGATATGTTAATGGGTATCTTAACGCCAGAACAACAATCTATGTTTGAAATGTTTAATTCTATGCAAGGAGATTCTAATGAATGAAATCCAATCAAATGTAAATTTTAAAATCAATCATCGGAGGTGAATTATTATGAATCAATTAGACTGGATGTCCGATTCCAGCTTATCTCACATTCCAAAAGCAAAACTTGAATTTCTTCAGAAAATGGTGTTTGATGGTAAAAACCTTACCCAAAAAGAGATGCTTCCCTTCTTATTATCCATTACTAAATTTGGAAAAGATAACAACATTCAATTTAGCAAGGAAGAAATGGACGCAATTGTTCTTGTACTCCGAAAACATAGCACCCCAGAAGAGATAAATAAAATTAATAAAATTATGTCTTTGAGAAAATAATACAAAGATACGTAGACTAAAAAGTAATTGACGCTTCATAACTAAAACTTAGTTACGAAGCGCCCTTTCTTTTTTTATAAAAACCCTATTTTACCACAATATTAATAATACGACCTGGTACATAAATCTCTTTTATAATGGTTCCCTCTAGTTTACTACCTAATGCGAGTTTGCCTTCTGCAATTGCTGCTTCTTTTTCAATATCCGCGGAAACTTTAATAACTATTTTAGTCTTGCCATTAATTTGAACAGCAACTTCTTTTTCATTGTCAATCATTGCTTTTTCATCATGGATTGGCCATTGATTTGTAAAAACACTTTCGCAATGTCCAAGTTCTGCCCAAAGTTCTTCTGATACATGTGGAATAAATGGTGCAAGCAAGATAATTGCAGTTTCCAATGTTGTTTTATCAATACCACCATCTTTTGACATCTCTATTAATTTGTTATTATATTCCATAAACCCTGATACAACCGTATTTAAACTAAAGCTGTTTAATCTAAATGTAATATCATAAATCATTTTATTGCGAACCTTCATCATTTCAGGTGTTGCAACAACGTTTTTATCTTTGTTATTCATAATCAAATTCCATAATCTTGTTATAAAACGATAAACACCTTCAATTCCTCTATCATCCCATTCTGAGTCTAGTTCAGGTGGACCTACAAACAATTCATAAAGTCTTAAAGAATCACAACCATAATCTCTTACCAAATCATCTGGAGATACCACATTTCCTTTTGATTTACTCATCTTTATACCATTTTTACCAGTAATCATTCCTTGATTAAATAATTTTGTAAAAGGTTCATCAAAGTCTATAACACCAATGTCATTTAAGAACTTTGTATAAAATCTCGAATATAATAAATGGAGCACTGCATGTTCCACACCACCTATATACATATCTACCGGTAATAGGTTATGGGCTACTTCCTTATTTACAAGTTCTTCCTTATTATGACTATCCACGTAACGTAAAAAATACCAAGAAGATCCTGCCCATTGAGGCATTGTATTTGTTTCACGCTTTCCAGGACCACCACAACTTGGGCAAGTTGTGTTTACCCATTCGTCAATATCTGCAAGGGGTGATTCACCTGTTCCTGTTGGCTGATATGTTTCTACATTTGGTAATAATAATGGAAGTTGTTCTTCTGGAACAGGAACACATCCACATGTTTCACAATGTACAATTGGAATCGGTTCGCCCCAATAACGTTGACGACTAAATACCCAATCACGAAGTTTATAATTCGTGGTTTTTCTACCAAATCCCTTATTCTCTATGATCATAGGAGCTTCCTTTTTTAGAACAGATGATTCCATGCCATTCCAATCCCCAGAATTAATCATAATTCCAGAGGCTTCTGTATAGGCAACTTGCATATCTTTCGTTTCTATTCCATCTTTAGCAATAACTTGAATAATTGGTATATCAAATTTTTTGGCAAACTCAAAATCTCTGTCATCGTGAGCAGGTACACACATAATAGCTCCTGTGCCATAATCAGCAAGAACGTAATCTGATATCCATATTGGAACTTGTGCTCCGTTTAATGGGTTAATTGCATATGTTCCTGAAAAAACTCCTGTCTTTTCTTTATCTTGAAGTCTGTCTATATTTGATTTCATACTAGCATCATAAATGTATTGTTCCACGTTGTCTTTTGTTTCCTTTGTAGCAAGTACACTGGCCAATGCATGTTCCGGTGCAAGCACAAGAAAGGTTGCACCAAACAAGGTATCTGGTCTGGTGGTATATACTACAATATTTTCATCTTTTCCGTCAACTTTAAATTCAACTTCAGCACCATAAGAACGACCGATCCAGTCCCCTTGCATCTTTTTAACCTTCTCTGGCCAGTCAAGTTTATCCAAATCTTCCAATAATCGATCCGCATATTTTGTAATTCTTAACATCCACTGTTTTAGGTTTTTCTTTGTAACATCTGTTCCACAGCGTTCGCACTGACCATTTACAACTTCTTCATTTGCTAGTCCCGTTTTACAAGAAGGACACCAGTTAATTGGCATTTGTTTTTCATATGCCAGTCCCGCCTTAAACATTTTCACGAATATCCATTGGGTCCATTTATAAAAATTTGGATCCGTAGTATTTACTTCCATGTCCCAATCATATAACGCAGCAATTTCATCTATTTGTCTTTTTATATTAGATACATTCTCCGCTGTTGATTTGGCAGGATGAACACCCATTTTAATAGCATAATTCTCTGCTGGCAATCCAAAGGCATCCCAGCCCATTGGATGAATGATATAATGACCATTTAATAATTTATATCGACTCCATACATCTGATATAACATATCCTCTCCAATGACCCACATGGAGTCCATTTCCTGATGGATAAGGAAACATATCTAAGCAATAATATTTTGGTTTTTTACCATCATTCACATTAACAGGATTTATCTCCCATTTTTTGCGCCATTTTTGTTCGATTTCTCTGTGATTATATGGAACAGCCATATTTATATCCTCCTAATAAACTGATAAAGCCCCTTCGTTTCTATTCTAGAGACGAAAGGGCTATTGCACTCTCTGATAAAAGATAAGCTCTTACGATTCCTTGCATTTAACAAGTTGTATTTTAAGCTTTCTTACACCCATTGTCAATGTTTTTATTCTATGGAAACTACAGGTTTTAATCCAATATCATCCAAATAATGTATCGAAACCTTATCTCCAATTTTGTATTTAATGATGGATATTAGTTCTTGATTTAATAGATCCACATCATAGATATTACCACCTTCACCAATACATAAATAGATATGTGTGCTACCTTCTATTACAACAGATGCCAGCGCAGTTATTTCACCTTTCACATTCTTATTTTCTCCAATTACATTCAAAACAATGCCGCTGGTGTTTAAAAGCGTTGTGTACTCTTTTTCACATTCTTTCACAGTATCCCCTGTTGCCACTACCTGATACTTTTGAACATTTACCATTGCATATTTTTTAACTAATCCAGCTTCATCTTTTAATGCCATAAAATAAGTTGGTTCATTTGCAATATTTAGTAATAATGGAAAAGTAGCATCGTATCCCAAATGTTGAACTTGACCTTCTGCCGAAGACATTGCCGAATCTTCAATGGCCCCTTCAATGGTATAAAACCTTGTCTCCATTGTTCTTTGATTCATTAAAACAAAACCAATTACTGATTGATCCCCACTTACACTCGTTACTCCTGTGTATACCCAAACATCATCTTCTAAGGCAATATAATTATAGCCATTGGTTGTCTTCAAACAACCTTTTTGACCAAGAATACTATTTAAATATCCATTTACTAAAGAACCTGAATAATCATATAACTTTGTTAATAATTCTGCAGAATACACTTTATCAATCCATTGTGGTACATCATTAATAGCATAATCAGTGCACTCTCCTGTTACGGCATTACATAAAACTACTCTTCCCACTGTTTGGCCACCAAATAGTCCTATATTGAACTTCTTAACTGGACATACCCAGTAAGGAATCCCTGCATCATCTATTTCAAAAAAGATTTGATCATCAAAAATATAGGTGGGGTAATTAAATCTCAAATGTCTATATAAATTACGGTTAAAATGTTCTGATTTTGAAAATTTAATTCCCTCTGTTAAATTGATACATGAAGTGTTTTGATTTGTCATATCAATTAAAATGTATGCTGGAATACCTTCTTTTTGATTGGTAATCCATTTGATTGTACTAGCATATTTCAAAGGTGTAACCCGTACAGGTTTATCATTATAATTAATTTGAGTATAGTCATCATCCACTTCGAATTGTGATACCATCTCCACAATGCTACCCATTTTTCTATTGCCTAATAAAGAAGCAGAATCTTTATCTAAAAGAGGAATTGTACTAAAATCCACTTCCTGAACATCTTCTGTAAATACACGCTTTTCAATGGTCATAAGCCTTTGATATTTTTTTGCATTAATAATAGGCGAGGATAAAATACTACCAATTATATACATGGCAAATACAATTACCAATAATAAAATACCAAATTTTATATCTTTAAACATTTGCATATCCAATTGTATTCCATCTTTTGAAAAGCCCGCAAACTCTTTTCGTTTCTTTTTAAACAGCCACATTCCATTTAAAACAAAAATCATAAACATAAAAAAGAACCAAAATCCTGCGGAATGAATATTGATAGCAGGCAATGTTAAGTAGTAATAGATAAATGCTACTAGTAATAGTAATATCACAACAATAACTTTTCTAATTATTTTTTTTATAAAAACCTCTTTCATAAATACCCCAATCTACATTTCTTACATGTGTTTTACTGGTTTTTATCATAGCACACTATCATTTTCATATCAAATAATATCCATTTTATTTATAATTTAAAACAGTACCTACCATAATGAAACTTACGATAAGTACTGTTATTTCTATAAAAGTAATTACTCTATTATGCTTCTTGGTTACCCTCGTTTACTTTGCTAGCACGAGCTTCTACTTCTTTATCCTGAACATCCTTTGGTGCCTGTTCGTAACGAGAAAATGCATATGAAAAATCACCTCTCCCACCTGTTATAGACCGAAGATCCGTACAATATCCAAATAACTCGATCATTGGAATATCAGCTTCTACCATCTTTTTACCATCTTCCGCAGCATTTATTCCAAGTACGCGCCCCCTTCTTTTATTGAGATCTCCCATCACATCTCCTGCATAATGTTCTGGAACGGTCACCTTTAAAGTAGCAATAGGCTCTAGTAATATTGGGCTTGCTTCCATAAACCCTTTTTTAAATGCTTGTATTGTTGCCATTTTAAATGCCATTTCTGAGGAATCAACAGGATGATACGATCCATCATATAAGATTGCCTTAACTCCAACTACTGGATATGCTGCTAGTGGACCTTTGACTACCGATTCTTGCATTCCTTTTTCTACCGCTGGAAAAAAGTTTTTTGGAATTGCTCCACCAACCACCACTTGTTCAAAAATATATGGCTTTTCTATATCAAGGGATGGTTCAAACCGAATCTTAACGTGACCATATTGCCCATGTCCACCTGATTGTTTACGAAACTTATATTCTACATCCGAATTTTTCTTAATCGTTTCTCGAAAAGCAACTTTTGGCTTACTTAATTCTATTTGTACTTTATATTCGTTTAATAGCTTACTTGCTACAACTTCAAGATGCTGTTCCCCAATACCATACAATAACATTTGTCTATTTTCAGCATCATTGACAACTTTTAACGTTAAATCTTCATGCATCATTTTTTGTAGGGTTGTGGAAATCTTATCAATATTTGCTTTATTTGTTGCTTTGTATCTCATATATGTATACGGTGTTGATATATCAGCCTTTTCATAACTAATTATGGTTGCTTTAGTTGATAACGTATTTCCCGTTCTTGCGGCCGAAAGTTTTCCAATGGCTCCAATATCACCTGCATGTAGTTCACTTACTTCCAATGGTTTATTTCCCCGTAATACAAATAACTTACTAACTTTTTCTTCCACATCTTTTTCATAATTATAAATCGTATCGTCTGACTTTAGTACGCCTGAACAAATCTTAATCAAGGAATACTTGCCGATAAAGGGATCTACAATCGTTTTAAATATATATGCAGATTTTGCTTTTGAAATATCATAATTTCCTTGAAATTCTTCCATTGTTTTTATGTTTATTCCAATTTTTTCTTTGTTTTCAGGACTAGGCATATATTTTACAATATCATCTAATAATGTATAGATACCTTGACATAAGATATTGGATCCCATGGACATAGGTATGATGCTTCCATCATTAATATTTAATCGAAGTACTGATCGTATCTCTGCTTCTGAAAAAGTATCCCCATTAAAGTAGCGTTCCATTCTTTCTTCACTTGTTTCTGCTACCGCTTCTAGTAGGGTGTCACGACATAATTGTAGATTTTGTCTACTATAGTCAGGAATATCACATTTTACTACTTCTTTTCCTTGCCATCTATTTCCCGTTTCACTAATCACATTTATGTACCCTACAAATTTTTCATTTTCACGAATTGGTAAGTGAAATGGTGCCATCTTTTTACCATACTTTAGGGTTAATTCTTCAACAACTTGTCTAAATGATGCATTATCAACATCCATATCCGCAACAAATATCATCCTAGGAAGTTTATATTTTTCACAAATTTCCCATGCTTTATCCGTACCAACTTCAACTCCAGCCTTACCAGAAATAACAATAATAGCCGCATCTGCTGCACTAACGGCTTCTTCCACTTCACCTACAAAATCAAAAAACCCCGGAGTATCAAGAAGATTTATTTTATAACCTTCCCACTCTATGGGAACTAAAGAGGTACTTATGGAAATATGTCTGTTCTGCTCTTCTTTGCTATAATCACTAATGGTATTACCATCTGTGATTTTACCCATACGAGAGGTAATTCCTGCTAAATACGCCATGGCTTCTACCATACTAGTCTTACCGCATCCACCATGGCCAAGCACAACCACGTTTCGAATCCTATCCGTTGTATAAATATTCATATAAATTCCTCCAATATTCTACATTTTTAGGCAACTTGACACTTTTATTCCTTACCATTATAATTTCCTCGTTACCCATAGGTATATTTTACTAATTATTCTATTCCTTTGCAAGTTATATCATTCAATTTGTATATTTCTTTTTAATTATCATTTAACTTATAAAATCTTTGCATGAAATTATCTGATTGACTTTCGCACTTTAAAGTAGTATATTTTCTATAGTTGCTTTTACACTTTAAAGCGTCTAATTGCTAAACTAAAACTATGACTTTGTCAATTTTATTTTTTATCCTGCCAAATCAGGAAGATAGGAGCCCTAACATGATTATTGTAATGAAACCAAATGCAGCGCAATCCAGTATTGCTACTGTTATAAGCTATATTGAAAGCAAAGGATTACAAGTCCATTTATCAAAGGGCGCTGAAGTAACCATTATTGGATTAATAGGTAATAACGGAGTTCTAGCTCACGATAACTTATCTGTTTTTAAAGATGTTGATAAGATTATACCCGTTTCTGAAAGTTACAAATTAGCTAACAAGAAATTCCATCCAGAATCCACTACAGTAAAAGTTGGCAACACCGAAATTGGTCCTAATAATTTAACAATAATGGCTGGCCCTTGTGCTGTTGAGACAAAAGAACAATTACTTCTCATTGCAAGACAAGTTAAAAATGCTGGTGCTACCATGCTTCGTGGTGGTGCTTACAAACCTCGTACTTCTCCTTATGCCTTTCAAGGATTGGAAGAAGATGGCCTTCAATATATGCAGGAAGCTAAAAAAGAAACAGGTCTTTCAACTATATGCGAAATAGTAAGCTTAGATGCTATTAATGCTGCTGTTAAATATGTTGATATGATTCAAATTGGAGCAAGAAATATGCAAAACTTCTATTTGTTAAAAGAAGCTGGCAGATCTGGTCTCCCCGTTTTATTAAAAAGAGGGCTTAGTGCAACCATTGATGAATGGTTGAATGCTGCTGAATATATTATTGCCGAAGGCAACCCAAATGTAGTATTATGTGAAAGAGGTATTCGTACCTTTGAAACTGCTACAAGAAATACCTTGGATCTAAGTGCTGTTCCTGTTTTAAAAGAAAAAACTCATTTACCTGTCATTGTTGATCCTTCTCATTCTACTGGTGCTTATAAATATGTGCCGGCTATGGCAAAAGCTGCTGTGGCATGCGGTGCTGATGGTCTTATGATTGAAGTGCATGACGATCCTGCTCACGCACTAAGTGATGGACCACAGTCCTTAACATTTGATAACTTTAATTTGCTTACCAAAGAATTAAAACCTTTCTGTGATCTTGTAAATCGAAAATTTAAAGAATTTTTATAGGAGTCTGTATGAATAAAATTACTTGTTGTTTTATTGGTCTTGGTTTACTTGGTGGTTCCATTGCTAAATCTATCAAACGGGCTTTTGGTGATGAATCAACCATTATTGCCTTTGATCCTAATCCAGGAACCCTTTCTTTTGCAAAAAAAGAAGGGGTTATTGATGTCATATCCAATTCCATCGAATTAACCGATTTTTCCAAGTGTAATTATTTATTTCTATGTGCTCCTATTACAAGCAATATTAAAAACCTTTTATTCGTAAAAGATCTTTTACCCCCATCCTGTTTAATTACAGATGTGGGTAGTGTTAAAACAGATATTCATAATAATATAAAACTGTTAGGGTTAGAAAAACAATTTATTGGTGGTCATCCTATGGCCGGCAGTGAAAAAACAGGATATGTCAATTCCACCAATCGATTATTGGAAAACGCCTATTATATTTTAACTCCTACTCCTTTGGTTTCTCCTGAAAAAATAAATCAATATAAGGAATTGGTCCTTTCTTTAGGTGCTATACCTCTTATTCTTGGATATAAGGAACACGACTATGTAACTGCTGCAGTAAGCCATTTACCCCATATCGTCGCTGCTGCTTTAGTTAATCTAGTGAAAGATTCAGATACAAAAGACGGAATTATGAATTTAATTGCAGCTGGAGGTTTCAAAGATATCACAAGGATTTCATCTTCCTCTGCTACAATGTGGCAGCAAATAAGCATTGAAAATCAAGATAACATATCACTTTTATTAAATGATTACATCAATGCTTTGACATTAATTCAAGAACATTTACTTGAAAAAAATCAATTAAAATTATATCAATTATTTGATGGTGCTAGAAATTATCGTGATTCATTTATAGATGCATCTAGTGGCCCTATTAAAAAACTTTATATCATCTATGTTGATATTCCTGATGAGCCAGGTGTTATTGCAACGATTGCTACTATTTTAGCAAATCATAACATCAGCTTGAAAAACATTGGAATTGTTCATAATCGTGAATTTGAAGAAGGAGTTTTACGAATAGAATTTTATAAGGAAGAATCTTTAACTGATTCTGTTATCTTATTAAAGAATCAAGGCTATCTTGTCTATAAACGATAACTGTAGAAATGTAATTTGATTTTAAAAAAATCTATATATCTAGATATGGAAAGGAACATTTTTTATGAAATTCATGAAAGTTCAATCATTAAAAGGAGAAATTTTTGTGCCAGGAGATAAATCCATCTCACATCGTGCTATCATGTTTGGTTCTTTAGCCAATGGGTTAACTGAAATAACTAACTTTCTTCAAGGTTCTGACTGTTTATCAACCATTCATTGTTTCAGAAGTATGGGAATTCAAATTGAAAACACCACTGATAAAATATATATTCACGGAAAAGGTCTTCATGGTTTATCAAAACCGACTACTATTTTAGATGCCGGCAATAGCGGAACGACTACCCGTCTTATTTCCGGAATCCTATCAGGACAAACCTTTGACTGTACATTAACTGGCGATGAGTCCATTCAAAAAAGACCCATGAAAAGAATTATAGAGCCGCTTTCTATGATGGGTGCAAACATACAAAGCATTCATCATAATGACTGCGCACCACTACTAATAACAGGTAAAAACCTTCATGGTATTCACTACCAGTCAAACATATCTTCCGCTCAAGTGAAATCAGCAATTCTTTTGGCTGGACTTTATGCTGACAATAAAACAAGTATCAGTGAACCTTTCATCAGTCGTAATCACTCGGAAATCATGTTGAATTACTTTGGAGCTTGTGTGACAACTGAAAATACTACGGCTACAATTGAACCTCTCCCTAAATTGGTAGGACAAATGATAGATGTTGCCGGTGACATCTCATCTGCCGCTTATTTTATGGTTGCTGGATTAATTACTCCTAATTCTGAAATTCTTTTAAAAAATGTTTTAACGAATTCCACCAGAGCGGGAATTATATCGGTGATACAGCAAATGGGAGGCAATCTAACACTATTAAACAAACGAACAAGGAATGGAGAGTCTACTGCCGATATCTTAGTAAAAACAAGTTCACTTCATGGAATAACAATAGAAGGCGCAATCATTCCAACCTTAATTGATGAAATTCCGATTATCACAGTTATGGCTGCTTTTGCCAATGGAACTACCATTATTAAAGACGCAGGAGAATTAAAAATCAAAGAATCCAATCGAATCGATGCCATGGTAACAAATCTTTCTGCCATGGGCGCCACTATTATAGGAACGGATGATGGAATGATTATTGAAGGTGGCACCCCTTTAACAGGTGCAACCATAGATTCTTACTTAGATCATCGTATCGCCATGAGTTTTGCTATTGCAGGAATAAATGCAACTGGAACAACAAACATTCTAGGTTTTCAATGTGTTTCTATCAGTTATCCTGATTTTCACAAAGACCTATTTCGTTTATGCTAAGAAATCCCTCCAATCTGATTGGAGGGATTTTTATAATTACTATTGATTAACAACTCTTTTTCTGAACATTTATTTCATATCTTCTATTGTTTTATATACTTCGATTCTTTGAGAATCCATCTCAGGCATTCCAACAAAGATACCACCATATATAAAGTCATTTTGCTCTTTTTCAATACGCACAATTTCTATAAATGCATGTAACACTTCTTTTGTCCAAATAGTTAGAAATGCTTCGTAAACAGCTCCAATTACTAAAGGGGTTTTACAATTAAATCCAATTCCTGTTTTTGAAACATCAATAATATCAATTGTTACTTCTTCATGTCCACCACCATCTAAGCGTTTCATGATTAACTTAGACTCAAGGCCTAATCTTGTATTTTTTCTTCTTTCTTCCATACCGTCTCCTTTTACTCCTCTCACACACGTTAATAGATTACCCATCTCCATGACTGACTTCTAGAAATATCTTATACTAATTCCTTTTTTTTGTAAAGAAAACAGTTGAAATTAGTGAATAAGCATAGCATCACCGAAACTAAAAAACCGATATTCTTCTTCGATTGCACTTTTATATGCATTCAGTACCATATCTTTACTTGCAAGAGCTGATACTAACATAATAAGTGTCGATTCTGGTAAATGAAAATTAGTAATCAGAGAATCTAATACCTTGAACACATATCCCGGATATATAAAGATTTCTGTATTACCAAATCCTTCTTTTACTCTTCCATTTTCATCCGCTGCACTTTCAATCGTCCTACAGCTTGTTGTACCAACACAAACCACTTTATGTCCCATTTTCTTTGTAGAATTTATTTTATCTGCAGCATCTTTTGAGATTTGATAAAATTCTGAATGCATATGATGTTCTAGTATATTTTCTACCTTAACCGGTCTAAAAGTTCCAAGACCTACATGGAGAGTAATATATACAATTTCAATTCCTTTTTCTTGAATTTTCATTAATAACTCATTGGTAAAATGCAGCCCAGCTGTGGGCGCCGCAGCAGAACCTTCATGTTTTGCATATACCGTTTGATATCTTTGTTTATCTTGCAGTTTATGGGTAATATAGGGAGGTAATGGCATTTCACCCAATTTATCTAACACTTCCTCAAAGATGCCTTC
Source organism: Lachnospiraceae bacterium (assembly GCA_035270785.1). Taxonomy (GTDB): domain Bacteria; phylum Bacillota; class Clostridia; order Lachnospirales; family Lachnospiraceae; genus DATESN01. Next base: position 88,803 of record DATESN010000123.1, on the reverse strand, counting down.
ATAGGTAAACTGAACAAGCCGATTTCCTTCTTCCACTACTTCCAATATTTCTCCAACTAGTAATCCCTCTCCAAAAATTACTTTAGTGCCCGGTTGAGCCTTTTTCCCAGGTTTTACAAGAGTTTCCCAAATATCATGATCCCTTCTTTTTAATAAAAGAATTTCAATGGCTGCTCCTGTACCTTCTCGTTCTCCTAATAATCTTGCCGGAATCACTTTTGTATTATTCAAAACAAGACAGTCTCCCGAATCTAAATAATCAATCATATCTTTGAAAACTTTATGGGATACCTGTCCACTTCTTTTATCCAATACAAGAAGTCTTGAACTTGATCTATCTTCAAGGGGATCCTGTGCAATAAGTTGCTCTGGTAAATCAAAATAAAAATCTTTTTTTCTTATTGTTTCCATAAACTTTCCATACATTTAATGTAACAATCATTACATTTACATGCATGCTCCTTCCAAAAATGTCACATAGCCTCGTTTTGTTTCATAAATATCGGCTTTGCTTGTTACTTCCCATGGAGCATGCATATTTAAAACGGCTACTCCACAATCAATTACATTCATTCCATATAAAGCAAGTATATATGCAATTGTTCCTCCGCCACCAAGATCTACTCTGCCAAGTTCCGAAAATTGAAAGTTTATATTATCTTTCTCTAAAATATTACGAATCATAGCGATATATTCTGCATTTGCATCATTTGAACCTGATTTTCCTTTTGAGCCTGTAAATTTATTAAATACCATTCCCTTACCAAAATAGGCAACGTTCTTTTTATCAAAGCATAAGGCAAAACTTGGATCATAAGCAGTCGTCACGTCAGAAGAAAGCATGCATGAATTTTTTAAGCATCTACGCAAATATAGATCCGAATATTCGCCCATTAAATTAATAAACTCTGCAACGCTATTTTCAAAGAACATAGAACGCATTCCTGTTGCTCCCACACTTCCTATTTCCTCTTTATCCGTCAAGATACAGCATGTGGTTCTCTCTGGATTTTCCACCTCAAACATCGCTCTTAATGAGGTAAATGCACATACCCTATCATCTTGACCATAAGCCATAATCATACTTCTATCAAAGCCAGCTTCCTTTGCTGTTCCTGCTGGAACCACTTCTAACTCCGCCGATAAGAAATCCTCTTCATCCATTTCATAAGTCTCTTTTAAGATTGCTAGAATTCCCTTTTTAACAGCATCCTTAGCTGCTTTTTTATCTTCATTTTCTTTATCTTCATTTTCTTTATCTGCATTTATATCTAAGTCCGTTTTATCTTGCTTAGATTCTTCTATCTTAATCGGTTTACTTCCTATGATGATATCTAGTGCTTCCCCTTCAATTACTTTACTTGCCTTTTTCTCCATTTGTTCTTCTGATAAATGAATTAGTAAATCAGATATGAAAAAAACGGGGTCTCCTTCTTCGTCGCCTATATTGACTTCTACCGTTGTTCCATCTTTTTTTACAATTACTCCATGAATGGCAAGTGGTAACGCAACCCATTGATACTTTTTGATACCACCATAATAATGTGTATCGAAATAGGCAAATCCTGTGTCTTCATATAATGGATTTTGTTTCACATCTAGGCGAGGTGAATCGATATGTGCACCTAAAATATTCATACCCTCTTCCAATGGTTTGCTACCTACATGAAACATAATAACTGCTTTATTCATGCAAACTGAATAGACTTTATCTCCTTGTTTTATAGATTGATTATTTTTCATTAACTTTTCTAATTCAACATAGCCTTCCTTTTCGATAAGATTAACAATAATATCTGCGCATTCCCTTTCGGTCTTTCCTGCATCTAAAAAATCCATATAATCCTTAGTAAACAGTTCTAATTCTTGTAATTGTTTTTCACTATATATATTCCAAGTATTTTCTCTTTCCATTCTACTTACTCCAATCTTCATTCTTATTTCTGCATATTAGCATGCCCAAGATAAAGTATAACCTAGACTATTATGAAAAACAAGTTTTTCCAAAGTCTAGGTTATCATTATTTCAAACATCATTTCAAATATTGGTTCTTTATTGAATTCCAGGAATTTTTATAAATTTATCAAAACTTTCTTGTAATTCTTCATCGGTAGGAATGTAATCTTTCATTGTATTATCTAAATAGGATTGATAAGCAACCATATCAAAGTAACCCGTTCCTGTCAAACCAAATAGAATGGTCTTTGATTCCCCTGTTTCTTTGCATTTTAGTGCCTCTTGAACGGCACCATAAATAGCATGAGCTGATTCTGGGGCTGGTAAAATAGTTTCTTGCTTTGCAAACATAATTGCTGTTTCAAATACTTTGCTTTGCTCCACTGAAATAGCTTCCATTAATCCATCATGGTATAACTTAGATAGAATAGGTGACATTCCATGATAGCGAAGGCCTCCTGCATGATTTGCTTCTGGAATATAATCGCATCCTAACGTATACATCTTGGCAAGTGGCGTAACTTTTCCAGTATCACAGAAATCATAAGCATATTTTCCTCTTGTAAGCGATGGACAAGATGCTGGCTCTACTGCAATAATTCTTGGATTTTTAGTTCCTTCTATTTTATCTTTCATAAAAGGAGCAATTAATCCTCCTAAATTTGAACCACCACCAGCACAACCAATTATAATATCTGGATATTCATCATATAATTCTAACGCCGTCTTACTTTCAAGACCAATAATAGATTGATGAAGCAACACTTGATTAAGAACAGAACCAAGTACATAACGATACCCTTCCGTGGTTGTGGCTGTTTCTACCGCTTCCGATATAGCACATCCAAGGCTTCCTGTTGTATTTGGATTTGCCTTTAATATTGCACGTCCTACATTCGTTGTGTTACTAGGACTTGGAATAATCTTCGCATCAAACGTTTGAATTACTGATTTACGAAAAGGTTTTTGTTCATAGGAACACTTTACCATATAAACAATCAGTGGTAAGTTGTAAAATGCACATGCTTCTGCTAATGCTGTTCCCCACTGTCCAGCGCCAGTTTCTGTAGTAAGTCCCTTCAATCCTTGTTCCTTTGCGTAATAGGCCTGTGCAATTGCTGAATTTAATTTGTGACTTCCCGAAGTATTATTACCCTCAAATTTATAATAAATCTTAGCAGGAGTATCTAGGAATTTTTCTAGATTATATGCTCGAATCAATGGGGACGGCCGATACATTTTATAGAATTCTTGAACCTCTTCTGGAATATCAACATAACGGGTTTCATTATCCATTTCCTGATGAGAGAGCTTTTTAGCAAAAATAGGATAAAGTTCCTCTTCTTTTAATGGTTTCATAGTCCCTGGATTTAAAAGTGGATCTGGCAGCTCTTTCATATCTGCACGCAAATTATACCATTGTTTTGGCATCTGATCCTCGGTTAAAATGATTTTGTGTGGAACTTTCTTCATAGTGTATTTCTCCTTTTCGTTATTGAAATTAATTGGTTTAAGAGTATGAAAACACGTAAAAAAAGACCCTTGCCCCTAATTACAGGGGCAAAAGTCTAATAAACTTCTGCGGTACCACCCAGCTTGATGATTGCTCATCCACTCATTCATGCACCTTCATGCATTGTTACTTGATAACGGGTTAACATCCCGGCGGGCATTACTAAGCAATTGCTTTTCTTCCCGACCTCATAAGTCCATTCAACATCACCTTTGTATCTCATTTCCACTATCTGAGACTCTCTGAAACAAACTAATTGATATTTACTATTCTTACTCTACGGTTTACGCTTTATTACATTAAATTAATGATAATGTGGAATTTGACTTTTGTCAATCTCTTTTTAAATTTTTACTTAGAAAGTTACTTCCTAAGTTACTTTCTAAGTTCAATCCCCATACTTTCAAGTCCATTTAGAATCTTCTTCATGGCTAACGAAACATCATTATCTTCTAAAGTTCTATCTTTTCCCCGAAAAGTAATGGAATAAGCAACCGATTTATATCCTTCTTTTATCTGTGATCCTTCATAGATATCGAATAATTGATAGGACTCTAATAATTTTCCCCCACGCTGGGTTATCATCTTTTCAATATGTCCAACTAAAATCTCCTTCGGAACAACCATACTAATATCTCGAGAAACTGCTGGATATTTTGCGATTGCTTCAAATTTACGTTCGAACGTAGTAAATGGTTCAATGGAAGGCATATCAAGCACGGCTATATATGTTTTTATTCCAATATCATAATTATCTAAAACTTCTGGATGAAGTTCTCCTAAATATCCAACGATAATTCCCTTATATATAATATTCGCTTGACGTCCTGGATGTAAAAAAACTTTACCAGCGTTTGGATCATATTCTGGCTTTTCCTTCATTCCCACACAATCAAAGAACTCTTCCATAACACCTTTCATTGTGAAAAAGTCACCTTCACCATACATTCCAAGTGTAAATTGCATTCTTTCTTCCGGTAATTCTGTAAGAGGCATTTGTTTTGGCAGATAAATATTACCTAATTCATATAATCTTACATCTTTATTTCTTCGATTATAGTTAGTTGCTAGTGATGTTAACATTCCATTTAAAGAAATTGTTCTCATGATCGAGAAATCTTCCCCTAAAGGATTCATAATAACAATTGCATTTCTTTCAGGTGCATTTTCAGATAATGTTAATTTATCAAATACTTTTGGACTTTCAAAGGAATAACACATTCCTTGAGAAAATCCACAATATTCAGCAATATCTCTGGCCTTTTCTTCAATTCTCAATTTAAAGGGAAGTTTTCCGGTTGTTGCCTCCCCACTTGGTAGCGTTGTTGGAATTTTATCATATCCGTAGAATCTTGCAACCTCTTCAGCTATATCTGCCATTCCTTCTAAATCTTGACGAAAAGATGGAATGATGATTTCATCTTTCTCTACCTCTAATTCAAGTCTTGAAAAGGTCTCCAACATTTCCTCACGAGATATTTCTGTTCCTAAAAGCTTATTAATCTGATCCGGATGAAAAGCAATTCTATTTAGCTCCTTTAATGGCACTTTTACGTCAATCATTCCTCCAACTACGTCTCCACATTCTAGTTGTTGAATCAATTGGCAAGCTCTATTAATAGCTTTTTCCGCATTTCTAGGATCCAATCCTTTTTCAAACTTTCCAGACGCATCCGTTCGAAGTCCCAATCTTTTTGCTGATTTACGAATATTTGCTCCATTAAAGGTAGCCGCTTCCAGTAAAACTGTTTTTACCGTGTCTGTAATCTTAGAGTTTTCGCCACCCATGATTCCAGCTATTCCAATTTCTTTTTTATCATCACAGATCATAAGTATTTCACGATCCAATTTGCGTAATTGACCATCAAGCGTTTGAAATTCACTCCCATCTTTTCCTCGACGTACTATAATCTTTTTACCTTCTATCATCGATAAGTCAAAGGCATGCATGGGTTGACCATATTCTTCCATCACATAATTGGTAATATCAACAAGGTTATTAATAGGTCTAATCCCACTTGCTGCTAATCTTCTTTGCATCCATTTCGGAGATGGTCCTATCTTAATATTTTTACAAATTTTAGCACAATATCTGGGGCAAAGGTCTTTGTCATGAACTTCAACGCTCATATAATCTTCTATCTTTTCACCATTGTCTATCACTTCTATCTTAGGTTCCACAAATGCTAGCTTAAAGGTTGCTGCGGCTTCTCTTGCCACACCAATCACACTATAACAATCCACCCTGTTGGATGTTATTTCGTATTCAAAGACCGTGTCTCTAAGTCCTAATAATTCTATGGCATCCGTTCCTACCTGGGCGTCTTCTGGAAAAATATAAATTCCTTCTTCCGGTGCTTCTGGATACATTTCTCTTGATGATCCTAATTCTTCAATAGAACACATCATACCAAAGGAATCAATGCCACGAAGTTTGCCGTTTTTGATAACAATTCCTTCTTCTGGTAGCTTTCCACCATCATGCCCCCCAGCAACCTTTCCACCGTCAATCACCACTGGAACTTTATCATTTACCTTTACATTACTTGCCCCAGTTACAATTTGAATCGTGGCTGTTCCTATATCTACTTGGCATACAATTAGTTTGGTTGCATCTGGATGCTTTTCTATTTCTAAAATTTGACCAACTATAATGTTATCTAAATTTTTATCTAATCTTTCAAATGTTTCAACTTTGGTTCCTGCTAGTGTCATTGCATCCGTATATTCTTGGTCTCCACATTTTAGTTCAGGCACATATGCCTTAATCCATGATAATGCTGTATTCATATTTTTTATTCCCTTTCTATGTTAAAACTGCTTCAAAAATCTTATATCATTTTCATAAAGTAATCTCATGTCATCAATTTCATATTTGAGCAATGCAATTCTTTCTAATCCAATTCCAAATGCAAATCCAGTATATTCATTTGGATCAATTCCGCTCATTCTTAATACGTTGGGATGAACCATTCCACACCCTAATATTTCAATCCAACCTGAACCTTTACAAAAACGGCAACCAGAACCACCACATTTAAAGCAAGTTACATCCACTTCTGCACTTGGTTCTGTAAAATTAAAGTGATGTGGTCTAAATTTGACTTTTGTTTCTTCTCCAAATAGTTCCTTTGCAAATTCTGCTAAGGTACCTTTTAAATCAGCAAACGTTATATTTTTATCAATAACAAGTCCTTCAATTTGATGAAAGGATGGAGAATGTGTTGCATCCACTTCATCAGATCGAAATACTCTACCTGGTGCGACCATGCGAATGGGAAGTTTCCCCTTTTCCATTTCATGAACTTGTGTTCCTGAAGTTTGTGTTCGAAGTAAAATATTACCGTTAATATAAAATGTATCCTGCTCATCTTTTGCAGGATGATCAGCTGGAATATTTAATGCTTCAAAATTATAATAATCTGTTTCTACTTCAGGACCTTCTACAACTTCATATCCCATTCCTACAAAGATTCTCTCTACTTCCTCCATGGCAATCGTATTTGGATGACGGTGCCCTATATTATTTTTGGTAGCCGGTAGGGTTACATCAATTACTTCCATACTTATTTGAGACTTTCTTTTTGCCTCTTCCATTTTATGAATTGCTTCTTCTAATACCTTTTCAATTTGCTCCCTAGTTTCATTTACTAACTGCCCAACTTTTGGTCTGTCCTCAGGAGCCACCTCTTTCATGCTCTTTAAAACATTCGTTAGTTCGCCTTTTTTACCTAAGATATTGATTCTAACTTCATTTAGTTTTTCAAGAGCATCGGAAGCTTTAATTTGCTTTAAGGCCTCATTTTTAATTTGTTCTAATTTTTCTTTCATTCATTTTCCCTTTCTTACTTAACACATAAAAAAATCCCTTGCAACTATTTGCAAGGGACGAATTAATCCGCGGTACCACCCAAGTTCCTAAAAAAGGCTCTCATTTAAACGTAACGTGCTTATCCGTCTTATTCTACTAATACAATATGTGAAATACCAATTATTACGAATCCGTATTTTACACTTCTATGTTCTAATAAGCAGCTCCAGTGGGAAATTCAATCAACATCTGAACTTAAGGAAGCTTGCAGCCGATGACTCCCTCTCTCTGTAAGAAAATGATTCTTTACTAACACCTTCATAGCCTTTTAATCAATATACTTCTCTATTTTAGTTACATAATGAATATCTGTCAAGTTAGTTTGACTAAAAATAACAAACTTTATTCCGAATTTATTCCGAATCCAGCAAACTATTAATTTCCGCCCCAATCATTAAAATATACATACAGATATAAAGCCATAGCATAATGATGATGATAGTCGTTAAACTTCCGTATAATTTAAATCCATCAGCCCTGTCAATATAAATAGAAAAACAATAGGAGAAGATGGACCAACCAACTCCCGTGAAGCATGCACCTATAATTTGTGTTTTCCCATGTGATTTTTTATTTGGAATCCATGCATATAGGCATATAAATAGAAATGTTAAAACTCCCCAAACTAATAAAAAGCGAAAATACATCAAGAAAGAAATTAGTGTTTTAATCTGAGGAAATCGTCTTACAATAATTCCCACAATCACATTTCCAAAGACCACGCTACTTAAGCATAATATAATCATACCTAATAAAATCAAGGTATAAATAGTTGCCCAAAAACGTACTACAAAATAATTGCGTGATTCACCAACTTCATTAATGGCATTGAGTCCTCGCATAATTGCCAAAATTCCTTTTGCTGCCGACCATACCGTAACAAATGCTGTAATAGATATCATGGTTGGAGATTTTCCATAAATCTCCTCAATCATGCTCACGACAAAGGGATCCATTGATTTAGGCAAAAGATCTGTAACTGCAAGCATAAAATCAGCCTCTTTAATAGGAGTATAAGGCAAAATAGAACACACCAATATTAGAATTGGAATCAATGATAAGAACAAAAAATAAGCTGCGCTAGAAGCATGAGCACTAACATTGTCTTTTTTCATTTCACTTAATAAGTTACCTAATAATTTTATTTTTTTCAAACTTTTACCCCTCTACCATATCACTATCTTTCGTATATATTTTTAATAATGGTTCCTTCATAAAAAAAAGTCAATATCTCCTTTGCAATAAAATCAAGGTTTGCCATGCACTTTGCACCATTTTGACTTAATCCAACTCCGTGACCAAAGCCACCTCCCACCACTGTATAGCCTGTAACATCATGTTTTTTATACTCTGGTATAATGATACAAAAAGCACTGGGAATTAATGAACTTGCATCAATTTCACTTCCATCTTGTCTTATTATCTTTGCCATTTTGTTACATAAAAGATATCGAATATTATATTCAGAAATAACCTTATACGTGGATTTACTGCCTTCTATAATCATTTCATCTGCAACTCCTCCACTTAATCTTTTCGAAACATAGATATTGAGAACTGTCCCTAGCATAGAAGGTTCTATATCTTCATATGTATTTTCAGAAATCTTTGTAAGAATATATTTATTGTTTATTTGATATCTTTCCTTAAGTTTTTCCAGTAACTTTTCTACATCCAGATTTTGCACTATATATTTCCATCGATACCATCCTTCCTCTGATTCATAGTCACTGGGATTTGTCGTTGAAATAAAGGTTTTAAAAAGCTCTTCCTCTTTTAGTGATTCACTATTTTCTTGATTTGCATGATTTCCATTAGCCATGGCTAAACGAGCTTCTTCTCCAATTTGCTTGGAAACCAAATACGTCAAATCACCGGAAGTATCGCTTTTCCAAATGGATGCATTTCCACTCATACCACAAGAGGTTGAATAATAATATGCTTCCACCAATTGATCATCACAATATAACACTTCTCCTTTTGTTTCCTTTACAGCAAGTGTTGTTTCTGTTGTTTTTACAATATTATTATAAACCTGAAAAGTACTACTATCATCTAAATGGGCTCCAAACTTCAAAAGACCAGCATTTACCATTTTCCTATATGCATAAGTCCTGGCACAAACAGCTTGGGCTTCTAAAGCTTCCTTTGGATAATACGATGGCATTTCACTTGGTACAACACTATATAAATATTCTTCCAGTAAAATTTCATTTACAACTACAAGCCCTTCCTCTGTTTTTTCAATTTCCAAAGTTCCACCATAGCTTGGGTTTCCCTGGGAACGCTTTACAGAAAGAAGAGTTATGGTACTAGTCAGATTGTCAGGTATAATTGTTATTCTATTCCCTGCAAAAAAATCATCCTCTTTTTTTATTAAAACTTCTTCTCCAACGCCATATCGCCATTTATCAGATCCATTGTTGATCGTTCCTTCACTATCTGAAACAAATCTAATTTCATTATGATACGTTCCTTGATAATCAGAGTTCTTTATTAACACTCTAATATTTTCCATTGCCTCATCTCTTGTAATAAGACAAGCACATATTTTGCCATCACTAATCACGTAATCTGTGAAATCATATCCAATTCTTAAGTCTGTTGTATAATTTCTTTCCATCGTACCATATAGTTTATATATTTTAAAGTTATCCTCTACTAAATAGGTTCCCACTCCTTCAATTTCTAATGTACCATCTTTAATTTGTAATAACTTGCCATGAATCTTCTCTGTTTTACATGTTGTTTTACTAGGTATTCCATCCTGAAAATACAAATCACCAATTTGTTGTTCATTTTCTTTTTTCACATTTTTAAAAGGAATTTGTACAAATGAATTATCCCAAAAACAAGTAATATAATCTCCTTGCACCTCATTTATCCAAACATTTTCCAGTGTATAGTCTTTATTAATGATATTACAAACTGATAAAATCTCATTTGTTTTACTATAAATTTCAATTGTTTGATAAAGAAAACCATTCAAATAATCAATGGACCCACTAAATAAGCCCTGATTTGTAAATATCATAGGGTTGTCAAGTTTCTTTCCTGTAGCATCTGCTATATCATTTCCTAATGCTAAAATTGTAAGTTCTCTTTTCGTGATGGAATCTTCTAAATCAAAATAAGAAGCTATCTGTTCAAACGTAGTATACCAATCACTTTTTTCTATATAATAATTTGGCTTGTATTTTTCCGAATAATCCGCTATATTCTGTTCGCTTATAAAATCCAATGATTTCTTATCATTAACAACCCATTGAACGCTGACTTTTTGTAACTCCTCTAATAATTCTATGTATTGTCTATATGTGAGATAATTTATCATCTTTCCATAATCTGTTTTTTCTTCAGAAAGCAAGTTTGTATCCACTAATTCTTCATCACATGCACCAATTAAATTTTGAACCTCAAGTAACGTAATATATTCTGCGTCGGTCTGACTTTTATCTCTCGTACGATTCATGATTGTAAGCATGCATACAATCATAATAGACATTACCCCTATTAAAATAGCAATGAACTTAATTTTTATCCTTGAAGATTGATTCATTTATTTTTTCTCCCAGATTCCAATTTATAGGTATACGTTTTTTCTATAAAACCAGACAAAAAAGCAGCACAAAGGCTGCTTTTTTGTCTTTTGTATATTCCCAAAATGCCGGTTCTTGTCTTTTGACTCCTAGCAATGCTAGGTGGGTAACCGCAACCATCTGTCTGTCTTCCTCTGCATAATGAAGGCCTGACATCTACATGGAAATATAGGATTCCCGTTTAAAGTTAATGTAGGTTCAAAATAACAAGAGTTATCGTACATCTCAGGTTACTATTATTATATCCAATACACTTCAAAAATACAACTTCTTTTCAAAAAAAACCAGAGATTTCAATTGGAAATCTCTGGTAAACATTACTATCATGTAATGCCGATTTTAATATTATAAAGTTTTTGCTTCTTCTACAATCTTTTGAATTGCTTGAGCTGCATCTTCAGGAAGTTTATCATATCCTTCTTTTACAGTATTCATAGAAGTTACAAAGTTTAATCGATCTTCCATACGTGCTTTTAATTGAGCAACATAGTCTGAATCCTTAAGGTCTGGAATAAATCCATCCCAATCCATAATTTCGATATCTGCAAAAGGTCCCCATTGTTTAAACTTTGCATTGCCATCAACAATCGTTTCAAGAATTCCTAATGTATCTTTAGGTTGCACTTTCTTGCCCATGAAATCTCCGGTATTAATGATATAGCAATCAACATTCTTCTCTCCAACTAATTTTTTGAATTTTTCAAAATCACTTGCAAGAGGATATGTTCTAAATGGGTTTGCATATGGAACTACTACTAATGCATTAGGATCAACTCCTGGTGCAAGTCTTTCTGCAGAGGATCTTTTAGTTGCTAGTGTTGCACCCATTACGGATGCTAGAGAAGCACCTTTTAATTTAACAACTGGTGGAATCGTTGGATCTTTCATAATCCAGAAAATGGAGTTAACTGGCTCATCAATCTTATCTACACGATTTGGTGACCATAATTTTGATTTAATAGCACGTCCATTTCCGTTTCTGATATCCTCTGTTACTAATTGAACTTTTCCATCTTCATCTAAGGTAGCGGAACAGTTTTGGGCTGTTAATAAATATTTGTTATCTGGACATCCTGTAGGATAATCTTGTGTTTTATCAAAATAAGTTGGCTCCATAGCTACAGAAGCACAGGTATCTGTATTAATAATAAAAGCATCATCATGTAACACTGTTACACCGTATTTTCCACCATGTTTTGCATGGGTAAGGGTAGATTTACCGGAACCTGATAATCCAAATACAGAAGCTACATACTTAGAACCATCTGCAAGAGAATATTCTTTTTGTCCTCCATGGCAAGAAGCATAACCATTTCTGTTTGCAATAGCCCAAGCCATTGTAAGAGTACCTTTTTTGTGCTCTCCGAAATATTTCATTCCTAAGATAGCAGCACAGTTTTGCTCCGTATTAAAATAGCATAAACATTTAGGATCATAAGAAGGTTTTGTAGTACCTTCCCATTGTGGATTAGAAAAGATATAAATATCAGCTTCTTTACCATCACCAACAGGTTTTGACTCTTTGTACATTTTCACATAATCATCTGACATATATTGGAAGTTTAACATCCAGTTATAGATAAGGTTTTCTTCGCCTTCTGGAATCAGTAAATGAGCTTTTACCATAAACTCTGGATCCAACCCTACAAATACTTCCACATGATACATGGTCATCCATCTTGTATCATAAATTGCGTCCATTACCATTTTATCTAATTCATCACAATTAACATTTGGCTCACCAGCTATTCTTCTCGCTGTAGCATAGCGACCTGTGATAGAACCATCATTAAATAGCAACACTTTTGCTTCTCTTTCAAGACCGAATTCTTCACCTCTATATACAGGCATATCTGTAACGATTGTACCTGGTGAGTTTTTTGCTAATTCATAGGCTTCTTTTAATGTGTTAACTTTGATTACATTGTTCCCGTAGAAAGCAGCTTCAATAATGGAACGAGTTTTTGAAAACCCTACCTTACCAGCACCGATTTCTGAGATTGGATAATAAGCTTTTGTTGACATTCTAAATTGTCCTCCTTAAAAAATTTTATTTTTTCCGTAAAAAACGGTTGTTACCAATGTTTCTATATTTCTTTTGTTACATGTGCAAGCCATTTTTTTTCCTTTTGAGTTAAAAATGGTGACATCTTTTTATAAACATTTTTATGATAATCATTGAATTGCTTTTTTTGTTGTTCGCTTAACATTTCCAGACTTATTCCATCTATATCAATGGGAACAAACGTTAATGTTTCAAACTTCATGAATTGACCATACTGACTCTTTTTGGCTTTTTTACAAATCATAATATTTTCAATCCGAATTCCATGACTCCCTTTAATATACACCCCTGGCTCATTAGATACAACCATATTTTCTTCAAAAATAATCTCAGGTACATCTTTTTGATAACGCCATCTTATGTTTTGTGGCCCTTCATGGACATTTAACATACAACCAATTCCATGTCCTGTTCCACATTTATAATCTAAATTCATATTCCATAATGTCATCCTTGCTAAAATATCAAGATTTCTTCCTGTACATCCATATAAAAATTGAGTGTCTGATAATTGTAACATTCCTATGACCACTGCCGTAAAATGTTTTTTTATTTCTTCTGAAACTTCTCCCAAAACAATTGTTCTTGTAACATCTGTCGTTCCACCATAATATTGCCCTCCCGAGTCAACTAACAGCATGCCCTCATTTATAATATTTTTACAATCTTCTTTTTTTCCTTCATAATGCATCATAGCTGCGTTTTCTTTATATGCACATATGGTTTGAAAGGAAAAATCTACAAATCCATCCGTCTTTTTTCTCAAAGCATCAAGGTATTTTCCTGCACTAACCTCATCCATCATCATTTTTCCAACATTCGTTTTAAGCCAATAAATAAACTTTACCACTGCAACACTATCTAAAAGATAAACTTCTTTCATACATTCTATTTCCGTTTTGTTTTTGATTGCCTTCAAAAGGGTAGTTGGATTTTCCAAATTAATACAAGTTGAACTTTTACTTAACGCTTTATAAATATAATAACTGGTATTTTTATAATCTACAAGTATATGTTCCTCCCCTATTTTATTATTCAAAAAAGAAATCATATCTTCATAATGTAAGACTTCGAATTTCATATTTTTAGAATATTCTATAATTTCCTCTGTAATTGCATCTTTTTGAAGAAACAGATATATGTTATCTAAAGTAATATATGCATAGGATAAGGCAACTGGGTTGCATGGTACATCTTGTCCTCGAATGTTGAATAGCCACATAATATCATCTAATTTACTTAAAAAGAATCCTTTTACTTTATTTTTTATCATTTGAGATTTCACTAAATATATCTTAGATATAGTATCTAAGCCTGTGAACTTTTCTTGTAATAGATAGACTCTTTCACACGGCATGGTTGGTCTTTCCTGCCATAGCAAAGCAGCTAACTGACTTTCATAATGGATGGTTATATCATTCCCAATTGTTTTCTCCAATTGAATTCCAAATTCGGTATCAATTACTCTTCCATCGAATTCTAACGTCTCACCTTTTATCATAGTATTACTAAGAAATTCTAATATGGTAGGAACACCCTCTTCTTGCATTTTATATAAAGAAATGCCCGTTCCTTTTAATTCCATTTCTGCTTGGATAAAATATCTTCCATCGGTCCAAAGTCCTGCTTCGCTTTTTGAAATAACCAATGTTCCATTAGAACCCTTAAATCCTGATAAATATTCTCTCACATGAAAGTATTCACTTACATATTCAGAATTATGATAGTCCGCAGTTGGAACCATATACACATCTATTTTATTAAATTCCATATGCTTTCTTATATTTAATAGCCTTTTTCTTATGACCACATTTTCCATTTTCATTTCCTTTTTATATATCGTATCCAATTATTGTAATATAGTATTACAAAAAAATCTATAGTATTTTTAGAACTTTTAACTTTCTAATTCTTCTTTTATAAACATATCGGTATCGTTCAAAAACATTATGTTAATATTTTGTTAATATTTTTTTTCTTGTAACTAAGACTTATATCGTGCTATTATAAACTATGTTCATCTGTAGCATTCGATATTATGTTTAAGAAAGGCGGTCAATATCATGGACGATACTAATTTTTCAGCAATAACTCCAGAAATATTACAGTTAGTTAACCTTACCAAAGAAGCAGGTATCATAGATACTGAACTTTATACAAAGTACGAAGTCAAAAGGGGTCTTAGAGATTTAAATGGAAAAGGAGTCTTAGCAGGACTCACAAGTATTTCTGATGTTCGTGCTTATGCAACTGTGAATGGCGAGCAAGTTCCGGCAGAAGGTCGTCTACTATATCGTGGGTATGATGTAAACGATTTAGTGGAAGGATATGCAAAAGAAAACCGTTTTGGCTTTGAAGAAGTATCTTATTTGCTTCTTTTCAATAAGCTTCCCGACAAAAAAGAACTCTCTGATTTTTCTTCTCTACTTACTGGTTACCGTTCACTTCCTACTAGCTTCGTAAGAGATATTATTATGAAAGCCCCCAGTAAAGACATGATGAATACATTAGCACGAAGTGTCTTAACTCTTTATTCCTATGATGATAAGGCTGATGATATTTCCATTCCAAATGTGCTTAGACAAAGTTTACAACTGATTAGTTTATTTCCTCTGCTTTCTATATACGGATATCAAGCATACAGCCATTATCATGATGGAAACAGTCTCTATATTCATCAACCACAACCATCCTTTTCAACTGCAGAAAATATTCTATACATCCTTCGTCCAGATAGTTCCTACACCCCACTTGAAGCAAAACTTCTCGATATTGCCTTAGTACTACATATGGAACATGGCGGCGGTAATAACTCTTCCTTTACAACACACGTAGTATCTTCTACCCTTACTGATACTTATTCTGTTATCGCAGCTGCTATTGGCTCTTTAAAAGGTCCTCGCCATGGTGGTGCAAACATAAAAGTTGTACAAATGTTTGAAGATCTAAAAATGAATGTTTCTGATTGGGAAAATGAAACTGAAATATCCAATTATTTGCTTAAATTATTACGGAAAGAAGGCTTTGATAAATCCGGATTAATCTATGGCATTGGCCATGCTGTTTATTCGAAATCCGATCCACGTGCCACTCTTTTGAAAGAATATGTGGAACAATTATCTATTGAAAAAGGTCTGAAAAAAGAATTTGCATTATATTCTTTAGTAGAACACTTAGCACCTATCATTATTGGTGAGGAACGAAAGATTTATAAAGGAGTAAGCGTAAATGTTGACTTCTATTCTGGTTTTCTTTACAGTATGCTAAACTTACCTCACGAATTATATACACCCATGTTTGCAATAGCAAGAATTGTTGGTTGGAGCGCTCATCGACTGGAAGAACTTGTAAATGACGGCAAAATCATTCGTCCAGCATATAAACCAATTTGTACGGATAAAGAATATGTGGAAAGTTTGAAACGCTAAAAAACTGCTTCGGAATAATCCGAAGCAGTTTTTTTAAAGTCCACACATATCCTTAGTTTTTTATTTCATTCCTAAATAATCTTTCACTTTTTTCTTCATCTCATGAATCTCACATTCATTGTTGTGAATAACTTTAGCAAATCTAATTTCTTCAATTGCATTTGGCACTGTAACATTAGCCAACTTACTAAGCTCATCTACTAATTCAAAATCACTCATAAGGCTATACTTTGTATCAATTGCATTCATAACGCTTCGTGTAAATTTAAATGGACTAGCCGTTGACGCGATGATTGTAATATTTTTATCTTTACTATCAGCTACATATTTTTTATAGACTGCACCAGCCACTGCTGTGTGAGTATCAATGATATATCCTGTTTTATCATATAAGTCTTTAATCATAGCATCTGTCTCAAATTCCGATGCATAATTACCATAAAAATCATATAATTCTTTTTTCATTGATTCCGTAATTTGATAGCTACCATTTCCAGATAACAGTTTCATTAATTCTGCATTTTTATTCGCATCGTTACCAGCAATATGATATATTAAACGTTCCAAATTACTTGAAATTAGTATATCCATTGACGGAGAAGAAGTTAATACAAACTCTCTATTTCTATCATAGGTTCCTGTTTTGAAAAAATCGTATAATACTTTATTATCATTAGAAGCACAAATTAATTTATCAATAGGTAGTCCCATATTCTTAGCGTAGAATGCCGCCAAAATATTTCCAAAATTACCAGTAGGCACGACTACATTAATTTTTTCATTAAGTTCAATCTTTTTTTCATTAAATAGTTGTGCATAAGAATATACATAATATACAATTTGAGGAACCAAACGTCCTATATTAATAGAATTCGCTGAGGAAAATTGAAAGCCACTTTGTTCCATTTCCTTTGCTAACTCCCGATCACCAAAAAGTTCCTTCACACCTGTTTGGGCATCATCAAAATTTCCATGAATTCCGATTACAGTTGTATTATCGCCCTTCTGAGTAAGCATTTGTTTTTCTTGAATAGGACTAACACCATCTTTAGGATAAAATACTATGATCTTGGTTCCTTCCACATCTGAAAATCCTTCTAAAGCAGCTTTACCAGTGTCCCCTGAAGTAGCCGTTAAGATTACAATTTCATTTTCAACCTTATTTTTCTTAGCCGAAGCAATTAATAAATGTGGTAAAATTGACAATGCCATATCTTTAAATGCAATCGTGGAACCATGGAATAACTCTAAGTAATATGCACCGTCTGCCTCTACCATTGGTGCAATCAACTCGGTATCAAACTTTTCATCATAAGCTTTGGTAATGCAGCTCTTTAATTCTTCTTCTGAAAAATCCGTAAGGAAAAGTTTCATTACTTCATAAGCCACTTCTTGATAGCTCATATTTGCTAATTCTTCCATCTTTGTCGTTAATATAGGAATAGATGCCGGTACAAATAAACCACCATCCTCTGCTAACCCCTTTAAAATTGCTTCTGAAGCCATTACTGGTTTAGATATGCTTCTGGTACTTTTATATAATAATGCCATAAATACAATCCTCCGTACGTTATTTTCAATTTGTAATTATATCATAACGCCAAAAAATCTGCAATGCTAATAACGTGAATCTAATTATGGCTATAACGTGAATCTAATTACGGCTCATAGTCTACAAAAAGAATTCATGACCTCCATGGGAAAATAATAAGGTTAAATGATTGTCAAACCATTTCATTTTATCTGGATCAGCATACTTTCTGGCAACAAAATATAACGCTCCTTGGGATACATCTTCCCCCTTAAGAGCCTCATTTACTGCATCAATGGTATCATTACTAATGGAAACCTTGTTTATTCTTCCATCTGATACTGGTGAAAATTGTGTTTGCCCATTTTCTTTTTGAAAAACAACTTCTGTAATGGTATCAGGAAAGCTTTGGCTGTTAACTCGATTCATTACTACATTTGCTACCAACAGTTTTCCTGTATAATCTTCACCACCTGCTTCTGCTTCCACTATCTTTAATAATACTTCATAATCAGATTCTGTAATTTGTAATGTTGGTGCATTTTCTAAAACCGTATAATCTACTACCCTTTGTCCTGAACTTGTATTTGCCAAGGTACATAAAAAACTGCTTTCTTCCTCAATGATAAGTTCGTTCATAAATCGCAATTGAAAAGCGGGTGTTGAAACCAATCTATTTATTTGTAATCCCTTTACATTAATCCATGATAATAATAATATAAGCTGTAAAAGAATTAATATTGCTCCAAATCTCTTATACATTTATTTACTCCCATCTTCAATAACCCAATTTACAACTTTAGTTGTATTCTTGAACTACAATTTTATAAATCTCTTACTTATTTTGCTCAATTTGGTAAAAATTATTTCAAAAGCCCTACATAAATTGTATTCTTGTAATTAGAATGATATACTTAAATTAAATTTAACTTAACTTCCAATTTCGATTTTTATTGAGGACATCTTATGGAAAAATTAACTGGTGTACAAATTGCTACAAAAAAAGACAATAGCATATACTATCGTTCTTCCATTACTTATAAAAACAAACATATTAGTCTGGGAAGTTACTCCACAAATCTAAAAGCTCATAACGTATATTTAGAAGCAAAGAATATCTTAAATGATTTAACTATAACTTTATCCTCCTTTCATTCAAAAAATCTTCTACATTTCGATTATTTTGTATCTTTAATTAATTACAGAGATAATGGAATTTATTTTAGCAATCCTATTTATATAAAGAAAAAGCTCTTTTATTATTTTTTATCTCCTGATGACTGTATGAAATTTGATATTGATGACTTATTTTATTATTCTTCTCATAAAATTATGCGTCGTTTAGGGCACTTTTTTGTTGCTGATTATGGTATGCAAGTAAATATAGTTAATCGATACGGCATTAAAAATTATGCTGTTATAAATCGAGACTATCGTTTCTTAAATAATGATACTTATGATTTCAGATCTGAAAATATTGAGATTATAAATCGATATCATGGAGTTCGAAAAATTGTTAAAAAAAATAAAACCATCTATAAATGTGTAATCCATGTAAAAGGGAATTTTGTTGTAGGAAACTACAAGACAGAAGATGAGGCAGCTATTGCATATAATAAATCAGCAGATATTCTAATGAGAAATGGTTTGAAAAAGAATTTTGCACAAAATTATATGGAAGGATTATCTCCTTCCATATATGCCGATATTTATTCAAATGTGATTGTATCCGCTAAAATTAGAAACTTAAAATTTCAAGATGCTCTAGTAAAATCTTAATACCAATATAAATTAAAATGATGCCACCGGCAAGTTCTGCTCTAGATTTAAATTTAATTCCAAAAACATTTCCTACCTTAAATCCTAATACTGACAGAAGGAACGTTGTTGTTCCTATCACAGATATTGCAAGAATAATAGATACTTTTAAAAAGGCAAAGGTTACACCCACTGCAAGTGCATCTATACTTGTGGCAATTCCTAGTAGCAACATGTTATGAACATCAAAACAATCATCTAATTTTTCAACTTTTTCTCTTGATTTCTTTATCATGTTAATTCCAATTAATAGTAGCAAAAAAAAGATAATCCAATGATCTATTGTAACGATAACATTTTTAAATTGTTCGCCCAATATATAACCTAGTAACGGCATCAGTGCTTGAAAACCTCCAAAATATAAACCAGTAATGAAAGCGTTCTTCCAATTCATTTTTTTTGTGGATAGTCCTTTGCAAATAGCAACTGCAAAAGCATCCATAGATAATCCAACTCCTAAAATCAATAATTCCACTATACCCATTTACCAAATACCTGCATCTTTTATGTTGATTCTTTTTTAAAAAGGAAGACCTATTTTAAGAATCCATTAATAATTTCTACTTCTGCTTCTGCTTCTGAAAGTCCTAACGTCATAAGTTTGATTAATTGTTCTCCTGCAATTTTACCAATTGCCGCTTCATGAATTAGACTAGCATCAATATGATTAGCCGTAATCTCTGGAATTGCGCTTACACTAGCTTGATCCATAATAATAGCATCACATTCTGTGTGGCCCGCACACAAATTATTTCCATTTATTTTAGAAAGAAAAACTTGTCTAGATTGTCCCTTTGCCACGGATCTAGAAATAACATTTGCACTTGAATTATATCCATTTAATTCTACTGTGAAATCTGTTTCTGCTGTCTGATTACCATGTGTCATAATCTTTTCTTTAATAACAAGAGTTGCATGATCATAAAGTGTTGCTTTAGTAATTCGCTTTGTTGAATCAACTCCCTTAATCTGTACCGTATCCATTTCCATATAGCTGTTTTCACCAAGTTCAACAATTGTGGTAGGATTCATGACGCGTTTTCCATTACCATCACCTTGTCCGTAATGTTTTTCAATATATCGCACTTTAGCATTTTTTTCTACAAAAAAACTGTGTATTCCATCATGTTCGGAAGAATCTTCACCATCATTATGAATACCACACCCTGCAATAATAGTTAAATCACAATCTTCACCGATATAAAAATCATTATATACCATCTCTTTTAAGCCACTTTGACTTAAAACAACGGGTATATAGAGATTTTCATTCTTTGTACCTGCCTTTATAAAAATATCAATTCCTGGTTTATCCTTTTTTGTAATTATATTAATATTTTCCGTCGTATTTCTTCCTGATGTTTCGCCATTTGTTCTTATGTTAAAAGCACCCGTTGGCATTTCATGCAAGGAAGCTACTTGTTCTAACAAATCTTTCTCAATTGTATTCATTTTTTTCCCTCTACATTTTGTCAATTAGTTTTTGGCAGCTTCCTGAAATACCCAATAAACCAGGCAATATCTCTTCTTTTGTACCAACTGATGTAACATGCCCCTCTGCGATTACAATAATTTTATCAGCAATATTTAAAATTCTTTCTTGGTGTGAAATAATAATAATGGAACCCTTTATTTTTTGATGCATCTTTTGAAACACTTGAATCAAGTTATTAAAACTCCACAAATCAATTCCAGCCTCTGGTTCATCAAATACAGATATCTTCGTACCTCTTGCAATAATCATCGCAATTTCAATCCTTTTTAGTTCACCTCCAGATAAGCTTCCATTTACTTCACGGTTAATATAATCCCTTGCACATAATCCTACTTCCGATAAATATTCGCAAGCTTCCTGAGTAGAAATCTTTTTACCAGCTGCTAATGTTATTAACTCAATTACTGTAATTCCTTTAAACTTTACAGGCTGTTGAAATGCAAAGCTAATCCCTTTTCCTGCTCTTTCAGTAATGGATAAATCCGTTATATCTTCTCCATCGAGAAATATGTTACCTTCCGTAGGTTTGATAATTCCTGCGATGATTTTAGCTAGCGTGGATTTTCCTCCCCCATTTGGGCCTGTAATTGCTACTAATCGTTCATCAAATTTCACATTGACATCTTTTAATATTTCTTTATTTGAAATATCATCTGATAGTTGATACGATATATTTCTTAATTCAAGCATAATCTCCTCCTATGTATGAATAAGGGACGAAAGAAACCGTCTCACTTACATTTTTGCCTTTTATCATTATATCCATTCCAGAAATTTATATTTTAGGTTATTTATTATTTTATGGAATAATCAAGGAAACTAATATTGAGATTTGCATTACCTGCAATTCCATCAATAATTCCCTTTGTTGAATACTGCCACATACCAAATTTATAAGGATAATCAGGAATATCCCTTTCTTCGGATAGCCATATATCATATCCCACTATTAATGATAAATCCAACTTTTTAATCAGCCATTGTTTACTACCATATATCATTGGAATATATCCTTCTTCTTTAATACGTTTCATAAAAGTCAAGGTAAGTTTTGTGCGTTCTGCCTTCGTTAGTTTATCTGTCCTTGTCTTTTCATCTTTTACGGCGTTCAGTCTTAACACAACCGGATAGTTTATTTTATATTCATTAAGATACAAAATCACAAACTCTGCTTCTTCTATAGCTTCTTCCTCTGTAATCGCCTGTGAACAAAAATAGACACCCATATACAAACCTGCATCCATAGCACCTTTCATATTATTTGTATAATTTTCATCAATGACAAGTTGCCCACTTGAGTATCCCCTTGCGCCTAAACAAATCATTGCAAACTCTATTCCACATTTTTTAACTTTATTAAAATCCACAAACCCTTGAGACTTCGAAACATCTACACCCATATAGGATATTTTTTGACTGTTCTCATAATATTTCATAAGTGGTCTTTGATAAACTAATCCTGAATAATCGTAAGTATTCTTTGTTAAATATGGATTTATTACAACCCATTCACTTTCACCATTCTCATATTCTATTAGGATCTGATTTGCATGATCTTCTTCTATACTTTTTTCGTTAGATAAGATATTGCTATTAGAAGTCTGATCTTTTTCATCATCCCAAATATCCAACTCATTTGAGGTTAATCCCTCTTTCACGAAGTGACTTTGCACCTGCTTTGTTTCTTGTGTCTTTTCACTATCACTACTAGAAGTAACTAATTCATCATTTAAAATATTTTCATTTGCGTCTATTTTTGTAATCTTTATTGTTTTTTTGATTGACCTATTTGAAAGTAAGACAATTCCTAGTACGATAAGCACAAAAAAGGACGCTGCCATTAATATATGCCCCGTTGAAAGCCCACCCTTTTGATTGTTATATTCATCATCTAGTCTCATCACCACTCCAATTCTCATGCAAAACATGCCTTTTGTTTAAGAAATAGTTTTTTTAGGACAAACCTCTTTACATGCCCCGCAACTGATGCATTTGCTTTGATCAATATACGCGAGAAAGTGTTCAACCGTTATGGCATCTGCTGGACATGCTTTTTTACATAATCCACAGCCGATACAACCAACTTCACATATTTTCATGGTAACTGGCCCCTTATCATTTGATTTGCATGCCACCCTATATTCTGCCTTATAAGGTATCATCTCAATAAGATCTCTAGGACATGCTTCTATACACTTACCACATGCTTTACATTTATCTTCATCTACCACGGCAATTCCATCAATTACATGAATGGCATCAAACATGCATGCCTTAACACAATTTCCATAGCCTGTGCATCCATAGTTACAGGATTTGGCACCTTTGTTTGGTACAAAATTTAGCATTCGACAATCTTCCACACCACTGTATTCGTACTCTTCTTTTGTTTTGGTGCAGGTGCCTGCACATTGAACAAAAGCAACCTTTTTTTCTCCTGCTTCCACTTCCACGCCCATAATTTCACCAACCAAACGGCTTACAGGTTCTCCACCAACGGGACAAGCATTTGGAGCAGCTTCATTCTTTGCAATTGCCGTAGCTAAACTAGCACATCCTGCATATCCACATCCACCACAATTATATCCTGGTAATACTCCTAATACTGCTTCTTCTTTTTCATCTATAGTAACTTTAAATTTAATACCTGCAATTCCTAAAAAGAGTCCCATAAAGAGTCCTACAGAACCTACCACCAACATAGCTACTATTATGCTTATAAAATCCATTTTAAGACCCCCTATAGTAATCCCGAGAAACCACAAAAGGCAATCGCCATTAACCCTGCAGTTAGCAACGTAATGGGCATTCCCTTAAAGGACTCAGGTACATCATTATATTCCATTTTCTCCCGTATACCAGCAAGTATAATAATGGCAATCGTAAAACCAGCTGCTGTAGCTGCTCCATTTACAATACTTGTTAAAATAGAAAAAGATTTTTGTACATTCGTTAAAGCAACACCAAGGACTGCGCAATTAGTTGTAATAAGAGGAAGATACACCCCTAACGATTGATAAAGAGGTTGTGCATATTTCTTCAAAAACATTTCTACAAATTGAACAAGTGCTGCTATAACTAAAATAAATACAATGGTTTTTAAGTAGGTAATATCAAGTGGATCTAAGATAAATTGATAAATAACGCTTGCAACTCCTGATGCCAAGGTAATAACAAAGATAACGGCAATTCCCATGCCAGCCGCTGTATTCACCTTTTTGGAAACACCTAAAAAAGGACATAATCCCAAAAACTGACTTAACACGACATTATTTACTAGTGCTGCTCCTAACGCAATAAGAATAAGACTATTCATCTATTTTTCCTCCTTTTTCTATTTTAGAATTATCGTAGAAAGGATGGCTACATCCATCACTTCCACAACTCGAACAATCAGAAATACAGGAATTCATGGATTCAACAACTTTTTTTCCTTTTTTCTTAGCGTTTTTACGAATTTTATTTTGTGTTGCTGTTAAAAAGGCTAACACAAAAAACGCACCTGGTGCCATAACAAAAATACTAATGGGAACAAAGCCATCTGGCATAATAGAAAATCCAAAAAGCTCCCCCGAACCTAAAATTTCTCTTACAGCTCCAATGCATGTTAATGCAAAAGCAAAACCAAGACCCATTCCTAAACCATCAAATAAGGATGGAATCACCTTATGGGTATATGCATAGGATTCAGCTCGTCCTAGAATAATACAGTTAACAACAATCAATGGTATATAAATTCCCAACGCATCATTTAAAAATGGAAGATATCCTTCTAATAGCAATTGAACCACCGTAACAAAAGATGCAATAATAACAATAAACGCTGGAATTCTAACACTATCAGGGATGATGTTACGTAATAATGAGATAAAAGCATTACTTAAAACCAATACAACAGCAGTTGTTAAGCCCATTCCCAAACCATTTATTGCAGATGATGTTACTGCAAGGGTAGGACACATTCCAAGTGCCAGTACAAATGTTGGATTTTCTTTGATTAGCCCATTGTAAATTCGCTCTAGTGCTTGATTTTCTTTATTCATTTTGACTACCTCCTTGTAATTCAATTTGGAAGAAGTTTAAACCAGCATTAACTCCATTTGTAATTGCATTAGTGGTTATTGTTGCCCCACTAATAGCGTCTATTTGATTATCAAATGTTGCACCAGATTTTGTATAAACAAATTCATCAACTTCTTTATTGGAAAACTGTGGTTGAAGGACCTCTTCTGCCTTCATTCCAAGTCCTGCCGTTTCGGAAATGGAAGTGATGGATATTCCATTTAATACACCATTTCTCGTAACTCCCATGGAAAAGGTAATATCTCCATTATATCCCTCATGAGTTGTGATTACGAAAACATAACCTATTTCACTGTTATTTACATCATAGGCTACTATTACTTCCTTAATATCCGTAAGCAATCCACTGTAATCAATTATTTCATTGAATCCTTCAAGCCCTTCGAAATTAACTGCATCTTGAAATACTTCCTTACATGCTTTCAACTTTGTCTTTTCCTGTTGCACTCTAATTGGTTCTTTCGTAATATTATAAATAAATCCCAACATCAATCCTGAACACATAGTAATAACAAATAAGATTAAAGTCTCTTGAAACATTTTTTTCATAAGACTTTTCCCCCTTTTCCAAAAGATTTTGGGAATGTAAACTTTTCAATCAATGGTACTAACAAATTGCTGAAAATGATTGCATAGGATACACCCTCTGCTGATGTTCCAAACAATCTAAAAGTCCCTGTTAATACACCTAGTAAAATTCCATATACATATTGACCTTTTTTTGTAATCGGCCTCGTCGCATAATCAGTGGCCATAAAAAAAGCTCCCAGCATTAAGCCTCCTCCTGCTAGTTGCGCGGAAATATAACCATAGTCAATTCCTCTATTGCCAAAGGCACAAAGAAAGATGATAAAACTAACAATATATGTTCCTGGAATTCTGAGATCTATAACACCACATAATAATAATAAACACGCACCTAACACAATGGCTAACACCGATGTTTCACCTATCGTTCCCGCCGTATGACCAATCATCATTTCTAAAACATCAACATTTTCCCCTGCTTTTAAAGCGGCCAGCGGAGTTGCGCCCGTATAGGCATCGCAATTATAATTTGTCATTATGGAGGTGAATGAAATTAATAAAAAGCATCTTGCTCCAAGTGCTGGATTCATAAAGTTTTGTCCAAGACCTCCGAAAAGCATCTTGATCACTAAAATAGCAAAAACACCACCGATTACAGCAATCCACCAAGGAACTGTGGATGGTAAATTTAACGCTAACAAAAGTCCTGTCACAATTGCAGAACAATCCTTTATTGTTATCTTTTGTTTCATTAATAATTCATATATTAGTTCTGTCGCAACACAGGTTGCTACCGTTACTAATATTAATAATAATGCATCAATTCCAAAATTATAGATACCAAATCCCGCAGCTGGAAATAAGGAAATCACAACCGCTAGCATAATACTATTAGTTGTAATTTTGCTTCGTACATGTGGATTCGATGAAACTTTAAACAAATCGCTCACTTTACTGTCCCCCTACTTCTTTTTTCTATTTTCTAAGATTATTTTCCTCATTGATTTGATGGACTGCGTCAATTGTCTCTTTGCTGGACAAACAAAACTACAGCATCCGCATTCACAACATTCCATTCCATCATTTTTTTCAAATGCACTTTCATCAAAGCGATTTGCATAATCTGCTAATTTACTTGGTACGATTCTACCTGGGCAAACCTCAACACATTTTCCGCAATTAATACATGCACTTGGTTCCCATTTAGAAACTTCATCTTTGGTTAAACATAGTAACGCAGATGAGGTTTTTGTTGTTGGAATATCCAAATCAAAAATACTAAATCCCATCATAGGACCACCTGATATAATCTTTACAGGTTGCTTTTTAAATCCACCTGCTTCCTCCACTAATTCACGATAATTAGTTCCTATTTTAACATTGAAATTACGCGGATCTGCTATCGCATCTCCTGTTACTGTCACAATACGGCTGGTTAATGGTTTTCCCATTGTCACGCCTTGATAAATTGCCACTACAGTATCCACATTATCAACAATACATCCTACATCTGCTGGCAACATACTGGAATTAATATATCGCTTGGTTATAGCATGAATCATTTGGCGTTCTGCACCTTGGGGATATTTAGTATGTAATGATCTTACAAGTATTCTCGGCTCATCTTTTACTAATTTCTTAAAAAGGTGAATACTATCTTGTTTATTATCCTCTATGGCTATGATTCCTTTTGCATGATCAAAAAGTTGAAGCATAATTTTAAGTCCACCGACTATTTTTTCAGGTTCTTCTATCATTCTTCGGTAATCAGATGTTAAATATGGTTCACATTCTGCACCATTTACAATGACATAATCTATTTTATCAGGGTTTTTAGGTGTTAATTTAATATGTGTTGGAAACCCTGCTCCACCCATGCCAACAATTCCGGCATTTTTCACAAGGGCTACTATCTCTTCTTTGCTTAATTCTGTGTAATTTTTAATGGTAGGATATTCAACTTCCTCATATAATCCATCGTTTTGAATAATAATAGAATTAATTTGATCACCTGTTGCAACTCTTCTGGTTTCTATATTTTTAATTGTTCCTGATACAGAGGCATATATTGGGGCTGAAACAAATCCACCTGCCTCTGCAATCATTTGACCCGACAATACATGGTCGCCTTTTTTTACAATTGCAACCGCCGGTGCTCCAATGTGCTGACTTAGTGGATATACTAAATCTCCTTTTGGTAAAACCTCTTTAATTTCCTTGTATTTGGATATTTCCTTCCCATCATAGGGATGAATTCCGCCACGAAATGTTAACTTACCCATTGTGACCCTTCTTTCTATCATTATTATGTAATACTAAAAATCTGTATATTATATATAAATATACTATTATTTCATAAAAAATACTACTGCTAATTTCAATACTATGATATCATAATATTATCGCTATGGAGGATTTTTAATGAAAACAATACAAAAAACTTTACTTGACTTAAACCCCAAATATCCACTAGAAGAGCTGTCTCCTATTGATAAAATTCTTTTTTTCGATATTGAGACGACTGGTTTTTCTTCTAAAAGCTCTAGTTTATACTTAATTGGCTGTCTTTTTTATGATTTAGGGAACTTAACGTTAATTCAATGGTTTTCTGAAGGTTATAACGATGAATTAAATGTTTTAGAAGCTTTCTTTTCCTTTAGTAAAAACTATAATTATTTAATACACTTTAATGGAAACAACTTTGACTTACCCTATTTACAACAAAAGTTTCACCAATATAATTTGCCCTATAACTTTGATCAATTTAAGGGAACCGATATTTACAAACGGATTGCTCCTTTTAAGTCATTTCTAAAACTGCCTAATTGTAAGCAAAAGACATTAGAAACTTATTTAAATATGAAACGGGAAGACATGTTCAATGGTGGTGAACTAATTAGTGTTTATCACGATTATGTTAAATCTCCCAATGATATTTCCTATCAATCCCTCCTTCTTCATAACGAGGAAGATCTAATTGGTATGTTAGAAATACTTCCCGTTCTTGCTTATGTAGATTTGTTCAACAAACCTTTAACTGTAAAAAAAGTTCAAGCAAATTATTATAAGGATTTTAACGGTGATAAGCATCAAGAAATCATTATGAAGCTACGATTACCTGTTGCCCTTCCTGTTGCTATTTCTAATTATGCATTTGGATGCTTTTTCAGTGGCTTAGGATATGAAGGAACGATAAAAGTACCCCTTATTGAAGATGAACTAAAGTATTTTTATTCCAATTATCGAGATTACTATTATCTACCCCTTGAAGACGTTGCTCTTCATAAATCTGTTGCCGCTTTTGTTGATAAAGAACATCGCAAACAAGCAACTGCAGCAACTTGCTATACAAGAAAATTTGCTTCTTATCTTCCTCAATGGGAAATTCTCTTTGAACCTTTTTTTAAAAAAGATTATAAAAGTAATGATTTATACTTTGAACTTACTGATGATCTAAAAAAAGAACGCAATATCTTTTCCAAATATGCAACCCACATCCTACAAGTGATTGCAACAAAAAGCTGTTTGTAATAATAAATCCGACCCAATGGGCCGGATTTATTTATGGTTTTTCATAATAAAATGAATTTTTTCGTATATATCCAATTTCCTTATGGTTAATGATTTGTTCCGTACTTCCAATAAACAAAATACCACCTTTTGCCAATGATTTTTGAAATTTACCAAACACATCTTCTTTTGCTTCTTCTGTAAAATAAATCAAAACATTTCGACATACAATCATATGGTAATTTGTTGGATAGGTGTCTTTCAATAAATTATGCTGTTTAAATTCAACACAGCCTTTAATTTCATTAGAAATCTGATAAGAAGGTCCTATTTGGGTGAAATATTTTTTTCGTAAATCCTCTGGAACCGATACTATACTTTTTTCCGAATATAATCCTACTTTTGCTTTCTCAATCACTTGTTTATCAAGATCAGTTGCATATATCTTGATTTGACTAAGGGGTAAATGTTTGCTAATTGCCATCACTAAGGAATAAGGCTCATCTCCCGTAGAACATGCCGCACTCCATATCTTTAAGTTTTTACCAAACTTACTAATCAATTCTGGAATAATTTCTTTATCTAATAACTCCCATTGATCTGGATTTCTGTAGAACTCAGAAACATTAATTGTAAGATATGTAACAAACTCTTCAAACCTTTGTTTATCGTTTTTAATGATCTTAATATATTCTTCATAATCTTTCCCCCCGGTCTTGCTAATAAGGGAATCAATTCTTCTTTTCATTTGCTTTTCTTTATATAAATTTAAATCAATTTTGGTTAAATCATATACGGATTTTTTGAAAAATTCATAATCATATGCCATATTCATTTCTCCTCTATATAAATAATTTAATCAGTTAAAATAGAAAGACTCTTAATCACCTTAAGAGTCTTTCTATTAAAATTCATGTACTTGTTTTATTCCACTTTTATTCCACTTTTATTCCACTTCTTTTGCAATCACAGCTTCAATATCAACAGCTACAACATCTGATTCTTCTACCAATTCATCTGTAGGTTCTGGAGCAAATAGTGCTTTTACACTTAAACTAATTTTTCTATCTACTTCATTAAAATCAACAACTCTTGCTGTAACTTCTTCTCCAACATTTAAAACATCGGAAGGCTTTTCAATATGTTCTTTCGCAATCTGAGAAACATGTAACAATGCATCCACACCCGCTTCTAATTCAATAAATGCGCCAAAATCTGTCATTCTGGCAACGCGTCCAGTCACTTCATTACCCACTGCGTATTTAGAAGCAGCTTCTTTCCATGGATTGGCATTATCAAACTTTAAACTAAGTGCAATTTTATTACCACTAATGTCTTTAATTAATACTTTTACAGCTTCTCCAATTTTAAATACTTTTTTAGGATTTTCAACTCTTCCCCAAGACATTTCTGAAATGTGAAGTAATCCATCTAATCCACCAAGATCAATAAATGCACCAAAATCAGTTACATTTTTAACAGTGCCTTCAACGATATCTCCTACGTTAATTTTTTCCATTAATTCTTTTTGCATTACTAATTTTTTAGCAGCAACCAAAACTTTACGGTTACCAATATATCTTCTTTTTCTAGGATTGTATTCTGTAACAATAAATTCGATTTCTTGTCCAGCATATTTATTTAAATCCTTTTCATAAGTATCGGAAACAAGGCTTGCTGGAATAAAGATTCTAACCTCTTCCACAACTACGCTTAAGCCACCGTCTAAAACTTGTGATACTTTTGCTTTTAAAACTTCTTTGTTGTTGAATGCATCTTCAATCTTTTTATTTCCTTTGTCTACTGCCAATCTCTTGTAGGTAAGTAGCACTTGGCCTTCACCGTCGTTTACTTTATAGACTTTTACATCTAATGTATCGCCAACTTTTAATACCGTTGTTAAATCAACATTAGGTTCATTCGTATATTCGTTTCTCGTAAGAATACCATCTGATTTATATCCAATGTTAAGAATTGCTTCTTCTGGCTTCACATCGATAACTGCACCTTCAACTACCTCTCCTGCGTGTATTGTTTTAAATGATTCTTCTAACATTTGTTCAAAAGTTAATTCTGACATAATTTTGAACCTCCTCAATTATATTATTTGGGGTAGAAGCCCCAGCGGTTATACCCACCAGTTCAACAGTTTTCGGTAAATCAAAACTCAAGTTATCTAGTGTCTGTATAAAAAACGTGTTCTCACATTCTTTAGAGCATATCTCGTAAAGTTTACGAGTATTAGAACTATGAGTACCGCCAATTACTATCATAGCACCAACTTCACGGGCAATTTCCTTTGCTTCGGTTTGCCTTTCCTCTGTAGCACTGCAAATTGTATTCACAACACTAATATCATAACCTTTTTTCTGAAAAATTTCAACTAAATCTTGAAATTTATTGTAGTTAAATGTCGTTTGCGACACAATACATATTTTTCTTTTGTTTTTCTGCTCAAATCGTTCTACTTCATCTTCTGTTTCTAACACAATTGCTGGTGTATTAGACCATCCAACAATACCATTTACTTCAGGATGTCCTGGATTACCAAATACAATAATTTGATTACCATCATTACTTTCCCTATCAACGATCTTGTGAATCCTCTTAACAAAAGGACATGTGGCATCGATACATTCTAATCCCTGTTCCTCTATGATCTCGTAAATATCTTTGGAAACTCCATGAGACCTTATTATGATTGTCCCCGTTGTAATTTTTCTAAGCTCTTCTTTTGAACCTATAACAGTTACACCTTTTTCAATTAATTCATTCACTACAACTTCATTATGAATAATGGAGCCATACGTATAGATTTTTTTTCCTTTATCAATTTGCTCATAGACTTTTTCAACCGCTCGTGTTACTCCAAAACAAAATCCTGCTGATTTTGCAACTTTTATTTCCATTATTACCTCACTTTATGAAATACTTTGAATCAAGATTTTCACCTTATTATATTCTTATAACACTTACTTATATTTTTTATCACTTAATTATGATTTACAAGTTTTATAATTGCTTCTATCACTTCTTCTATGGTCATAGCGGAAGAATCAATTAATATGGCATCTTCTGCTTGTTTTAAAGGTGCTATCTCACGATTCATATCTCTTTCATCTCGTTCTATAATATCATCTTCAATCGTTTGTAGATTACACGGTATTCCTTTACTTGTCAATTCATCATATCTTCGTCTGGCTCTTACAATACTGCTTGCTGTCAAAAAGACCTTTACATTGGCATCCGGTAACACATAGGTTCCAATGTCTCTACCATCCATAATAACGTTGTTCCATTTGGCTAAGTTTCTTTGTAAATCAATTAGTTTTAATCGCACTTCCCTATTTGCACTGCTAAAGGATGCCATGTTTCCAACTTCTTCTGAACGAATATAAGGATTCACATTTTCTCCATTTAATAGGACCATTTGTTCCTGATCTTTATATGCAATTGTAATCTCTGCATCTTTACATTTTTCACTTATTTCCGTTGAATGATTGACGTCAACCCCACATTGCAACAAAAACAAAGCCATTGCACGATACATTGCACCTGTATCAACATAAATATAATTCAATCTTTTTGCAATTTCCTTTGCAATGGTACTTTTACCCGCTCCTGCTGGTCCATCAATTGCTACACTATAACTCATGGCAATCCTCCATTATCGTTTATTCTATACTGCTTCCAGCCAAAAAACCGGTAGACCAAGCAATTTGTAAATTAAAGCCTCCCGTCAATGCATCCAGATCTAATACTTCCCCTGCAAAATGCAATCCTTTGACTAATTTTGATTCCATTGTGGAAGGATTTAAATCTTTGATACTTATTCCACCTTGGGTAATAATTGCTTCATTATAATCTCTTGTACCTACTACAGTTATCTTTACATTCTTTATGAGTGAAACAAATTGTAGCCTTTCCTCCTTGGAAATCTCATTGATCTTTTTATCAGGATTAATGCCCGATAATTGAATCATGACAGGTATTAATTTCGAAGGAAATAATCCGCTCACTGCATTTTTAAATTGTTTATTATTATGTTCTTCAAAATCTCTTAGCAATCTTTTATCTAGCTGTTCCAAAGAAAGAGCAGGTTTTAAATCCAAATGTATCAAACAATTACAATCCTTTGTATTCTTAGAAATATAACTACTTGCGCTTAAAATCAATGGACCACTTACTCCAAAGTGAGTAAATAACATTTCCCCAAAGCCTTCATAAACTTTCTTTTGATCCTTTTCAACCAAAATCGAAATATTTTTAAGTGCAAGACCTTGTAAGTCCAAGCACCATTTTTCTTTTACTTGTAAAGGAACCAAGGCAGGACTTAAATTAGTCACTTGGTGTCCCGTCTGCTTTGCAAAACGGTATCCATCTCCATCTGAACCTGTTGTTATATAGGAAAGTCCTCCCGTTGTTATAATTACTGAATCCGAAAATAACGTTGTCTTATCTTCTAATAATACACCAATCACAATATGATTTTCTACTAAAACTTCTTTCACTTTTGTTTTAAGATATACTTTTACATGATGAGTATCCATCTTTTTTTGCAATGCCTTAATCACATCTGAGGCATGGTCAGATACTGGAAAAGCCCTGTCGCCCCGTTCAATTTTAATATTACATCCATTTTCTTCTAACATCCTAATAACAGCACTATTATCAAAGGTATAGCAAGCACTATATAAAAACTTAGGGTTACTTACCACACTGTTGAAAAAATCTTCCATTTCACAGGCATTGGTGACATTACATCTTCCTTTTCCTGTAATATATATTTTTTTACCTAATTTATCATTTTTCTCAATTAGCTTTACTTGATGCCCATTTTCAGCGGCCGCTATTGCAGCCATCATTCCAGCAGCACCACCACCTACAATAATTACTTTACTCATCTATTTTTTCCTTTATCAGTGGATAATGTAGCATGGTTTCCTCATCCACAAAATTAATTTCATCATTTAAATATACTTGATAATTATTCCATGTTTGTTCTAAACACTCTAAATTGTTTTTGACTTCATCTGGGCATCTTAAGCATAGTGCCACCACCAAGGCATTAATTACACTTAAAGGTGCAACTAGAGAATCAACAATGGACACCATATCGCTTCTAGCTAACAGATTACAAGAGGAATATAAATTCATTGGTGAATGAACGGAATCTGTTATGGTAATGACCTTTGCATTTCGATCATTCGCAAATTCCATTGCTTTTAATGTCCTCATGGAATATCTGGGAAAGCTAATTCCAATAATCGCGTCATTTTCATCTATTCTAATCATTTGCTCGAATATTTCACTCGCACTCGTTGTTTTTAGCATTTGCACATTACCACGGATCATATTTAAATAAAAACTCAAAAACTCACCAAGAGGCTCACAGCTTCTAATACCAATAATATATATCTTTTTAGCCTTTAATATAATATTAACAGCTGTCTCAAAAGCAATAGGGTCGAGATTTTCAAGAGTATCACTTAATTTATCAATATCAGATGATATTACAGAATTTAAGATTTCAGATTGCGTGCTTTTACCATATTTTACACCCATTCTTTGAACTGTATTTAATTTATTCTTTACCCAATTTTCTAATGCTGTTTGAAATTCCGGATAGCCATCATATCCAATGCCAGATGCGAATCGAACTACTGTAGATTCACTAATTCCTAAGGTTTCACCTAGCTTCGCTGCCGTCATGAACACTGCCTGATCGTAGTGATCCAATATAAAGGATGCAATCGCTTTATGGCTCTTACTCATTTTAGCATATTTTTCATTAATCTTTGAAATAATATCATTTTTGTTTTCCATAAAAACCTTCCTAATTCCGGCTATATGCTAGATAAGATTCTACTAATAAGTCAGCGGTTTCTTCCACAGATAAATCATAATCCCCTGTAATAGACATACATGCAGCTCCATGAATAAAAATCCACATTTTCATAAATAAATTACTTGGATCTTTACATCCTGCTTCTGCTGCTCTTTGAATTTCTTTTTTCACAGCACCTTTGTTTCCATTTAATAATTCATATAAATTCTTTTCTACTCTGTCTTCGGATAAAAAAAGCAATTGAAAAAGTTTGCTTTCCTTTTCTGCAAATTGAATATATGCCAAACCTAAATTTTCAAAAGGGACTGTTGAAGTCTTTGGATAATCATCATAAAAAGATTCAAAAAAATATTTTGATTTTATAAATATTTCATTCTTCAATTCACCCATGTTCTCGTAAACACGAAAAATAGGTTGTGTTGAACAACCTATCCTATTTGCCAGTCTTCTTGCTGTCACGAGAGAAAACCCTTCTTCTCTTGTCATCTGAAATGCTGTTTCAATAATTATATTTTTTGTTACAGATTCTTTTCTTGCCATAAATTACACCCACTTATAGGAAAGTCACTTATTTGTAATAACATATGTTATCTTAGTATGAATCATTGTCTTATGTCAAGGTTCATTTTATACGATCCATTGCACAATTTCATCAATTTTTATCGAAAAAAGACATGTTCTCAGTTTACAAAGTAATCTTCAAACATGCCTTTTCATTATAATTAAACTAATTAATAAAATTTATACTGGATACGCACCATTTTTAGAATCAGCCTGAGTCATATCAACCTTTTCTTGTTGTGCTTGACGATACTTGAAAAAATCTACTGCAACTTGTGGGAATAATGCATAAGATAAAACATCTTCATCCTGTTGTTTCCATTCTTTCATTTCAGATTCAATCTTATCTAATTCATTGGTTAGTAAATCTGCTGGACGGCAAGTAATCACCTTTTCTCCAGGGATAACTTTTTCCATTACTTCTTTATTAAAAGGCTTTACAGTTTGACCATATTCACCACGAAGAACTGCTTTTGTTTCTTTTGTAGCCATTTTATAACGTTCACCCATAAGTACATTAAATACTGCCTGTGTACCTACGATTTGAGAAGATGGAGTAACAAGAGGTGGTTCGCCAAGATCTTTACGTACTCTTGGTATCTCTTGCAATACTTCATAATATTTATCTTCTGCATTTTGTTCTTTTAATTGGCTAACCATGTTGGATAACATTCCACCTGGCACTTGATACAGTAACGTTTTAATATCAACACCCATCATTTTAGGGTTTAATAAACCATTTGCTAAACATTCATCTTTAAAAGGTCTAAAGTAATCAGCGATCTCGGCAAGCACATTTTGATCATATCCTGTGTCAAATGGTGTTCCTTTAAAGGTTTCAACCATTACTTCTGTTGCAGGTTGGGAAGTTCCCATAGCAAATGGAGAGATAGCACAATCAAGTACGTCTACACCAGCTTCCACAGCTTTTAAATAGGTCATTCCAGCAACACCCGAAGTGTAATGAGTATGAAGTTGAATTGGAAGTTTAGATACACTTTTCATAGATTTAATTAATTCATCTGCTTTGTATGGTAATAGAAGTCCTGCCATATCTTTAATACAGATAGAATCAGCGCCCATTTCTTCAATCTTCTTTGCCATGTTCATCCAATATTCTATTGTATAAGCATCACCTAATGTGTATGAAAGAGCAACTTGTGCGTGACCTTTTTCCTTATTAGAAGCTTTTACAGCACACTCTAAGTTACGAAGATCATTAAAACAATCGAAAATACGAATAATATCAATACCATTTGAAATAGATTTTTGTACAAAGTATTCAACTACATCATCCGCATAATGACGATATCCTAAAATATTTTGTCCCCTAAATAACATCTGAAGTTTAGTATCTTTGAATCCAGCCTTTATTTTTCTTAGTCTTTCCCATGGATCCTCTTTTAAAAAACGAAGAGATGCATCAAAGGTAGCTCCACCCCAACATTCCACAGAATGATATCCAACTTTATCCATCTTTTCAATGATAGGAAGCATTAATTCGGTTGGCATTCTAGTAGCAATCAATGATTGGTGAGCATCACGTAAAATTGTTTCCGTAATCTTTATCGGTTTTTTAACTAATTCTGACATTTTATTCCTCCTATATGATTTATATGATTCCTTTAATTTACATGATTCCAAATATCGCCATAAAAGTACCTGCTGCTACTGCTGTTCCAATTACACCAGCCACATTTGGTCCCATGGCATGCATTAATAAGAAATTGGTAGGATCCGATTCTGCCCCAACCTTTTGGGATACCCTGGCAGCCATTGGAACTGCTGAAACACCAGCTGATCCAATTAATGGATTAACCTTTCCTCCCGTAACCTTACACATTACTTTTCCAAGTAATACGCCAGCTGCCGTACCAAATGCAAATGCAATTAATCCAAGTACAACAATTTTTAGAGTATCTGAATTTAGGAACGCTTCTGCACTTGTTGTAGCACCAACGGATGTTCCCAATAAAATAACTACAATATACATAAGAGCATTGGATGCTGTATCAACTAATTGTCTTACTACACCTGACTCTTTAAATAAGTTACCAAGCATTAGCATTCCGATAAGTGGTGCTGTTGTAGGAAGAAGTAAACATACAACAATCGTAACAATAATTGGGAATAAGATTCTCTCCAATTTTGTAACAACTCTTAGCTGTTGCATTTTGATTTTTCTTTCTTTTTCAGTTGTTAGTAATTTCATAATAGGTGGTTGAATAATTGGAACTAGCGACAT
Source organism: Lachnospiraceae bacterium (assembly GCA_035270785.1). Taxonomy (GTDB): domain Bacteria; phylum Bacillota; class Clostridia; order Lachnospirales; family Lachnospiraceae; genus DATESN01. Next base: position 50,751 of record DATESN010000123.1, on the reverse strand, counting down.
ATAAGAATACGCTGCTACAGCAATAGGACCAAGTAATGCTGTCTGTCCCAATTTACCAGCAAGGAAGATCGATGTAGGTCCATCTGCTCCACCAATAATGGAAATTGCTGCTGCTGCTTTATCATTAAAGCCTAATGCTATCGCTCCAAAATAAGCTATGAAAATACCAAATTGAGCTGCTGCTCCTAGTAAAAAACTTTTAGGATTAGCAATTAACGGACCAAAGTCTGTCATCGCGCCAACACCCATAAAAATAAGTGATGGAAGAATTGCCCATTCATCTAAAAGATAAAAATAATATAATAAGCCGCCAGTTTCGCCGCTTTCGCCAATAGGACTCATGATATCTGGATAAATATTAACCAGCAACATACCAAAGGCTATTGGAAGTAATAAAAGTGGTTCAAATCCTTTTCTGATAGCTAAATAAAGGAATAAGCACGCTACTGCGATCATTAAGTAGTTTCCCCATGTTAAATTGAAGAACGCCGTCTGATGCACTAAATTACTTAATGTATTTGCTATATAAGACATTTTTCTTAACCTCCTGTTTTATTTGTCCTCGAACCTTAACTAATTCAATAAACAAGTTTCTTATGTGATTAGTTTAAAGTTACAAGAACTGCGCCTGCTTCAATTGCATCGCCTACAGAAACTTCAATACTAGCAACAACACCATCTTCAGGAGCAACAATTGGAATTTCCATTTTCATTGCTTCAAGAACAATCAGCGTATCATTTGCTTTTACCGCTTGTCCAACATTAACTTCCACTTTGAATACTTTACCAGCTGCGCCTGCTTCAATTTTAATGCTTCCTGCAGCTCCGCTTTCTTTTTTTGCTTCTACTGGTGCTGCTTTTGTTGCCACTGGTGCTGCTTTTGCTACAGGAGCTTTTGCTACTATAGAAGCGCCTGTGGATGCACCTTCTTCTACTACTACATCATATACGTTTCCATTTACGGTAATGGTATAATTTTTCATTCTATTAATCCTCCTACGAATTATAAATTTATGCTTTTTGCCATTTATTAGTATTTGCTCTCTTAATAGATCTAACAATAAATCCATCTGTTGATCCGGCACCTTGACTTGCTGCAATAGCTGCTGAAATAACTGCTACCAATTCCAAATCATCAACTAATTCACTTTCTTCTTTCTTGATAATTTGTGCAATAACGTTATTTACGGATGTTTCATTTTCATTGATACTCTTATTTTTGTTGTTCTTTTTATCAGCTAAAGATGCTTGCATTTTAGGTATGAATCCAAAAGCTCCAATGATAAAGCTAATAAGAATTAACACAGCGAAAACAGTACCCATTCCTAGAACGGTATTTAACGCTGCACGCTCCATTTTCTCTGTCATACTTGATTCCACATTTAAGACTGCCGAATCAAGTGTTAGGAAAATATTATCCTTGAAAATAAACTCTGCGGTTCCGCTTTTCTCTTGCCCTTTGATTGGTACATATACAAAAATCTCATTTTTAATCACTTCACTAGTAGCATCACCTATTTCTGTAATGTCACCCATGTCTTTGCAAGATGATTGAAAAGAACTGATTCCGGCGACAACACCAATACCATTTAGTTTAACATTACTAAGCATAAGATCCGTGTTAATTTTATATTTTAATACAATGCCGTTTGCTTGTGCAACTTCTTCCACACTCCCGCCATATTGTGCGGCATAACTTTGAAGTTGTTGAGAAAGATTGAAGAAATATGCAAAATCATTTTCGAAAATTGCTTTCGCTTCAATTGGACTATATTCTTCAAGAAAGGCATCTGCTACTTTATCATCTGCATATGTTAATAAATTTGGTACCATTAGCTCTTTGGCGATATATTCAGCTGCTAACATGTTGTATTGTGAAGATTCTTTTACGGAAACCTCTTTTGTACCACACGCTGTCAATCCAAAGATACAGGTAATCATACATAACACTGCGAAATATTTTTTCATATTAAGTATCATCCTTTCTTAAACCGTTCCGTGCTTTTTGTCAGGACGATCTTCTCTCTTTGTAAATAACATTTCAAAAGCTCCAATAAGATACTTTCTAGTGTCTGTTGCATCAATAATTTGATCAACATATCCTCTTTTAGCTGCTGATGTAACACTGGTTTGAAGCGCTGCGTATTCTGCTGCTTTTTCATCTATCACATCAGATCCTTGACCTTCATACATGATTTTAGCTGCTAATTTAGCATCCATCATTCCAATTTCAGACGTAGGCCAAGCCATAGTGATATCTGCACCAATTGCTTTTGAATTCATAGCAACGTATGCACTACCATATGCTTTCCCAATAATCACATTTACTTTAGGAACTGTTGCATTTGCAAATGCGTATGTTAATTTTGCTACTGCTTTTGCAATTTTCTTTTCAGCACTTATGGTTGATGCGAATCCAGTTACATTGGTTAATGATAAAATAGGAACAGAAAACGCATTACAGAAGTTAATAAAATCTGCCGCTTTTTCACATCCATTTTCAGATAAAACAGCATCAAATTTGTCTATCACGTTTCCATCAGCGTCATTCACTTCCGTACGATTAGCAATGGCACCTACTGTCATTCCGTTTAATTTTATAAATCCTGTTACCATATCTTTTGCATACTCTTCTTTGATTTCAAAAAATTCATTACCATCGGCAATGGTAGAGAGTGCAATAGAAGTATCACCAACACAATTCTCAAGTCCATCACATGCACGATTCAAATCATCAACACATTCTTCAAAAGACATATCATTTTCATTGTTTGCTGGTAACATAGATATTAATTGTCTGATTTTTCCTAATATAGTTGCTTCATCAGCAACAACATCAACAATTCCGCTTTCTTTACTTTGGAAGGTAGCACTTGAAGAATCACATTTTGATATTTCATTGCCTTGTAATGCATTTGGAGCATTAACAAATAATTTAGCCTTTTTTTCTTCCATAAATGTGAAATCGGTTAGTGTTGGGATTATTGCAAGACCACCACCACACGTACCAAAAACTGCTGTAATTTGAGGAATCACACCTGATGCTATCGTTTGCTTTAAATAGATTTCACCGAAACCATTTAATGCGTCAGTTGCTTCCTGTAATCTAAGACCCGTGGATTCAATTAAACCAATAACAGGCGCGCCTGTTTTGATTGCTAAGTCATATAGATTTGTAATTTTCTTGGCATGCATTTCACCTACTGATCCACCTAAAATAGATGCATCTTGGCTATACACATACACAAGATTACTATCAATCACTCCATAACCGGTAATAACACCGTCAGAAGGAGTTTCTGTTTGTTTCATGTTAAAATCAGTTGTTCTTGCACTTACAAGTGCTCCAATTTCAACGAAACTGTTTTCATCGAGTAAAGCTGCAATTCTTTGACTCGCGAAGCTTGATGAAGTAGTACTCATTTTTTCAGCCCTCCGTTTTATATTAATATATAAATAACTTTTTTACGATATATGGATTTTTCCATTTTCGCATCCTTAAGAGTATAGCATAGATTATAGATATCGCAAAGGGATTTTTTCCAATAATTAACGAAAAAAGACAACTTGAATTTTGTTTAAGTTGTCTTTCAATCAAATAATCTAATAAAACCTCTTATATGCTTATCTTTATTTCTTTGAACGATTGCGGATACATTATTAAAGTTTCCTTCCGCTACAAGTATAACATGATCATTATTCTCCAAAATAATTCCCATGTGATCTAATATCATACCTTCTAGCACATAATCAAACATAATAATATCACCTGGTTCTGGTACAAAATCGATTTCATCCCCTTCATGCCAAAAATCATAATCTGGTAATTGAGCCCATTGTTTCCAAGCGATACAACCAGAAAAATTACAACTTACTGCTTGATCTGGATGTTTGATTGGTAACTCAATTCCTGCTTTTATACAACAATAATAAACAAAGGCCGCGCACCAACGATTGTCCCATTTCCTCATATCTCTAATGGGAAATGAGGAAATAATTGGCTCTAAATTTGCTTTTGTACCCATTACATTTCCATGAAAACATGAAATCGCCTCTAATCTAGCCGCTTCTGCCAATTTTCTATTCATTGTCTGCCATCCTATTTTCTATGCTTTAATGCCTTGGTACTATAGTACCATATCGAAAATAAAATACAAGTAAAAATTTAGATTTTATCAACTTTCATGTTTTCTTCAATTTTACCAATCACTAGCTCTTTTACTTTATCGAGTTCCATTTGTAAGGAGATTGCAATTTCACCAAATAATAATTTCTCTACTGACTGCATAATAATTTCATCTGCCTGGGATAACTTTTTGCCATCACTAATTTTTTCTAGTTTTTTTACATAGAGTGTACGGATTAATTGTATCCAGTTTTCACTATCACATGTCCTTGATAAATCTCTATATTCTTTATTTCTAACTTTATCGTTATCTACCCATGGTATCTCCGAATCGGTTATACTGCTAATTAAGTTATTCGCTTCATCTTCTCCCATAATTACTCTCATTACAACTTTTGTATTATCTACCGGTGTCATAATTGTTGATGTCTTCAGATAAACTGGTTGTAGAATATAGTATTCTCTCAAATTTCCATTGAAATCTTTTTCATGTCGTATATCTGTAACTTTACAAGACCCATTATTCCCGTAAATTATAAAATCATTAACTTGGAACATAAGACCATCCTCTCTTTTGCATTTCTGCATGTCAAACATTTAGACATTCTCATTATAGCACATTTTTACGCATTTTCAAAGGGGGTAAAAAATTATGGTAGTTTTATATTGCATTTCATATTATTTTTTACAGATAAAAATGCCCTAGCACTTTTTCATAACACCATTTAAAATTAATTTTCAATACTGTATTTGAAGTTTTTACGCTTTTTGTTTTCCATGCCTTTCCATCCACTTTATAAGTAATTCTTCCAATCAGTTCGCCACTATTTATTGGTGCATTTAATGTGTCTGGAATAGTATAAACAACATCTACATGCTCATCTTTTCGCAAAAGCATTCCATCTGGATTATATGAATTTTGATCCGCAATTTTTAGTCCCATTTTAACTACATCTCCTATTTTATTTGTTTGTCCGTCTATCACTTCTATGGGTTCTAGTTTTGTGAAATCAATCTTTACATCATTAAAATCAACATATTCATAATTCGTTAGCCCATAGTTCATTAATTCTTTTGTATCACTCCATTTATAATTTTTATGATTGGGCCATCCGCAAGCAAGCAATGCTACAACAAAAGTTTTACCATCTTTCTCTAGTGCCCCAACATAACAATAACCCGCATTTCCAGTAAATCCTGTTTTCCCTGAAAGTGCACCCTCCATCATTGTTAAAAATGCATTGTGATTATTACAAGCCATTGACCTATTCCCAGCACATGCATTGGAAGAATCATTCAATAACACATTGGAAAAGTGATAAGTGGATGTTCCTGTAATATTTAAAAATTCTTCTTTTTTTTCTGATTTTTTAATACAATACGACATTATTCTTGCCAAATCTGACGCTGTTGTAGAATGTGTTTTTTCAATCTTATTACCATCTTTTTCTTCTACTGTCGCCGTAGCATCCAATCCATTTGGTGTTATAAAATAAGTATTAAAGCATCCAATATCTCTGGCTTTTTGGTTCATTAACTTTGCAAATCCTTCCACCGTCCCTCCAATATGTTCTGCAATAGCAACTGCAGTATCATTATGCGATTCCAACATAAGAGAATACAGTAAATCTTTCAAATAATAGTGTTCCCCCTCTTTCATATAAAGCTTAACCTTGGGCATTCTTTCTGCATAGGAGGACACCGTAACGATATCATCTAAATTACCATATTCTAATGCTATAATACACGTCATTATCTTTGTGGTGCTAGCCATTGGTAAGAGATCACATCCATTTTTTTCAAATAAAACACGCCCACTATCTGCATCCATAAGAACTGCTGATTGGGCGTATAGCTTTATGTTTGTACTATTTTCCACAGCTATTACATCACTATTATTTAATAGTACAATAATCATAATAGCAATTGCTAATGCTGCTTTTTTTAAACACTTTTTCAAACTCTTTATTTCTAACTTTTTTATTTCCCGTCCTTTATATTTCATTTATTACTCCAATTATCGTAATTATTAAACTATATGAAATATCTGTGGGAATTAGTATGCTATTTTATACTAGATATCTAATTTCAGTAATACTTCTTCTTCTGCTTGCATTCTGAAATCTTCCATTTGGTTTGCATCTAATTCTGGCAATTCCTCTAATGATGCAACGCCAAAACTTCTTAAAAACTCTTCTGTTGTGCCAAACAATAACGGTCTACCCGGTGCGTCAAGTCTTCCAAGTTCTGTTACAAGATTAAACTCAATTAGTTTATTTACAGCATGGTCGCAACTTACCCCCCGGATCTTTTCAATTTCTAATTTCGTTACCGGCTGTTTGTATGCAATAATGGATAAGGTTTCCAACACGGTTTCTGTAAGTATATTTTTCCTAGGTGATTTTGCAACTTTAATTAAATATTCATACATTTCTCCTTTCGTACACATCTGAAAGGATCCCTCTAATTCAATAATGGCAATTCCACTACCAACATCTTGATATTTTTCCATTAAATCATAAATGATTTCCTTTGTAACCTTTTTATCCTCTTCAATTACTTCTGCAATTTTTGACAATTCAACGGAATCTCCCATTGTAAATAATATTGCTTCAATGATTGCTTGTGCTTTACTACGTTCCATTATAAACCAACCTTCTCATCTATTTCATTTGAAACAATGATAATATCATCAAATATTTGATCTTGAATGATATAAATCGTCCCCATTTTCATTAGCTCTAAAATCACTAAAAATGAAACAATTGTTTCCATTTTATTTGCTTGCTTTTCAAGTAAACTTCGAAAACTAATTCTTTTATTTTTTCTAATAAAACCTTCAATATAATGTTGCTTTGCATCTAGATTAATTTCATCTTTTTCTATTTTCCCATATTGACTTCTAATTGGGTCAATCCGATCTTCTTGTTTCTTTACCATAGATTTAAATATTTCATGTAGCTTATGTAACGTCAAATCACCAATTAAATCTTCATAATCCACTGGCTGTTTAAAATTTTCAACTTCTTCGGGTAACGTAGGTACTTTAAATAATGTTTTTCCTGCATCAAGTTGTCTATCTTTTAGTTCATATGACATATATTTATAGAGCTTGTACTCTAATAGCTTTTGTACAAGCTCCGCCCTTGGATCTTCTTCTTCGCCCTCCACATTGATTTCTTTTGGTAGAAGCATGCGGCATTTAATATCAATTAAGGTGGCCGCCATAACTAGAAATTCACTCATTATATTCATATCTTCAGTATCCATATCTTTTATATACATCAGATACTGCTGTGTAATTGTAACAATAGGTATGTCATAGATATCAATTTTATTTTTGTCTATAAGATGTAAAAGCAAATCGAGGGGTCCCTCAAAAGCTTGTAGTTTTACTGTAATAGCCATTCTGTCCCCCCTATTTTATCCACTATTATTGTACTCATAATTAAATTTAATTTCAAGCATATTTTACCAATGATCATTTTTCACCCATTTTTAACTTTACAAATATCACTTCTCCTGGATTAAACATCCTTATTGGTACAGTATGAGTTCCAAGCCCACGGCTTAATATCATTTTACTTTTTCCAATTTCATATAGACCTCCATCGTATTTCGGAAAAAGATGAAAGGTCGGCGAAATAACTCCACCTAAAAATGGTAGGTTAATAACTCCACCGTGTATATGACCAGATAATACTAAATCCGCCCCCCATTTAGCGTATTTTGGAAAAAAATCAGGATTATGGGCAATTAGTATTTGGAACTTCTTTTGATCTGTTTTTCCTAATAACTTTTCTAAATAGGAATCCTCCATTGGGGGCACTTTAAATTTATTAAAATATTTTCTATCAATTTCCAACCCATGAATAACAATATTTTCTTGAAGAAGGTCTTTTTTCTTGTTCATCAGTAGTGCAACACCACTTCTATTCAATTGAGATACATAATCATCATACATCGACCCATAGTATTCAGGATTCATTCTCATACGATATTCATGATTTCCATTTCCATAAAATATGGGATAATCCAAGGCTAATCCTTCCATTAGCGAAATTGCATTTTGATAACCATCCCCTTTTTTTCCCGTTATCATGTCCCCTGCAACAATCACACTATCTGGTTTCAATCTTTGTATTGCTTTCATTAACCTTTTATTGTTTTTCCCATATGACTTATTATGCAAATCAGATAGTACGACAAAGGAATAATCTTTTTGAACTTTTGGGGAATAAATCTCCTGTTCTATTATTACAAATCTATTGGTATCTACAATTATTATTACTACAAAAAACAACAGTATAACGATTGCTATTTCAATCATCCAGGTCACCATTCTTTACTCCTTTTGTATTTTAAAATAGATATTTAACCATAATATATTTTACATAATCCTTATATTGTGCTTTTTTTACATCTATCATACTAATAATATTTATACTTCCAATTTCCTTAGTCCCCAACATATATATCGCTTCTCCAATGGGTTCTCCTTCTTTAATGGGAGCCTCTATTGGATCATTGATGCGAATTTCTTTTGTAACGCCTGACAAGTCGCTACCCATAGTATCTAAGTATTGGAAACCGCCCTCATACTCAATAGGAAATGAATCTTTTATACTGCCTTTTATATTTGCTGATTTCAGAACGTCCTGATTTTCATCTTTATATATTTTGCTTACTGAATATCCATATTCTAGCATGGTTACAGCATCACTAAAACGGACTTTATAATCAGGCGCTGCCATAACCACTGCAATTAAATCAATTCCATTTTTATTAGCAGTTCCTGAATAACAATATTTTGCTAAGTTCGTAGAACCGGTTTTAAGTCCTGTTGACCATTGATATTGTTTTATAAGCTTATTTGTACTAGACAAGGTGAATTGACTGCTTCCATTACGGGTGGTATGAGTAATATCTTCCATCCAAATCTTCGTATAATTATAAATCTCAGGATACTTTGTAATAAGTTCTCTTGACATAATAGCGACATCCCTAGCTGTCGTATAATGATTGGTAGAGTTTGTTAGCCCGCAACAGTCTTCAAAATTAGAACTACTCATTCCTAACTCTTTTGCCTTTTCATTCATTTTTCTAACAAATTCACTTTCGCTACCAGCAAGATATTCCGCCATTGCAACGGACGCATCATTTCCACTCGCTATAGTAATACATTTTATAAGGGTTTCTACACTTTGCACTTCCCCTTCAGCCAGATACACCTGTGAACCTCCCATAGAACTTGCATAGGTACTGACCGTAACTTCATCCTCTATGGCAATTCTACCCTGCTTTATTGCCTCAAATATGAGGAGCAACGTCATGATTTTTGTAATACTAGCAGGACTAAGTTGTTCATCAGGATTCTTTTCATAGATTACTTTTCCAGTTGATGCTTCCATTAAAATAGCAGATGGCGCTGATATGGATAATTCCACATAGGTATTCTCATTGGTTTCGGCAATAACTGTTATTGGAAAACACATTAGTATAATCAAAGTAATAGAAAGTAATTTTTTAATTTTTTTCATAATGGCCGCCCCTAATTATCTTCTATTACTATAATTATTATCCAAATGAAAAAATATGCAGAAATTTAAAATCTAGTTCTAATTTCATGATATTGATCAATAATACGATTTCGATATTTACTCATATTAATACCCAATGCACGTAGCAAATGATAAGTAAAATCAATAAAATAAATTGCAATGACTATTCTGCAAAACCGCAGCCCCGCTCTCATAGATACCTTTTCTACTTGTTCTAATATGTGAAAATGTAAATATTTTACGATAATGACAGCATAAAATCCCCACGCAATTGTACTCTCCAAACAAATAATGCCCTTATAATTAAATGGTTTATCATGATAATCCCACCACACCTCATCAAATAATTGTATCATCAATTTCGCAACTAGAAACTCAAATAATGTGGCAATAAAAGCTCCTATCACATAAAGAATAAATGAATTATGTATAAATCGGTTTAGTAATACAAACCCTAAGATTCCCCCCATTCCATAAATAGGGCAACAAGGACTCGTTGCAAATCCCCGGTTTGTAATCTTTCTATTACAAGCAGAAATATAGATTGATTCCACAAGCCATCCAAGCATACTATAAATAATAAAACAAAACACTAAATGATAAACATCAGTGCTACCGATTTCTTTTGTCCACATAAAATTCTTTCTCCCTAAAACCACGCAATTCTTTTTCATAAACAAAAGTCCTTAGCAATCATTTTTGCCAAGGACTTTTAGTTTTCATTTAGTTAAATTTACGTTTTCTTGCTGCTTCAGATTTCTTTTTACGTTTAACACTTGGTTTTTCGTAATGTTCTCTTTTACGTATCTCTTGTTGGATGCCTGCCTTAGCACAACTTCTCTTGAAACGACGTAACGCGCTATCTAAAGTCTCGTTCTCTTTTACGATTACATTTGACATAATTCACACCTAACCTCCCCCCAGTCCTATATTGTGCACCAGACTGTTCGGGTATACTTAATTGCACAACATAGATTATATCATATAATTAACATTCGTCAACTACTTTTCCATGATTTTTTTATAAAATTATGGATTTTTTTAACTTTTTTAAAATTAACAAATGAAATTAACAATCATTATTCAATTTGACCTTCTAATACTTTTGCAACCTCTGCAATTGCCTGGGAAATCTTCTGGGGATTCTTGCCTCCAGCTTGGGCCATATTAGGTCTTCCACCGCCACCGCCGCCTACAATTCCAGCGATTCCTTTAATCAAGTTACCAGCGTGGGCTCCCTTTTCCATAGCACCCTCTGTTACCATCGCAATAAGATTTACTTTTCCATCTTCCTTTGATGCAAGAACCACTACCCCTTCCCCTAATTTATGTTTTAATTGATCCCCTAAATCCCGTAATCCATTCATATTAACATTATCAACACTACTTGCCAGAAGTTTTACTCCTTTTATCTTAACCACTTGACTCATAACATCACCAAGGGCGTCTTTTGCAGCTTTACTTTTTAATGCTTCATTTTCACTTTGCACTGTCTTTAATTCTACCATTAAATGCTCTAATTTTTCAATTAAAGTAGTTGGTGTCGCTTTCACAATTTTCGAAGCATTTTCAAGGTTTTTTTCTAACCCTTTATAATATTCAAATACACCATCACCTGTTAATGCTTCAATTCTACGAACCCCTGCCGCTATACCACTTTCGCTTATAATTTTAAAGGAACGTATGACGCCTGTATTACTAACATGAGTACCACCACAAAGTTCTGTTGAAAAATCACCCATTTTTACAACGCGAACTGTTTCCCCATATTTTTCACCAAATAAAGCCATTGCTCCTGATTTCTTTGCTTCCTCTATTGTCATTTCTTCTGTGTATACCAACATAGCTTCAGCAATCTTTTCATTCACAATTTTTTCTACCTGGGATAATTCCAACTCTGTCATTGCCACAAAGTGGCTAAAATCAAAGCGAAGTCTATCTTTATTTACAAAAGAACCTGCCTGCTCCACATGTGAGCCTAGCACTGTTCTAAGAGCCTTTTGTAATAGATGTGTTGCACTATGATTTTTACAAATATCTAAACGGGTATTTTCGTTAACTAGTAGTTCCACCTTGTCTCCTACCTTTAACATCCCCTTTGTTACTTTTCCTATATGACCTACTTTGCCACCTAGTAATTTCACTGTATCCTCTACGGAAAACTCACCGTCTTCCGTTTTTATTAATCCAGTATCTGCATTCTGTCCACCCATCGTAGCGTAAAAAGGAGTTTCATTTACAATGATTGTACCAATTTCTCCTTCTGTTAATGCATCCACTAGCTCTGTTTCCGTTGTTAAAATGGATATCTTTGATTGGAAAGATAATTTGTCATACCCAACAAAAGCGGTTGTAATACTTGGATCAATGGATTCGTATACCGTCACATCTGCACCCATATAGTTTGTTGTTTTACGGGCAGTCCGTGCTTTCTTTTTTTGTTCTTCCATAGATGCTTTAAATCCAATTTCATCAACACACAATCCTTTTTCTTCCAATATCTCTTTAGTAAGGTCGATGGGAAATCCGTAAGTATCGTATAGTTTAAATGCATCAGCACCATTTAATTCTTTTTTTCCCGTTTTTGTAATTTCCATCTCCATTTCAGCAAGGATCAATAATCCTTGGTCGATGGTATTATTAAACTTATTTTCTTCCTGTGTCAGTACATTAAAGATAAATTCTTTTTTTTCTTCTAGTTCTGGATAACCATCTTTGGAGTTATCAATCACCGTTGCGCTTAATCTAGCAAGAAACGTTCCTTTTACACCCAGTAATCTACCATGACGTGCAGCACGCCTAATAATTCTGCGAAGAACATATCCACGCCCCTCATTGGTAGGCATAATACCATCAGAAATCATATACGTTGCAGAACGAACATGATCTGTTATTAAACGAATAGATACATCCACATTGGAACTTTCTTGGTAAGTCACTTTAGAAATCTCACATACCTTATCTCTTAATGCTCGAACGGTATCCACATCAAAAATAGAATCCACTTCTTGGGCTACAGCTGCAAGCCTTTCAAGCCCCATACCGGTATCTATATTTTTTTGCTCTAATTCTGTATAGTTTCCAGCCCCATCGCTATCAAATTGAGTAAAAACATTATTCCAAATTTCCATATATCGATCGCATTCACAGCCCACTGTACAATCTGGTTTGCCACAGCCATATTTCTCACCGCGATCATAATAAACCTCCGAACAAGGTCCACAAGGTCCTGTTCCGTGTTCCCAAAAGTTGTCTTCCTTGCCAAATCGGAAAATACGTTCAGGCGAGATCCCAATTTCATTCTTCCATATTTCAAATGCTTCTTCATCATTTTCATAAACAGATGGATATAGTCTATCTGCTGAAAGTCCAACAACTTCCGTCAAAAACTCCCATGTCCAGGTAATTGCTTCGGTTTTAAAATAATCACCAAAAGAAAAGTTTCCAAGCATCTCAAAAAAGGTTCCATGGCGTGCAGTTTTCCCCACATTTTCAATATCTCCTGTACGAATACATTTTTGACATGTTGTCACTCTTTTTCTCGGTGGAATTTCTTGTCCTGTAAAATATGGTTTTAATGGAGCCATACCTGAGTTAATAAGTAATAAACTATTGTCATTATGTGGTACTAAAGAGAAACTTTTCATAGCAAGATGTCCTTTGCTTTCAAAGTATTCCAAAAACATTTTTCTTAATTCGTTCACTCCATATGCTTTCATGTGTTCTTCCTCCAAACTTATATGTAAATCAATTGAATTTTCAAAATTAAATACCAGCACAAGCTAGCAAAAATATTATAAATTGATTTGCCAAGTATGTCAAACAAAAAGCTTGCTGATAATAGCGTAAATTATAAAATGATAAAATTACAAAAGTAAGGCGGCTGCCCCGATAATCCCTGCACTATTTCCTAGGGTTGCAGCAGAAACCTTGGGAATAAAAGCCTTCTCTCCAGCAAAACAATACTTTCTAATATACACGTTAATGGGATCTGTAAGTTTTTTTCCTTGATTACATACTCCACCACTTAATAAAACCTTTTCTGGTCGAAAAATATTTACCATATTCACGATTCCATCTCCTAAATATTCTATATAATTATTCACCACTTCTTTGGCTGTGATATCTCCCATTTCCGCCATATCAAATGCCGTTTTTCCATTGATACTCTCCAAGTCTTCCTTGAAATTTAAATATAACAATGATTCCTTGTTGGAAAGAGCTGCCCTTTTTGTATCTCGAATCAATGCTGTTGCGGATGCATATGCTTCTAAACATCCCTTTCTTCCACAAGAACAAGGTTCTCCATTCTTCATCAATAAAGTATGTCCTAATTCAGCGCCACCTGGATTTCCTCCCTCAAAGATTTTACCATCTATCACAATTCCACCACCAACACCTGTGCCTAATGTAAGTAAAATAGCGTTTTTACATTCCTTTGCAGCCCCTGCCTTGACTTCTCCTAGTGCGGCACAATTTGCGTCATTGGAAATGAAAATTGGCATGTTTAAATATGCTTTCATGGAATCTACTAAAGCAATATTCTCCCAATTGAAATTATTGGAATATAAAACCACACCATGCATAGCATCAACCGTTCCTGGACTTCCAATTCCTACTCCTTGAATTTCAGATCTATCAATTCCTGTTTTTTCTATTATATTAAGAACTAATTCAGCCATGTCTTTTATAACTAGATTTGCCCCTCGCTCCACTAAGGTTGGTACAGATTCCTCTATCACGATATTATTTTTTTCGTCCACGATTCCTGCTTTAATATTTGTTCCACCTAAATCAATTCCAATTCGATACATCGTTATTCTCCTTCTCTTTTTATGGAGTTTTTATTATTTCATAGTATATCTTACTTTTATCTATTCCTCAACTATAAAACATTACTATTATTCTTCATAATAAACATCCCTAATATTCTTCATCTTTCTAATTTTTTTATTACAATGGTCCGATATACTTTAAAGTACTATTCTTACGTTTCAATAAAAACTGACTTAATCTATATTGGGAGGACTTTCAATTGATAACCATTAGCTTATGTATGATCGTAAAAAATGAAGAAAAAACATTACAAAGATGTTTGGATTCTATTAAAGATAGAATGGATGAAATAATAATTATTGACACCGGGTCAACGGATCGCACTATGGAGATAGCATCTGCTTATACTGATAAAATTTACTCTTATCAGTGGATAAATGATTTTTCTGATGCTAGAAATTTTTCATTTTCAAAAGCAACCATGGACTATATATATATGGCAGATGCCGATGAAGTGTTAGATGAGGCAAATGGAATTCTTTTTGATCAATTAAAGCAAGTTCTACTTCCGGAAATTGATATTGTTCAAATGACCTATTGCAATCAGCTTAAATTTGGTACTGTATACAATTTTGATGAAGAACTTCGCCCAAAACTTTTTAAAAGAATTCGAACCTTTCATTTTGAAGATCCCATCCATGAAACAATTGTATTAGATCCTATCATCTTTGACAGTGATATCAAAATATTGCATTTACCAGAATGTAGTCATGCCACAAGGGATTTAGCGATATTTCATAACGTGTATTCTGGCGAAAAACGTATCTCCAAAAGACTTCATTCACTTTATGCAAAAGAACTCTTCATCTACGGTGATGATCAAGAGTTCTTTAAGGCATTACCTATCTTTGAAAAAACATTGAAAGATTCCACTCGTAGCATCGATGAAATCAAAGAAGCTACTTGCGTGATTGCAAAAGCAAACCGTCTAAAAAATGATGTTCCTAATTTTTTTAAAAATGCATTAAAGAATACAGCATGCGATGGTTGCTCTGAAATATGCTTCGAATTAGGTGAATATTATTTTAAACTTTCTGATTATGAGGAAGCCATCATCTGGTATTACAATGCCGCCTATGAAACTGAATGTATTCTTAATATTCACTATTGTGGTGATTATCCTTTATTAGCACTTTCAAAATGTTACCATGCACTAGGAAATGCTGATAAAGCAAGGGAATACAAGGAATTAGCAATTGCTTGGAAGTAAATCATCCTTCTTACTTGTCCTAAACGGTGAAAGTGGAATACCGTTTTTACCATAAATAGTTACATTACCATAATTTGTCCAACAATATCTCACATACATAGGATTCTTTATTCCTTTTGCGAAAACAAGAATCTTGTTGTTTTTAATTTCTATTTCTGCCACTTTAAATTCTTTATTTGCTCCTGCAATTTCAAATTCCTTAGTTTCACCTTTTATTTCGAAACCATCTTCTGCATAATCAAAAGATAACTCTATTTTATCATTATAAAATATGGCTTCCTTGTAAATTGGCCCAAATGCATTTTTTTCATTTATCTTTTTATAAACATGATATAGGGCTTGAAGTTCTAATCTCTCTCCAACTGGCTTTTTGTCTTTTGGATGAATCTCATTGAATTCTCCACAATCTAAGATAACGGCTATTCCTGTATTCTTGGTTGTTTTGAATACATCCATTTGTGCCTCTCTTAAGTAACACCAGCTTTTATTATCTTCGTCTTCTAAATACCGATGCATAGGTAGCTGAACAAATAAAAATGGCAATTCTACATCCTGCCACTCTTCTCGCCACTGACTAATCAACTTAGAAAACAATTTATAATACATATTTTTTTTATGATCATCACTTTCCCCTTGATACCAAAGCACACCTCTCATGGAATAAGGGCTAATTCTTTGAATCATACATTCATATAATCCTGCTGGTCGATATGGATTTTTACAATTAAGTGGACC
This sequence comes from Lachnospiraceae bacterium, assembly GCA_035270785.1. Classification (GTDB taxonomy): domain Bacteria; phylum Bacillota; class Clostridia; order Lachnospirales; family Lachnospiraceae; genus DATESN01. Next base: position 34,283 of record DATESN010000123.1, on the reverse strand, counting down.
TGGCCACCTACAAGCACCAATCTTTTCTTGTACCTCTAGAAAAGATAGATTCGGAAACTCTTTATATAGTACTTCGCTTTTTTCATCCCACGCTTTGGCATAGACACTATATTCATCGTACTCTTCCACTTGTTTCTGTATAGACTTACCCGTAATGGCAGCATCATATTCTAGAAGGTACGTATTTAAGTCCCTATCTTCCAATAAAGATTCACGACTCATCCACGCACTTGCAGAGGTTCCTCCCCAATTGCAACCAATAACACCTACCGTAACCCCCAAATCTTTGGCCAACTTTCGTCCAAAAAAATACCCTACCGCTGACCAACTCTTTGCACTTTCCTGACTCCACTCACTCCAGCAAGAATGATTTTCATCTTCATAAAAGTGTTCATCTTTATAACCATTTTTCGGTGTATAGTAAAATCGTACATTGGGTTCTTTTTCTGATTTAATTACTTCCTCTCCATCTTTTGCATTCTGAAGTTCCAGCTCCATATTTGATTGCCCTCCAGCAAGCCATACTTCGCCAATTGCAATATTGCTAAATTGCAATTGGCTATCTTCACATACAATGCGCAGCAGCATTCCAACCGTTGCTTTCATGGGGGGCAAAATAACCATCCAATTTTCTAGTTCTACAATTGTTGACACTTGGTTTTCTCCCAAAGTTACCTGAACTGTCTTTCCATTTTCCCCCTGACCAAAAACCCTAATATTCTTTTCTCTTTGTAACACCATATGATTGCTGAAAATTGAAGCAGTCTTAAACTTTGCCATTTTTTATCCTCTCATAAATACATTTTTATCTAAAATGATTCAAAAATTCTTTTTCCCCTTGTAATCAAATAATGATACAGAAGTCTTGATATCAAAAATAACAAAATAGTACAATCTAATAAATATACTTCTAACGTAATCTTATCTGCTACGACAAACAAATAGAATACTACTAGTGAAATAATTACTCCAAAACCTGAAAACATCGTGATTAATGATGAGATTCCTTGCTTTACAGCCAATGTTTCATTTACCCAATCAAATTTAGGGAATTTTAAATTAATTGTAACTCCAAAAAATGCAACGAAAAAGGTGACTGCAATTGGTAAGAGATACAGTAATATCCTTATTAAGATGGTAGTCGACATAGCAACATTACAAACAGTAGCAGCAATCACGATAAAAGGTAAGCTGATTAAGATATGCATATAGGCCTTTACTGTTAACAGTTTACCTGCATCTACAGGAAGTGATTGATAAATCCAAAGGTTTCTTCCTTCTAAGGAAATAGATGGAGCTGAAATAATATTTGGAAAACAACATGTAGCTAATGAGACAGCAACTAAAGGTGCAAAATAATTCTTTAATTCCGGTGCCATATCAAATAGTTCTATGATTTTTTCTCCTTTTATTACAATCATACCTGCAATCACAAGCATTAATACTAAGCCCAAACCAGCATTTAGCATATACATAGGATTTGAAATAAAGTGTTTTATTTCTTTTCCAATCAATGCTTTATTAACACTTTGAGCCTTCATGATATGTTCTTTATACTTTATCCTAGCTGCGCCTTTTTTTGCCGTTGTGATCTTAATAAAGCTTTCCGATAAAATGATATACATAACAATAAAAGGAACTAAACAACAAATGGCAAATAATCCTAGACTTATAAAATTTCCTTCTCCAATTGCTTTTCCCATATGATAAATCGGATATACTGTTTTCTCAATAACATGGGCAATTTCTTCTCCATGTTGAATTAAAGTGTTTATGTAAGTTTGAATCTTTGAGTAAACTGCAAAATATACAAATAAAAATCCCAATGAAAAAATCATTGTTATAATATTTTTATTTCTTAATTTCGAACTAACAAAAGCTAAAATCCAACCAAAAATACATGTGATTGTTAATACCAAAAAAGGTAATATAATAATAACTCCAATAAAACATAATACGATAGGGGCTGTAACCGTCTCATATAGGCAGAATACTACTCCGGCTGGAATGACAATCAAAGCCTCAATGGTATAGGACAATAATAAAATCATTGCCATTCTGCTTGCTAGAATATACTTGGTTGGTATTGGCATAGATAATAATAACTCATTGTCTTTTGCATCATATAGTTGACTTTGCGTTGAAAAAACCGTACCGAAAAAGCATATTGTAATAACAAGAATCCCCATAAGTGCGAAGTATAACCATTCCAATTTTGCCATGCTAAGAGGTTTCACTAAGGCTTGAAATAAGGAACCAAACATAAATGCAAAACAACCAACAAGATAAATGGAGAAAATAGCAATGAATAATTTGAACCCTAATCCTCGTTTTTTTGCACTATTTGTTCTTCCAAACATAGGTTTAAATAAGGTGCCCATGCGAGCTAATAGTAATGTCTTAAACATGGTTTTCCTCCAATTCCAGAAATACATCTTCAAGGGACGTGTTTCCTTTTACTTCTTCCGTTCTTCCTGAAACAACCAATCTCCCATTTTTTATAATAGCTATTTTATTACATAACTTTTCCGCCACTTCTAATACATGAGTAGAAAAGAAAATCGCTCCACCATTATCACACAATTCATGCATCAAATCTTTCAAAATACGAGTGGCCTTTGGATCGAGGCCAACAAATGGTTCATCCATAATAAGTAATTTAGGACTATGAATCAGTGCTGCAATTACAACTAACTTTTGTTTCATACCATGAGAATATGCACTAATTGGTTGTGCCAAATCAACGGTTAATTCAAATGCATCTGCATACTTTTTGATTCTTTCTTCTCTATCTTTTTGTGAAACTCCATAAATATCTGATATAAATTTTAAGTATTTTATTCCTGACATATATTCATACAAATCTGGATTGTCTGGTATATATGCAATCTTTTTCTTGCATTCAAGAGGATATTCTTTGATAGATACTTGATCTACTAGTATTTCTCCTTCGTCGAATTGTAAAATACCACAGCACGCTTTAATGGTTGTTGTTTTCCCTGCACCATTATGACCTATAAATCCATAAATATTCCCGGCTTCAATATGTAATGTAAGATTATCAACCGCTTTTTTTGTTCCGTATGTTTTTGTTAAATTTTTAATTTGTAACATGTAACTCCCTCCTGCCTACTTTTTCCGGCATACCTCTATTTTTACCTCTTATTTAATATAAACAGATGTATTACTGCATCTATATCATAATACATCTATTTATTTTTTCAAGCAATTAAAAACACCTAAACACATTATATTTCTATGTTTAGGTGTTATAAACTTAAATTTAATTATAAAAACAAACTTCCAATTTGATTTACAAGTAACGCCACAATATATGCCGTTGACATTTGAACACCTACTGCAAAGCCAGTAAGCTTCCAAGTCTTCAATTCCCTCTTCATAGCACCAACAGCTGCAAAACAAGGCATGCAGAGCAAGTTGAATACCATATAAGCATAAGCCGCTGCTTTATTTGAAATATCATCTTTCATGGTGGTTAATGCATTTTCATCTCCACCTTCGAATAAAATACTATCTGTATAAATAGAAGACGCAACTTTCTCGTCATATGTTCCATTTTCAAAGCCCATATCTTCCAATTCTTCTGTGTTATAACTTGCAAAAAATCCTTCTAAATATTCCGGTGTAATATCAGTATGATAAAGTTGAGCAAATGTAACAACAACATTTTCTTTTGCAATCCAACCTGTAAAAATACCAACTGTAGGTCTCCATTTTCCAAATCCTAATGGTTTAAAGATAGGCGCTACAACTCCACTTGCTGATGCAAGAAAACTATCATTCATTTCACACATAATACTACCGTCTTCATTATCTTTAGCATTTTTTCCACTAAAAGAATTTACATTGAAATTAGATAATAACCAAAGAAAAATGGTGGATATAAAAATAATGGTTCCTGCCTTAATGATAAATCCTTTTATCTTTTCCCATCCATGAATGACAATACTTTTTCCCGTTGGAATGCGATACTGCGGAAGTTCCATTACAAAATTAGAAGCTTCTGATTTGTATACAATCTTGTTTAGTAAAAGAGAAACAATAATAGCTACTATAATACTTAACATGTAGATAGAATAGGTTACTAATGTTTTATTGCTATCCGCAAACAACACGGATACAAATAACGCAAAAATAGGAAGTTTTGCACCGCATGGCATAAAACCAACAATAATTGTAGTTATCTTTCTATCTTTTTCAGATTCCAGTGTTCTCGTTGCAGCAATTGCTGGAACGCTACAACCAAATCCCATAAGTAATGGAATGAAAGAGCGTCCTGATAATCCAAACTTCCTGAAAATCCGATCCATAACAAAGGCAACACGAGCCATATATCCACTGTCTTCAAGGAAAGAAATTAGTAAAAACAAAATTAACACCAATGGAATAAATCCTATAATAGCACCAATTCCTGCCATAACACCATCAATTGCCAGTGAAAAGACCCAAGGAGATGCATTGCTAAGTAAACCTTCTAACAATCCAGTAATAGCACCCCATCCCGATTCTGCTAATCTCGCAAACCATATACCAGGGCTTGGTAATCCTTTTATAAATAAAAAGTTTTCACTAAAAGTACATGCAAATAGTAAATACATAATCATTGCAAAAATAGGAAGCGCCCAAAATCGATTGGTAAGAACCTTATCAAGTTTATCGGAAGGTGTTTCTTTATGTCCTATATGAGCCTTCTTTACTGATTCTTTTGTAATCTTAGTAATATATTGATATCGTAAATCCGCAATTTTCGCTTCGAAATCTATCCCCGTTTTTTTCTCCGCGCTTTGGATAATAAAAACCACCTTTTCTTTTTCAGATTCTGGTAAATTATTTAATACTACTTCATCTGATTCAACAAGTTTCAATGCTTTCCAATACTTATCTTCTTCTCTTTCTTCGCTAATATCATTCATAACGTCATCAATAACTTTATTCGTGTTATCATCAAATATATTTTGTTTTATTGTGATTCTTTTTTCTCTTGCCGCCTTCTCAGCCGCATTCATTAATTGTTCAAAACCTTTTCCACTTCTAGCAACAATTGGAATTACAGGTACACCTAGCAATTTTTGAAGTTTTGCACAGTCAATGGAATCCCCCCTTGCTTCCACTTCATCCATCATATTGATTGCTATCACAATAGGAATACTAGTTTCCATAATTTGAAGTGTTAAATATAGATTTCTTTCAATGCTAGTTCCGTCTACAATGTTAATTACAGCATCTGGCTTTTCCTTTACTATAAAATCTCTGGCAATTATTTCTTCCGCTGAATAAGGAGATAATGAATATGTACCTGGTAAATCAAGAATGAGTAAGTCCTTATTCTTTTTATAGATACCTTCTTTCTTATCAACCGTTACTCCTGGCCAGTTTCCCACATGCTGTCTAGAACCTGTCAGTTCATTAAACAAAGTGGTCTTTCCACTGTTTGGATTACCTGCTAAGGCTATGATATATGACATTGTCTTCCTCCTAATACGACTTTATTTTATTAAGCTTTAGCTTCTGAAGTTAGTTACAGCTAACTAACTTTCAAAAAAAATATTTATTGATTACTGAATATTTATTTGACCTGCTTCATCTTTGCGTAAGCTAAGCTCATATCCTCTAATATTAATTTCAATTGGATCTCCTAAGGGTGCCACTTTAATTACTTTTACAACCGCTCCTGGTGTAACACCCATATCCATAATTCTTCTTCTTGTTGCTCCTTTTTCGCCAATGGATACAACCACACCTTCTTGACCTGGTTTTAATTCTTTCAGCGTCATCTTTTTTCCTCCTAATTTGACTTTTATTATTTTTTCATTAAAAATACTTAATCAACAAGAATCATGGAAGCCAACCCTTTATTTAACGCTATTTTAACACCTTTGATTAAAAGGATAATACCACTGGGATTTTCTCCAACTACTTGAATTGGTTCACCTTTAATAAATCCCAAATTCTGAAGGTGTTTTTTCATTTCTGGTTTTCCTCTGAATTCAGAAACAGTTCTTGTTTCTCCAATAGATACCATCGATAGTGCCATATGAGTTACCCCTTCCTATTTGCAATTGATATTCATTCTCAATTGTCTCCATAATTTATTTTATGATATCTTCCCTTTAATGTCAATACATTCGTTAATTTTATTTTTTTATGACGTAATAATGATTTTTCATTTTTACTATTCTACCACCTTAAATGCCTCTTCTAAATCTTCTATAATATCATCTATGTTTTCTGTACCTATTGATAGGCGAATCGTATTTGGTTTAATTCCCTGATTCATAAGTTCTTCTTTTGATAATTGTGAATGGGTTGTTGATTCTGGATGAATTACTAATGATTTTACATCTGCAACGTTTGCAAGCAACGAAAATAACTCTAAATTATCAATAAAATCTTTTGCTTTCCTTGCATCTCCATTAATTTCAAATGTAAAGATAGAACCACCGCCATTTGGAAAATACTTTTTATATAATCTTTTTTGAACTTCATCTGTGGAAACTGATGGATGATTCACCCTTAAAACTTGAGGGTGGCTTGATAAAAAGTCAACTACCTTTAACGTATTCTCAACATGACGCTCTACTCTTAGAGAAAGTGTTTCTAAGCCCTGTAAAAAGAAAAATGCATGGAATGGTGATAAAGTAGCTCCTGTGTCACGCAATAAAATCGCTCTGATTTTAGTCACAAATGCTGCTGGTCCTACTGCTTTTGTAAAGCTGATTCCGTGATAACTTGGATTAGGTTCTGTAAGTGTTGGGAATTTTCCTGATGCCTCCCAATCAAACTTACCACTGTCTATAATGACCCCACCAATTGTTGTTCCATGTCCACCAATAAACTTAGTAGCTGAGTGGACTACAATATCAGCTCCAAATTCAATTGGTCTAACTAAATAAGGAGTCGCAAAGGTATTATCCACAACTAATGGTATATGATGGGAATGTGCAATTTTTGCAATTGCTTCCATATCTGCCACATCTGAATTGGGATTACCTAAAGTTTCTATAAATACAGCTTTTGTATTTTTCTTTATGGCCTTTTCAATAGTGCCTTCTTCAAATAGATCCACAAATGTTGTTGTAATTCCATACTCAGGTAACGTATTTGATAATAAATTATAGGTTCCACCATAGATATTCTTTGCCGCAACAATGTGATCTCCCTGATGAGCTAAGTTTTGAAAAGTATAGGTAATAGCTGCTGCTCCCGATGCTACGGCAAGTGCTGCAACGCCACCTTCTAATGCTGCTATTCTTTGCTCAAAAACATCCTCTGTGGGATTGGTAAGTCTTCCATAAATATTACCAGCATCTGACAATCCAAATCGTGCTGCTGCATGATCCGAATTATGAAAAACATATGCAGATGTTTGATAAATAGGAACTGCCCTTGAATCAGTTGCTGAATCCGGTTTTTCTTGACCCGCGTGTAATTGTAATGTTTCAAATTTAAAATTTCTGTTTTCCCTTGTGATTTTTTCTCTCATATTTTTCTCCTATTTTCCTTTATTGATTATTTCATAAAACTTTACTTAACTTTAGTTATCTTTTATATTATTTTCTAGATTATAATGTTTATATCCTAGTATGTCAATATGTTTTATATATTATATTTATATACTAGTGTTCTTTTTAATATTACAATAAAAAAGCCTGCTACAACATAACTAAAAAGTTATATTGTAGCAGGCCATCTTGATTTTCCTATTTGTTATGCTATTTCATTTTCTTCATCTGTTATTTCTACATTCTTACTTTTAATATTTGCTACGATAGCAAATATTACATCTTCATCTTCACTTATTAACTTGTCATTTAATTTTAAATCCTGATAAGTAATGGTATCACCCAATTGCATATTTGATACATCAATTGTTATTGTTTCAGGCATTAATTCCATTGTTCCAAATGCTAGTACTTCTGCTTTGTTTACACGTAACGCCAGTTGGCCCATTCGAAGTCCTTCTTCCCCTTGGAATACAATAGAGATCTTTCTTTTTACTTCACTTTCTCTTGAAGCAATCTGCACGTCTATATGAATTACTTTACCTGTTAACGGTTGTCTTTGCACTTCTTTTACAAATCCATACTTTTCACTACCATTATATTGAATTCCTAGTTTTGTGTTCGAGCCATAGCGATCAAGTATTTTAGTTAAAGATTTCTCATTATATTTAACTAATGTTCTGTCTGTAATTCCTTCCCCATAAAGTACACCAGGTACAAATCCAGATTCTTTAAATCTGCCATTTTTCTTTACTCTTTCTATCGCTTCAATCATAATTTCACTCATGTCTTTTCTCCTTATGCTCATAAATTTACTTTTTTATTAAATACAATATTTAATACATGCATTTAATATTATTAGCAACGTTAAAATTGTATCATCTATTTTAAATTGTGTCAAACTTATCAGATTATTTTATTGTCCGATATTTTATTATCCCTTTTTTCATTTTATTATTTCTACAAAATAAAACAATTTAATTGTCATGTAAAAAAATAACTGTCAACTTATTGCTTATTCTTTCCAACTCAACTTATTAACCTCTCTTGCATATATTAATAATAAAAATGTCTAGGAGCAACTTAATGTCAAAAACAACTAATATATTACAATCTGATAGCAACATGAACTCTAAACTTCAGAATAATGATTTGAAAGCTGCCACTATATCTGACAGTTCCAATTATTCCTCAAATAATACTGATAGTCTTAGAAATCCACACAATCATCTTTATCCTGACACTATATTGAAAACAAATTCAAGTAACACATCTTCACATAATTCTATTAAAAGCCCGTCTACGCAATCACTAAAAGAAATTTCCGATTCCTATATTGGCATCTATGAAAACGAGAACATTGCTAATCCTGAAATGAATGAAAACACTCCAACCATTACCAATGTTTTGGATAGTGGAATTTATGAAATTCGTTATTTGGGAAGTCCTAATTCCAATAATATGTATGAAAACAGCTCCACCAATGGCTCTTTTATTAATAGTGGTCTCTACGAGATTCGCTATTTAGGTGGACCTAGCATGAATAAAAATAACTCCTATACTAATAATCGAACTATGGGAGCGCCTGCATTATACAATAATAGAACTATGTTTAACTAATACACAAAAACCTCGATCAAATAAAATCATCCTATATTTGATCGAGGTATTCATTAAAAGTTTTCAAATAATTTATAATAGCCTTGAGGAAATAAACATACAGGGCAAATTTCCGGTGCACATACCCCACGCATAATATTTCCACAGTTGATACATATCCACAAAACTTCTTTTTCTTTGCAAAACACTTGATCATTTTTAACATTTTCTAATAAAATTTGAAATACTAATTCATGATTAATTTCGATATTAGCAACACCATTAAATAGTGCTTCGAGTTCCAAATATCCTTCTTCTTTTGCAACTTTAGCAAAATCCCTATACATTTGATTTCCTGCATAAGATTCATAATATACAGCACTTTCAAGATTTTCCAGGGTTGTTGGAAGTAAACCCATGTTTAGTTTTCGTAGCCATATTGCTGCATGCGCTTTTTCTATATCAGAGGTATCCATAAATATATTGCTTATTTCAATGTATCTATCTTGCTGTGCTTTATCAGCATATAGATGGTATCGTGTACTAGATATTAATTCACTTTCATACGCCTTTTCAAGATTCGCATAAGTTTTGCTTTGTTTAAAGTTCATCGTTTCTCCTAAGCAACTTTGTAACTTTTTATAAACATATGAACTAATATATCTTTATATGATATGTTCAATCAACCTAACCTTTATTCTTATAGTAGTTATTAATCTATTTATGATATAATTCAATAGTATTTATAAAAGTAATATATACATATAATGATTACCGGGGGGAATAACAATGATTTTAGAACAGAATAATATAAAAGAAAATTGTCTAAATATAATCAAAAAAGAATGGCAATTTGCGAAAGCTACTTCACCTGATTTTTTAACTGTTATTAACAAGGAAAAGAAAATTGAAAACGAAGAATCTATAACCATATTTTCAAATAATTTCAAGGAACAATTGAATCATTTTACACGAAACCCTTTTATGAAAAAGAAATGGAGAAAAAATACGTTAGGTATGTTTCATGATTTCCTAAATTCTGAATCCATTCTTTTTATTCGTCATTCTATGAAACAAGAATCTTTCCTTTCTTTTCAAGAAGAGTTAAAAGATTTTCTTCGTCATGTAAGACAATTTGCACCTGAACTATCTATGGAAGGTATTGGTCAAGCAATCCGCAATTATATCGTATATGCCATGTTTAATGAGCTTAATGAATTGCAACCTCATTTTAACATGGCAGCCTTTGGATATAGTATGCTCTATCCCTTTACTGACAACTATATCGACAGTGAACACTATTCTCTGACAGAAAAGAATTTTTACAATCAACTTATTCGTAATACCATTGAAGGGAAAAAAGTTCATCCAAATTCCACCCATCAAAAGAAGACTTGTGAATTACTAAAAGCAATTGAACTCCATTATCCGAGGGATTCTCATTCCTCGATTTATATGCTGTTGCTAATGATGCTAGATGCCCAAGAATACAGTATTCTTCAGCAAAGCAAGGAACATCAATTGTCTTACGAAGAAAGACTTTATATTTCCATATATAAAGGGGGAACCTCCGTTTTAATTGATCGTTTCTTTGTAAAAAGAGAACTATCACAAGAGGATTTAATCTTTTATTTTGGATTTGGCTTTTTTCTACAACTAGCAGATGATTTACAAGATATAAAAGAAGATATAGAACAAGGTAATCAAACAATCTTTACCTTGGATTTACACAATAAAAAACTGGAACATGTTGTGAATAAAATGTTCCAGTTTATACATCAAATTACTAATTCTTATCAATCTAAAAATGATATTTTTAAAGATTTTATTTTAAATAACTGTTATCAACTTATCTTTTCATCTGTATTAAAAAGTAATGAATTTTTTACAAAAGAATATCTACACAACTTAGAACCTTATTTTCCAATAACGTTTAGTTTTTTAGAAAGTATGAAACATGTTCCTGTGATGGATAAGGATACTAAAAAGCAGATTCCTTACATGAAATTACTGGACGAATTAATCAAAGACTAATATCTTATCTGTCCACAATACTGATTGCTTCCATCGCAACGCTTCCGCCTCTAACAACCTCAATTCGATTTTGAAAACAACTACTCAGCAATCTTATAATATCATTATTCATAGCTTCTGTTTTAATACACTCTAAAAACACACTGCTTTTACCATAATCAGTAATGGTAATTCCAAAAACCTGGGCAATTCGAAATACTTCTGTTTTATCTTTTTCTGTACAACTATTTATTTTAACAAAAAGAATTTCCTTCATATGTATTGGAATATTTGTTAAATCAACTACCTTTATTACTTCTACACTACGATTTAATTGTTTTTTAATCTGCTCAAAGGTCATTTCATCACTTGTTAAGCTAATTGTCATTCGAGAAATCGTTTTATCCTCTGTCTCACCTACTGTAAGACTATCAAGATTATACGATTTACTTGAAAATAAACCCGAAATCTTTGCTAATACGCCAATTTCATTTTCAACATATAAAGATAACCATCTTTTCTTCATATTAATCTCCTATACTTATACTTTTTTAAAAAAATTATATCATTTCATCTATTTATTCTATCTAACAATCTAAGATCATTTCGCTCAATGTCTTTCCTGGTGGAATAATGGGAAACACATTTGCTTCTCTTTCAATAATAAACTCAATAATAGTTGGTGCGTTCTTATTTTTCTTTGCTTGTAAAAATGCCGGTTCAATTTCCTCTTCCATCATGACACGGATTCCATATGCATCATAACTTTCAGCTAATTTAACAAAGTCTGGTGAGTATGGTGGACAGCATTTGTCTGGATTGATACAATCTTTCTCACAACTCTTTCTATATCTTAAGCAGGTGCTTGAATAATGCTTGTTATAAAACATCTCTTGCCACTGTCTTACGTTTCCCAAATATCCGTTATTAAAGACACACAAAATCAAAGGTTGTTCATATGCAACTGCTGTGGCCATCTCCTGAATATTCATTTGCATTCCACCATCACCAGAAATACAGATGACATCTTTATTAGGATTGCCAAATTTTGCACCCATAGCTGCTGGAAATCCATATCCCATTGTCCCAAGACCTCCTGATGTTAACAATTGCTTATTTTCATCCATTTCCAAGTACTGCGTGGTCCACAACTGGTTTTGTCCAACATCCGTTACCACTATGGAGTCCGGAAACATCTCATTCATCTTTTTAATAATGATTTCAGGTGTCATTCCCTGATAGTTGTTCATATGAATTGGATATTCTTTTTTCCATTTCATTACCTTTTGTATCCAATCGTCGACTTTAACATTTACAGCCGTTTCTAACATCTTTTCAATAGCGATCTTTGCATCACCAACAATAGGAATATCTACAACAATGTTTCTAGATATGGAAGCCGAATCAATATCTACATGAATAATTTTAGCATTCTTTGCAAATTCATTAATTTTTCCGGTAATTCTATCGTTAAAACGAGTTCCAATAGAAAATAGTACATCGCATTCACTAATTGCATGATTGGATGCATAATTTCCATGAATCCCAATATTCCCTACATATAAAGGATGATTTGTTGGAATTGCACCTTTTCCCATAATCGTTGTAATAACTGGTACTCCAGTTGCTTCTGCAATTTTTGTCATTTCCAAATTAGCGTGTGCTATATTCACTCCACCACCAACTAAAAACACAGGTCTTTTTGCTTTGCTTAATACCTCTAATGCTTTTTTAATTTGTCCTGAATGTACTCCCATATTAGGTTTATAACTACGTATATTTACTTCTTTTGGGTATTCGTCACTTCCTAATGCCTGTTGAATATCCTTTGGTAAATCAATCACTACAGGCCCTGGTTTTCCTGTTCTTGCAATGTAGAATGCTTCTTTTATAATTCTTCCTAAATCTTTTCTGTCTCGCACTGTCACAGCATACTTACAAATACTTCTAGTAATTCCTACTATATCAACCTCTTGAAAGGCATCATTTCCAATTAAATGTGTTGGAACCTGACCTGTAAAACAAACAAGTGGAACACTGTCAAAGTTTGCAGTTGCAATTCCCGTTACTATATTAGTAGCCCCAGGTCCGCTAGTTACAAGACAAACACCTACTTTTCCCGTTGATCTCGCATACCCGTCTGCTGCATGTACAAGGGCTTGCTCATGTCTTGGTAATATTACTTCAATATCTTTTTGTTCATAAAGGGCCTCAAATAAATCAATTGCCTGACCTCCTGGATATGCGAATAGATGTTCTACACCTTCTTCTTTTAATGCCTTTACAAATAATTCTGTTCCTTTAATTGACATAAAACTTACCTCCATCATTTTTAAATATTAAAAAGGCCCCAAGCTAAAACCTTAGCTTAGGGCGAATGAATCATCCGTGGTACCACCTAAATTCAGAGATATACTCTGCACTCAATCAGTACGAAATATAAAACTGTAACATTACCAGCTCCTATACATTGATACTGTATTCCCTGTAACGAAGGAAAATCTCGTTGAAGCCTACTGAAAGTTCTCTCTTTGTTCGGTTCACTGCTCAAAGGCTACTTCCAAAACTGTTTCACCAGTTTAAGGCTATCATAACTAACCTTAACTCCCAAAATGAAGATTTACACCATCCATCTTCTCTCTATAATTTTGGTAAGTCTGTACTTCTCCTCGTCATAGCATTTATCTTTTTTATATTCACAATCTTAACATGAAGCATTTTATGTGTCAAATACTTTTAATATTGTATATCAATTAAGATATTTTCTCGAATTGACTATTATATAAATCTGCATAAAAAGATCCCTTTGCAAGTAACTCTTCGTGATTTCCACTTTCTATAATATCTCCATCTTTCATAACGAGAATCAAATCAGCGTTTTTGATAGTCGATAGCCTATGAGCAATGACAAAGGAGGTTCTTCCATCCATTAATTTATCCATTGCTTCCTGAATCAAAACTTCTGTACGGGTATCTACGGAACTCGTAGCCTCATCTAAAATAAGTAATGGTGCATTTTGTATCATAGCCCTTGCAATGGTTATAAGCTGCTTCTGGCCTGCTGACAGATTTGCATTATCATTTAAAATAGAATCATAACCTTCTGGAAGGCTACGTATGAAATGATGAATTCCTACAGCCTTACATACTTCTTTCACTTTTTGATCTGTTACCCCTTCCATGCTATAAATAATATTTTCTTTAATGGTTCCTTCAAACAACCATGTATCCTGCAATACCATACAGAAAAGATTGTGCAGATTTTCTCTTGTAATTGTGCTAATAGGTACCCCATCAATTATTATTTCTCCTTCATTCACTTCATAGAAACGCATAAGAAGGTTAACCATCGTTGTTTTACCTGCTCCTGTTGGACCTACAATGGCAACCTTTTTTCCAGCCTTTGCATGAGCTGAAAAATTATGAATAATGATTTTATCCTCATCATAACCAAACTTTACATTTTTGAATTCTACATCGCCTTTTGCATTTGTAAGTATACGATGCTTGTCACTTTCATCTTCTAATTCCACTTCTTCCAAAAATTCAAAAACGCGCTCGCTAGCTGCAGCAGTAGATTGTAAACTTGTTGCTGCTTGAGCTAATTGTGATAATGGTTGTGTAAATAAACGTATATATAGCATAAAAGCTACAATTACACCAAAAGAGATGGAGCCTTTCATTGCTAAGGAAGCCCCAACAACACAAACTACCAAATAACCAAAATTGCCCACAAAAGACATTAAAGGCATCATGAGTCCTGACATAAACTGTGACTTCCAAGCACATGAATATAATTTGTTATTTGTCTCATTAAAAACTTCAATTGCTGCTTTCTCACCATTGTAAACTTTTACTACATTGTGACCTGCATAAGTTTCTTCTATATGGCCATTTAATTTTCCAAGTTCTTGTTGTTGTTGCATAAAAAATTTTTGAGATTTAGAAATAATAAGTGTCATTAACACAAATCCAATGATAGTTGCTCCAACAGCCGAAAGCGTAAGAATCACGTTTGTAAAAAGCATCATAACTAGCGCCCCAAGAAACAAGGTGATGGAAGAAGCAAGGGATCCAAGACTCTGATTTAATGTTTGTGCTATCGTATCAACATCATTTGTAACACGACTTAACACATTACCATAACTTGTTGAATCAAAATATTTTAATGGTAAACGATTTATCTTTTCAGATATATTGGTACGTAAGTTCTTAGAAACCCTTTGTGTTACAGTTGCCATGATAAAACCTTGAACATAGTTGAAAACAAAACCAAGTCCATACAAAATAGAAAGAAAAAGTGCAATTTTGCCAATTTCATTAAGATCAATACCCGACATAACTCCATTTATAATAATATCCGTTATATCTCTTATCTTTCCAGGTCCTATAATACTAAAGGTAGATCCTGCAATGGAAAGTAACAACGCTACTATAATTATTGGAAGAAATGGTTTGCAGTAAATAATTAATTTCCCTAATGTATGTTTAAAATCTTTTGCCTTTTCCCCTGGTCTTGGTCCCATTCCCATGCCGCCACGTGGACCACCTGCAAATCCACCATGTTGCTTTGCATTTGTTCCATCTTTATTAATATCTCCAATTGTATATTCCTTCTTACTCATTGTCTAATTCCTCCTTTGATAGTTGAGAAAGTGCGATTTGTTTATAAACATCGCAAGACTCTAATAGCTCTTTATGCTTTCCAATACCAATTATCTTACCTTCATCAAGTACAATTATTTTATCAGCATCCTTAATCGTACCAATACGCTGAGCAACAATGAGACTAGTGGTATGATTTGTTTCTTTTTTCAAAGCAGAACGCAATACTCGATCTGTTTTATAATCAAGTGCAGAGAAGGAATCATCAAAAATATAGATTTCTGGTTTTCTATAGATTGCCCTTGCAATGGATAATCTTTGTTTTTGTCCACCTGAAATATTGTTACCACCTTGTGCAATCGCTCCTTCATATTGATCATTCATATTTTCCACAAATTCTGTCGCTTGTGCAATCTCAATGGCTTTAGATACGGTGTCTTCAACTGTATTGTCTTCTTTGTTATTTCCATATACAACATTAGATTTAACTGTTCCGCTAAATATGACTGCTTTTTGAGGTACATACCCTAACTTATTATGAAGTGCTTCTTGTGTGAAATCCTTGACATTGATTCCATCAATGAATACTTCCCCTTCTGTAGCATCATAAAATCTTGGAATAAGGTTGATTAATGTGCTTTTTCCACTACCAGTTGATCCAATAAAAGCAACCGTTTCACCCCTATTCGCCGAAAAATTAATATTCTCCAACACATATTCCGATGAATCCGGATATTTAAAACTCACATTTCTAAACTCAATTTCTCCCTTTTTAACGTTTGAATCAGAAGATATCGTTCCATCTAAAATCTTTGATTGGGTATCAAGAACTTCATTGATACGTTTTGCAGAAACAGCTGCTCTTGGAAGCATGATAAATATCATCGTCATCATCATGAATGCCATAATGACTTGCATCGCATAAGCTGAGAATACTACCATATCGGAAAACAAAGTGAATTTTGTCATCATATCTGCACTATTAATAAGATGAGCACCTATCCAATATATTGCAAGACTAAGTCCTGACATGATTAAGACCATACTTGGCATCATAATCGCCATAATTCGATTGGTAAATAGATTCGTATCCGTAAGTTTAATATTTGCTTCTTGAAATTTGTGCTCCTGATACTTTTCTGCATTGTAGGCACGAACAACACGAAGTCCTGTTAGATTTTCTCTTGTTACCCTATTTAGATTATCCGTTAGTCCTTGAATAATCTTGTATTTAGGTAGAGCAAAAATAATAATAATAGATAACATAGTAAGAAGAATTAAAACAGCAATGCCAGTCATCACTGACCATTGCCAGCTTTTTCCTGATATTTTAATGATTGCCCAGACTGCAAGAATAGGAGCCTTAATTATGATTTGTAATCCCATGGCAATGATCATTTGTACTTGAGTAATATCATTGGTAGAACGAGTAATAAGACTTGCTGTTGAAAACCCGTTAATTTCTTCCATGGAAAAGGATAAGGTTTTAGTAAAAACCAAAGCCCTTAGTCGCATAGATAATGTTGCTGCTACTCTTGAAGCAAAGAATCCAACAACAACCGCAGAAATAAGGCTACCAACTGCACATAAGAGCATATAGCCCCCTTCAACCCATATCTCGCTTATTTTACTATCCTTTGCTTGAACCAACATCGTTATCTTATACATATATCCTGGCATTTTTAAATCTAGCCACACTTGAGCCACTATAAAAAGAACACTCAAACAAACTATAGCCCATTCTTTTTTCTTAAAATGTTTTAAAATCTTTAACATATTGCTGTCTCCTTTAATTTCATACATTTATTGTATAACCATAAACTATACTAATATCTTTTTACTTAAGATTCTTTTTTACTTGATCAATCACTGCGAAAAATGTTTTTAAATCTTCTTCGGATATTCCATCTCTCATCTTTTCTTCTAAATTTAAGAAATGTGACATCATTACTTCATGCATCTGTTGGGCTTTATCGGTCAAAACAATTTTCTTTAGTCTAGCATCCTGCCCAACGGACTGTCTTATAATCATATTATTATCTTCCATCAAACGAAGCATTCTTGACGCCGTTGATCTACGCATCGCAAACTTTTCTTCAAAATCACGTTGGAATATATCCTTATCTTTGTTTTTTATTAAATATTCAACAATCCAACCATGAATGCAAGTAGAATTTTGCAAATTGACACCGGGAACATTAGAAAACTTACGTTTTACTAGATTATGTATATTCCTCATTTCAAAACCTATTGATTTTTCCACTTTTTCACTCCTTATTGTAAGCATGCTAACATTATGTTTAAATATATAAATAAAGTCAATAAAAAAACAATAAACTTTTTATAATTTATCCTAATGCAACATCGAGCGACATCATAATTAAAAATCCTACTGCAAATCCAATTGTACATATATTAGAATGTTCGCCTTCGGAAGCTTCTGGAATCAATTCTTCAACTACGACATAGATCATAGCTCCAGCTGCAAAGGAAAGTAAATAAGGCAAAATTGGAACTACAAGGCTTGTAAGTAATAATGTAATAACTGCAGCTATTGGTTCAACAATTCCAGAACCAACACCATATAAAAAGGCTTTTTTTCTACTAGCTCCTTCACTTTTTAATGGAAGGGAAATAATAGCCCCTTCTGGGAAATTTTGAATTGCAATACCCAAAGCTAGGGTAAAGGCCCCCGCTAAAGTAATTCCACTATTTCCACTTAATAGTCCTGCAAATACAACACCCACTGCCATACCCTCTGGAATATTATGTAATGTTACTGCAAGAACAAGCATCGTGTTTTTATTTAATGTGCTTTTCATTCCTTCTGGTTCATCACTATCAAGATGCAGATGAGGTATTATTTTGTCCATCAGCAATAAAAATCCAGTTCCAAATATAAATCCCACTACAGCTGGTACAAAGGAAAACTTACCCCAATTTTCTGACATGTCAATAGCTGGTATTAAAAGAGACCATACAGAGGCTGCCACCATAACACCTGAAGCAAATCCAAGTAATCCTTTTTGAACCAATGGTTTAATACGATCTTTTAAAAAGAAAACACATGCTGCTCCTAAAGTAGTGCCTATGAACGGAATTAATATTCCAAATGTAATATTCATCTATTTATCCCCCTATCATTTTCAGTTTTCTTGTAAACTATCCTTAAGTATTAAAATGTAAACTTATCAATAAAGTACGCATCTAATTCTGCAATTGGAACCCTTACCTGTTCCATGGAATCACGAAAACGAATCGTAACTGCATGATCTTCTTCTGAGTCAAAATCATAAGTAATGCAGAATGGTGTTCCGATTTCATCTTGACGACGATATCTTTTACCAATATTTCCTCTATCGTCAAATTCACAGTTATATTTTTTTGATAATTCCGTATATATCTTTTCAGCACCTTCGTTTAATTTCTTAGATAATGGAAAAATACCAATTTTAACTGGTGCTAATGCTGGATGAAAATGAAGAACCGTACGAACATCTCCTTCTCCAATTTCTTCTTCATCATATGCAGCACAAAGAAAAGCAAGTACAACCCGATCCGCTCCAAGGGATGGTTCCACCACATAAGGAATGTATCGAACATTTTTCTGATCATCAAAATAGGTTAAATCTTGTCCTGATGTAGTTTGATGCTGTGATAAATCGTAATCCGTTCTATCTGCAATTCCCCAAAGTTCACCCCAACCAAATGGGAACATAAATTCAATATCTGAAGTGGCTTTTGAATAAAAAGATAATTCTTCTGCGTCATGATCCCTTACGCGCATATCTTCTTCCTTTATTCCTAATATCAATAACCAATCAATACAGAATTGTTTCCAATAAGAAAACCATTCGAGATCCGTATCTGGTTCACAGAAAAACTCCAATTCCATTTGCTCAAATTCCCTTGTACGGAATGTAAAATTACCTGGTGTAATTTCATTGCGAAATGATTTACCAATTTGGCCTATACCAAATGGGATTTTCTTTCTAGATGTTCTTTGAACATTCTTAAAATTAACAAAGATGCCTTGGGCCGTTTCTGGTCTTAAATATACCGTGTTCTTAGCGTCTTCCGTCACTCCTTGGAAAGTTTTAAACATCAAATTAAACTGACGTATATCCGTAAAATCATGTTTTCCACAAGAAGGACATGGAACGTTTTGATTATTAATAAAATCCTTCATTTTTGCTTGGTCCCATCCGTCAAGACCACCTTCTAATACAATCCCTTTTTCTATCGCAAAATCTTCTATGATTTTATCTGCTCTAAAACGTTCATTACATCCTTTACAATCCATTAAAGGATCGGAAAAACCACCAAGATGTCCTGATGCAACCCAGGTCTGGGGATTCATTAGGATGGCACAGTCTACTCCAACATTATGTTGGCTTTCCATTATGAACTTTTGCCACCATGCTTTCTTTACATTATTCTTTAGTTCTACTCCAAGATTACCGTAATCCCAAGTATTGGCAAGTCCTCCATAAATATCAGATCCCGGATACACAAACCCTCTATTTTTTGATAATGCAACAATCTTTTCCATTGTCTTTTCCATACTTTTTATCCTCACATTTTCTTATCATTTATATTATTATTTTTATTTATTTTCTATTCCAATACTTCATTTATCTTTTTATATAAAAAAATTAATATATAATATACTGTGTCTTCCCTGCTTGCGTTTCGATCTGCTTGTGACTCATAAGAACGGCGTCTTCACTACAATATAGAATTTTTCTTGGGACAACCACATGAACAGGCTTATTAAAGATGATAATATTTTTATTAGACATATTCATGATTTCGCTTTTCATAATTCTATCCTTGGAATCATTTGTTGATTGTAACGAAACATCCAAATCATATTTTCCCTTTATAGCCGCTTCTATTGTTCCAACAAAAAAGGTTATTTGATTAAACTTTTCAAAATCTAAATAGGAAGCATATTCTAATGTAACTTTTACGGTCTCATCTACAATTGTTAAATCATGAAGGGTAACACTGTCTTCTGAATTATCATTGTTGTAGTTGCGGATATCTGTCTCAATTTTACTTTTTAGTTCTTCAAGTGAATATTGGTTTAAAGAAAAGCCTTCCACAATATATTCTACAATCTTTCCATTTTCATGGACTACAATGGTATTTGCCTCATATTCTTTTACTGACTCCTTACTGCATCCAAATAAACTTACCATTAGTAAAACTGTGATAATACTAATTAAATATTTATGCATATTGTTGCTCCTAGTCTTTACTATAGCGTGGCAAATCAATCTTCTCATGCCCGAATAACATTATATCTAACTTACGTTGGTTTTTCAACAAAGACTTTCAATTATTTCTAAACTAAGAAATTTTTTATCAATATACTTTTTTCTATAGTTATCTCCAACGTGTTTTAGTTGATTTAATACTTCTTCAGTCACATTAAATGTATATAACTTTTCTACAGGAGAGCACATAATAAAATTGATAGTGTATCTCGTTGACTCAAGCAGATATAGTTCCTCTGGTACTCCCGGAAACTCTCCATTTAATATCATAGCTTTCATTTCAAATATGTAACGCACCAGTTGATTTGGTATACTTTTAATGCTGATTGCTCTCATTGATTGATACAAAAGTTTTAACATGAATGTCTCATCATTATTTTCTCTCGTGTAATAATCCATCACTTCCAGAAAATACATGCCGTAATAGGCACCCATAAAATCTTCCCGTAATCCTTCAAAATAATTACTAATATTAGCTTCCATCACATTGTAGGAAGATCTTCCAACATATAGTTTAAATTCACCAAAAGAAAAAGGATTGGTTGCTGCCACTAATCTGCTGTTTTGCTTACGAGCACCTTTCGCATAGGCAGTAATCTTTCCTCTTTCTTTAGTCAATAAACATATATGTCTGTCAAACTCTCCAACTGGTATTGTCTTTATAATCATTCCTGTTACTGTCACATAATCCTGCATAAGGATTTTCTCCTGTTTTGCTTACTCCTGACGGGGTGTATTCCTCTTTTATTGTTTTAAAAGACAAATAATCATCAACCTTTCCCGTATTTAAAAATTGTTCCCAGTAATTTGTATTATTCATCGTTAGCTTGCCCCCTAATGCAATTGTATGCTATTAGAGTCTACGATTTTTTTATTTTTATACTCATTCCTTTGAATTGTAGCCAAAGTTTTTTAAAAGAAAATCACTATCTCGCCAATCTTTTTTTACCTTAACCCAAAGTTGTAGATTAACTTGTTTTTCTAACATATGCTGAATTTCAGATCTTGCATTGGAACCAATCTTTTTCAGCATTGCCCCACCTTTTCCGATAATGATTCCTTTATGAGAATCTCTTTCACAGATAATAGTCGCTTCAATTTCAACAATCTTTTTACCAAATTTCATACTCTCTATGCATACTGCCACTCCATGAGGAATTTCTTCGTCCAAACAACGCAATGCTTTTTCTCGAATTAATTCCGATACTATCTGACGAACTGGTTGGTCTGTAACGGTATCTTCATCATAAAAAGCGGGTCCATAAGGTAAATACTTGAAAATACAATCTATTAACTCTTTCGTATTTTCGCCCTTTGCGGCTGAAACTGGAACTATTTCAGAAAATTCCATTTCTTTACGATACGTATCAATATAAGCATAAACATTTTCCCTTTTCACAGTATCTATTTTATTAATAACTAAAATAATGGGTGTGCTTGCCTTTTTTAGTTGTTCTATAATATGTTTTTCTCCTGCACCAATAAAATTAGAAGGTTCTACTAACCACAATATAACATCAACTTCACTTAATGTTCTCTCTGCAATGTTTACCATATATGTTCCGAGTTTGTTTTTGGATCTATGAATTCCTGGCGTATCTAAAAATACAATTTGACCTTCTTCTGAAGTATAAACTGTTTGAATCTTATTCCTGGTTGTTTGCGGTTTATCAGAAGTAATTGCTATTTTTTGACCGATAAGCCGGTTCATTAATGTTGATTTTCCTACATTAGGTCTTCCAATTAAAGTCGCAAAGCCTGACTTGAAGTTATCTGACATTGGTATCTCCTGTTCTCTTCTCAACTAACTGAAACGATAATAATTTATAAATTATATTTAATATCTTTTTAGCGTTATCATTAGCTTTTATTATCATTTTCATTTTTGTTTTTGTTTTCATTTTTTTTAGCTGCATTGATTTCTTTTTCTTCTTTATAATTTCCGCGATGTTTTTTGAAAAATACTTTTATTATTTTGACCGCTATTACAATAAATATTAGCCATAGAACCAAATATGGCAATGCTATTATTGTATCAACTATAAAAGATTTTGTTGATCTACCAATTTGATAGATATTTTCCGAAAATCCCGTTTTGATTTTTTCAATAGAACCTTTCTCCACCACTGGAGTTAAATGCAAAACCTCATTGATGTTAAGAGACACTGTACTATAATTCACTTGGTTATCAAAAGTTCTAAGTTGCACTTCCATACTTTCAACTTGATAACGGACTTCTGAAAGTCTATTTTCTATTGTAATAATATCTTCCACAGTTTCTGCTTTTTCTAACAATGTTAAAAGAGCGTCTTGCTCAACTAATAACATTTTTTTATGACTTTCCAAATCCACGTATTTTAGTGTAACGTCATCTAAATATTCACTCCTACTCATGACATTAGAAGAAACATCAACCATATGAACAAATTCCACTAATCTTTCCCCAGGAATCCTAGCAGTAATATTAGCGTATTTAAGATTTTCGCCACCATAATAATTACGGTTGCTTCCTGCATTTAAGTTTTCAATATAGCCACCTAACTCTTCTACTTTTGATTGAATTCCAACTAAAAGTTCATCAAAATTTTCTATCTCCACAGACATGTTAACATTTTTAATAAGTTTACGCCCTGCTCCTATTGCACTACTTGTTATTTTACTAGTGTCTGATAATGGAACTTCCTCCATGGATGAATATTCGTTTGAGAAAGAATCTTCCTGTTCGCTTACCATACTTTCGGAACTGCTATAACTACCATCTTTCATCATATCATTCTTTTTACTTCCACAACCAATTGTGACACTCATAACGAACATAACCCCTACCAGTAATAACACAAATCTTTTACTTATCCAACTCTTTTTATTCATAATTCTTCCCCCTTCTTTTTCCCTTTTTCCCTGTTTCCCTTTTCCCCTGTCTTCCTTTTCCCCTGTCTTCCATTTAATGAAAGAGATTGTCAGTGCTCATAAATAGATTTTTATGTTCTTCAATTGCTTCTTCATTTCCTACAACACAGATACATTGATCACTTAGAAATGCCTCTATATAGGAAGCCAATCCATTTATCATCTCAGGTGTCACCGATAGTATTTCATCTCTTTCCTTTTGTATATCTGAAAAAAGAAGATTACTCATATAAGCACCTAATGATCTTGCTCCTTTTGTAACTGGTGTTAATGGAGTATCCATATCGCTAATAGCACCAATAATATACTTTGTCATGGTACGCTCATCCCCTTTGAAATTTTTTAAAAATGATACTGCTCCTTCAAAGATTTCAACCGTT
Organism: Lachnospiraceae bacterium; assembly: GCA_035270785.1. Lineage (GTDB taxonomy): Bacteria > Bacillota > Clostridia > Lachnospirales > Lachnospiraceae > DATESN01. The sequence continues at coordinate 9,971 of DATESN010000123.1, read as the reverse complement.
TTTACTAAGTTAGGATCACGATATGATACAAAATAACTATCCCCTGTTTTACCAAAGTTGCTCATACAGCCATAAGCTCCACCTTTAACACGAACATTGCTCCATAAATATTCATATCCCATGATAACCTTTAAAACCTTTAATGCTCCAGTATACTTCAAGCCTTTGTCTACGAAGTTACCTGCCCTACATACATATTGTATTTTTGCCGAAGTCTTAAATCCCTCATTTAAAATAGATGGGTGAAGTTTTAATATCTTTTTTTCCACTGGAGTAGTAATTAAGTTTTCTTTTAGCTTTTTAATAGAAGGTTTTAAAACATCATATCCTTCCTGCGTTGCCGTTATATCGACCATAAGATTCTCTGGACGAAAGATAAAAGTAGCTAACTCTTTTAACTTTTTAACTAATTCCTCTTTCTTACTATCAAAGTTACTGTCTAACTCTTCTAGCAGGCGGTAAAATGGAATACCATTAATAACTTCCGATATCATTGCTACTTCTGAAAAATAAGACATTGCTCGAACAGCTGCCAGAGAATGTCCTGCTGAAGTCATACTTGCTTGTACTCTTGATTTTAATTCCGCTATAATTTCTGCTAATCTTTTTGTATCCTCTAGTTTTGAATGAAGAATCATTTCCTCCATTAAGTTCATTGCTTGATCCATGTTCTCATAAAGTACTTTACTTTTTATTTCAAAGGTTGCTTTGTATTCTTTTAATTCCAGCGCATTCGTGTAAGTATTGATTCCCGTTGAGATTCCACCTGTTTGAATATTAATCTCATTAAATAAGTCCCCATAGGAATAATGCTGGGTATCAATATATCCAAGAACGGACTTTAGAATTCCTACATACTGAAATAATTCAGCAGGTACTGTATTTATAGTAAACAAAAGTTTAATATATCCAATCCCATTTGTAAAGACATCGTGAAATAAAACCACTGTATCCTCTTCTTTTCGTTCTTCATTGATCAGTTCTTCTGCTTCCTTTGTCATATCTGACCTTTTTAATAACGGAATTTTCTCTAAATCCTCTTTGCTACTTTCTTCATCTTGATATTCTTCCAGTTCCCTGGTTTCTCTCACAATAGTTTCTATTTCTTCTGCAGAAAGTGTTGCTTTATAAGACTGCAATCTTTTATGCAACTCCTTATCCTTTTTAGTGGATAGCCCTTTTACAGGAGTAACCATAACAATTGTTTTATGAGTATTATCTAGTAAATATTTTTGAATGAGCTCTTCATAATAACTTGTATCAATCTTTTGTCTTAGTATGGAAAAGGTTTCATTTGCTTCAATATGAAGAAATGGCTTGGTATCATCATAAAGCCAACTATCCAATGCCTCAAGTCCATACATTAACCCTTTTGGATAAGAACCAAAATCTGCTTCACGATATTTAAAGTCAAAATAATTAAGCCCTGCCTGTAATGATTTCTTGTCAATTCCTTTTTTGCAAATATCGTTTAGAACTTCTTCAATTGTTTTTATAAAGATTTCTTTGTCATTTGCATTTGCATTTTTAGCAACCACACTAAAATATGGTTGGATGATTCCATTTTCAAACATACTATATACATCTTTGCCAATACCTTTATTAATTAATGCCTGCTTTAATGGCGCTCCTGGTGCGGAACATAGTGCATAATCCAAAATCTGAAAAGCCACGTAAAGTTCTTTATCAAGACTATTTGCAACAACGGTGTTGTAGGAAATATAAGTATTATCCTCTAATGATTCATTTTCAGATATAGGGTATTCTTTTTGAATTTCTTTGGTTTTCGTAAAACTTGGTTGAATACCAATGGCTGAATCTATTAAAAGCTCTTCAAACTGACTTAGATAATTTTCATCTAACCACTGAAGTTTTTCAACCATGTTCATATCTCCATAAAGATAAATATAACTATTGGAAGGATGATAGTATCTTCCGTGAAAATCTAAAAATTGCTGATAGCTAAGTTCTGGAATGACATCTGGATCTCCACCAGATTCCACACCATATGCAGTATCGGGATATAAGGAATTCATAATCTCCCGTTCGAATACATCATCAGGAGAAGAAAATGCACCCTTCATTTCATTATAGACAACCCCATTTATAGTAAGTTCACTCTCCTTACTTTCCATTTCGAAGTGCCAACCTTCTTGTTTGAAAATTTTATCTTCCTTATAGATGTTCGGATAAAAAACAGCGTCCAAATAAACATGCATCAAATTCTGAAAATCTTTATCATTACAACTTGCAATAGGGTAAACTGTTTTATCGGAATAAGTCATTGCATTTAAGAATGTATTAAGTGATCCTTTTGCCAATTCGATAAATGGATCTTTTACAGGGAAGTCTTTTGATCCACAAAGAACAGAATGCTCTAAAATATGTGGTACTCCTGTGCTATCTGTTGGTGGGGTACGAAACCCTATATAAAAAACTTTATTATTATCATCATTACTAAGTAACGCTATTCTTGCCCCAGTCTTTTTATGTTTCATAAGGAAACTCATAGAATTCAAATCTGTTATTTCTCTTTTTTCCATTATTTCATATGCTTGTAAATCTTCTAGTCTCATTATTTTATTCCTTTCTTGTTAGAAATTACCACTCCATTATTTTCATAGTATATCACTTTGACAAAAAATAAGAAAGATGGTTTCATTTACCATCTTTCTTATTATATATCTATCTATTACTTATATACCATATTATTATTATAATAAATTCACTTTTAAAAGTCTTTTTTTAATTTCCCAACCCACTACATAGGCAAGAACTACCGACACAATATCTTTTATTAAATAAGGAATGGATACAAGCGTAACAGATTTCCATAAGTCCATACTCATGACTAGTGAAAATTGAAGCGTTCCTAACACGTGACAAATGACCAAGCCAACGAAACCAAGCAATATACCCAATGCTTTTTTCTTCATAATAGCACCAATTCCACATAACAATGCTAAAAATAAAAATCCCCAAATAAATCCTCCCGTGTGCGCTGTCAAAACTTGAAAACCACCTCGCATATTGGCAAAAACAGGTGCACCTGCTGCACCGACTAATATATAAACTCCAATACTTGACACTCCTAATTTCCACCCTAATATGACCCCAGTTAGCGCAACGGCAAATGTTTGAAGTGTAATGGGTACTCCTGAAAATGTTGGTATTGAGATCTGCGTTATAATCGCAAGAATCGCTGCAAACATCCCTGCATATACTATCTTCCTTGTACTCATCCTTTTTTTAGAACTAGTTTCTGTAATATCCACATTTACTTTTTCCATGATTTAATTTCTCCTTCTGATTTCTCTTTTCAAAAGTAATTATAGCCATCACAAAATCCATTGTCAACCTTTTTTTATATCTGGTTGACAATGGATTTTGTAATGACTATACTTTTCAAAAAATCTTTATTAAACACTAAATGACATCAGGCTAATTTTAGAAATCATAATTTCTTCTAAAAATACATTGTCAGACTCCCCGTGAATCTCTTTATCTGCAATAAGCTCTTCTAGTGTAATAACTTTATTTACATGAATCTTTTTTCCTTTTTTATTTGAATATAAATTGATATATGTGACTTTAACTTTTATTTTCAATTGATGAAATGTCATGTAGCTAAAGGATTTAGAGTCCATTTTAAGTATATGTTCTGCAATAGACATAGAACTATCTGCTTCTTTTAGTAAATAGTGACTGATAATTGCTTTTAATTTAAATGGTATCTCCTCATTTTCTAATATCTCATCATAGCTTAAACTTGCGCCCAAATAGATCTTAGACATGTCTTGCATATAATACTTGAAATCTTCATTAAGCATCGCCATTTTTATGTTCCTCAATATATTCCATGTTTTGACCCGAGATGCGTATTGCTTCTAGAATATCCTCCGCTTTTAGATCATGTTCTCTTATTAATTCTGGAACGGTAACTTTCCTACCTATTGACTGTGCTAATTCTTCAGAAGCCTCGGCTACTTTATTCACTAAATCAAGCACCTTTTGATCTGCTTCCTTTTCCTTACCAATTTCGTCAATATATATATCCATCGCATCCATGATCAGTTTTCCCAGCATTCCTTCTACTTCTTCAGGTCGTTCTAAGCAGCCTAACAGTTCAACTCCCATGATTAAGGCCACATTTCCCTCTCCAATTAAATCTTCAAGGTCAGCCCCTTGCCCAGCATAAAGTTTAGCAATTTCCACAACTTCCTTTAGATATAGTTCTATTAATTTCCCTTTTGCAGAGTTATCATTTGCCATCGCTGATAACGTAATCGCCTTTTTGATTCCCTCAGTTACAGATTCCAGAGTTTCTAATTCCTCTAAATAAATATCTAAGTAACTAATATCCTCTTTCGATAAATATTCATTTAAATCTACACCTTCATTAATTCCTATTTTATTTGCTTTTAAATATTCATAGACCAGTTTTAATTGTCCCTCATCTAGTTCCATTTCATTAGCAAATTCATCGATTTGATCTTGTGTCAATATATAGTTTTGTAATTTTGCTACTTCTTTTAATTCTTCTACAGCCACTAAAAATGTGTTTTCCTTATTCATTTCCATCCCCTTTTAGTGTCTTTTTATATGCTCATGAGTAAATAAATGTTCTTGGCAGTATTCATAATTTCCATCACACTTAGAACAAAAACGAAATTCTAAATCTGGATATTCTTGCTCTGTTCTTCCACAAATTGCGCATTTATGTCTGGTTACGTTACTAGCTTGATGCACTTCTTTTTTATATACATGCTGCCTATGAATCTGTTTTGGAGAGCGATACATCTTTTTTCTAGTAGATAGGAAAAAAATGATAAAGTTAAGTAAAGAGGCGCCCGCCGCAAACCTAGTAATGACTCCACCACTAAATGCCTCCACAATAAGTATCACTCCGTATATAATTCCAAGCCATTTCACCTTAACAGGAATGATAAACATCAGTAGAATCTGCATCTCTGGAAATGTAGCTGCAAACGCCAAAAATATTGACATGTTAATATAGTAGGTACTAAAACTACTAAAAGATAATGGCATGATAAAGATATTTAATGCCATTGCAATTCCCATCACCACAAAACTTCCGATAATAGTAAATATCATCCCAGAAAATAAATATAAATTATAATAAAATACTCCCCATTTTCTTTCCAGTGTTGTTCCAATAGAATAATAAAAATACAACATAATCAATGTAAAGAAAATGTTGGTTGTAAGAGGTGGTATTAAAATCCAGGTAAACAATCGCCATACTTGACCTTTTATTATTAAAAAAGGATCTAGCAACAAATAAGCAAAAAAATCTGCGTTGATTGTTTGCATCAAAAACCCAAATCCGTAACATATAATTAAATATAATGATAAATTAGGAATTGCATACTTTCCTAACTTTCTTTCGATTTTGTTCATAATTTTCATATTTGTCCTCACTGTTCCATATAGTAGTTTATATTTTATCATCCCCAATACTAAATGTAAACTAAGCATAAAGCAAATAATTATGAAAACTAAATATTTAATATTTTTGGTATACTATTTTCATTTTCTTTTAATATATTTGTTCATTGCACTTTTTTTTACCGTGTCGTATAATTATCGTGATTGCGAAAAATGAAAAAAAGCGTGAAGAAAGGTCGAATTATATGAATAAAAATTCTTATACACTAGGCATAGATATTGGTTCTACTACTGTGAAAATTGCAGTTCTAGATGATGAGCACAACTTATTGTTTTCCGATTACGAAAGACATTTTGCAAATATAAGAGAAACCTTACAGTCATTGCTCGTTAAAGCAAATAATGCATTAGGAAATATAAAGCTTCACCCTATGATAACAGGTTCTGGTGGACTAACCTTAGCCAATCACTTAGCAGTTCCTTTTGTTCAAGAAGTAATTGCGGTTTCCACTGCACTTCAAGATAGCTTTCCCCAAACGGATGTTGCTATAGAATTAGGTGGTGAAGATGCTAAAATTATTTATTTTGAAGGCGGTAATGTTGAGCAACGTATGAACGGAATTTGTGCTGGAGGTACCGGCTCTTTTATAGACCAAATGGCATCCTTGATTCAAACAGATGCCGCTGGTCTGAATGATTATGCAAAAAATTACAATTCACTATATACTATTGCTGCTCGTTGTGGAGTTTTCGCTAAATCAGACATACAGCCCCTTATTAATGAAGGAGCTACAAAAGAAGATTTATCCGCATCTATTTTCCAAGCAGTTGTGAATCAGACCATTAGTGGTCTTGCCTGTGGGAAACCAATTCGTGGACATGTTGCCCTTTTAGGTGGTCCCCTTCACTTTTTATCCGAATTACAAGCCGCTTTCGTTCGCACACTAAAACTAGATAAGGAACATGTTATCATTACAGAACATTCCCATTTATTTGCAGCTATTGGATCTGCTTTAAATGCTAAGGATGAAGTTTTTTATACCATGGAAGAAATGGTTGAAAAACTTTCTCATGATATTAAAATGGACTTTGAAGTAGAACGTATGGATCCTCTTTTTACATCAGAAGAAGACTATGAAACCTTCCGAACAAGACATGATAGCCACTGCGTAAAAACAAAAGAAATAAAAACCTATTCTGGCAACTGCTTTTTAGGCATTGATGCTGGAAGTACTACAACAAAAGTAGCGATTGTTGGTGAAGATGGTTCCCTTCTTTACTCTTTTTATAGTAATAATAATGGAAGCCCATTAAAAACAGCTATGGATTCTATCAAGGAAATTTATACGCTCTTACCAAAGGAAGCTAAGATTGTACGTTCTTGCTCCACTGGATACGGTGAAGCGCTTATGAAATCTGCCTTTTTGCTAGATGATGGAGAGGTTGAAACAGTTGCTCATTATAATGCTGCCGCATTCTTTGATCCTTCCGTTGATTGTATTTTAGACATCGGTGGTCAAGACATGAAATGTATTAAGATAAAAAATAAAACTGTGGATAGCGTTCAGCTAAACGAAGCTTGTTCTTCTGGCTGTGGTTCTTTCATTGAAACCTTTGCAAAATCCCTCAACTACAGTGTTCAAGACTTTGCAAAAGTAGCCTTATTTGCAAAACATCCTATTGATCTTGGTACACGTTGTACTGTTTTTATGAATTCTAAAGTAAAACAAGCTCAAAAAGAAGGTGCCCATGTATCAGACATCTCTTCTGGCCTGGCTTATTCTGTTATTAAAAATGCATTGTTTAAAGTCATAAAAGTTTCAGATGCTTCAGAGCTTGGAGCAAAGATTGTTGTTCAAGGCGGAACCTTCTATAATGATGCTGTTCTTCGTAGTTTTGAAAAGATTGCTAATTGCGAAGTGATTCGACCTGATATTGCTGGGATTATGGGTGCTTTTGGTGCTGCACTAATTGCTCGCAATAACTTTAACGAAGGTTATGTTACTTCCATGCTCACCATTGAACAAATTAATGACTTGGAATTTAACACCAACATGGCAAAATGTAAGGGTTGTACAAATAACTGCCGCTTAACCATTAATAATTTTTCAGGTGGTCGCCAATTTGTCTCAGGTAACCGTTGCGAAAGAGGTCTTGGAAAACCAAAAAATGCCAATAACATTCCCAACTTATTTGATTATAAATTACAACGTTTCTTTTCTTACGAACCACTTCCAGCTGATGAAGCAATTCGCGGAACGGTAGGAATACCAAGGGTTCTTAATATGTATGAAAATTATCCATTTTGGTATACCTTCTTTACAAAGTTAAAATACAAGGTCGTGTTATCTCCTGTTTCCAATCGTAAAATATATGAATTAGGAATTGAAACCATACCTAGTGAATCGGAATGTTACCCTGCAAAACTTGCACACGGTCATATTTCTTGGCTTATTGCCCAAAAGGTAGACTTTATCTTTTATCCATCTTTATTTTATGAAAGAAATGAATTCCCAGAAGCGAATAATCACTATAACTGTCCTATCGTTACTTCCTACTCTGAAAACATTAAAAATAATGTGGATGAAATTGTTCGTGGCGAAATGAAGTTTTCCAATCCTTTTATGTCTTTTAGAGATGAACAAGTGATTACTCATGCACTTGTAAAAGAATTTACAGGTATTGACCCAACTGATATTAGGATGGCTGTAAAAGCCGCTTGGGATGAACAAACCTTAGCATGTGACGATATGAAGAAAAAGGGCGAGGAAGTTATTTCCTACTTAAATAAAACAGGAAAAAGAGGAATCGTTCTTGCCGGACGGCCTTACCACGTTGATCCAGAAATCAATCACGGAATACCTGAATTAATTACTTCCTATGATATTGCAGTATTAACAGAAGATTCTGTTTCTCACCTTGCATCACCTGAACGACCATTAATTGTTTCCGATCAATGGATGTATCACTCCAGACTTTACGCCGCAGCAAGCTATGTGAAAACAACGGATAACATTGATTTAATTCAACTAAACTCCTTTGGCTGTGGATTAGACGCTGTTACTACCGATCAAGTAAGTGATATTTTATCTGGTTCTGATAAAGTATATACTTGCTTAAAAATTGATGAAGTAAATAACCTTGGAGCGGCTAGAATTCGTATTCGTTCTTTATTATCTGCTATCAAAATTAGAGAGCAAAATAGCAAACTTAGGGCTGTGCATTCTTCTGCTATTGAAAAAATAGTCTTTACAGAAGAAATGCGTAAAAATTACACCATTCTTTGCCCACAAATGTCACCTATACATTTTAATATCTTACAAGCTGCTTTTAATGCCAGTGGATATAACTTTGAAGTATTATCTAACGATAACAAGCACTCCGTAGATGTCGGACTAAAGTATGTGAATAATGATGCTTGTTACCCTTCTCTTATGGTTGTTGGACAGATTATGGAAGCCATTCTTTCTGGTAAATATGATACCGATAAAATAGCGATTGTAATGTCTCAAACAGGTGGTGGTTGCCGTGCCACTAACTATATTGGATTTATTAGACGTGCTCTGGAAAAATCAGGATATGCCCATATTCCAGTTATCTCCTTAAATTTATCTGGACTTGAAAGTAATCCAGGCTTTAAAATTAACACCCTTACCTTTATCCGTATCTTATACTCCGCTGTATTTGGTGATGTTTTGATGCGTTGTATTTACCGTATGCGACCATACGAATTAGAAACCGGGGCGGTGAATGCCCTTCATAAAAAATGGGAAACTATTTGTAACGATTTTGTAACCAAAAAATATCCTTCTTTCCATAAGTTTAATAGTCTCTGTAAGCAAATGGTAAAAGAATTTGACGCCATTCCAATTCATGAAAAAAGAAAAGCTCGTGTAGGAGTTGTAGGGGAAATTTTGGTTAAGTTTCTTCCAGCAGCCAATAACTATTTAGTAGAATTACTGGAATCCGAGGGTGCTGAAGCCGTAGTCCCTGATTTATTAGACTTTATGCTCTATTGCTTCTACAATCAAATTTATAAAGCAGAATCTTTAGGTATGAGTAAGAAAAGTGCAAGAAACTCCAAGCTCGCTATCTGGGGATTGGAAACAGTTCGTGGTTCTGCCAAAAGAGCACTTACAAAAAGTAAACATTTTGAAGCTCCTGCTTCCATTTATGACTTGGTTGACTATGCTAAAGATATTGTATCCATCGGTAATCAAACCGGCGAGGGATGGTTTTTAACTGGCGAAATGATAGAATTAATTCACAGTGGATGTGCTAATATCGTTTGTACCCAGCCTTTTGGATGTTTGCCTAATCATGTTGTAGGAAAAGGTGTCATCAAAGAATTGCGTAGACAATATCCAAAATCCAATATCGTAGCCATCGATTATGATCCAGGTGCCAGTGAAGTGAATCAATTAAATCGTATTAAATTAATGCTATCTACTGCAAATAAAAACTTACAATAATCTTTTATAAGTATGATCCACACCAATCGCTCCCATGGGCGCTGTAATAAGAATTGCCAATACTGCCACGGTAAGAACTTGCTGTCCACA
>DATESN010000122.1:0-42940 GCA_035270785.1 Lachnospiraceae bacterium | reverse complement strand
AAATTTCCATCTTTAAATTGAGCTTCTCCCATTGCTGATAATGCGGCACTATAATGATAATCTTTTACTTCATCTACTTGAAACAAGTCAAATGCTATTTCAATATGATCCATCGCTTCTTTATTTTTGTTAAGTTTTAATAGAGAGGTGGCTAAATTTGCATGAGACGTTGCAATCTCTATTCTAGCATTAGGGAACTGTTCCACAATCGCTAAGGCTTTCTCCAAATTTTCACAAGACTTTTTATAATCTTTCATTTCCTGATATAACAAGCTGATATTGTTATATAGACTTGCATAAGCAAAGTCATTATTCTCCAACCTATCTTCATAAATATCAAATACAGTCATATATAAACGTAAGGAATCGGATAGCAATCCTGCAGCCCGGTAAGCATTGGCAATATTCAGGAGAGTTGTTGCATATGGTACACTACCCACCAAATTGATATCATCCATAAGTTTCAATAATTGTTTACAATACGTGATTGCACTCTCATACTGGCTTGTATCTCGATAATAACCAATCATTTCATTTAGCAATGTAATAACCGCATTCGTATCCCCTTCTACCATTGCTTCCTCTAGTTTTTCAGACAAAAAGACTTCAACCTTTTGAATCTCTTTATTTTGAAATAATTGATCTAACTCTTCTAACACATTGTGTACATTCATAAATTTACCTCGTTTTCAATAAAATGTTTACGATAAAAAAGAATGACCTAATTTAGCAACGGATGCCATCTTAGACCATCTTAAATTTGTTTAGTTCCTCTATATAACTATTACCTAACCTACTTAACACCATATCTTTATGAATAATCGTTCCTATATGAATCTCTTCATCAATTTCTAAAGGAACAGCAATAATATGAGCGCCATTGAGTTCTTCACTTATAATACCCGTGCTAATGGTGTATCCATTTAATCCAATCACCAAATTAAATAATGTTGCCCTATCACTTACTTTAATACTTTTTCTTCTATCCATTGTACTTAATATTTCTTCAGAAAAATAAAAAGAATTATATTCTCCTTGTTCAAAGGAAAGGTAAGGGTAATTTTCCAAATCATGAAGTGTCACCGTTTTGTTTTTTGCTAATGGATTATCCAAACTAATAAATACGTGAGGCGTAGCTATGAAAAGTTCTGTAAATTCCAGATTGCTTTCTTTTAATAATTTATCAATGACTTTTTTATTAAACTTGCTAATATAGATAATACCTATTTCACTACGAAGATTTTTAACATCTTGAATTATTTCATGAGTTCTAGTTTCCCTTATCGTAAAGTCATATTCATTTTTTCCATAGGATTGAATTAATTCTACAAAGGCATTAACTGCAAAAGAGTAGTGCTGTGTGGATACCGAAAAATGTTGTTTTGTAGCAATGGCATTTAAATATTTATTTTCAAGAAGATTACTTTGTTCTACTACTTGCCTTGCATATCCTATAAATTCAGCCCCTTCATTTGAAATAACAATTCCTTTATTGGTACGATTAAAAATATTGATTTGAATTTCTTTCTCCAGTTCTCTGATTGCGTTCGATAGACTTGGTTGTGATATAAAAAGAAACTTTGATGCTGCACTTATGGTACCCTTTTCCGCTACTACAATTACATACTTTAACTGCTGGAGTGTCATGTACTTCCTCCTTTTATGATTCACTTTTATATTAAGTTTTTGATGGATTCACATATTTTTTTAGCTATCATTGGATTATTCATTGTATAAATGTGAATTCCTGCTACGTCATGAGCAAGTAAATCTACTATTTGATTCACAGCATAAGCAATTCCTGCATCCATTAATGCCTCCGGATTATCCTCATACTTTTGTAGAACTTTAGAAAACTTGGAAGGCAAAGTGGCTCCACACATTGATATCATTCTTTCAATTTGCTTTTTATTTGTCACTGGAATAATACCGGCTTCTATGGGTACATTTATTCCAACAATTTGTGATTTTTCATAAAATGAGTAAAATAAATCGTTGTCAAAAAACAACTGGGAAATTAAATGTTTTGCTCCTGCATCTACTTTTTTCTTTAAATGAATGAGATCATCTGCTACAGAAACTGATTCCAGGTGCTTTTCAGGATAACAGGCTCCGCTTAAACCAAAATCACTCGTTTCCTTAATATATTGAATTAAATCACTAGCATATTTAAAATCATCTTTTGGAAGCATCTCGGGATTGCGATCACCTCTAAGTGCTAATATATTTTCGATTGAATTTTCCTTTAACTCCTTTAATACTATATCAATTTCCTCTTTTGAATAATTAAGGCATGTAACATGTACCAACGGCTCAATTTTATACTGTTCTTTTATCTTTTTTGCAAGTTGAACAGTTGCATTGTTTGCCAGTGTCCCTCCTGCGCCAAACGTAACACTAACAAAATCTGGTTTTAATCTACTTAATTCATCTAGTGTTCCTTCTATATTTTTTAGTGTACTTTCCTTTTTAGGAGGAAATATTTCAAAGGATAAAACTGGCTTTTTTTCTTCAAATAAGGATGTGATTTTCATAATAATGTTCTCCGATTTTCTTCTAATTTTCACAATTTACGAGAATCTCGTTTTATGTTGTAAGTTATTATATAATAACCTTCTAATATAGTACAATACTATTTTAACTGTGTTTGCTATAGTAATTAACTATAACAGAATTATTGCACATTTACTATTTTTTTTAATAAAAAAACACATTACCATAAATGTAATGTGTTTTTTATATATAAAATATTACTGTCCCATTTGTTTTGCAACTTCTTCTGCAAAGTTTTCTTCTTTTTTCTCAAGGCCTTCCCCTGTTTCAAAACGAACAAATCTTTTTACTGTTAGGTTAGCATTATTTTCTTTTCCAACTTGAGCAATATATTTACCCACTGTTAATTCGCTATCTTTAACATAAGCTTGTTCTAAAAGACAAACTTCTTTGAGTTCTTTATTTAAACGTCCAACAATCATCTTTTCAATAATTGCATCCGGTTTGCTTGCATTCTTAGGATCATTTTTTACTTGTGCAAATAAAATTTCTTTTTCATGTTGCTTATATTCTTCACTTACTTCTGCTTCTGATACATATTTTGGTGATAACGCTGCAACTTGCATAGCAACATTTGCTAAAGCTTCTTTTATCGCATCATTAACTACGTCTGTGTCAGCTTCAACAACAACACCAATTCTACCACCACCATGTAAATAAGAAACTACGCAACCATTTTCAGCTGTAATTTTTTCAAATCTTCTTATACTTAGATTTTCACCAATGACTGCAATCTTATCAAACAAAGCTTCTTTCACCGTTTTATTGCTGTCAAGATTCCAAGATTCCAACAAAAACGCCTCAATATCAGATGAATTAGACACTAATGCTTGCTCTGCAACCGCTGTTACAAATCCTTGAAATTCTTCATTTTTAGCAACAAAATCTGTTTCACTGTTAACTTCTACAATTGCTGCTATTTTATCTTCTTTTACGATAACCCTGCAAAGACCTTCTGCTGCAATTCTACCAGCTTTTTTCTCTGCTTTCGCTTGTCCATTTTTTCTCAAATATTCAATCGCTGCTTCTATATTCCCGTCAGTTTCGCCAAGGGCCTTTTTACAATCCATCATTCCTGCGCCAGTTAATTCTCTTAATTCCTTTACCATTCCTGCTGTAATAGCCATTCTTAATTCCTCCATTATCATTGCATATTTATTATTCACACAAAGGGACGGTTTTCATCGTCCCCTTGCTAGACCAATAATATTTAATTTTTCTATGCTTCTACTGTAACTGCTTCTACTGCTACTGCTTCGTTTGCAACTTCTTCTGCTACTTGATCTGTATAAACTGCCTCGCCTTGGTTTGCTTCAATTACAGCATCTGCCATTCTAGCAACAATAAGTTTAACAGCTCTAATTGCATCATCATTACCTGGAATAACGAAATCTAACTCTTCCGGATCACAGTTTGTATCTGCAATACCAATAAGTGGAATACCTAGTGTATGTGCCTCTTGAATACAGATTCTTTCTTTTTTTGGATCTACAACAAAAATAGCATCAGGAATCTTTGTCATATTTTTAATTCCACCTAAGTTCTTTTCAAGTTTATCCCATTCTTTTTTTATTTCAATTACTTCTTTTTTAGGAAGTACATCAAATGTTCCATCAATAGACATTTTTTCAATTGCTTTTAATCGTCCAATTCTGCTTCTGATAGTTTTGAAGTTTGTTAACATTCCACCTAACCATCTTTCGTTTACGTAGTACATACCGCAACGTTCTGCTTCTGCTTTAATAGCATCTTGGGCTTGTTTTTTTGTTCCAACAAAAAGAATTGTTCCACCTGCATTTGCAACATCTGAAATTGCTTTGTAAGCTTCGTCAACTTTTCCAACCGATTTTTGTAAATCGATAATGTAAATTCCATTTCTTTCTGTAAAGATATAAGGAGCCATTTTTGGGTTCCATCTTCTTGTTTGATGTCCGAAATGAACACCTGCCTCTAATAATTGTTTCATTGATATAACGCTCATACTTATTACCTCCATTTGGTTTTAATCGTCCGTATACTTTTAAGAATTTCTTTTATTCTTCTTATCAGCCACTTCAGAGCTTTGAAGCACCGGCTGAACATCTGTATACGTGTTTTTTTGTCACAACTTTGAAATTATAGCATAATATTTCTTATGTTACAAGTTGTTTTCGTTAATTTTTCAACTGTCTTTTATCAACAAATTCTACTTTGATGAAATAATATTTGCTATTTCCACTTCGGAACTTCCTATTGGTATAACATGATTTCCAACTTTTATCCTTTTATCATAGCCATTCGTTGCAAGATACAAATCATATTTAGCTGCATCATCAATTAGTTTGGCTTGAACTAACTTTTTACATACCGATAAGGAACCCTCACCACTATTAATTGTAATGATAACTTCAGTTGGTTCTATTATTTCATTGTTAACATCCGTGGAGGTCGGCAAGTCAGTGTCTTTTACTTCATTTTTACTAACGTTGTCTTTTACTTCATTTTTACTTGTATTTTCACTTACAACAACTCTTTCATACATTCCAATTTCTTTGGCTCTATTCATAATCTCTTCATTGGTTAGTTTTTCTTTTTGACCAGATTGATTGATCCCCATTAAAAAAGCAGTCATCATAATTCCTATCCCTAGGCCTCTTATATAGTATTTTAATTTCATAACTACATTCCCTCAAATAGGTCAATCACAAG
The DNA here is from genome assembly GCA_035270785.1 of Lachnospiraceae bacterium. Taxonomy (GTDB): domain Bacteria; phylum Bacillota; class Clostridia; order Lachnospirales; family Lachnospiraceae; genus DATESN01. The sequence goes on along the minus strand of DATESN010000122.1, from coordinate 37,699 downwards.
TTTTACTTCACCAACACCAAGATTTAATTCTTTTGCAATTGACATGTTCGTTTTTCCGCATTTGTGTAATTCTAAAATTTTCTCGTTATTATTCTTATCTTGTCCATTTGCAGGAGTAAATTGAATGTCCACGGCACTTAATTGAGATGCGTCACTTTTTTTTCTTGAAGACGCCGAACTTTTCTTTAATTCTTCTTCGTTCCCTTTTGCTTCCACTGCCTTTGTTTTGGATTGAGTTTTTTTTATTTTTGTAGTTACCCGCTCTATTGCAATAGGCTTGAACTCATCTTCCGTGGTAGTGATTAACAAATCAACATCGTTAGAAGGTATATTCCCTTGAAAACCACAGTTTTTGATAGATTCCATGGTAAGTTTTGCTTCATTTGCACTTTGTTTTACAGCTTTTGCTGTCTGCTCTACTTCATGAACAGTATTTTTAATATTTTTTTGTTTATCATTTAACATATCATATAAAAACATAACTTCTTCATGGCTTTTATTAATTTCTTTTATTACGATTTCAGAATATTCATTGATCACCATAATCTTTTCATTAGAAATTCTTTCAAGTGATCGCTGGGTCTTTTCAAGCCCATCGTTAATTGTCTCATCAGCAACTTCCTCTACACGATTTTTAACACTATTTATTTCATTCTCTACTAATTCTTTGATTTTATCTTTTCCAAACTGTAACTCATCTTCTTTTAAATGGGATATTTTTTCTGGAATAATAAAACTCGCAATAAAAGCTCCGATACCAATTACTAATAAAACAATCTCTAATGTACTCACTTGTCATATTCTCCTAAACCTGGATATCAAAATGGCTATTACTCTTAATCACCATTTTTCCATCTTGGACTAATTCTTCTTTCTTCTTCTTTTTCCCACCATCACCAGAATACTCATTGTTTCCTTTATCTCTTGCATCAAACTTTCTATTATCTTTTTCAGCATTATCTTTTTGATGTACTTGTTTCAATTTTGAATCAACTTCTTTTTCAAATTGTTGATGAAAGTTTGCTTGATCTACATGGGCTTTATTTATTTCATTGTGCTTTAATGTAGTATAATCCTGGGTTCCAGGTATCATACCATTTAATACAATAGGACTGATTGCCATACTTACACCTCCTAAATGGATGTCATAAGAACATCACCTTTTAATTTGATGAATTTGCAATGTTTCATACTTGTTTTAATAACCATGGATACATCTGAAATGGCAATCTTTGTGCCTGGAAAAACTTCTCCCGTAACAATTACCTGGGCATTAGAACTAGATTCTAACGCATCTTGTAAGGATTCCATCTCTTTCATATCTGCTTCCATTTGTTGCTGTTTTTGCTTATTTGTTAATATCAACGTTTGTATATATTTCACTTGCTCTGGTTGTAGTTTTACACCTTGTTTTAATTTTTGAGTTGTTGCAAGCAATACTGGTTGAATGGATTTTAAAGTTTTTTGAGTTTCTACTATATCCTTTTGCAGTTCTTGAAAGCGTTTTTTAACACTTGGGTCAATGCCAACTTCAATGATTGTATCTGCACCCATGGGAGATCCTAATGTTTTAACCGTAACCTTGTTTGTCGCACTCACAACACCACCTGTAATAAACGCCCTTTTTCCTGCAACCACGACTTCAAATTTAGACATAACATGACTGTGAAGAATAGATTCCGTTTGAATATAACCACCAGCACTAACCTTTGCATTTTCTAAGAATTTACAAATAATATTGCCACCTGCTTTTAGCTCTCCTTTTCCCATTCCATTCATGCCTCTTGCAATGATAATATCCCCTTCTGCTTCCACAAATGCTCCTTCAACAACACCATCAATTTCAATATTTCCCTTGGATTTAACACTGAAATTAGAGCAAACAGTGCCCCTTATTCTTATACTTCCTTCATATTCAATATTTCCCGTTGCATTATCTACATTTTCGATTTCGTATATATCTGATACAAATACTTTGTCATCCACAAGTACAACGTGCCCATTTACTTCTGATAGTAATAATAATTTATCCTCGGAAAAAGAAATATTTTTTCCAAACTTTAAGGTTGATTTCTTTACATCTCTTTGCTTAATAATCTCTCCACAAACGTTTTTCCCTGGCTCTCCCAGTTCTTCCTTAAATAATCGTGCTAGAATATCGCCCTTTTTACAATGATTGAGTGTGTTTAAATGGAAAAAGTCTACACTCCCATCTTCATTTAGTGTAGGTCTTATTTTTATATCTTTATTAAAATAATATTCAACAGAAGCATCCTTTCCTTGAATAGGTTGCACTCCCGTGGCAATTTCTATATCTTTACAATATTGTCGATGTTCTACAAATTGATTAAGAACCGATTCATTAATTCCAAATATAATGTTGTTAGATTTTAAATCCCTTATTATTTCAGGAATACTCAAGATTTCTCCTGAATTAGAAGGTGCAAAAAACCGAACTGATGCGGTCATTTTATCTTGAGCCATTTTAACAAGCAACATTTCTTGTTCAGGATATCTTTTTTCAGGGGATAAAAATACCATTTTTTTATGTTCCAAATTTCGAAAAGCTTCAATTAATACTTTACTCTCATATGTGACATTTTTATACTGTAAGTATTCCATTACTTCATTAATGCTAATTAAAGATCCGTCTTCCGTTGGCGGATATAAGTAAATATTTGTTCCTTGTTCATTGTTCCATAATTGGAAATATCCATTCATATTTTCACCCATCCGCATATATTAAAATGCAATATAATTAATAGTTATAGGTGGATCAAAAAACTAATTACTCCTCCTATTGTTCTGTTAATACACCCATGTATTTACCCAATTTATGTTTCATCTTCTGAAGTCCTTTTGTATGTAATTGAGAAATTCTCGACTCTGAAACTTCTAAGATGTTACTAATTTCTTTTAATGTTAATTCTTCATAATAATAGAGAACAATAACTTTACTTTCCTTCTCTGTAAGTAAAGATAATGCTTCTTTTAGTATTGTTTTTAATTCATCCTGTTCAACCGCGTCTTCTGGTGCATCAAATTGTTTCACTGCTGTTTTATCATAGGGAACCTCACTGCCCTGTTCCATATACTCATTTAAAGATACCAAATTAGTTACTTTCATTTGGGACTGCCAGTCTAATAATTCATCGGCTGAGATACCAAGGTTTTCTGCAATCTCATCATCCGTTGCATTTCTACCATGTGTAAGTTCTATATCCTTGATAGCAACATCAATCTTTTTTTGCTTTTGTCTAATCGTCCTTGGAATCCAATCCATTTTACGTATCTGATCTAATATGGAACCACGTATTCTAAGACTCGCATATGTTTCAAATTTAACTGCTTTTGTTGTATCAAATTTATCAATGGCATCGATAAGTCCAAAAATCCCATAGCCAACCAAATCATCGTAATCTACATTATGTCCTAGATACATACTGAGTCTTCCAGCAACAATCTTTACAAGTGGAGCGTATTCCAAAATAATCTTTTCCCTAATTTCTGTAGATTTCATTCTTGCGTAGTCATCCCACAGTTTGTTTCTTCCCAATTCATCCATACGTTCCTCCGCCTATATATTCGCTTTTTCTCACGTATTTTTTTCATTTCCTTCTGTATCCTTAACTACTTCTTTTTCAATGACTTCGCCTTCATCTTCTAATATTTTATTATTCACAATCGTATAAGTATCAAAGATCTTTTTTACAATTAACCCCATAAAATAAAAGATAATTAAGACGAATAATAGAATGAAAAGTGCATCTTTTATTTCATATTGGTTTATGAAGGTTAAAATACTTGTAATTGCCCCTGCCATTAGCATCATAAATGGTGGTATCAATTTTGTTTTTTTCATTCTTATATCACTCTTTCACTTTTACCCACTGCTCGAATTAAAAAATCTCCAGTCTCTGGATAAAAAATAACGGTTCTACCGTATGTCGCACCTGTATCATTTGCTAAAATCGGTATTTTCATGTCTTGAAGTTTCTTGATGCTTGCTTCTACGTTGCGTTCTCCAACACGAACCAAATCTACCTTGTTTTGAAAAGCAAACATTTGGGCTCCACCAGCAATTTTTGCTACAATTCGAGATCGGTTAGCACCTTCTAGCACCATGATACGTACTAATTCCTCGATGCCTGTATTTGCAAATTTGGGGATATTGGAATTGTTTCTAATGGCAGTGCTATCTGGAAGCATAATATGTACTAATCCACCTATTTTAGTGACTGGATCCCTTAACGCTATTCCTACGCAGGAACCAAGTCCTAGTGTAGTTACCCCATCTGGACTTTTACATGTTTTTAAATCTGCCATTCCCACTTTAATTATTTCACCCATCTTTATTTTCACCTGCTATTTTATCTGTTTTCAAATTTGCTTTACTAAATTTATAGTCCCAAAGACGATAAGATCTTACCATATGACTCCATATCTGGAACTAGGATGAAATAACCATCCAAATCAGTATCATCGGTAAATTGCGTTTGAATTAACAGTATTTTATCCCCTAATGTACCAAACTCGATGGCTGGTACACTTAATATTGCACCAGCCATGTCAATACTCAGTTCTGGTACAGAAGGAAATATCTTTAAATTAGTTAATGTAGATAAAGAATTCAAATAAGAACCTGTAATAATATTTCCTATCTCTTTTAAAGCTGATATTTCCATTTCCGTGAATTCATCTCCAGAAGGTTCCACGCCCATAAGTTTTGATACCAAATGAATTGCAGATTTTTTCTCCAACAAAAACATAATACTACCTGAAATGTCACCTTCTACTACTAGATAAATTCCAGCCATAATCTGTTCTTCACCACCAATAGCCATTCCCACTTCATTAAAGTTAAGAAGCCTAACCTGAGGAACTTTCATATCCACTTTACATTGTAAAAGTTGCGCTAGGGCTGTTGTTGCATTTCCAGCGCCGATATTACCAAGCTCTTTCAAAACATCAAAATAATCTTGGGATATTTGTTCTATATTAATATTATCATCTACCATCATGTACCCTTTCTAAACGTAATCTTTTTCAGTAAGCACAGTGTGTAAATCCAATAGGGAAATAAGTTCTCCTTCATATTTTCCTATACCAAAAATATAATTAGTGCTTTCGTCTTTGGAATCATATGAAACTTTCTCAATTTCCGAAGCGTCCAATGTAACAACTTCTTTTACTTCATCTACTATAATACCCATTGTCTCTAATTGATCAACCTTTAAAATAATAATTCTTGTAGCTTTTTCATAAATATCTTCTTCTAAATTCATTTTTATTCTTATACTCATAACAGGGATTATTTCACCACGTAGGTTTATAACTCCTTTTAAGTAATTGGCCACTTTAGGAACTCTTGTGATATGTTGCATCCGAACAATATTATCAATAAATTTGATATCAATACCATATTGTTCTTTTCCTATTTTAATAACTATAAACTGAGTCGTTTCGAAATCAACTTTCAATTCTTCCATGATTAATTGCCTCCTTTATCCCTATCATTAAATTGTTGCATTCGTATCTAAAATTAACGCCACTTCACCATCGCCTAAGATTGTTGCACCACTAATAATTTTGCACTTATTAATGTATTTTCCTAATGATTTAATTACAATTTCTTGTTGTCCCATTAAATCATCAACAACTAATCCTGCTAGTTTATCACCTTTTTTAACAATAACAACGGTCATGTTTTCATCTGGCTGTCTTTTAGACTCTATTTCCAAAACTTTATTTAAACGGATTAAAGGAATTACTGTTCCTCTTATATGAATTACTTCTTTCGCCTGAACAAATTTAATATCTATTGGATTAATATCTTCAATTGTTTGAATAGAGCCAAGGGAAATCGCATACTTCTCATTTCCTATATCAACCATTAATGCTTGAATAATAGCTAATGTAAGTGGAAGTCTTATTATAAAAGTACTGCCCTCACCCAATTTGCTCTTCACTTCAACTTCGCCACTTAATGCTTCAATTTTACTTCTTACTACATCAAGACCAACGCCTCTTCCGGAAACATCGGATACAACTGATGAAGTAGAAAAACTTGGAAGGAACAATAATCCAATAATATCTTTGTCTGTCATATTTTCAGATTGTTCAAATGTAATCGTTCCTCTTTCAATTGCTTTTGCTTTAACGGCTTCCACATCAATACCATTACCATCATCACGCACTTCAATAATAACATTGTTCCCATCCTGATATGCATCTAAGAAAATTGAACCGGTTTCAGGCTTTCCTCTTTCCCTACGAACAGCAGAAGATTCCAATCCATGATCCGCTGAATTTCGAAGTAAATGCATGAGTGGGTCTCCAATTTCATCAACCACGGTACGATCCAATTCTGTTTCTTCACCAGACATATAAAGTTCCATTTTTTTATCTAGGTTTTTAGATAAATCACGAATCATCCTAGGGAATTTATTTACAACACTTTCAATAGGAACCATTCTCACTTTCATTACAGATTCATGAAGGTTGGTAGTTACACTTTCTAAGTATTCGATTTGTTCATTAAATACAACATTTGCAGCATTATCAGTGGCTGAAGCGGATACTAATGAATTTTTTGCAATGATTAATTCACTTACAAGGTTCATAAGTACATCTAATTTTTCAATATCAACTCTAACCGTTCTATTTATAACAGGTTTTGAAACTGGCACTTTTTTATCCTTTTGGTTAGAAGTGGATTCTACCTTCGTTGATCTTTCTTTTTTCCCACTAGCCTCATTATATGTCGACATTTGACTGGTGTCATTGGAAGATGCTTCATCATCATAGGATTCCATTTTCATTGAATCCAACTCGATACTGCTTCCTAGTGCCTCTTCTATTTCTGATACATTTTTTATTGCCGCAATCACATCGACTAACTTTTTATCTGAAATAATAATAACGCTAAAATCATCTTCGAATCTTTCATCTTCAATATCTTGAACTGTTGGTACTGATACAATGATTTCTCCAATTTCCTCTATGGCTTTAAAAACGAGAAACGCCCTTGCTGCCTTTAATATACATGTTTCCTGAACGTATACAGTAACACCATATACTTTTTTACCCAATCTAAATGCTTCTTTAATGACATTGTTCTCCGCCGTAGCCAGTTTAATGTCTTTCCACTTATTCTTTCCATTTCCTACTATTTCAGCTTCCGTAATTTTTTCTTTTGCTACTTCTATCACTTTTTCTGTATTAGGTGTTTGAATCCCATCATTATCTTCTCCAGCCAAAATTTCGTTTAGGGATTTTATTAAAGGTTCGTTACTATTTGTTCCCTCATCTGCTGTTTCTTGAATGTTTTTTAGGTATTCTTCTAATGCATCTAAGCACTTAAATAAAACATCAATCATATTTGCTTTTACCTTAATGGCACCTGTTCTAACTTCCGAAAAAACATTTTCCATATCGTGTGTTAAAGCCTGCATTCTTTTATATCCCATTGTTCCTGCCATTCCCTTTAAAGAGTGTGCAGCACGAAATATTTCATTTACCGTATTTTGACCTGCTGGATCTTGTTCTAATTCCAAGATATGAGTATTCAAACTTTGTAAATGTTCTTTTGTTTCATCAATAAAAATCTCCAGATATTGACTTACGTCCATGTTATTTTACCCCCACATTCATTATGATCTCTTGTGCCACTTGCTCAATACCTACCACTTGGTTTGATAACCCTGCATTAACAATACTTTTTGGCATCCCGTATACGGCACAGGTACTTTCCTCTTGAGCAATGACATGTATTTTCTTTGTTGTTTTTAAATTCCCAATTCCTTTTGTTCCATCAGATCCCATTCCAGTAAGTACAACACAAACCACTTGATTGAATTTACTATCTGCTAATGATTCATACATGTAATTCGCACACGGTTTAACACCCTCTCTAGTGGGCTCGTCCGAATAATGGATCACATATTGCCCTTGTTTTAAGATTACTTTCATGTGCATTCCGCCTCTTGCTAAGTATACACATCCCGATTTAATTACATCCCCTTCTTCTGCTTCCTTTACAGAAACCTCGCTGAGAGAATCTAATCTTTCCGCTAAAGATTTAGTAAATCCTTTCGGCATATGTTGCACCACTAGTACGGGAGCATCTAGATTAGATGGCAACTTAGGAATCACCTGCTGTAAGGCTTTTGGACCTCCAGTGGAACTTGCTATAGCGACAATTTGATTTTGCGATATGGACTTTTTATGTTTTTTTACTAAATCAATTACCTTTTTTGTGTTTTCAATGTCTACTAGTACATTAACTTTACTAAAGGTTGGCAATTGACATTCTGAGACAGCCATCAAAGTTGAAATAAATTCTTCTCGAAAATGTTCATCTTTTGCATAAAAAGCTCTATCTGGTTTATGTATAAAATCCATTGCTCCCAATTCCAAACAATCTATTGTGATTTTAGCACCATCTTTTGTATCTGTGCTAGCCATCATAACTCTTGCAGGAATCTTTCTTTTTTGCAGTTCCTTCAACAGTTCCACGCCTGTCATTTTTGGCATATTAATATCCAAAACTACTGCATCATATTCTTTTCTTGAAAGCAAATCAAATGCTTCTAATCCATTTTTCGCTCTGTCTTCTACATGGAATCTAGCATCTGAATTTATTATATCACAAAGAACACTTCTCATGAGTGCAGAATCATCAACTACTAGTATTTTTTTCATCATTATTCTACCCTCCACGCCTAAAATGTATTTAAAGCTATCGTTTTTTATTAAAACGACTTACCTGTTTTTATTTTTTTCCCTTTTACGGGTTTTTCTTTCTTCTTCAAAAATAAACTTTATTATTTCTTCTCGCTCAATCGTATCAAGATTCATATACTGTAAGCGATGCTCAAAATCACCTGGGCGATTTTCAACTTCTTGAACTTTTAGAACTTTTCCTATAATATGATACTCCTTTATTTTTTCATCCACCAGTAATCTATATACACAGTAAATGATACTTTCCTTTTCATATTTTTGATTTGCTACAAACCTAAGACCTCCACCACTAATATCCACTATAATACTTCTTTTCAATGGAATACCAGAAACTAAAAATCCCTTGTTCTTTTCAACCGCTTCTATTTCTTCTTCTTGCAGCTTTCTTGTATCCATTTCGAGCGCACACCCAAAACGATAAAACTCTCTTCTTTGATATTTGCGCAAATTACTTATTAATTCTAAGACTACAATATATACATTGTTACTTTTATAGCGATCTATAATTCTTGTAAAGCATTGAAACAGCCCGGATTTTGAATAAAAATATACGTCGTATTCACTATCTACAGGTAATAATATTAGCTTTGTCTTTTCCATGGGCATTGCAATCTCAATTTTATCGTCTGATAATACTTGATAAACTTTGCTATAATAGGTTTTTTTATTATATTCCGTATCTGTTTCTTGGTCTCTATTTACTATTTGCATTTCTATCTTTTCCCCTGGTAACACATAACTTGATAACATAACTTTTCTCCCCTTATCCCATTTTCTTTCCAGCTACAATATGTGAAAAGAAAGCTGCCATACCTCTTTTTTTCAAAGTCCTATTGAGCTCATTATTCATTAATATCCCTGTTATCTCTTCGAAAGCTTTGGTGGATTTTGCGTTAGGACTTTGAATAGAAACAGGCATTTGTTGCATGACTGCTTTCGATAATTGTAAGTCCATTGGAATCGATCCCAAATAAGTAATCGGTAATTTTAAGTATCGAACAACCACAGCATTTAATTTGTTAAAAAGACTTTTTCCTTCTTCCTGACTTTCAACACGGTTAGCAATTACTTTAACCTGTGATGCTTCTTCGGAAAAACGAGGATGCCTATTTAATGCCTTTAATAAAGAATAGGAATCCGTAATGGATGTAGGTTCTGGTGTTGTAACAAGTAAAATCTCGCCACTTGCAACAAGAAACTCAAGTACCGCATCTGAAATTCCTGCTCCGGTATCAACGATGATAACATCTGCAATTGAATCCAACTCTGCCAGATTTTGAATAATATATGTTAAATAATCTCGGCTCAAATTGGAAAGTCCTGCAATTCCTGAACCACCTGAAATAAATCCAACATCAAGAGGTCCCCATGTAATTATTTCTTTAATATTCTTACCTTGATAAATCAAATCGCTAAGGTTATATTTTGGTACTGCTCCAAACATAATTTCGATATTAGCAAGTCCAAAATCTGCATCTAAAATAATAACCCTTTGTCCCAATTTACGAAACTGAACAGCCAGGTTTATGGATGTATTAGATTTACCGACACCGCCTTTACCACTTGTTACTGTAATTACTCTAGCTAAAGGTCTAGCATTTTGATTGTTTACTTTAATTATATTCCTCAGTTGTTCGGCCTGATCCATATTATGTCTCCTGTTTATAGTCTTTTACCACCCAACAATAATTTTACTGTTTTTTGTGGATTAAACTCTTCAATATCATCGGGAACATTTTGCCCATATGTTACATAAGACAAAGTAGCACCAGTATGAAGTCTAAGATTTAATATATTTCCAAGTGAGCTTGTTTCATCTAGTTTAGTGAAAATGAGTTTGTATTTCGTTATTGTTGAATACGTATCTGCAATACCAAGTAAATCTTTATATTTCGTAGTTGTACTTAAAACCAAGTAATTCTCACTTTCGCAACTATGATCCACTGAATGAATAAATTCATTCATTTCATCTTTTTGTGTTTCATTCTGGTGGGAATGACCTGCTGTATCTATAAAAATATAATCATAAACACTAAAATCCTTAATGGCTGTTTCAAGTTCCTCCACACTATAAATAACCCGAAAAGGAACATCCAAAATACTTGCATAGGTCCGTAATTGTTCTGCTGCGGCAATACGATACGTATCCGCCGTTAATAACACAATCTTCTTTTTCTGTACCACACTAAATTTGGAAGCAATCTTTGCAATTGTTGTAGTCTTTCCAACTCCGGTAGGCCCAAGAAAAAAAACAACTTTTGGATTATTCAATGCAGGCGTGATCCCAGTGGGTACGCCAAATTTCAAAATCATCTTCTGATAAACATTTGCTAACATGTAATCAATGGGGGTGTTTGTTTTATTTATCTTTTCAATATCATCAATAATCTGATTGGCATATTTTTCATCCACTTCGTTTTCCACCATTTTATTATACAAAAGTCTCATAAATGACTCCGATTCATTGGATTCTTCGGATACATCCTCTTGCTTATTATCTTCCGGCTTTTGAAATGACTCTACAATTAGAGATTGTAGATTATCCAATTTGTCTTCTAAAACTCTTCCTGTTTGAAAATTCTTATCTAGTCCTGTATTTACTATCGCACTTTCGTTAGTATTTAGATCAATACTCGATGTTTGTCTTTTTGCGATTTCACGTTTTTCTGTGGCAATTCTTTCGCTTTCTTCTTCTAGCGCTACTGTTACTTCCGTAAGGGGAGAATATAAGAGACGAAGCAATCCCTTTCTTTTTACAGATTTAACATTCATCACAACTATATTTGGCCCTAATTCCTTTTTTGCCAAATCTATTGTTTCCACTTCATTCTTTCCTTGAAATTTTTTAATTATCATTACGCGGTCACCATCCCAACAGATTGTAATTCTACATTGGATTCAATTTCATTATATGATACTACAATAAGATCCTTAAAGTAATCTTCTGTCAATCTTTTAAAATACATACGAACAATTGGTGAAGTTATTACTACCGTACTTTTTCCTAGGTTTTCTAATTTCCCAATTTCTGCTTCTACCGATGCCATAATTGCTTTTGTTTTTTCTGGATCAAGTGTTAAATAAGCTCCTTGTTCCGTTTGTTTAACACTTCCCATAATTTCTTGCTCCAATTTTGGATCAAGTGTAACAACACTTGTTGTCTCATTAGATGGGAAATATTTATTTGAAATTGCTCTTTTTAAGCTTTGTCTAGTATATTCTGTTAATATATCTGAGTCTCTTGTGGTAGAGGCGTAATCAGCTAATGTCTCAAAGATAGTTAACAAATCCCTAATGGAAATGCCTTCTTTTAATAGATTTTGCAATACCTTTTGAATCTCACCAAGTCCCAATAACTTTGGTACCAGTTCCTCAACAAGGGATGGATTTGATTCTTTTAAATTGTTAACAAGACCTTGAATATCCTGTCTTGTAAGAAGTTCAGATATATGATGTCTAATGATTTCCGTTAAATGTGTGGCGATTATGGAGGGAGGATCAACTACAGTATATCCCATGCTTTCTGCCCTTTCCCTTTGCCCTTCCGTAATCCAAATTGCTGGTAAATGAAAAGACGGTTCAAACGTTGGAATTCCAGTAATTTCTTCTTCCACAAAGCCTGGGTTCATTGCCATATAGTGATCAAATAATATTTCACCTTCACTAACTTGTATTCCTTTAATTTTAATAATATATTGATTTGGGTTAAGCTGTATATTATCTCTTAGACGTATAATAGGAACAACTGTTCCAAGTTCTAAGGCGACTTGCCGACGTATCATTACAACACGGTCTAACAAGTCACCACCTTGATTAACATCTGCAAGTGGAATAATTCCATATCCAAATTCCAATTCAATAGGGTCAACATGTAATAGTGAAGTAACGTTTTCAGGCTGTCGTATTTCGTCTGCGCTAGCTTCTTCTTTATCAACGTCTCCTTCTATTTTAGCTGCTTCAAGGGAACCTGCCATTACTCTACCTGTAATGATGAATACCAAACCAAAAGCAAGAAATAAAATAGTGTTTAAAGGAGTAGCAACTCCAAGCGCAATTAAAATTCCTCCCACATAATAAAGGGTCTTTGGAGCACCAAACAATTGGCTTATGATCACACTTCCAAAATCACTGTTTTTCGATCCTTTTGTCACCAATATACCCGTAGATAATGAAATCAATAAAGATGGGATTTGGGAAACCAAACCATCTCCTATTGTTAGTATCACATATTTATCTAAGGCACCATTAATGTCCATTCCTTGCCGTAACATACCCATTGCTATACCACCGATAACATTTACTACGGTAATTAAGAGTCCTGCTGCTGCATCTCCTTTAACATATTTTACAGCACCATCCATAGAACCAAAAAAGCTGGCTTCTTCTTGAATCTTATCTCTACGGCGTTTTGCTTCCTGATCATCAATCGTTCCTGTGTTTAAATCGGCGTCAATAGCCATTTGTTTTCCAGGCATAGCGTCTAATGTAAATCTCGCTGTTACTTCTGCAACCCTTTCAGAACCCTTGTTAATAACCATAAATTGTATCAAAATTAAAATTATAAAAACTATCGTACCAATCACTAAATCACCGCCACCTACAAAAGAACCAAAAGTCTTTACAACATTTCCAGGTTCACCTGTAGCTAAGATAAGTTTTGTGGATGATACATTTAATGCTATTCTGAAAATAGTTGTAAATAATAAAATGGTTGGAAAAAAAGACATATCTAAAATTTCTTTTGTGAACATACATCCCAACATAATTGTAAAGGAAATGGATATGTTAAGTGCTAATAAGATATCTAGTAACCAAGAGGGAATAGGCACTATAAACATTATAAATGCAGAAAGAACATATAGTGCTACACCTATATCTGCTTTTTTCATTTGCCATTCTCCTTTCGTACTTGTCTTATGTGAGTTCACTTATGTGAGTTCTTTTATGTGAGTTTTTTTATATGAGTTCTCTTATGTGAGTTCTTTTATACGAGTTCTCTTATCCGAGTTCTCTTATATGAACTTTCTTACGTCTTTAGGCCTTGCCTTGCATATGATATACCATTGCTAGTACTTCTGCTACAGCTTGGTATAGCTCAGGTGGCACTTGCCCACCCACTTCAACGTTATGATAGAGCATACGAGCTAACGGTTTATTTTCTACAATTTGAATATTATGTTCTTTCGCTGTCTCTTTGATTTTACGTGCAAGGTAATCTCCACCTTTAGCGAGAACGATTGGAGCCTCTGAAACATTCACGTCATATTGTATAGCAACTGCAAAATGCGTTGGATTGGTAATTACAACATCTGCTTTTGGTAAGTCTTGCATCATTCTTCTTTGAGATACTTCTCTCATTCTTTGTCGAATCTTACCTTTAATCAGTGGATCTCCTTCTGCATTTTTATATTCATCCCGTATTTCTTGCTTAGTCATTTTCATATCATTTTTAAACTTTATCTTTTGATAAGCAAAATCAGCCATTGCTAAAATCATATATATAATTGCAATTTTCAAACCTAGGTTAATGGTTATTTTTCCTACTAGGGCAATTCCTTGCATTAAAGGCATATCATAAAATGAAAATAAATCATTGTAAGATTTTTTCAGGGTAGTATAAACTACATATACTACAATCAATATTTTAAAGAATGCTTTGATTAATTCCACAATAGAGTCTTTGGATAGAATTTTTTTAAATCCTTTTAGTGGATTTAATTTACTAAACTTTGGTTGTAACGGTTTAGACGTTGGTTTCCACTTAACTTGTACTAAATCACCTAAAAAGGCAACAATCACACCAATGATAAAAATCGGTAGTACAATGATCATAATTCTTTTAATACCTTCGTTCAAAAGACCTGCGAAACTTTCTTTTGAAACAACTCCACCCGTTAGGTTTACGTATTCTGGTATTCTTGAATATGTAAATTCAAACATACTGATCAGGCTTGTGCCCATATTCCCTATCCAAATTTTCAATATGATAAATAATGATAAAAGTCCTAGACCATTACCAATTTCTTTACTTTTGGCTACCTGTCCATCTTTTCTAGAATCTTTTAACTTTTTATCTGTGGCATTTTCAGTCTTCTCACCACCCGGACCATCTTTTGCAAAAAACTGAAGATTATATTCTAAAATCACATCATAGCCTCCACAAATGATACCATCATTATTTTCATTTCCGTAAATATATAATTTGCCCCATTAGGTAACATACCAATCGTTAAAAAAAGTATTGCTAAACCAACTAATATTTTAAGTTGCATACCAACTGCAAACATATTCATCTGAGGAGATACTTTAGCCAGAATACCCAGTACTGCATTTAAAATCATATTCGTTGCAAAAACCGGTAAGCAGATTCGAAACCCAATAATAATAAATTCCGACATAAAGGAAATCATAGCTGTCATTAGGCGATTAACATGAAATATAGCCCCATTCACAGGTATCAATGTATAGGTTTCCACTAATGCTTTTAAAATAAATTGATACATTCCTGATGTTATTAATATAAGTGTAACTAAGTATTGAAAGAATAGCCCTGTTATGGTTGCATTTTCTTTGGTTGTTGGATCCATAAGACTTGCCATAGAAAGACCCATTTCCATATCCATCATTCGGCCTGCAAAGGAAATAATACTTGTACATATATTTGCTCCTAATCCTATGAGTAGTCCTACTAAAGCTTCCTTCATAATAATAATTCCATACTGCCATACGGTTGTATAGTCAACATAAACATGTGGCGTTATGGCTTCATATAGAAGAAAAGAGATAAAGACTCCCAGACAAATCTTTACACGGTTGGGAGTATTATTCATGCCGTAAAAAGGTGCAATATATATAAAGCAAGTAACTCTTGTAAAAATTAATAAAAAATATTCTAATTCTTCAATTGGAAACGATAAATTTATCATTATCCTAAACCACCCTACCTAATATAAAGAGAAAAATTAGACCATAACTCAAACATATATCCTGTTATATTATTAAGCATCCAATGTCCTAGTAACATAATACCTAGGAATACACACAATATCTTCGGTACGAAGGTAAGTGTTTGTTCTTGAATAGATGTAACTGTCTGAAAAATACTGACAATCAAACCAACAACAAGAGAAATAAGAAGAATTGGTGCTGCTGTTTTAATAATAATATAAAGAGCTTCTCGGCCTATTTTAACTACGTCATCCGTTGTCATTTATAGTATCACTCCTAACTCAATAAAAAGTCTTTACAAGATTAATGATAATTAAGTTCCATCCATCCGCTAAGACGAATAATAGAATTTTAAATGGCATAGAAATTGTTGTTGGTGGCAACATCATCATACCCATACTCATTAATGTAGACGCAACTACCATATCAATAATAATAAATGGTATATATATTAAAAATCCTATGATGAATGCTGTTCTAAGTTCGCTTACGATAAAACTAGGAATAAGAACCGTATTTGGAATTTGTTCTAGTGTACCATCCCATTCTTTTTCAGCAATTTGCATAAACATGCTGGCATCCTTTGATTTGGTTTGTTCATACATGAATTGTCGAAGGGGTTCCATCCCTGCTTCAAATGCTTCCTCTTGTGTAATTTCACCAGCATCAAAAGGTTTAATAGCAGTATCATTAATTTGAGAAATAACAGGTGACATTATGAAAAAGGTTAAAAATAAAGTTAACCCAATCAACACTTGATTAGGAGGTGCCGTTTGGGTATTCAATGCAGTTCTTGTAAAATGTAATACGATTAAAATCCTAGTAAAAGAAGTTACGCAAATGATTAACATAGGTGCAATAGCAATTGCTGTAAGAGTCATTAATATCCTAAGGGAACCAGCTACTTCACCATTACCATCATTGTAAGTAACTGTCAAATTATTTGCTATATTTAATTCTTTTAAATCATCTGCCGTCTTAGAAGACCCTGGATCATTAATATTTGTTTGCCTCTCTGTTGCCCCGGTCAAATTACTATCGGTAGCATAAGAAACAAAAGATAATCCAATAGACAATATGCCTACCATAACCAGCAGGCATAAAACGTTTGTAATTTGATTATTTTTAAAAAACTCTTTTATCATAATTGGCCTACTTTTTCAGTTTCAAATTTTTAGCTTTTTCCAGAATATCTCTGAAATTAATGGTGGACATTTCTGGTAACTCAGGTATTACAATTTGATCATCTGATAATTCCGTAAGCAATGTAATTGTATCCTTACAAATTGCAATAACCAAATTTTTTTCTCCAACCTTTATAATTTGAATATACTTATTTGTAGCTACTTTATAAACCTCAATACTTTGAATATTACTACCATTCATTTTTCCTTTTTGATAGCCAGCAATAAACCTTGTTGTAAAATAGGTAATCACACATACAACAAGAAAAATGAAAAGCACTGTAATAAATTCAAAAATTGCATCTATTCCACTTAATAGCATAATTAACCAACAACTTTCTTAACGGCCTCCAAAACACGATCCGCCTGAAATGGCTTAACAATAAAATCTTTGGCCCCTGCCTGAATGGACTCGATTACCATTGCTTGTTGTCCCATTGCGGAACACATAATTACAAGAGCGCTTGAGTCTGCTTCCTTTATTTTCTTTAATGCCTGGATTCCATCCATCTCTGGCATGGTAATATCCATCAATACCAAATCTGGTTTTAATTCAGCATATTTCTCTATTGCTTTCAATCCATTTTCAGCTTCACCTGCAATATTATATCCATTTTTCGAAAGAATGTCCTTAATCATCATTCTCATAAAAGCTGCATCATCACAAATTAAAATATTCTTAGCCATGTTTTTTCTCCCATTTTCTACTTATTTCAAAATTTCTGTTACACGAATACAAAAACTCTCTTCGATAACAACCACTTCGCCTCTAGCAACAAATTTTCCATTTACTAATACATCTATAGGTTCACCGGCAATTTTATCAAGTTCAATAATTGTACCTGGTGCAAAATCAAGAATTTCTGCAATAGATTTGCTTGTTCTACCAAGTTCAACTGTTACTTCTAGCGGAACATCTTTGATTAAATCAATATTTTCTTGACTTACCATTGCTCCCAAATCATTTGCAAAACTGTGAAACTGAGCTTGTTGAACATTTACATTTTGATTGGATTGCTGATATCCCATACCATTCATAGGCATATTCATTTGGTTCATGCCCATTTGGTTCATTTGACCCATCTGATTCATTTGCCCCATGCCATTCATCTGACCCATTTGCCCCATACCATTCATATAATTACCCATCTGATTCATTTCAGGCATTCCACCCGCGCTTTGTCCCATGTCCTGCTGACCAAAAGCTCCACCCATATGTGACGATTCTGACATGCTAACCACTGGTGGTATATACTTCTCTGGTTCCAACGGCTCTGTTTTCATTTCGGGCGTTTGTTGTCCCATGAAAGTATCATATAGGGATCTTGCAAATTCCAATGGATATAACTGCATAATATTACTATCTACCAATTCGTCAATCTGCATCCGAAAGGAAATCTTAACAAAATTTCCTTCTAAAAACTCTGCAATCTCACTAGCTTTTCTAAAATCAGTCAAATCTACTAAGCTAGCTTCCGGTGGACTTATGTCTATAGTCAATCCCAGCATGGAGGAAAGAGATGTGGCAGAGGAACCCATCATTTGATTCATTGCTTCTGAAATCGCACTTAAATGTAGTTCTCCTAATTCTCCTTCGATGTTGGTACCATCTCCACCCATCATAAGATCTGTAATGATTTTTACATCCTGTTCCTTAAGTACTAAAATATTGGTTCCTTCTAAACCCGAGGTGTAACAAATTTGAATAAACACACAAGGTTTTTCGTGTTTATCAATAATGCTCTCCCAGGTGGCAATGGAAACTACAGGTGTTGTAATGTTAACTTTTCTGTTTACTAAGGAATAGAGCGTTGTGGCTGATGTTCCCATGCTAATATTGGCAACTTCACCAATGGCATCTTTTTCAATATCGGTCAATAACTCTGCAATGTTTGTACCATTTCCTTTAGATGAGTCTGCCGAATCTAAACTGGAACTATTTGTTGTATCCATCCCACTAAGTAGCGCATTTATTTCGTCTTGGGATAACATTCCATCCATAGGCTTATTCCTCCTCTCTTAATACTGACGTAACCCTTGCTGCAAGCTTATCTTTGCTTGAACCAGGTAATGCAGTAAATTTTTTTATATTTCCAACATAGACTTCTAATTCGCAGTCTACTTTAGAATTCAAACGAATAATATCTCCTACTTGAAGACTTACAAAATCGCTAACTGCAACACTGCTTCGTCCTAACACTACTTTTACAGGCATTTCAACTCGTCTAATTAATGTTTCAATATGTTCTTCATAATGTTCATCCGACTGGTCTTGCATCGTTGAAAACCAATATTTAGTATTCAACTTATCCATGATACTTTCTAATGTGAAATATGGTAAGCAGATATTCATAAAACCTTCTACATCTCCAATTTTCATATTTAAGGTAACAATTGCAATCATATCATTTGGTGCGATTACTTGTGCAAATTGAGGATTTGTCTCAATTCGTTCCAGCATAGGATTTAGTTCAATAACATTTTTCCAAGGTTCACGTAGTAGCTGCATACTAATAACCAAAATCTTTTCCAGTATGCTCATTTCAATCTCCGAAAAATCCCTGTTTTTATTCAAAGGATTACCTTGACCACCAAGCATCCTATCTATCATAGCAAAGCCAAGGTTAGAAGCTAACTCCACGATAATATTACCGTTTAAAGGTGAAAAATTAACAATACCCAAAATGACAGGATTGGATAATGCATTGGTGAATTCCGAAAATGTTACAGTTTCAGAACTTGCAACACCTACTTGTATATTTTTCCTTAGATATACTGGTAAGTTAGTTGATAAAAGTCGTCCGTAATGTTCAAATATAATCTCTAACGTTCGTAAATGTTCTTTTGAAAACTTTGCCGGCCGTTTAAAGTCATAATTTTTGACCACCTTTTCATTATCATCCGGCATATGATCCATATCTAGTTCACCAGTGCTTAATGCCTGGAGTAAACTATCAATCTCATTTTGAGATAATACTTCTCCCAATCCAACTCACCTCCTGTTTTTTTGTATTAAGAGGCTACTGGAACATGACGTTTCTGAATGCCACTTCAAAAATAAATTTTGAATCAAATAAACTTTGAATTCTAACTAATATTTCATCCCTCATTGCTTTAGGATCCGCAATTGCTTCATCATAAGTATAACTGCTTATCACCTCAATGATTTCACTTTTTACTAGACTTTCTTTTGATGCCAATTTGGCTCCATAGGTTTTAAAGTCTTTATCCTTTTTATTAAGTGATAACGTTATAGAAACAGAACAATAGTGATCTTTTTCATCTTGTCCTCGCAAAAAAGGAATGAGCATTGGTTCTTCTATATCATAAACTTCTGTATTATCAATTGTTATTTGAGGTGATGCAGAAGCATCATTTCCCGTGCCAATCTCCAAATTTAAAATAGTTGCAATATCTCCAACTAACTTTCCCGTTTTGTTGGAAGAACTGGTAACACTAAACATCATAATCGAAGTTAATATTAAATTCACAATAAGTAACGCCAATATCAGTATAGATAATAGATTTTTCTTCATGGCCTAAGCCTCCCTTTTGTAATCTAATAAGAACTTAACGAATTATAGATTTTGATTTCTACGCGACGATTCTTTGCTCTACCTTCCAATGTTGAATTATCAGCTACTGGAACGTATTCACCTCTTCCAGAGTGTTTCATCATGGATGGATCAAGTAATGTATTATTATTCATAAATTCAAAAACTGCCAGTGCCCTTGAACTACTCAGCTCATTGTTATCCTTAAACGTAGCATTGTGAATGGGTACATTGTCTGTATGGCCTTCAATCTCTATTAAGCTTTTAGAATATGTTTCCAATATCTGGCCAACCTTACCCAATGTAATTAATGATTCTGGCTTTAAGGTAGCCTTGCCGGAATCAAATAAAAATGCCCCCTTAAAGGTTAACAATACATATTGGGATGTAAAATCAATATCTATCTCTTTTTCAAGATCCATTTCTTTTACGGATTCATCAATCTGTTCAGCCAATTGTTCCGATTCCAGGATCTTTTCTTCCTCCACTTTAGCCAATATGTCGTTTGATTCCTCTTCTACATCTTCCGCTTTTCCAGTGCTATTAATATAAACATCCAGTTCATTTAATTGACTAACCCCATTACTGATCAGCATACCGTCACCAATTGACGATGCTCCGTTTTGAAAAACACTAAAAGTATTACTAAATGAGGCAACTACCTCTTCATATTTTTGAGCATCTACCGTAGACATGGAAAACAAAAGTACAAAAAAGCATAAAAGAAGATTCATTAGATCGGAGAAAGTAGCCATCCACATAGGTGCGCCCGCTGGTGGATCTTCTTGAGGCCTTTTAGCCATTTAGCTCACCTCCACCTTCATCCGATGTGTTTCCCCTATCTTTTGGAGCTAAAAACGATTTTAATTTTTCTTCAATTACTCTAGGGTTTTCTCCAGCTTGAATGGATAAAAGACCCTCAATCATGATTTCTTTTAACATAACCTCATTATCATTATTCGATTTTAATTTAGAAGATACTGGCGCACAAATCATGTTTGCAAGAAGTGAACCATATAATGTTGTAAGTAAAGCAACGGACATAGCTGGTCCAATTGAACTTGGATCTTCCATATTTGTAAGCATGTTTACAAGACCTATCAAAGTACCTATCATACCCCAAGCAGGTCCCATTGCTCCAAGCTTATCCCAAAAATTAATTCTATTTTTATGTCTACCTTCTATACTGATAAGTTCCGTTTCCATGATAGCTCTTACTAATTCTGGATCGGTTCCATCCACGATTAACAATATCCCCTTTTTTAGAAATTCATCATCCAAATCACCAGATGCTTCTTCCAGAGAAAGAAGGCCTTCTTTACGAGCAACATTGGATAAATCAATGATTTCAGTAATTATTCCTGGTGTATTTAATGTAGATTTTTTGAAAATTAAACCAAAACTCTTTAATCCACCAATATAATCTTCCATGGAAACTGATGCCATAACTGTGAAAAAAGAACCACCAAACGTAATTAAAACTGAATTCAAATCAACAAAACTGTTTACTAAGCCTGAAAGACCTGCCCCCATTATAATAGAATATAGTAGTAAAACAAAACACACCACCAGGCCAACAATAGATGCTATATCCACATTACTCACCTATTTTTTGCACTAATCCGCAAAAATATCCTTTCTATACGATTTTACTAGATTTTTCACCTCTTGTCTACTTTCTTTTACAATTATTTTTCGACTAGTTGTAAGGGAAATTACGGTATCTGGCGTTTCCTCCACCATTTCTATTAAATCAGGATTTATTAATATTTTAGTATCATTAATCTTGGTAACCTCTATCATTTACAGTCCCTCCCACACATGAAAGGGAACTATTTTTCATAGTTCCCTTGTTTTTATTGCCCCTTTTATCCATTTTATTGGTTTACATAACCAATAAAATGCCATTCATTTCATTTATCGTTTCAAGTTAACAAGTTCTTCCAATAATGTATCTGAAACAGTAATAATTCTACTATTTGCTTGGAAACCTCTTTGTGTAGTTATCATTTCAGTAAATTCTGTAGATAAGTCAACATTACTCATTTCTAGAACACCCGTTGTCATAGAACCACTATTTGCTGTAATATCCGTACCAATACCATCAAATTCACCAGAGTTAAGTGTTGCGGAGTAAAGGTTATCTCCTTGTTTTTCAAGCCCTGATGCATTGGCGAAGTCTGCAACTGCAATTTGACCCAATAATCTTGTTTGACCATTCGTATAAGATGCATAAATCATTCCGTTATTTTGAATGGAAATACCAGACATTTCTCCAAGGCTTCGACCAATTCCTTTTCCATCTAAGCCACCAGCTGTTGCACCAATGGTAGAACTTCCATTATTATTATAAAAAGTAGAAGCACTCATATCAATTGCAATATCGGAAAAATTCAAAAGACTACCAGCTGTAGTATCCGGTTTTATGTAGGAATCTTTAAAGTTAAGTGTCAAAGCCCCTGCACTACCATTCGCCGAAACAAATTTACCTGTATCTGTGTTATATTTTATTACACCACCTTGGATTAGTTTATTTGTTATTGTTGCAATCCCTGTTGCTACATCAAGAGTTGCTGCTTGGGTAGATGTATTAAATGAATCTCCAAAAATGGATTTAAGAACACCTAAATTGCCTGTATCTTGGATATTGGTAGTACTTGACAAATATCCTGCAATGGTAGCCGCCGAATAGGTAAAATCACCCGTTTGCGTACCTGTTTCGTCGTAATTTGTTACCAAATAATTACCTGCTACTTTATCAAAAGAAGCGGTTGTTGATGTACCATCTGCATGTGTTACTGAAATAGGGCTTAAGGCTTCACTTATTTGCACCG
Organism: Lachnospiraceae bacterium; assembly: GCA_035270785.1. Taxonomy (GTDB): domain Bacteria; phylum Bacillota; class Clostridia; order Lachnospirales; family Lachnospiraceae; genus DATESN01. The sequence goes on along the minus strand of DATESN010000122.1, from coordinate 14,434 downwards.
AACTGGTTGCACCTAAATTAACAATATTAGATAAATCTGTATTATAAAACTTAGTTATGGAATCTCCCTTTGAATCAATCACATCATCCAATTCCATATAAAATTCACCAGGTGTCTCTGTTTCATGCATACTTAATTTCCCAGTATATTTATAACCAAGATTATCATAAAATCCAAGATTTAAAGTTTTACCCGCTTCCGTAGCAACGTTAGTATCATTTTTATCAATAATTCCAGAAATATATGCTTTTGATGTTGCTTCCGGTGGATAGGTTAAGTTCTCAGCACTCATGATGCGTAGTGCTGTTACTGTATCTTGTTTTATTGTTCCTGTTTTTTCATCTGTCTGCCATCCCATAACATTGTAACCTGTAGAGGACATTGCAAGGTTACCTACTGCATCTACATAAAAAGAGCCATCTCTTGTAAAGTAATTATTGCTTCCATCACTTACTACAAAAAAAGCATCACCTGTTATCTTAAGATCGAAGGGATTTCCCGTTGTTTGTGTTGCACCAGCCGTGGCTATTGAAGTTGAAATAGCTGCTGCTTGTACGCCCAAACCAATTTGTTTTGCATTAACACCAGCAGTTCCTGTTATTGCATTAGGTCCTGAAGCATTTTGTGTTGTTTGATACATTAATTCACTAAATGTTATTGATTGTGACTTATATGCCACGGTATTAACGTTAGCGATATTATTACCGATAACGTCCATTTTTGTCTGGTGAGTTTTTAGACCTGATACACCAGAATACAATGATCTCATCATAATGAAATGACCTCCTAGTTTTAAAGTAATGATTGGATAATCCGTTTTCTGCTCCGTCAATCAGTCGGGAACATTAGCTTCCATAAGGTCCAGCTAAACGATTACAGCTCCATCAATATTGGTAAATATATTTTCTTTTGTTTCTGTTTGATCCATTGCAGTAACAACCGTTTTATTTGGAATGTTTACAATAAACGCTAATTGATCTACAAGAACTAGTGATTCGTTAATTCCTTTCTCACTGGCTTTCCTCGTACCATCACTTAATCTTTCCAATTGATTATCTGTTAATAAAATATTTCTATCTTCTAAGCGGTTGATAGCATGCTTTGAAAATTTAAGTGTTCTATTGTCGATTACTTCCTTGTTTGTTGTTCTTTGATCTAAAATCTCTTGGAAGGACAATCCTTTATTAATTGTATTACTCTTACTGATTTTCGATTGGTTTAAGTATTGGTCTTGCAGTTGTTCAATGGAAAGAAACTGATTATTTTGAATTTTCATAATCTTCCCTCCTCCGTGAGGTTAAACACTTATTGTTATTCTGTTTCTGTTTCACTATCTTTTGAAGCATTCTTTTTATCATTTAATTCTGCAATTTTATCTACATATGCTTGCAATAAATCCTTACTAGAAGTTGCTAAGAATGTTTTTTGGTAATCTGACATCTCATCAAATGACTTTTTAAGGGTTGCTATTGCTTCTTCGTTATCTAATGTCGTCCTTTCTACCGTTGATAATTTGCTTAAACTTGATGTCCAATCTATTGCAAGATTGTATGCTTTCCAATAATCAGGATCTACGACAGTGTCTAAATCATCTAATGAATAAAGGGAATCATCAATGGACAAATAAATCTTTCCGTTTTCCATTGTTACATAATCAACTTTTCCAAAAACTGTTTCTGTATTACCCGAACTATTTGTTACTGACATAAATACTTCTTTTCCAACCAAGGTTGTTGCTCTTTCCATATCAACACTAGAACTCATATTTTGCATTTGCTCCAAAGATGAAAATGTTGCAAATTGGGATATGTACTCTGTATTAGATGTGGGTTCTAATGGATCTTGGTATTTCATCTGTGCTACTAAAAGTTGTAAGAAAGCATCCTTATCAAGGGTACTGCCACTGGATTTTTCTGATGTGGATAATGAATTCTGTGATGCTGTTGTACCTTGCAAAACGCCATCTTTAACCGCCTGAACTATTGACATATTTACTTCCTTTCTATGCAGTATAGTCTACTGTATTGCCATCTTTCACCATAATATCTCGCGTGAGTAATTCTCCTGGATCTAATTCCTGTTCCTCATCCATAGATAAATCGTTCATGTTTATTCTTCTTACAGATTGTTTTTTCCCTTGCTGTGACTGAGTATTGGAATGATTACCCTTGTCAAGATTTCTCTCGAATTCATGACTTGCAATTGTCACTTCTACGGCTTCGATTTTTATCCCTTGTTGTTCAAGGTTTTCTCTTAGTTGAACAATCTGTGTTTCTAATGCTTGTTTTACTGCTTCATTTTGAGCCGTGAACTGAGCTGTGATAACTCCTGCCTTTGAAGCAATTTGAAGATTGATTGTTCCCAGGCTTGCAGGATGTAATTGTAATTCAATTTCTGATAAATCACCTTTTACTTGAATTTTCATATAATCTGTGATTTGCTTCATAATATTTTCAACATCTGCTTCTGCAAGAGATGTTTGAACATTCTCCTGATTGCCAATTAACGTAGTCGTTTGATTTGTAAACCCTTGAAAAAGGCTTGATCCATTTCCAGAACTTTCGTTTTCTTTCGCATCAAATCCTTTTGACTTGCTTTCTTCATCTGTGGTTTTCAAAATCGTTCCATGATCCACTTCATCAGTTGATAGTTCTTTTTCTAACTCATTAAAAAATTGTTTCGGTTTTAAATCATTATTTTTAAAACTGTCTTCCAATATAACTTCAGGCTGATCTATTGTTTCACCCAAAACAATATTTTCCTTAGTAGTTATTTCTGAACCATCCATATCTTTTACATTTTGTTCTATTACATAGTCCATCTTTTCAATTATTACATTAGAATCATTTGTACTTACGTCTATCTGCTCTTTTATATTGTTTAAGCTATCTTCCATCTGCCCATTTGTAAGCGAGAACTTTTGTTGAAGTTCCTCCATTAATTTTTCCACTGTGTCTGAGAGATTTTGTAATGATTGATACAGTCCTTCATTTGTTGCAAGGGATAATATATCAGTTTCTCCAGAGATTTCAACTACCACCCCTGCTAGTTGATTTGTATTTAACAAATCCGTCATTTGAAGTCCTAGCTTTTTCACTGCATCCATAACTTCTTCTTCTGAGACACCTAGTTGCTTGGAAATATCTGATACAATTTTCACTGCCTTTTCCTTAATTTCATCCTCAATCTCTTTTTGGATTACAGGACTATAATTTTTATTTTCTTTTTCAGTATCTAAACTCTTTTTCACTACATCTTCTCTTTTTTTATAAACTCTTGATTTTAAGGATTCTGTAGTTTTTTCAGTCATCTTTTTTGTTTTTTCTAAATTAAAGCTGGAATTATCTGTTTTGTTCATGACCTTCGCAAAACTATGATTAAATAATTGATTGCTATTTCTGGGTGATTTTGTACTTGTAACCTTTGAAACTGTTTGATTATAATCTTTTACTGGTACATTAGTCATCGTACTTCCTCCTTTCTTAAGTTTTCAAGGTTCTTTTTATAAAATCATAATCCTAACGGATAGTATGATTACTAATTATATCGGACGAAACTCTTGAAAACTTAAGAGTCCGGATTCATTATTTTAGTTATTTTTGCCGCCACATCAGCCTTCATTACTCCAAGGATCTTTCCTCTTTCATCAGCCTCCAAAACACCTAGTATCCTTGCTGCTTGTTCTAGATTGTCCGTCATTGCTTCAAAAATTCCCGCGGCTGCTTTTGGCTTCATGGCAGAGTATGCCTTTGCATAATCTAATATTTTTTTGCTTTCCTCTTCTTGAATAATAACTTGCTTATATAAATATTCTGCCGTTGTAGGGTCCATGGCTTCATAATATTTTTGGTATTCCTTTGCCCCAGGTCCTTTATCTGAATAAATGACCTCTTCATAAAACTCTGTTTTTATTCTTTGAAATTCAACTTGATTGTCCTCAAATGTTTTTAGTCTTTCCACTTCAGCCCGTAACGAAGTCAATTCCTCTGTATCTGCTCCATTTAAAATTTGTGCCTGTTCCAAATCCAACTCCAGTACTTTAATTTGTTCCACTGCATCTTTCAAACTGGTATATCCATAATACGCTTCTCCATTGCTTGTCTCTGTTATGCCATCTTTTGGAAGAATCATATTAATAACCGGAACATCTTTTAGGATTGGCTTTAAAACGTTAGAACCAAATCCACCTATATCCAACTTAATAAGCAAGGAGATAATTGCCAGCCAAATTAATACTATAAAAAGAGTAATCACAAAAGCCGATATTGGATTGCTATCTGAATCATCCGCTAATTCCGCTTCTTGCCTAGAAATTTCTTTTGCCCTTTTTTTAGCTTCTTTTTTTTGTATTCTTTGTTCCGAAATTAACTTCTTTTTTTCTTCTTCCAGTTTCTTCTTTGCTACATCCACGCTTGATTTTTCACTTGAAACATTTTTTTTTGCCATAACTACTCTTCCTCTTTTTGACCATAAGTAAAACTGGTAAGCTCATCAATTTCTTTGCTTTCTAATCGCTTTTGTTCTAAGACAAATTCATCATAGGCTATTTCACGCAGTTTTTCATAAGTTTTACATTCCTTCATTATCTCTTGAAGTTTTATCCTAGCATTTTCAAGATTCTTCTCGGCAATACGAACTTGAATTAATTGTGTTTTTATGTATTCATCCATTCTTGCAATTGCATTCTTATTGTCTATAATTTCACGAACATGTAAGCTATTTAAGCGAAGATGAATCCCCTCTTCCTCATAATTTCTTTTTCGTTCCTTAATGGACTCTAACGCCTTTTCCTCTTCCGCAAGTTTTGCCATCGCGCTAGCTAACTGCATACGAGCTTGAGATTCAAATTTAATTTTTATATCCAATATATTTTGCATTCGATATATAAATTTTGCCATAACACACCTATTACTTAAAAAGTCCTTCCAGTAATTGTAATGATTGATCAAGATTAAACTTTTCATCAACATCCTGCATTAAGTAATCATTAACCGAATCAATTCTATCTATTGCATAATCAATATTTTGGTTACTTCCCTTTTTATAGGCACCGATATTAATTAAATCTTCTGCTTCACTATAGGTTGCTAATACATTTTTTAATTTACTTGCCACTATTTTGTGGTTTTTATCTATAATAGAACTCATGCAACGAGAGATACTTTGTAAAACATCTATGGCTGGATAATGATTCTTATGTCCTAATTTTCTACTAAGCATAATATGACCGTCCAAAATACTTCTAGCCGTATCTGTTATTGGCTCATTAAAATCGTCTCCATCAACTAATACTGTATATAATCCTGTAATAGAACCCGCCTTTGTTCGACCTGCTCTTTCTAATAATTTTGGCATTTCAGAATATACGCTAGGTGGATATCCCCTAGTTACTGGGGGTTCTCCGCTAGCAAGTCCTATTTCTCTTTGTGCCATAGAAAAACGCGTTAACGAATCCATCATAAAAAGGACATCTTGCCCCTGATCTCTAAAATATTCTGCAATGGCAGTTGCCGTCTTAGCTGCTTTATTTCTTTCAAGAGCTGGCTTATCAGAAGTTGCAACAATGACTACCGAACGGCGCATGCCTTCTTCACCTAAATCTCTTTCTATAAACTCCTTAACTTCTCTGCCTCGTTCCCCTATTAGGGCAATTACATTAACATCTGCTTTTGTATTACGTGCAAACATTCCTAATAATGTAGATTTTCCCACACCTGAACCGGCAAATATTCCAATTCTTTGTCCTTTTCCAACGGTAATTAAACCATCCACTGCCTTTACCCCTAACGGCAAGATTTCATCAATAATAACTCTACTCATAGGGTCTGGTGGTGAAGCTTCCACAGAATATACCTGACCATTCTGTGGCTTACTTCCATCTGTTATTCGTCCTAAACCATCTAATATTTTACCAAGTAAAAAGTCACCCACTTGAATACTGAGGGGATAACCTTGATTTTCAACCATACATCCCAGAGCAATTCCTTCTGTTTTTTCATATGGCATTAAAATTGTCTTTTTTTCTTTGAATCCAACAACCTCGGCAAGTATTGGATTATCATCACTATTAGCAGGATAAATACGACACAAATCCCCTAACTTTGCATCTGGACCTGCAGACTCAATCGTTAATCCTACCACATTTACAACTTTTCCAAGTTTTTTATAAAAAGTCTTTTCTTTTATCCTACTATATTTTTCAAAATTTATGGAAGTTTCCACCTTCATCACCTCAAGCCTCATACTATTTTAATTGATAAAGTCTAACATTTCCAAAAGTCTTACTTCGTATAAGATAGTAATTTTAACTCTTTTTCCAATTCTGAAAGTTGAGTTCCTACACTACAATCGAAAATTCCTCCATCGGTCTCAATAAGACACTCATTCTTATTAAGGGTAACATCTTCTACGATTTCTATAGACGAACTAGGTGAGATTGCTTCTGTAGCCACTTGCTTTTTGTGCATACTAACATAAGGAAAATCATCCTTAGACACATGAACAATAAAATCTCTGCTTCCTTCGATTTTACTTATTGTATTGATTAATAAATGCAGTATTATATCCCGCCGATTCTTGAATTCAACACGAAAAATATGTTCGTAAATTCCTGTCAGTGTATCAATAAATATTGGTTCAAGCTCTTTTATCTTTTCTTCATAGGCATCATCCAATTGATGGGATTTTATCTCTATTTCTTGCTCCATCTTTTTCACTTTATTATTTCCTTCATTGAAGCCGTCTTCATAACCTGCTTTTTTTGCTTTTACATAAGTATCATTTTTTAACCGTTCTATCTCAGCAAGGGCATCCTTCTTCATCTGATCAATTTCCTCTTTTGCATCATTGATCATAGCCTCAATGTCAACTTCAGGCTGTGATGGTTCTGCTTTGATGATACCAGAATTAATATGATTACTATCTGAATAATCGTCGGTTTCATTTTCGCCCAAAAGGGTCGCCACTTGTTTGGCATCTAATCCTTCCGAAAATCCATCGTTAAAACATTCGTCTTGCTCTGGATGTAAAACCACTTTTAATGATTCCAATTTACGAATCATCATTTCATTTGTATCAATGATTCTAGTCTCTTCGCCACGTACCATAGCCCAGTTTGACTTAATAAGATTCCTAGACAATGATTTCGTCACCTCCGCCTCTAGAAATTACAATTTCTGCAGAGTCTTCTAATTTCCTAATAATATTTACAATCTTCTGTTGTGCTTCTTCCACATCTTTCATTCGAACGGGACCCATGAATTCCATATCTTCTTTTATCATAACCGCAAGACGTTTCGATAAGTTATTAAAGATAGCATTTTGAACTTGTTCGTTGGCACCCTTAAGGGCAATTGCAAGATCATTGTTGTCAACATCACGAAGTACCCTCTGAATGGCTCTATCATCAAGAAGCAATACATCTTCAAATACAAACATTTTTTTGCGGATTTCATCTGCAAGTTCTGGTTCTTCAATTTCAAGAGTTTCCATAATATGTTTTTCCGTACCCCGGTCTACCGTATTTAATATTTCAACAACGGCATCCACACCACCAATAATGGTATAATCTTGATTTACTAAGCTAGCAAGCTTTGATTCCAATACTTTTTCAACTTCTTTTATGACATCAGGACTAGTTCTATCCATCATGGCTATACGCTTTGTAACATCAGATTGCCTATCAGGTGGTAAGGAAGCTATAATCAGTGCTGACTGAGCTGCTGATAAATAAGATAAAATAAGCGCAATTGTCTGTGGATGTTCATCCTGAATAAAGTTAAGCAATTGACTCGCATCTGTTTTTCTTACAAACTCGAACGGTTTCACTTGTAAAGAAGCCGTAAGTTTTCCAATCACATCCATTGCTTTATCGCTACCAAGAGCTTTTTCTAGTAGTTCTCGTGCGTAACCGATACCGCCTTCTGAAATATATTGTTGAGCAAGACAAATTTCATAGAATTCATCAATTACAAGTTCTTTTAATTGTTGTGTAATACTACGGGTATTTGCAATTTCTAATGTAAGCTCTTCAATTTCTTCTTCTTTTAAATGTTTGAAAATGGTTGAAGAACGTTCTGGTCCAAGAATAATAAGTAAAATGGCTGCCTTCTGAATGCCAGTCACTTGTGCTTCTACACTACTTCTAGCCATGCTGCTTACCCCCAATCTTCATTAAGCCAGTTTCGTAATAAGTTTGCAACTGCATCCGGATTTTCATCTACAAACTTCTCGATAATTCTTCTAGCCTCTGATTTCTCTTCAAAATCTATATTTTCTAGTTCCGGTTCCGGCGTGGATTGCAGTAACCTTTCAACGGATAGCTCTTCTTCTTGATCTTGTTGTCTTGCACTACGCATACTGCGTAAAACAACAAATGCTAATAATGCTAAAATAACAATGATTAATATTATTTGAACGATATCTGTAGCACTAACATTAAGCCCTTCCTTGTCTACAAACATATTTTCTTCATATGCCACAAAGGAAATTCTTTCTGAATCGATTCCCGTTGCTTTTGCCACAATATCAATAAAATCCATATCTACTTGCAGCTTTGTCCTATCGCCATTTGCTAACTTATATTCTTCCCATGTAATTCCATCTAACAGCCCCTGATTCTTTGCATCAGATTCTCTAATTACTTTATAGGTTGTAGTCGCTACTGCTATGGAGGAATTATCATATACAATAAGTCCTGGTGGAATTGTTTTACTTGTGATTAACTCATTTGGTAAATAGTCTCTCGATTCTTCATTTTGTGAAGAATTAGAATATTCATTGTCTGGAATAACGTAGGTTGTCTCATTGTTAGAATCAGTTCCGGGCACTCCACTGGTTCCTCCTGTTGATTCAGATGAGAAAATATCCTCATGACTTAAAACCCCTTGGGTTTGTCCATCTGCCGGTGTGTATGTATGATTTACCTCTTCTAACGTGGAAAAGTCGATAGTAAGGTTTGGAGAAACTTCGATTAAACTAAATTGACCCGTACCATTTAAAACCTTTTTAACATCCGCCTTAACAATATTTTCCGCTTGTTGCTTCACGGTTAATTGTGTACTTGCATTTCCCGTAATTGAAAAATTATCTTCCCCGGAAAAATATAAATTAGCATCTGTATCTAAAATGACAATATTATTAGTCGTATCATTTCCAAGTGCCACCGATACAAACTTTGCCATGGCTTGTGCATTTTCAGAAGTAAAGTCACCTTTTAAATTCAAGGTTATGGCAGCATAAGATTCTTCTTGTTGAGAAATTAAAGTTCCATTATCATCAGGAATATCAATTTGTACAGTTGCGCTTTTAACAAAAGAATACGCTTCTAAATCTCTTGACATCTTGCTTTCTAAGTATTGTTTATATTTTTTCTTCTTATCCGATTCCGTAGTGCTAAATCCACCTCCAAGGGCTGTATCCAAATCATAGGTAGTCGTTGGAATATTGTTTGCACCAAGTAAAAGATTGGCATCAGATAGTTGACTTGTAATAACTTGGAATTCTAAACCATTGGGTGAAACTTTATACGTAAGGCCACCGCCCTTCAATAAATCCTTTATTACAGAAGCATCGGTGGTATTTTCGCTGGTAACTAATGGTGTATATTGCGGCTTCATTAATACGGTGGTTAAAATTGTTAATGCCAAAATAACACCAGCTGTTACACTGATTATTATTGTTCTTTGTTTCGTGGTAAACTTATTCCACCATTCCAACAATTTTGCTGGGAGTTTTTTTAAATTGTCTAACATTTTTAGTTTCTCCTTATGTAAGAAATCTAATATCCGTATTTTTTCTAATGCTAACACTTATTAAATCTACGTACAAGAAACTGCTAAATTTGTATTTGCATAATTTCTTTATATGCTTCTAAAAACTTGTCCCTTATAGCAACCGTATATTGTAATGCAGTTGATGCTTTTTGCAATGCTATCGTTAAGTCATGTGTATTATCCGTTTCACCTAATGCCAATTTTATCTTTTCATTTTCGGCATCGGAAAGGTAACTATTGGTCGTGTTCAAACTTTCCATTGCTGAATGAAGGATCGAGCCAAACATATCCTGGGTTTCACCCGATGTAGCTGTCTTTGATAATGAACTATTTTCAGCAGCTGACTTAATGATACCTGAACTTACATTATATAGTGATGAAATATCCATCTCTTACTTCCTCCTATTTACCCATTTCAAGGCCTTTCATTGCCATTGATTTGCTTGCTGTAAAAGCTGTGGAATTGGCTTCATATGCACGTGTTGCATCAATTAAATTGGTCATTTCCGTAATGGTATTCACATTAGGATACGTTACATAACCATCATCATCCGCATCTGGGTGAGATGGATCATATACCTTATTCATTTCTGTCCATGTATCCTCAGAAACACTGCTTACCTTTACCCCTTTTCCAGAATAATTATCCCTTGATTTATTGAGAACTCTGCTAAAGGAAGTTTGCGTTTCTTTTTCTGCAAAAGTTACCACCTTCCTTCGATATGGAGTTCCATCTGAAGTACGGGTAGTATTCGCATTGGCAACATTCTCCGAAATAATATCCATCCTGTACCTTTGAGCCGTTAATCCCGAAGCATTTATATTAAAACTATCAAACATACTCATAAGTGTTACCCTCCTTTTTTAATTCTTAATTTATCTCATTACAATTTGTAAGTTTTTAAATTCAGCTGAAATACTATCCATTAAAGCACTATATTTGATTTGATTTGCCGCTAGCATTACGTTTTCTGTTTCTGGATCCACATTATTACCATCTAACCTATAAGAAAATCCTTTATAATCCGTGTACGTTCTAGGATTTAAATTTTCGTTTTTTGCATGTGCCACTTTTGCATCCATCGTTTTATAACGATTATTTCCCAATGCTTTTGTAAGTTCCGATTCGAATGCTACATCCTGTCTCTTATATCCTGGTGTAGTTGCGTTTGCAATATTATTGGAAATTGCTTCATTTCTAAGCCAAGAAGCATCCGCTGCTTTATCTAATACATTAATATAATTAAAGACATTTGAATTTATCATTGTAACACTCCTTTCATTGCTGTTGTTTTTATTTTCAGTTACAAATGGATATCTTACACCCATCCTATTTTATTATAAATTATTCTAGAAAAAACACAAGTTTTTTTTGTTAAATAAACACAATATAAAGTGTTTATTATCGAATATTATACTAGATATTCCAAGGATACCATTTTTTAGGGGGATTTAAACAAAAAAAAGAACCTATCGACTTCTCGATAAATCCTTTTATCGTTCCACAAACTTTATTTTTTTATTTTTAATTTTATTTTTTCAATTTCTTCAAACACAACATCATTTATTACTTTAATGTATGTTCCTTTCATTCCCGATGAACGAGATTCAATCACTCCTGCACTTTCGAATTTACGTAGTGCATTTACAATAACAGAACGGGTAATTCCCACTCTGTCCGCAATCTTACTTGCAACTAAGATTCCTTCTAGACCATCAAGCTCCTCAAAAATATGAACAATCGCCTCCATCTCTGATATGGATAAGGTATTCACTGCGGAACGAACAACTGCAATTTTTCTGCTTTCTTCTGCGCTTTCTTCATTGACAGCTCGAAGCATCTCAAGTCCTACTACCGTTGTTCCGTATTCGCAAAGGATAATATCATCTATTTCATATTCTCCTTCACTTTTATATAAAAATAAGGTTCCAAGTCGCTCTCCTGCTATATTAATAGGTGCAATAATTGCTTGATATTTTTTTGTTTCTGGCATTTCAAACCCTAACGTTTCAAGATTAACATTTTCTTTCGTTGATAACACAGCAAGCATTCGCTCATTCAACATAGAATCAATAAGACCACCAACATTTTTAACAAGAAGTTCTGTGATATCCTCAGTTCCTTGAAAATTACCAACACCTAACACTTTTCCTTTTCTACTGATCACCAAAACATTCGATTCTAGAATCTCCTGCATTACAGAACAAATATCATTAAATATTACAATGCTGGAATTATTATTATGCAATAACTTCCCAATCTTTCTTGTCTTGTCTAATAGCTGAACACTACTCATATTACCCTCCGTATTTCTACATTTTATTATTTTCCTATGTACGACAAAATCCTACAACTCATGAATTGGTTACATAATACCACATGCATTGTAGGATTTCAACGATTTTATCGGATATTTCGACTAATATTCTGACTATTTATCTTCACTTGTTGGTTTTGGAATCGCTTTACCACATAAATCATTGGAACAAACTAAATTATTTCCCTTTTCTAACATTGCTGATTCGCATACATCACAATTTATACCAGAAGGCTTTTGCCACACCATAAAGTCACACTCAGGGTTTCCAAGACATCCATAATATCTTCTTCCCTTTTTGGTTTTCTTAATAACGATATCCTTCCCACATTTTGGGCAAGGTACATTTATCTTTTCAAAATAGGCTTTTGTATTGCGGCAATCTGGAAATCCAGGACATGCAAGGAATTTACCATGAGGTCCATATTTGATAACCATATTGCGTCCGCATATATCACAAACTTCCTCAGATACTTCATCTGCAATTTCCACCTCTGCCAATTCTTTTTCCGCATTAATCACTGCTTCATCAAGATCTGGATAAAAATTAGATACCACTGTTTTCCAGTTCACAACACCCTCTCCAACTTTATCAAGCAATGCTTCTAAATTGGCAGTGAAGTGAACATCTACAATACTTGGAAAGGCTTCTATCATCATTTTATTGACTACTTCACCTAGTTCTGTTACATATAAATTTTTATTTTCTTTGATGACATAGCGTCTTGCCATAATTGTAGTAATGGTTGGTGAGTACGTACTTGGCCTACCAATACCTAATTCTTCTAGCGAACGAACCAAAGATGCTTCTGTGTAGTGAGCCGATGGTTGTGTGAAATGTTGTTTTGGATCCACTTCCGTAAGTTTGAGTTTTGTATCCTTATCCATACTTTTAACAAGGGTATTGTTTTCCTCTTTTACATCATCCGCTTCCATGTATACATGCATAAACCCATCAAACAATACCTTTGATGCTGCTACGGTAAATCGATAATTATTAACATCTATTTTTATAGAGGTTGTTTCATATTGGGCTGGGTTCATTCTACTTGCGACAAAACGTTTCCATATAAGCTGGTAGAGACGTAATTGATCACGGCTTAATGAATTTTTCATTTCAATTGGAGTTCTAGCTATATCTGTTGGACGTATTGCCTCATGAGCATCTTGAATCTTTTGTTTATTCTTACTATCGATACCTGCTCCAGCCGAATATTGTGGTCCATATATTTTATCAATATATTCCTTCGCCAAAGTTTCTGCTTCCTCAGAGACTCTAGTGGAATCGGTACGGAGGTAAGTAATAACACCAACGGTTCCGTTTCCTTTAATATCAATTCCTTCATATAACTGTTGTGCAAGACGCATGGTCTTTTGTGTTGAAAAGTTTAGTGCCTTACTTGCTTCTTGTTGCAGCGTTGACGTAATAAATGGTAGTGGTGCCTTTTTTATACGTTCACCTTTTTTAACTTCGGCAACTTTTACCTTAGGTTTTTTTAAAGCATTTTGAATAATCTCAATTTCTTCTTGATTTTTAATCAATTGCTTACCGTTTTTATCACCATAAAATTTTGCTATTAACGGTTTTTTCTGACCTTCCATCATAAAAGAAGCATCTAGAGTCCAATATTCTTCCGGAATGAAGGAATTAATCTCATCTTCTCTATCACATATAATACGAAGTGCTACCGATTGTACACGACCTGCACTTAATCCTCTTTTTATTTTTACCCATAATAATGGTGATATTCGATACCCTACCATACGATCAAGAATTCTTCTAGCTTGCTGAGCATCTACCAGATCCATATCAATTTCTCTAGCATTTTTCAAGGATTCTTTTACTGCACTTTTAGTAATCTCATTAAAGGCAATTCGGTATACCTGTTTCCCATCTAATTTAAGGGCTTGATAAAGGTGCCAGGATATCGCTTCCCCTTCACGATCGGGATCTGTTGCCAGGTATATTTTTTCCGCCTTTTTAACTTCTTTCCTTAAATTTGCTAAGATATCACCTTTTCCCCTTATGGTAATATATCTTGGTTCATAATTATTTTCAATATCAATTCCCATTTGACTTTTTGGTAAATCACGCACATGACCATTGCTTGCAGCAACTTCATAATTCGCACCTAAAAACTTTTTAATCGTTTTTACTTTGGCTGGTGATTCCACTATCACTAAACACTTTGCCATTCTGATGTCCCCTATTCACACTTTTATTCTGTTTCTTCTATAATAAATATAGCATTAATCTTTATGCAATCTTGCGCATTTAGCTATAGTTGCGCATGTCTTTAGTAATCGAGACTCACTATACACTATATCTTATGCATTAGCAAG
>DATESN010000121.1:0-3364 GCA_035270785.1 Lachnospiraceae bacterium | reverse complement strand
GGCTATTACTGTTAAATACTTAAATGATACTGGTAAAATTAAATTGTTTAAAAAATAAAAAGATTCGACTAACGTCAAAATCAACTCCCCCTGCCCCCTCAATCTTGAGGGGGTAGTTTTTCGCTACGTTTAGGTCTTTTCTTTTTATTAAATTTATTGTATTATCTTTTGTATGAGCAAATATTCTATTAAACAAGTTTTCAAAGATAATTGGAATTTATTTTTATCTACTAATCCAAATATTCGCAATGTTGTTGCTGAAGAAGTTGATAAAATGCTATCTTGCGGTGATTTAAGCAAGGGCTTTGCTGTTTATGGTTGTGAACATTGCGGTAATTTTAAAGTTGTTGCTTTTAGATGTAAAAGCAGATTTTGTAATACTTGCGGAGCAAAATATGCTGAAGACAGAGCTAATGCTATGTCTCTTAAAATGGTTAATTGTATTCACAGGCATTGTGTTTTTACAATCCCTGAGCAACTTAGAAGTTACTTCAGGAAAGACAGAGAACTGCTCCATATTTTATTCACTGCTGTTAACATCACTGTTTCTTCTTGGTTTGCAAAGCAAAATAAGAAAGAAAATTTTAAACCTGGCATTATTTTAACTTTACATACTTTTGGTAGAGATTTAAAATGGAATCCTCATATCCATGCTATTATTACCGAAGGGGCTTCAGGCAATAATACAATTTGGAAAAAGTTCAATCATTTCCCTTTTATTATGTTGCGCAAAAGATATATGACTGTTTTACTTAATCTTATTGAAAAACGTTTAAGATAAAGCTTTTAAAAAAGTTAAAGCTTTTTTATACAAAGAATATCCAAACGGCTTATATGTTTATGCTAAGTCTAATGTTTCTAATCCTAAAGAGGTTATGAAATATGTGACTCGCTATACCGGTAGACCCGTTATGGCTAATTCTCGTATTATTAATTATGACGGTCATACTGTTACCTATTTTTATGAACGTCATGAGGATGGCAAAAGAGTTGTTGTTTCTCTTCCTGCCTTCGAATTTATAAAGAAACTTATTATTCATATTCCCGATAGACAATTTAAAATGGTTAGATATTACGGTATTTATGCTCAAGCTACTCTTAATTCAAAGGATTTAATTAAGCTTACTTCTCCTATTCAAAGAACTCGTATTCATAAACATTCTAATTGGAGATTTCGTATTGCTTTTGCCTTTAATTATGATCCACTTGCTTGTTCTTGTGGACATACTATGAGTATTTTGGATGTTTACCATAACAAGGTTTCATTATTTCAGCCTTATCTTGATTTCTATTCTTCCGCCTAAGGAGGTGATTTTATGGCTAAATTCAAACCTAGTAAAAAAGTTAAGTTTAAATGTTTATCTTGCGGTAAAATTGAAGAAATTCCCCGCGATGTGGTTGAATATTTTGATGAGATGGACGGTGGTGACCCATCTGTGCCTCCTCGTTTTAACTGTGAAAAATGCGGCTGCTTAATGCAACCTGTCTATTACAAAAGTGTCTATGGGTATATTTACAAATTAGATTGATTCTTACTTTAATTTATTTGCACTTAAAGGCTTTTTATAAAAGTCCTTTTTGTGCTTTTTTTCTTTGTTTAATTATTTGAGAACTTTCCTATTAAATAAAAACAGGGGACATTCTTGAAATGTCCCCTGCATCTAAATCACACTATACAGCCAAAAGAAAAACGGAATAGTAAATAAGGAGATTACGTGTGTTATAACGACTATTTTAGATCCAAAAACCACGTCACCGCCATATTTTTGTGCCAATATAGGCATTAATACAGCTACGGGCAAGGCAGCATATATCACATATATTTGTTCTATCATTTCATCTAATTCTAAAAATTTAAGTATTAAAATCATTAATAAGGGCGAAATTATTAATCTA
Source organism: Lachnospiraceae bacterium (assembly GCA_035270785.1). Classification (GTDB taxonomy): domain Bacteria; phylum Bacillota; class Clostridia; order Lachnospirales; family Lachnospiraceae; genus DATESN01. The sequence continues at coordinate 1,468 of DATESN010000121.1, read as the reverse complement.
AAAAAAGATGCCAAGTATGCTTTTTTATCAATAAATGAATTCTTAATACCTATGGAAGCTATTTCACTTCCAATAATAATCATAGATAAAAATGTTGTAGCATTAGTTAACAAATCTAGTAAATTTGATGCAAACAAAGGTAACTTAAGCTGAGAAAAATATAAAATTATTCCTATATAAATCCCAATCATTCCGGGATTTAATAACATTTGCTTATTTCTGCTTTCGGTTTTCTTCTTTCCTAATAATAAAGATATTCCATATGTCCACATAAATATTATGTTTGGTGTGTGAAACATCGTTGCATAAAACATACCTTCAGCACCATATATTTGATATGCAAGAGGAAAACCCATAAAACCTCCATTCAGCATTAATACGGAATATTTTATTATTTTCTCCTTTTCAACGTTTTCTGTTTTTAAGGATGCTATGTTACCTAAAAAAATTAACAGTATATCAAATATAATTGCAACCGCAAGCAAAAAGAACCCTGTTTTCAGTTGTTCAACCGAAAAATCAATATTCATTGCATTTATTACCATTGCAGGGGTTGTAATATTAACTAATAAAAATGTAAGGGCTACTTTGCCATCATCATTTAGTATTCCTTTATTCCTTAAATAATAGCCGATGTACATTAGAATTGCCATCAGAATTAAGCTATTTATCAATATTCCTATAATCATACTATTACCACAAACATTTCAAAAATTCTTCTTTTGTAATCCTACCTAAGTATTCACTAATAGATATATCATCTAAAGCTTTATCTACTTCATCTACATCATATTTAACACCCTGAAGCCTATCTTCTAAATTCTTAACATCACTTTTGCCGAAGAAGTCTCCATAAACTTTACAATTTTCAATAATACCCTTAACTACATGGAGTCTTACTTCAACACCTCCACCTTCAAATCTTTTGTAACCTTTATAATTAAATTCCGGAGAATTTCCGTAGTTCCATTCCCATGTACCATATCTTTCATCAACCATCTTTTGGATGTTTTCTCTGTCTTCATCAGTTAAGCTATATATTTCTACTGGCTGGTTAAAATAATCGAAAATGTTATTCAAAAGAACTTGCTTAAATTCTAAAACATCAATATCATCCTTAACATATGGCTTAATATTGGTAACTCTGCTTGATACAGATTTTATTCCTTTAGACTCTATTTTATCTCGTTTTACATTTAAAGCCTTAGACAAGGTATCTAATTTTGAATCAAAAAGCAAAGTTCCATGATTTAAAACTCTTCCTTTAATAATGCTTTGCGCAATACCTGAGAACTTCTTGCCATCTATTACAATATCATTTCTACCTGATAATTCACAGTTAACTCCCAACTTCTCCATAGCCTTAATTATAGGAATATTGTATGTTTTAAAATCTATTAAATTACTTTGTGCTTTAGTTATAAATGAAAAGTTTAAATTCCCCAAATCATGATATACGGCCTGTCTC
>DATESN010000120.1:0-17188 GCA_035270785.1 Lachnospiraceae bacterium | reverse complement strand
GAAAAATATTTGGATTCAAAGAGTGATTGTTGGAGGAGCTATTATTTTTATTATAGTCGCTTTTCTTGTGGATTTCGAAATTATTTATAGAATGTATTATAATCGATTATCAGAGACCATGTCTTTTACCTTCGATGGCGGACCCATTTGATAACTACATATTTTAGGCATAGAATAAATATTATAATATAAAAAAACTAGAAAAAAGAAGCATTTAACCAAAATGCTTCTTTTTTCTAACTAGTTTTCTGTTTTTAATCATTGTTTTTTTCAGTGCCATTGTTATCCTTAGTCCCGTTGTCATCGCTGTTTTCGGTGTCAGTTACAAGAAAGTCATTCTTAATCACAATATTTTCTTCAGTTAATTTGCGATACCATTTACTGTACTTGTACATACGATAGGTGGTAGCAAGTTCCTTTAGTAATTCGTGATTAGCACATTTGAGTTTTAACTCAGCCCGTTGATCAATATCCATATGAACGAAATCTAAATAGGATACTCGAAGTTCCGAAAGTGGGTTCTCACATTTCGGGCAAGTCATTTTATGTCCGTTTAACATATGTATACGATGGCAACAATTACAATAATGCATGTACATCATGGAAGAATCCCCTTTTCAACATGTTATTTTGTTAAAAGTCGCTTAGTAAATTGTGTCATTTTTTGCGTAAAATGTCAAGAACTTTAGTACGTAGTTTATTTGTTAACCATCGCGCGTTTTTCGCTGTTGTAAATTTTGGAAAAGGGAATAACTTCTTGAACAAAAATAAGTTCAATGGTATACTATCACAGTAGAAAAGGTTGTAAAAAAAGTAGTATCAAACAGGAGGTAAGTCAGAAGACGATAGCTTATGAAAAAATATGATGATGAAGATTTAGAGTTTCTTAATTTAGAAGATGTAGATGATTTAGATGATAACTTTATGGAAGATGAATTTATAGATGAAGATTTTGTAGATGAAAATGATTTGATGGATAAGACAGCTCGTAAAGGTAATATAGGTAATAAAAGCTTCTTTTCCAAGTTTTTATCCCACTTAACGGGAACGGATGTATTAGTTGCAGTAACAGGTGTTATTGTATTGCTTCTTGCTGTTGTTACGGTTAGTTTGTGGTCGGCAAATAATGATATAAAACAGGAAGTAGCCAATATGTCAGATGTGGGTACCACCTTAAGTAATCTTCAACTAGTAGGAGAAAGTGGACTACTCGCTGTAACAGATGCATTAATTGCCAAACAAGAAGCCATTTATGATGCAAATGAAGAAGTAGTGGAAGAAGAAATAAAGGATGAGATCATCAATTGTAAGGTTACTTACACATCAGTAGAAAAAGATTTAAAAATCAAATTTGTAAATAAAATAACAGAAAAATTAATTCCTAATATAGGATTTGTTGTAGAATTAACAGGTCCAGATAAAAAGACTGTTACTTATACAGATGATGACAAGGACGGTATTATCTACAAAACAAAGCTGGCATCTGGAAAGTATACAGTGAAGATATTAGATACAGAGGGAATTGAATTTGATTCCAAGGAAGAAACGGTTACTGTAAAAGATAAGATTGAATATCAGAAAATCGATGTACAAGATGAAGTAAAGACAGAAGCACAAGTAAATATAGCAGTAGAAGATACTGCTGTAAAGATCGAACAAGAAGCGGTGCTTGCGGATACAGTGGAGTACGTAGCATCCACTGCTACCCCTATTGCAAATGCATCGGGATATTTACAGATTTATAAAGACTCTATTACAGATCCAACAACTTTAGTGAGTACAGGTTTATCCAAATCCCTTTTTGGATATTCTCTTTTAACAATATCAGAAAACTTTGTAACAGGTATTAATGTAACAGCAGATAGTAATACGCTAGAAGCAGGCGCAACAACCATGGCTCATGCAGGGGTAACGGTATCGGGAAGTGTAATTCTAGATGTGGACTGGTCCAGTAGTGATGAAAGTATTGCCACAGTTGATAAAAGTAGTGGCGAAATAACAGCAAATGGTTCTTTAACAAGCGATAAAACAGTAACCATTACGGCAACTACAAAGGCTACTGATGCAGATGGAAACTTTAAATCTGGTTCTGTTACTATTACGGTAAAAGCGTTTGTGGCTCCAACTTTTAAAGTGACAGAAGCTAAGTTAAATAGCGTAATCGGAACTTTGCCCGTTGGAGGAACACCCCTTACCTTAATAGCAACGGTAAAGTCTAGCGATGGAACCACTACAAAAACAGAAACAAGTGAAACAGCAGGCGTTGTAACTTGGGTAAGCTCTGCACCTTCCATTGCAACAGTTTCTGCAAATGGAGTAGTTACCCCAATCGCGGTAGGAACTACAAACATTACGGCAACAACAGTAGAAAAGGCGGATGATGGAAGTCCTATTACAACAGAAAAATGTGTAATTACCGTTACCGCAAAATCCTTAACACTTACCATGGAACCAAAATTTACAACTTATGTAGGGAAAGAGGATTTTCTTCCAGCAAGTATTACAAAAAATGAAATTGTCACAAAAACAGATGGGACAACGGCTACAAAAGATTTAGTAACCTGGGAAAGTTCTGATAAAACCATTGCAACGGTAGATAAAGAAACGGGTCTGATTACTCCAATTAAGATGGGTAGCTTTACGTTAACGGCCACTTCTGTGGAAAAAGATGCAAGCAATAAACAAGTAACGGCAACGAGTACGGTTACAGTAAAAGCAAATCCAGAGAAAGATACAACAAACCTTTTAAAAGATAATGCAGGAAATCAAGTTTTTTACATTAGTGATGAAGGCAAATATACCCAGGCTACATGGTCAGATTTTTATAAAAGAGGTGCTTTCTTTATAAAAGTAAACACGCAATATAAATACACGGGTTGGCAGACCATTGATAATAAAACATATTTCTTTGACAAGAACAATAAGTTTATAACTGGGGACCAAATTATTCAAGGAGTAAAATACACCTTCACAAGTGATGGTATTCTTAATATGGGTAACGGAATCCTAGGTATTGATGTATCAACATGGAATGGAACCATTAACTGGACTGCAGTTAAGAATTCGGGGGTATCCTTTGCTATTATAAGATGTGGTTTCCGTGGATCTGCATCAGGAGCGTTAGTAGAAGATCTGAAGTTTAAGGAAAATATAAAAGGTGCCAATGCAGCAGGAATCAAAGTAGGTGTTTATTTCTTTACCCAAGCAGTAAATGAAATTGAGGCAGTTCAAGAAGCATCTATGGTATTAAGTCTTGTTAAAAATTATAATATATCGTATCCTATCTTTATTGATACAGAAGGAAGTGGCGGTCGAGGAGATACCATCAGTGTATCCACAAGAACGGCTGTTGTAAAAGCTTTTTGTGAGACTATTAAAAATGGTGGTTACACACCGGGCATCTACGCATCAAAGAGTTGGTTCAATAATCAACTAACGGTTAGTTCACTTAATTCTTACAAGATTTGGTTGGCTCAATACGCAACTGTTCCAACATATTCTGGAAAATATGATTTGTGGCAATATACTTCTAGCGGTTATATTGGTGGAATAACCGGTAATGTGGATTTGAATTATAGTTATATGGGATACTAAAATGATATAAATGTGGAGGAGTACTATGAAGACTTATTTAGTAACAGGAGGAGCAGGGTTTATAGGCTCAAATTATATTCATTATATGTTTCAAAAATATAGGAATGAGATTCGAATTATAAACGTGGATGCCCTTACTTACGCAGGTAATCTAGAAAACTTAAAAGAATTACAAAATAGTGCAAATTACACCTTTATAAAGGCAGATATTTGTGATAAAGAAGCAATATCCAAAATCTTTCAGGATAACGAAATAGACAGAGTCGTTCATTTTGCAGCGGAGAGTCATGTTGACAGAAGTATACGTAATCCTGAGGTTTTTGTTCAAACAAATGTAATGGGAACGACAGTCATGCTTAACTGTGCTAAGACTGCATGGGAATTAGAAGATGGAACATTTAAAGAAGGCAAAAAGTTCCTACATGTATCTACAGATGAAGTATATGGTTCCTTAGAAGAAGAAGGTGAATTCTTCTATGAAACAACGCCTTATGATCCACATTCACCTTATGCTGCAAGTAAAGCAAGTTCCGATATGTTAGTGAGGGCTTATATGGATACGTACAAGTTCCCTGCAAACATTACTAATTGTTCTAATAATTATGGTCCATACCAATTTCCAGAAAAGTTAATTCCACTTATTATAAATAATGCTTTGCAAGGTAAAAAGCTACCAGTATACGGAGACGGTAAAAATGTCCGGGATTGGTTGTATGTAGAAGACCATGCAAAGGCAATTGATATGGTTCAAGAAAAAGGTAGACTTTTTGAAACCTATAATATTGGTGGCCATAATGAAAAGCAAAATATAGAGATTATTCATATTATTATTGATGCACTACAGGAAATGTTACCAGAAGGTGATGTTAGGAAATCTTTAGTAAGTAAAGATTTGATTACTTATGTGGAAGATAGAAAAGGACATGACAGACGGTATGCCATTGCTCCTGATAAGATTAAAGAAGAAATAGGTTGGGAACCAGAGACAATGTTTAAAGAGGGTATCAAGCTTACCATTAAATGGTTTTTTGAAAACGAACAATGGATGAAAAATGTAACAAATGGTGATTACCAGAATTATTATAACGAAATGTATAAATAACCTTAGATGGGGACGGTTTTCACCGTTCCCATTCAGTGCGTTTTATTGTAGGCAAATTGTAAGCAAATAAAAGGAAAAAAAGAGTTAGTATAAAACGGTACACTAACATATTAGTTTGGGAGGATTGGAACATGAAAGGTATTATTTTAGCAGGAGGCTCAGGTACGAGACTATACCCACTTACCAAAGCAATATCGAAACAGATTATGCCAGTTTATGATAAACCAATGATTTATTATCCATTATCCACATTAATGCTAGCAGGAATTAGAGAAATATTAATTATATCTACCGAGAGGGACTTACCTGTTTTTAAAGAATTATTTGAAACGGGAGAACAATTGGGTATTACTATTGAATATGCAGTGCAAGAATTGCCTAGAGGACTAGCAGATGCCTTTATTATAGGTGCCAATTTTATTGGAAACGATAGCGTTGCCCTCGTACTAGGAGATAATATTTTTTACGGTCAAAGCTTTTCCAATATACTTCAAAAGGTGGCTAATCAAAAAAATGGAGCTACTATTTTCGGATATTACGTTCGTGACCCAAGAGAATATGGGGTAGTTGAATTTGATCAGAAAGGATTGGCAATTTCCATTGAGGAAAAACCAGTCAATCCAAAAAGTAATTATGCAGTACCAGGACTTTATTTTTACGATAATGACGTAGTAGAAATTGCGAAGAATGTAAAACCCTCGGAACGAGGAGAAATTGAAATCACCAGCATTAACAATGAGTATTTGCGTCGTGGAATGCTTTCGGTAGAAACATTAGGACGCGGGTTTGCGTGGCTTGATACGGGAAATCATGATTCACTTCTAGACGCGGCAGACTTTGTATCTGCTTTTCAAAAACGTCAGGGACTCTATATATCCTGTATTGAAGAGATTGCTTATAAAAAGGGCTTTATTACAAAGGAACAATTATTGGCGCTAGCTGAGCCATTAATGAAAACAGATTATGGAAAATACATGGTAGAGGTTGCAAATGGACTCTAAATTAAAAAGAACGACCATTATAGTGTGCATCAGTTTAGTATGCTTGGTTCTTTTTTCAGTACTGGGAATAAATAACGTAAAAAGTAAAAAACGCAATGTAGTAGTAAAGAATACGGAAGAACAAGCAAATATAGATTCTGAAGGAATTCCTGCGCCAATTGGAGATGGGAACATTTCCCAAACAGGTGATTTAAAAGCATTCCTTAGAGATGAGACATTCTTTGATAAAGATCCAATTGTAGGGGTGTTAACAGATTCCTTCAATGATAAGCGAATCTCCCTTGCGGTAACTTCTATTTCCAGGGATTTGCGAATTCAGATAGTGGATTCAAATGGAGAATTAGTCACAGGAGAAGGATTCTATATTACAATAGCCGAAGTTGGGGAATTTAAAGATCTTGATCAGGATGGAATTATCTATATTGGGGATTTGAGTCCCAATGATTACTATATTACCATCAATGAATTAGAGGGATATCGAGTTCCGTTAGCAGCAATGAAAGTAAAAGTAAAAGATAAAGTAGAATATGCAACTATAGGTGATATTAATCTGTTGATTAAATCCGAAGACGAGGTCGACTTAGAATCAGATGATGTAACGGCCCATAATGTTATAAAGGATACCGATCAAACCGAAAACTTGAATCAGATTCCAGCTTCAGAAGGAAGTAGACTTGGCATTGATGTTTCTAGTTGGAATAAAGAGATAAACTGGAAGCTCGTCAAGGCAAGTGGCGTTGATTTTGCAATTATAAGATGTGGATTTCGTGGATATACCTCGGGTTCTCTTGTAGAAGATGCCTATTTTATTAAAAATATCATGGGCGCCAACGAAGCCGGTGTTAAGGTGGGATTGTATTTTTTCACCCAGGCAATCAATGAAGTAGAAGCAGTGGAAGAAGCCAGTATGGTGATTACTCTTTGCAGGGATTATAATGTGGAATTCCCAGTGTATATTGACACCGAAGGAACGGGTGGAAATGGTAGAGCGGACCAATTAGACAAGGCAACTAGAACGTTGGTGTGTAAAGCGTTTTGTGAAACTATGGAAAATGCCGGTTATCGTACAGGAGTATATGCTAGTAAAAACTGGTTTCATAATAATCTGGATGTTAGTCAGTTAGTAAAATACTACACCTGGCTTGCGGAATATAAAGCAGAGGCTACCTATGAAGGGAGTTATGAAATATGGCAATATTCTTCCAATGGATGGATTAGTGGTATTACAGGACGGGTTGATATGAACATAAGCTATTTGGGATATTAAGATAGAAATTAAGATGGAAACAAGGAGTAAAAGAGAATGGGAAAAATTAAAGTTGAAACATGTAAAATTGAGGGACTTAAAGTAATAACACCAGCTGTGTTTGGTGACAATAGAGGTTACTTTATGGAAACGTATAACTATCAAGATTATAAAGAAGTAGGAATTGATCAAATATTTGTGCAAGACAATCAATCTGCATCAAAAAAGGGCGTATTACGAGGGCTTCATTTTCAAATTCAGTATCCTCAAGATAAATTAGTTCGAGTAGTGAGTGGTGAAGTTTATGATGTAGCTGTTGATTTAAGAGAGGGTTCACCTACTTTTGGACAATGGCACGGAGAATTATTATCAGCAGATAATAAGAAACAATTTTTTGTTCCAGGAAACTTTGCACATGGGTTTTTAGTCCTGTCGGATTATGCTGAATTTGCTTATAAATGTACAGACTTTTATCATCCAAATGATGAAGGCGGTCTCCTTTGGAGTGATCCAGAAATCGGTGTTCAATGGCCTATCTCAGATGATATGGAGCTTGTTATTTCGGAAAAAGATACAAAATGGGATGGAATTAAATCATATAAAAAATAGGTAGTGCATGGAAAATCATGCAGCGGGTGTGAAAGTGAAACAAGATAAAAAAACGAAAAAAGTTGTGATTGGTTTTGTTACAGTGGTGATTATAATAATGGGAATCATGATTATGTTACACCATAATCAATTGGCCAATCCAATGGAAGAATTATTGAAAAAAATAGGGGCTTGTTTCATTCTAATCGTAGGATTCAGTATTTTTCTTAGATTATATGACAAGATTGTTATTTTGCCAATGGAGTTATATCAAAACAGAAGATTGATTTGGAAGCTTTCCAAAAATGATTTTAAAACAAGATATGCAGGTTCCTATTTGGGTATGTTTTGGGCATTTGTACAGCCAGTCGTAACCATTACCTTATACTGGATGGTGTTTGAAGTTCTAATACCTTCTAGAGGGCAATACGCTGGAAGTGGGATTGAAACACCCTATGTTTTGTGGTTAACAGCAGGACTTGTTCCATGGTTCTTTTTTTCTGAGGCCATTAATAATGGAACAACAGCACTTTTAGAATATAGTTATTTAGTTAAAAAGGTTGTTTTTAAGATTAGTATTCTACCAATCATAAAAATAGTGGCAGCTTGTTTTATTCATATATTCTTTGTAGGTGTGATGTTAATCATTTACGTATGCTATGGAAATCCAATTGATTTGTATTTATTGCAGATTATCTATTACAGTTTTTCCATGTTTATATTTGTATTGGCACTAAGTTATACTACTTGTGCGATTGTCATTTTCTTTCGAGACCTTACACAGATTATTTCGATTTTCTTGCAAGTGGGAATGTGGGCAACGCCCATTCTTTGGAATATTGCAATATTGCCCAAGGAGTTTCAAATTTTCTTCAAATTAAACCCGATCTATTATGTGGTGAATGGATATCGTAGCGCTATGTTTGAAAAGGGGTGGTTCTGGGAAGATTTTTTTTCCACCATGTATTTTTGGATTGTAACGGCAGTTCTTTTTGGTATAGGAGCTTTGATTTTCAAACGATTAAAAGTACATTTTGCAGATGTACTCTAAAAGGGAGTGACCGCTATGGGTGAAATGATAGAACAAGCAGTAGAACAAGCAGTAGAACAAGCAGTAGAACAAACAATTGCGATTTCCTTAGATGATGTAAGCAAGGTGTACAAATTATACGATAAACCTTCCGATCGATTGAAAGAAGCACTAGGGTTAAGACGCAAAAAGAAAACACCGCTATTCAAGGAGCATTTTGCTCTAAACAATGTAAATATACAGATTTTTCAAGGAGAAACCGTAGGTATTATAGGAACCAATGGTTCTGGTAAATCAACTCTTTTAAAGATTATTACAGGTGTACTAAGCAAAACAGGAGGAAATCTCACTGTAAATGGAAGAATTCAAGCACTCCTAGAACTAGGGGCTGGATTCAATATGGAATACACCGGGATAGAAAATATTTATTTAAACGGTACAATGAACGGGTTTAGTAAAACAGAGATTGATGGGAAGCTTCAGAATATTCTTGACTTTGCAGATATTGGTGAATTTGTTTATCAACCGGTTAAAACATATTCAAGTGGAATGTTTGTTCGTCTTGCTTTTTCAGTTGCCATCAACATTGATCCTGAGATCTTAATTGTAGATGAGGCGCTTTCCGTTGGAGATGTTTTCTTTCAATCAAAATGCTATCACAAATTTGAAGAGTTTAAAACACTTGGCAAAACAATTATCTTTGTAAGCCATGATTTAAGTAGTATTAGCAAGTACTGCGATAGGGTTATTTTGTTAAACCAAGGAAAAAAATTGGGAGAAGGCACCCCAAAAGAAATGATTAATGTATATAAGCAAGTTCTTGTAGGTCAATATAAGATGCCAGAGGAACAAGAAGTAACAGGAGACAGAAGCAATAGCTTGCTAGATGATGTGGATATATTGGAAGCATCGTCTTTTGAAAAGAAGGGTATACAAGATAATCCTACCCTTTTAGAATATGGAACAAAGCAGGCTGAAATTGTAGAATATTATTTAAGTGATGAGTTTGGAAATCAGTCCAATGCCTTACTAAAAGGGAGTGAATTTCATATTCATATGACAGTAGATTGTTATCACAGTTTACCGGCCCCTATTTTTGCATTTTCTATTAAAGATGCAAAAGGAACTGAAATTACAGGTACGAACACGATGTTTGAAAAATCATTTCTAGAACCTGTGAATGCGGGAGACAGGATTACGGTTGTTTTTTCTCAAAAAATGAGCTTACAAGGTGGAGATTATCTGCTTTCCCTAGGTCTTACAGGGTATGAAGGTAGTGACTTTGCAGTTTATCACAGATTATACGATGTACTTAATATTTCCGTTATTTCGGACAAAAATACAGTTGGATTTTATGACATGGACTCAACTATAAAAATTGTAAATGGGAAAAGGAATAAGTGATGACAGAACAAACAGTGATGACAGAACAAATTGGAAAAGTAACACTTGATTACAAATTCTATCCTGGGGTTGACTTGTATTGTGATGGGGTTGTAGAAGATGAATTGCTATCAATCGTAAAAGATAATCCATCAGAATCCTATCAACAAATCATTGAAGAAAAAGCTAGTTGGCCGATTCTTTATCATTTGTCTCCCCTGCGGGAAAATATTATTGATTGGATTCCAGTAGACAAATCTAAGAAGGTTTTAGAAGTGGGATCAGGATGTGGCGCCATTACAGGAGCACTTTCTCGAAAAGCAGGCAGTGTGACCTGCATTGATTTATCAAAAAAAAGAAGTCATATTAATGCTTATCGCCATCAAGAATGTGATAATATTGTTATTAATGTCGGAAATTTTAAAGATGTAGAAGCACAACTCCCCAATGATTTTGATTACATTTTTTTAATCGGGGTGTTTGAATACGGCCAGGGATATATGGGTAGTGAAACCCCTTATGTAGACTTTATGAATATTCTAAAGAAGCATTTAAATAAAGATGGAAGAATTGTAATTGCCATTGAAAATAAATTTGGATTAAAGTATTGGGCAGGTTGTAAAGAAGATCATGTAGGTGATTTTTTTGTTGGTATTGAAGATTATAAAAAAGGGGGAGGAGTTCGCACTTTTACAAGAAACGGATTGGAAAAAATATGTGCGGATTCTGGGATAGAAGAATATTCTTTTTACTATCCATACCCAGATTATAAATTTATGACTACCATCTTTTCAGATAAGTATTTACCAAAGATAGGGGAACTAACGGATAATCTGCGTAATTTTGATCGTAGTAGATTACAATTATTTGATGAAAAAAATGTTTTTGATACAATCATTAGAGAAGATCTATTTTCCCTATACTCCAATTCCTATCTTATGATTATTGGAAAAGAGTTGGATGTTTTATATACGAAATGTTCTAATGATAGGGCACCAGAATATGCAATTCGAACAGATATTTTGATAGATGGGGATGGAAAACGGTGGGTTCAAAAAACACCACTTACAAAAGCTGCAGTGGACCATGTAACAAATATTGATAAAGCAAATAAACTGTTAACGAATCGTTTTGCAGGAAGTAAGATTTTTATTAATACATGCGAGTTAAAAGGCGATAAGATTGCATTTCAATTTGTAGAAGGAAAAACCTTAGAAGAACTTTTTGATGAATGTATAGAAAAAGATAATATAGAAAAGTTTGTATCCCTTTTACAAGAATATGTAGAAAATATCAATTATAATATAGAAGCCAATGTAACGGATTTGGATCTTATTTTTGGGAATATTATGGTAGACGGAGACAAATGGCATGTCATAGATTATGAGTGGACCTTTGAAAAAAGTATTCCCACAGTTTCACTCCTAGCAAGAGCATTGTATTGTTACAGTTTGGGTTCTGTTCATAGAAAAGATTTTATAGATCATAACCTTCAGAAGGAACTAGAATCACTAGGTGTAACAAAGGAAGTAACGGATCAGGTAATCGTGGAAGAGAGTATTTTTCAAAAAAAAGTGACGGGACAGCGTCTTGCCATGAGTGAAATCAGAAATGCCATTGGTTATTTAGTTACCAATCCCTATGAAAATCTGGAAACAGATGTTCCAACTAGTAAAAGCGCTGTTCAGATCTATGAGGATATGGGAGCTGGATTTTCAGAGGAAAATGCATATTTTGTTGAAAATGCTTACATAGGGGAACATGAGATATTGTGTGAAATAAAGATTCCACCAGGAAGAAAAGCGCTAAGGGTTGACCCCGCTATGGAAGCATGTGTGATATCATTTAAAAAGTTCTCAGTTAGTTGTAAAAACGTCAAAGATGGAAATGGCCCTGCAAGAAACATCCTTCAAGGTAAAAGTATATTTTTTAATTCTACGCAGAAGTTCCTTATGACCAATGGTCATAAAATTGCAAATAGTAGCTATGTATTTGCAACCAATGATCCAAATATAACAGTAAACCTAACAGAGGAAGAACAACGAGTAGGGGCATTGCTCACCATACAAATGGAGATTACATCTCTCACTATTTCTATGGCACAAACACTATCTCAATAGGATAAACGCTGTCTCAATAGGAGAAACGCTGTTTCAATAGGAGAAAATATGTTGGCTAAAATAAAAGACCTACTTCAAGATATCCAAGTAAGTAGGTGTAAGAAAAAATTCGACAAAAAACTTTTTATTCAGAAAAACCCCTACAAGCAATGGATCAAAGAAACGGAAGGCTTGAATCGGGATTGGGCATTGAAAGATACCCCAGAAGAAATAAAAGGAACTTGCGGAAAAAGCGCGGGATTTCGTTATGAAGTGATCCCCATGTATGAGTTTTCCAGTAAATTTGCGGAAAAGTTTACGGAAAGCTTTGCTGGGAATAAAAGTTTATCCTCAGATATTATAATCTTTGTAGAGAGCAAAGGATATTTAACAAAACATGCAATTCGGACTCTTTGTAATGCCTTTAAGGAGCATGACGATACTTCACTTGTTTATGGAGATGAAGATTGCATCAGTTTGTTTGGAAGGGTTGCTCCATGGTTTAAGCCGGATTTCTCTCCTGACACATTAATGTCATTCAATTATTTTGGCAGCATCTTTGCTGTAAGAACGAGAGAAATAGAATCGTTTTTGCAACCTGTGAGCGAAGATTATCAAGTTAGTATTTACAATCTTTTATTAAAAGTAACCCATCATGTAATGAGTGATTCCTGCCCTTCCATAACAAATGCCCAAAGAATCAAGCATCTACCATTCATTTTGTTCCATAAGTGGTTATTGCAAGAAGATTTGGCCAGTATCATGGAGGATGAAGAAGAGTTAGATGTAGAGGGACTGGAAAAAAAGCTTACTACCGATCAAACTATTCCAGGAACACAGGAAAAGTTTGTAGAGATAAAAAAAGAGGCGTGTAAAGAACGTAATTGTAAAGTGGATTTTATAAAGGATCAACAAGGGTTCTATCATGCGGTCTATGAAGTTCATGACAATCCCCTTGTATCTATTATTATTCCGTCAAAAGATAATAGTGAGATTCTTGAAAAATGCATTCGTTCCATAAGGACGTTATCTACGTATCCATCTATAGAAATTATCGTAATAGATAATGGAAGTACCGGATATCAACGAGCAATTCTTACCCAGTTAGCAAGAACTTTAGAATTTGAATATATCTATGAACCTATGAAATTCAATTTCTCAAAGATGTGTAACCGAGGTGTCAGTGAAGCCAAAGGGGAATATATCTTGCTCTTAAATGATGATGTGGAAGTAATTCAGGAGGATTTCCTAGAACGAATGATTGGACAAGCTTCCTTATCCCATGTAGGTGCGGTTGGTGCCAAGCTATTGTATCCCTATAATCAAGGAATTCAGCATGTGGGGGTGACCAATATGGAAGTTGGGCCAGCACATAAATTGGTTGGATTCGGTGATGATGTCAGCTATTATTATGGTCGTAATAAAGTTACGTATGATATGATAGCAGTAACAGCGGCCTGTCTCCTCATAAAAAAAGATAAATATTTAAAAGTAAAGGGTTTGCAGGAAAGCTTAGAAGTAGCTTATAATGATGTGGATTTTTGTTTTCGTCTGTACGAACAGGGCTTTTACAATGTACAGCGTAATGATGTGATAATGTATCATTATGAATCTTTTAGTAGGGGTCATGATGATTTGGATGAAGCAAAATGGGACCGCTTATTAATGGAGAAAGAAAAGCTGTACTCCTTTCATGAAGAGTTAAGAAATAAAGATCCTTTTTATAATAAGAATTTAATCAGTAATTCTCCAACATATGGCTGTAATTATCACTATGATTTTGAAGGAGTAGGAAGTAATATTGTGACACCTGTAAGGAAGGGTAAGATTTCGGAAGAATGGATTAACGAATGCCTTCATATTCAAATCGACGATGCCTCACAGGAGAGAAAAATGGATCTCTATAAAGAAAACAATCGCTATTTGGTAGAAGGATGGTCTTACATTCAGGGAATGGACCATGCCAGATATAAAATAGAGCTAGTTCTAAAAGAGAAAGAGAAAGCAACTATTTATACATGTAAGACTTTAAAAAGAGTGCGTATGGATGTAGTGGCAATTTTACCCCAAGAGAAAAACACAGAATTAGTAGGATTTGTAGCAAGAATTAAACATGCTTCCTTGGAAGTGGGAAACTATCAAATAGGAGTGTTGGCAAAAGATCAATGTTCCAGACAACAGTTGCTTAATTGGACAGACTCTTATTTACTTGTTACAAAATAATTTAAATGGTATAAGAAAAGGATAGAAAATTATGGAACAACAAAAAGAGACGGAAGCTGTGACTAATCTTCAAGAGTATTATAAAGAAGCATATGAAAAGGAAAAACAAAAGAACGGAATCCTCACAGGCAAGCTAGCAGATGCAAATCGTTGTGTGGAGGATTTAGATTTTAAATTAAAGAGAATTAAAAATAATCCAATCTGGAAGATGTCAAAGCCTTTTCGAAGTGTGTTACACGTTATCATCCGAACAAAAGATAGAATAAAAAGGTTGGGAAGCCCCAAAGGGGTTGCTCGTAAATTAAAACAAAAGGCTATAGAAAAAAGGGCAAAGTATAAACACGGTACGGCAAGTTTTCCATCTGCATCAGTAAGAAACGAAATCATGTCCTATCCTTTTCATAAAAAGATTAAAATTAGTATTTTAGTTCCTTTATATAATACCCCAAAGCATTTTCTAGAAGAAATGATGGATTCTGTTGTGAATCAGACCTATGAAAATTGGGAGTTATGCCTTGCAGATGGTTCTGACAAGGAACATCAATTTGTTGGGGAAATTTGCAATCAGTATAGGGCGAAGGATTCACGCATTATTTATAAGAAGCTGGAGAAGAATCAAGGAATTTCAGGGAATACCAATGAGTGTTTTAAAATGGCAACGGGGGAATATATCGGTTTATTTGACCATGATGATGTGCTACACCCCAACGTTTTATTTGAATATATGAAAGAGATTTGTGATCATCATGCAGATTACTTGTATTGTGACGAAGTAACTTTCAAAGGAAAAAGTATTAACAATATGATTACCCTTCATCTCAAACCAGATTATTCCATTGATAATTTAAGAGCCAATAATTATATTTGCCACTTTAGCGTATTTTCCAGAGAATTATTAGAGGGAACAGAATTATTTCGAACCCAATTTGACGGTAGCCAAGATCACGATATGATCTTACGACTTACAGCCAACGCAAAAAATATTGTACATGTTCCTAAGATTTTATATTACTGGCGTTCTCACAAGGGTAGTGTTGCATCTGGAATTGGTGCTAAAACTTATGCCATTGAAGCAGCAAGAGGAGCAGTTGCGGCCCATTTAACAAGCAAAGGATTCACAAACTTTGAGATTGAAAGCACCAGGGCATTTGAAACTATTTTTAGAGTTAAATATCAGGTGTTATATAATCCGAAAGTGTCTATAGTGATTGCTAATAAGGATCACTATGAAGATTTGAATCGATGTATTTCATCCATACTAGATAAATCTACCTATGAAAATTATGAGATCATCGTAGTAGAGAATAATAGTGTAGATAAGGAAATCTTCGTGTATTATGAAGAGATTAAAAAACATCCAAGAATTCAAGTGGTTACCTATGAAGGAAATTTCAACTATTCTACCATTAATAACTTCGGTGTTAACGTGTCCACGGGTGACTATATTTTGTTATTAAACAATGATACTCAAGTGATTACCATTAACTGGATGGAAGAAATGTTGATGTATGCCCAAAGAGAAGATGTGGGTTGTGTGGGAGCCAAATTATATTATGAAGATTACACCATTCAACATGCTGGAATCGTCCTTGGAATGGGAGCCCATAGAACAGCAGGACATAGTCATTACAAAATTAATAAAGAGAATCTTGGATACATGGGAAGATTATGTTACGCTCAAAATGTTTCGGCGGTAACGGGAGCCTGCCTTATGGTGGCAAGGGATCTTTATGACAAACTAGGCGGCCTAAGTGATGATTTTGCAGTAGCCTTAAATGATGTTGATTTTTGTCTAAGGGTCAGAGAAGAAGGATATCTAAATGTATTTACACCCTTTGCGGAGCTCTTTCATTTTGAGTCAAAGTCAAGAGGAATGGATGACAAAGGGGATCGCGCCAGCCGCTATGAAGAGGAATGCAACCAGTTTAAAATAAAGTGGAAAGAAGTATTGGAAAAAGGGGATCCTTATTTTAATATTAATTTTTCTTTAGACCATAGTGATTTTGTGTTAAAATAGGAAATGATTTACAACTTTAAATCTGAAAGATTTAAAGTTCATGCAGACAGGAGAGAAATATGAATTTTATGGAGAAATATAACTCTTGGTTAGAAGACGGATACTTTGATCAAGATACAAAAAATGAATTATTAGCAATAAAAAATAATGAAACAGAAATAGAAGATCGCTTTTATAAAGATTTATCCTTTGGAACGGGTGGTCTTCGAGGAGTGATTGGAGCTGGAACGAACCGTATGAATATCTATACGGTTCGGAAAGCAACCCAAGGACTTGCGAATTACATTATTAAGAATAATGCTAAGGAAAAGGGGATAGCAATAGCCTATGATTCTCGTTTTATGTCCCCTGAGTTTACAGACGAAGCAGCATTATGCATGGCTGCTAATGGAATTAAAGCGTATGTATTTGAATCACTAAGACCAACTCCTGAATTATCTTTTGCAGTTAGAAGGTTGGGATGCACAGCTGGTATTGTAGTTACAGCAAGTCACAACCCACCAGAGTACAATGGCTATAAAGTGTATTGGTCAGATGGGGCACAAATTGCGGAACCTAGAGATCAAGAAGTAATTGATGAAGTAAATAACGTAACAGATTATAGAGACGTAAAAACAATGGACAAGAAATCTGCCATGGAACAAGGGCTATATATTGTAATTGGTGCGGAAATTGACGATGCCTATATGATTGAATTGAAAAAACAAATTATACATCCAGAGATTATAAAAGAAGTGGCAAATGACATTAAGATTGTATACACTCCTTTTCATGGAACTGGGAATATTCCAGTCCGTCGTGTATTGGCAGAGCTGGGATTTAAACATGTGTATGTTGTCCCAGAGCAAGAACTTCCAGATCCAAAATTCACTACCCTAGATTATCCTAATCCAGAAGATCCAAAA
>DATESN010000119.1:0-50226 GCA_035270785.1 Lachnospiraceae bacterium | reverse complement strand
ATTGCCTATATTGAAATAACAGAATTTGATGATATAACCTTTGATCAGTTTAAAGAAGCGCTTACAACGGCTAAAGGAAATGATATGAAAGGTTTGATTTTAGATTTACGCGGTAATCCAGGGGGTAATTTATCAACCGTTACAGAAATAGCCAGACAGATTTTACCAGAAGGTCTTATTGTATACACCGAAGATAAATATGGTGAAAGGGTAGAATATAGTTGTGATGGTTCAAAGAAAATTGCAGTACCACTTGTAGTATTAGTAGATGGTGGAAGTGCCAGTGCTTCTGAGATTTTAGCAGGAGCAATTAAGGATTATGGAGTTGGTAAGCTACTTGGGACTACAACATTTGGAAAAGGAATTGTTCAAAGGATTATTTCCTTAAGTGACGGTACAGCCATAAAAGTAACAGTAAGCAAATATTATACTCCAAAGGGAAACAATATACATGAAATAGGTATTGTTCCAGATGAAGAATTAAAATGGGATTCAAATGTTTTTGTAAAAGATGGTACAGATAACCAAAAAGATAGGGCCATAGAAATCATCAAAGAACAAATTCAATAAACAGAACAAATGTTTGCAAATCGCGTAAGAGTATGCTATATTTTTCTTACGCGATTCTTTTGATTTTAGAAAAAAATCAGTTACTTGTATAGATAGGGAGATCAATAAAACTATGGACAAGTTTAAGTTAGTTTCGGAATATGCACCTACAGGTGATCAACCGAAAGCCATTGCAGATTTAGTGGAAGGCTTTACAAATGGAAATCAAATGCAAACCCTTCTTGGAGTAACAGGTTCAGGAAAAACTTTTACCATGGCTAATGTTATTGAAGCTTTGAATAAACCGACTTTGATTATTGCCCATAATAAAACGTTAGCAGGACAATTATATAGTGAATTCAAAGAGTTTTTTCCAGAAAATGCGGTAGAATATTTTGTAAGTTATTATGATTATTATCAACCAGAAGCATATATACCCTCTTCGGATACTTATATTTCTAAAGATTCTTCTATCAATGAAGAAATAGACAAATTACGGTTATCAGCTACAGCTTCCTTGTCCGAGCGAAGAGATGTAGTTGTTATTTCCAGCGTGTCTTGTATCTACGGGTTGGGAAGTCCAGAAGATTATCAAGAAATGATCGTTTCACTTAGACCTGGAATGGTAAAGGATAGAGATCAAGTGTTACGTGAACTAATTAGAATACGATATGAACGCAATGATATGGATCTAGGAAGAGGAAGATTCCGCGTGCGAGGGGATGTATTAGAGGTATATCCAGCACAAGGGGGAGACTATATTATTCGAATAGAGTTTTTCGGAGATGAAATTGACAGAATAACCGAGATTGAACAGCTACTAGGAAAAGTTCATGCAGTATTAGACCACGTAGCAATTTTTCCTGCAGCTCATCACGTTGTCCCTCAGGAAAAGGTTGATTTAGCGTGTAAAGATATTGAAGAGGAATTAGTCGAACGTATTCGGTATTTTAAGGGCGAAGATAAACTTCTAGAAGCCCAAAGAATATCGGAAAGAACCAATTTCGATATTGAGATGTTACGTGAAACAGGATTTTGCTCTGGCATTGAGAACTATTCTAGACATATGAATCGAATGGAAGCGGGTACGACTCCTCACACCTTGATTGATTACTTTAAAGATGATTTTCTGATTATTATTGATGAATCTCATATTACCATTCCACAGATTAGAGGTATGTATGCAGGAGATCGATCTCGTAAAAATACGTTAGTGGATTATGGATTTCGTTTACCTTCCGCACTCGATAATAGGCCTCTCAATTTTAATGAATTTGAAAATCATATTGATCAGCTTTTATTTGTATCGGCAACACCATCGGTCTACGAAGAAGAGCATGAACTTTTAAGAACGGATCAAATTATTCGTCCTACTGGTTTACTGGATCCTATGATTGAGGTGAAGCCTGTAGAAGGTCAAATTGATGATCTTCTTTCTGAAATAAAAAAAGAAGTGGAACATAAAAATAAGATTTTAGTAACAACATTAACCAAAAGAATGGCGGAAGATCTTACTACTTATCTAAGGGATGTTGGAATTCGAATAAAATATTTGCATTCAGATATAGATACCCTAGAACGAGCAGAGATTATTCGCGATATGCGCTTGGATATTTTCGATGTTTTAGTGGGTATCAATTTACTTCGTGAAGGTTTGGATATACCAGAGATTACATTGGTGGCTATTCTTGACGCAGACAAAGAAGGATTTTTACGTTCTGCGACATCTTTAATTCAGACCATTGGACGAGCTTCTAGGAACTCCGAAGGTCATGTTATCATGTATGCAGATAAAATGACAGATTCTATGAATAAAGCCATAAGTGAAACAAATAGGCGCCGTGAGATTCAACAAAAATATAATGAAGACCACGGAATTACACCACAGACGATAAAGAAGGCTGTACGTGATTTGATCAGTATAAGTAAAGTGATTGCTGCTGAAAATATGAAATTTGAAAAAGATCCAGAATCCATGGACCGTAAAGAACTAGAAAAGCTTATTGGAGAAGTACAGAAGAAAATGAAACAAGCGGCAGCAGATTTAAATTTTGAAGCGGCAGCAGAACTACGGGATAGTTTCATTGAATTGAAAAAAAGATTAGAGGATATAGAGAAGGAATAACAGATGGAAAATAAAAATAAAAAAATGCTTCCCAAAAAAGATTACATTAAGATTATAGGTGCCAATGAACATTATTTAAAAAATATTAGTGTTGATATTCCAAGAAATGAATTTGTTGTTTTAACAGGACTATCAGGATCAGGCAAATCATCTTTAGCTTTTGATACGATTTACGCAGAAGGTCAAAGAAGATATATGGAATCTTTGTCATCCTATGCAAGACAGTTTTTGGGACAAATGGAAAAGCCAAATGTTGAAAAGATTGAAGGTCTCTCTCCGGCAATCTCTATTGATCAAAAATCTACCAATAGAAATCCTAGATCTACAGTGGGTACCGTAACTGAAATCTATGATTATTTTCGTTTACTATATGCAAGAATTGGTATTCCTCATTGTCCAGAGTGTGGAAAAGAGATTAAAAAGCAAACCATTGATCAAATGGTTGATCAGATCATGTCTTATCCAGAAGGAACAAAGATTCAATTATTAGCACCAGTGGTTCGTGGACGTAAGGGAGAACATACAAAGATCTTTGATAGAGCCAAAAAGAGCGGGTATGTTCGGGTAAGGGTAGATGGTAATTTATATGAACTCTCTGAGGAGATTAAGTTAGATAAGAATATAAAGCATAATATAGAAATTATAGTAGACCGTTTAGTGATTAAAGATGGGATTCAAAGAAGATTAACAGATTCCATTGAAAGTGTATTGGAGCTAGCAGAAGGACTTCTTTTAGTTGATGTGTTGGATGAAGAAACTCTTAATTTCAGTCAAAGCTTTGCATGTGCTGATTGTGGAATCAGCATAGATGAAATAGAGCCAAGAAGTTTTTCTTTCAACAACCCTTTTGGGGCCTGTCCAGAATGTACTGGTTTGGGATATAAGATGGAATTTGATGTAGATTTAATGATACCGGACAAAAAACTCAGCCTTTCCCAGGGTGCCATTGTAGTAATGGGTTGGCAATCCAGTTCTACAGAAGGCAGTTTCACCAATGCCCTATTAAGAGCATTAGCAAAAGAATATAAATTCAAGTTAACCACATCTTTTGAAAAGCTTCCAGAAGAGATACAAAATATAATTGTGCATGGAACAAATGGAAAAGAAGTGACGGTATTTTATGAAGGGCAACGTGGAAAAGGAGAATATCCCATTGCATTTGAAGGACTTATTAAGAATGTAGGAAGACGCTATCGAGAAACCGCCTCGGATGTTATGAAACAAGAATATGAAACTTTTATGCGAGTTACTCCGTGTAAAATATGTAAAGGAATGAGACTTAAAAAAACTTCCCTTGGAGTAACGGTTAGTGATAAAAATATTTATGAAATAACATCTATGTCCATAGGACTCCTTAAGGATTTCTTGTCACAAATGCAGTTAAGTAATCAACAGCTTTTAATTGGCAATCAGGTAATTAAAGAAATAGAGGGCAGGGTAGGATTTTTAGTAAATGTAGGACTTGATTATTTATCTTTATCTAGGTCGACAGGAACACTCTCTGGTGGTGAGGCTCAAAGGATTAGGCTTGCCACACAAATAGGTTCGGGATTGGTTGGAGTATGTTACATTTTAGATGAACCGAGTATTGGACTTCATCAAAGGGATAATGGAAAGCTATTATTAACACTACAAAATTTAAAAGAACTAGGCAATTCACTCATTGTGGTAGAGCATGACGAGGATACTATGCGAGCTGCCGACTTTATTGTGGATATTGGACCTGGAGCAGGGGAGCATGGTGGAGAAGTAATAGCAACTGGGACAGCAGAAGAAATTATGAAAGTTCCTGAATCCATTACGGGACAGTATTTAAGCGGAAAAATCAAGATTCCAGTTCCCAAAATGAGAAAAAGAGCAAATAGCTTTCTAACGATTAAAGGAGCTAGAGAAAATAATCTTAAAAATATAGACGTATCCTTTCCCCTAGGTATTATGACCTGCGTCACCGGGGTATCAGGATCGGGAAAAAGTTCCTTAGTAAATGGAATATTGTATAAATATCTAGCAAAAACTTTGAATCGCGCAAGACTCATACCAGGCAAATATGATTCCATTGAGGGCGTGGAGGAGTTGGACAAAGTAATTGATATTGATCAATCGCCGATTGGAAGAACACCCCGTTCTAATCCAGCAACGTATACAGGTGTGTTTGATCAAATCAGGGATATGTTTGCGGCTACCACGGATGCAAAAGCAAAGGGCTATAAAAAGGGACGTTTTAGTTTTAATGTGAAGGGCGGAAGGTGTGAGGCCTGTAGTGGAGATGGTATTATCAAAATAGAAATGCATTTCCTTCCTGACGTTTATGTTCCTTGTGAAGTTTGTGGCGGAAAAAGATACAATAGAGAGACGTTAGACGTTAAGTACAAGGGAAAAAGCATTTATGATATATTAAATATGACAGTAGAAGAAGGAAAGACTTTTTTTGAAAATGTTCCTTCCATCAGTCGCAAAATAAATACATTATACGATGTAGGATTATCCTATATACGACTAGGTCAACCCTCAACAACATTATCAGGTGGAGAAGCTCAACGTATAAAACTGGCTACCGAATTAAGTAAAAGAAGTACAGGTAAAACGATTTATATTTTGGATGAACCAACCACGGGACTTCATTTCGCAGATGTTCATAAGTTAATTGACATCTTGCATAAGCTTTCCGAAGGTGGGAACACCATTATTGTAATTGAGCATAACCTAGAGGTTATTAAAACAGCGGATTACATTATTGATATTGGACCGGAAGGCGGAGATAAAGGTGGTATGATAATTGCAAAAGGAACACCTGAAGAAGTTGCAGATAATGAAAAATCATACACGGGTCAATTTTTAAGAAAAATACTCTAAAGTATTTCATAAGATATCCGATATAAATATTGAATATCTTAATTTAATTTTTTATGAATTTGTGGAAAACCCTTTGAAAATCCAAGGCGATAGGTTATAATAATCGCATATGTTTATTTCACAATAATTTGGAAATGATGAAGATAGAGAGCCATTGGAAAGGGGTATTATTTTATGCAGTACACAGATATCGGAATTGACTTAGGTACAGCTAGTATTTTAGTTTACATCAGAGGAAAAGGAGTAGTATTAAAGGAACCCTCAGTTGTAGCTTTTGATAGAGATACAAATAAAATAAAAGCCATTGGAGAAGATGCAAGACTAATGCTTGGTAGGACTCCTGGAAATATTATAGCGGTCAGACCATTACGTCAAGGAGTAATTTCTGATTATACAGTTACAGAGAAGATGATGAAATACTTCATTCAAAAAGCTCTAGGGAAACGAACATTTCGTAAACCACGCATTGCAGTTTGTGTGCCAAGTGGTGTGACGGAAGTGGAGAAAAAAGCAGTTGAGGATGCTACTTATCAAGCAGGAGCAAGAGAAGTCTTTATTATTGAAGAACCTATTGCAGCAGCAATTGGAGCAGGAATCGATATTGCAAAGCCATGTGGAAATATGATAGTTGATATCGGTGGTGGTACCTCGGATATAGCCGTTATTTCTTTGGGCGGTACTGTTGTAAGTGCTTCCATTAAGATAGCAGGCGACGATTTTGATGAAGCAATTGTACGTTATATGCGAAAGAAGCATAATTTATTAATTGGTGAAAGAACAGCAGAAGATTTGAAAATTAAAATAGGTTCCGCTTATAAAAGGGCGGAAGTTGATTATATGGATGTAAGAGGACGTAATCTAGTGACCGGTCTTCCTAGAACTGTTAAAGTATCTTCCGAAGAGACAGAAGAAGCATTAAGAGAGACAACCTCACAGATTATTGAAACGATACACAGTGTGTTGGAAAAAACCCCACCTGAACTTGCTGCGGATATTGCAGATAGAGGAATCATCCTAACCGGCGGAGGCAGTTTACTTCGTGGTCTTGAAGAATTGATTTCTGATAGAACGGGTATTAATACAATGACAGCAGAAGATCCTATGACAGCAGTTGCAATTGGAACAGGAAAATATGTTGAGTTTTTAGCAGGCTATCGGGAAGATTAATGAAAAGATATTTATTATCTTTTCACTAGAATGTATGCAATAGAAAAGGTGGGAAGTAATTATGCTAAAAGGTTTATACACAGCTTATACAGGAATGTTAAATGAACAACATCGCATGGACACCCTTTCCAATAACTTGGCTAATGCTGCTACGACTGGTTATAAAAAAGAAGGTGCAACAAGTCAGGCTTTTTCAGATCTTCTTGCAGTTAAAATTAAAGATACATCAGAAGCACCAAACACTGCTCGTAAAATAGGTTCTATGAATATGGGAGTGAAGATAGGTGAAAATTATACAAACTATGATCAAGGCTCTTTTAAAAGTACATCAAATACCTATGACTTAGCGTTAAGCGGAGCAGGGTTTTTCGCAGTGGAATTCACAGATAAATCCGGTGAAGTTTCTACTAAATATACAAGGGATGGTTCTTTTACGTTAACAGAGGAAGGCTACCTAGTTACAAAAGATGGAGATTTTGTAATGGGTAAGTCGGCGACAAATGCATCCGGATTCATTAAGCTGAATCCATTATCAGATTCTTCCATAGATAAAAATGGAACAATTTATCAAAATGATGTTGCTGTAGCACAATTACAGATAACAGATTTTTCGGATTATAATTACTTAGAGCATTATGGTGAGAACTATTACCAACCAGTGGAGGGTGCCACCCTTCAGAATGGGAATACAAAGGTATTCTCAGGTTACTTAGAAATGTCTAATGTTCAAGTTGTATCTGAAATGGTTGATATGATCAGTACAACCAGACAATATGAGGCTAATCAAAAGATTATTAATGCATATGATGAAACATTGGAAATAGCCGTTAATCAGCTAGGAAGAGTGTAAACTTTTACCCATAACAATTAGAATATTTTATAGGTAGAAGATGGAGGTATTATCAGTGATTAGATCATTATGGACAGCTGCAACAGGAATGATTGCACAACAAAACAACATAGACACAATTGCAAACAATCTTGCAAATGTAAATACTACAGGATATAAAACGGAAGTTGCAGAATTTAAATCTCTCTTGTATCAAACGCTGCAAACAAAGACTACATCAGCCAATGGAAATGATAAACCGGTGGGTGCGCAAGTGGGTTTAGGTGTACGAAATTCTTCCATTACATCTATTTTTACACAGGGTAATTCTTATGAGTCAACAAGCACTTCAGCATTTATGATTCAAGGGGATGGTTTCTTCGCAGTACGAGGAGAAGACGGTAGTACTAAATATACTCGAAATGGTAATTTTAATATTTCTATGGGAACAACAGGACTTACTCTTACAAACTCTGACGGATTACCTGTTTTAGATTCTACGGGCAAAGCAGTAGTATTTAATAATAATGTAGTGACTAGTAAGATCACCATATCAGCAGATGGAGAATTCTATTATCCTGATGCAAATAACAATGCAAAATCAATGGGAATTAAGCTTGGAGTATTTCAATTTAATAACCCGGCAGGACTTGAAAAGACGGATAGCAGTTTGTATGAGCAAACAGCAGCTAGTGGAGTTGCCCTTAATGAAGCAACCAACAATAATGTTAAAAAGAGTAGTGTGATACAGGGATATTTGGAAGGTTCTAATGTTCAAGTGGTAGATGAGATGGTTAATATGATTGTAGCCCAACGTGCTTATGAGATGAATTCAAAGGCAATTCAAGCTTCTGATGAGATGCTACAACAAGCAAATCAATTGAGAAGATAGTGGTCTGTATTTATTCAATAAGGAGGGTGCAATATGGATATAAGCAAAATAAGTAGTTTAAATAGTTTAGGTTCATTGGATGCTGATCCTGCAGCGTCAGATAAAAAGTTAATGGATGTTTGCAAAGAATTTGAATCTTATTTTTTAGAACAGATGTTTAAAGAAATGCAAAAGACAATTCCGGAAACAGAATATTCATCAAAATCTACATCAACATTAGTGGACTATATAAAAGACGAAACAATTCAAAAGTTGTCAAGTCAGTCTACGGATCAAAACAGTCTTGGGATAGCGCAAACCTTATATGATCAAATGAAACGTAATTTTGGTATATAGATTCTTAATAAATTTAAATATAATAATAAAGGCTGCTTCTATGCAGCCTTTTGTTGTGTAAAAATATTGTAAAAGATGATATAATATAGGACAAGAACAGTAGAGCATAAAGAGGAAAAAAATGTCGGAAATGATTTCGGGTTATATTGAGCATATTATATATAGAAATGAAGAAAATGGCTATACAGTGCTAAACCTAGTGAGTGACGGAGAGGATGTAACTTGTGTAGGTGTTTTTAGAACAATGGACCAAGGTGAGTGTATTGAAGCTGAGGGAGATTTTATTAAGCATGCAATCTATGGAGAACAGTTCAAAATAAATATATATAAAATTGTAACACCCAGTGACGCTGCATCAATGGAACGTTATTTAAGTTCGGGTGCCATTAAAGGAATCGGGCCGGCTCTAGCAAAAAGAATTGTTAAGAAGTTTGTGGATGATACCTTTAAGATTATGGAAGAAGAACCAGAACGATTAGCAGAAATAAGAGGAATTAGTGAGCGAAAAGCCAGGGAGATTGCAGAGCAATTAGTAGAAAAAAAGGATATGAGAGAGGTTATGATTTTTCTGCAACAATATGGAATATCCAACACTTTGGCATTGAAGATATTCAGTACATATGGACTTAGAATTTATGGAATTATGAAGGAAAATCCATACCGTTTAGCAGAAGAAGTAGAAGGAATAGGATTTAAAATAGCCGACGAAATAGCTGGAAAGATTGGAATCCATGTAGATTCGGATTATAGAATTCAAAGTGGAATATTGTATACTTTGTTACAAGGGTTAGGGGAAGGGCATATGTACTTACCAAAATCCACTCTATTAAGAAGGTGTGGAGACTTGTTGGAATTAGACGAAGCATCTATTGAACCAAGTATTTCAAATCTAATGATGGATAAAAAAGTGATCATAAAACAAGAAAAGGATATCCATGCTATTTATGCAATGGCGGCATATTATGCAGAATTGAATTGTGCAAAAATGCTACATGATTTAAATGTTTCAATGATTTTTGACGGACAGCTACTTCCATCAGAAGAAACTTCCATTGCTTTAAAGATAACAAGACTTGAAGAAAAGTTGGAATTGGAACTAGATGAACTTCAACAAAAAGCTGTTCTTGAAAGTGTTAAAAACGGATTATTTATACTTTCAGGAGGGCCGGGAACTGGAAAGACAACAACGATAAATCTAATTATCAAGTATTTTGAAGAAGAGGGATTGGATTTATATTTGGCAGCACCAACAGGAAGGGCTGCAAAAAGAATGACGGAAGCAACAGGATATGAAGCGAAAACCATTCACAGATTATTAGAGTTAAATGGAATGGGTTCGGAGCATCGAAATAGCATTAAGTTTGAGAGAAACGAAGAAAACCCGTTAGAAGCAGACGTGATCATAATTGACGAAATGTCAATGGTAGATATTTATTTATTTCAAGCTTTACTAAAGGCAATTACAGTAGGAACCAGGCTTATCATGGTTGGAGACATTGATCAGCTGCCTTCAGTAGGTCCGGGACAAGTCTTAAGGGATTTGATATTAAGTAAGAAGATCCCCGTTGTTATTTTACAAAAGATATTTAGACAAGCTGGAGAAAGTGATATTGTATTAAACGCCCATAAAATCAACCAAGGAAAATCCATTACCCTGGATAATAAAAGTAAGGATTTCTTCTTTTTGGAAAGAAATGATGTTAATGTAATATATAAGCACATGGTACAACTCATAACAGAGAAGATGCCAAAGTATGTAAATGCTACCCCTTATGAAATCCAAGTACTAACGCCCATGCGCAAAGGAAATCTTGGTGTTGAAACGTTAAATAAAATTTTACAGCAGTATTTAAATCCTCCGGCCCAAGATAAGGAAGAGCACGCCCATGGAGATTGGACCTTTAGAAAAGGGGATAAGATTATGCAGATTAAAAACAATTATCAATTGGAATGGGTAATTGTGAGTAAATATGGAATACCTATAGATAAAGGGTTGGGAGTATTCAACGGAGATATTGGAATTATTATGGAAATTAATGAATATGCTCAAACAATTGTAATTGAATATGATGAACATCGAAAGGTTACTTATGGATTTTCGGGATTAGATGAAATAGAATTAGCCTATGCCATTACCATCCATAAGTCCCAGGGAAGTGAATATCCTGCCATTATTATTCCCCTTTTAAAGGGCCCACGAATGTTATTTAACCGTAATTTACTATATACAGGGGTTACAAGAGCCAAAACTTGTGTTACCATTCTAGGTAGTAGAGATACCATTCAAAGTATGATTGCCAATGAAAATGAGCAAAAGAGATTCACAAGTTTACATATCCGAATCAATGAACTGGAGAGAAGTTTAGAAGATTTAGGTGAGTAATGATAGATATGTTAGATTTATTTTTTCCAAGGCGCTGTATACTATGTGACAGTGTGGTGTATCCCAAGGGAAACTTAATATGTACAGAGTGCTTAAGAAATTTAAAATATATTAAGGAACCATTTTGTTGTAAGTGTGGTAAACAATTAACGGAAAAAGGCAAAGAATATTGCTTTGATTGTGCAACAAAACCACACAAATATACGAAAGGTAGAGCACTTTTTGAATACGACTGTATTCATGGGTCAATCTATAAATTCAAGTATCAAGGACGAGAGGAATATAGCAAATTCTATGGCAAAGAGGTAGTGAAGCATCTAGGTAAAGAAATTCTATCATGGAATGCTCAGGCCCTGATTCCAGTTCCCCTTCACAAATCAAGAATGAAAAAAAGAGGTTTTAATCAAACTCTATTGATAGCAACAGAAATAAGTAAATATTTAGGCATCCCTGTAAACGATTCCTTGATCGCAAGATGCAAGAATACTATTCCCCAGAAAGAATTAGACGATAGAGAACGTCAAAATAATTTGAAAAGGGCTTTTAAAATTGTTCGAAATGATGTAAAATTAAGTACAATTATAATTATTGATGATATCTATACAACGGGAAGTACAATTAATGCAATGACAGAACAATTGAAAGCGATAGGAATTGAAAATATTTACTTTATTACACTTTCGGTTGGTAAAGGACTTTAACTCTAGGAGGAAATATAAATGAATGTACGTAACTGTAGAAAATGTGGAAGGATATATAACTATATAGTAGGTCCGAATGTATGCCCACAATGTAGAAAATTACAAGAAGCAAAGTTTCAGGAAGTTAAGAAATTTGTAATGGAGAATAAAGGGTCTGGAATCCAAGATATCGCACAAAATTGTGATGTTGAAGTTCCCCAAATTCAGCAATGGATTCGAGAAGAGCGTTTGGTTTTTTCTGAAGATTCACCCATTAGCATTGAGTGTGAGACTTGTGGAGCAATGATTAAAACCGGTCGTTACTGCAATAGTTGTAAAGCAAATACAGCGAATACCTTAAGTGGTTCCATTCGAAAAAATGAAATATCACAAAATGTAAAGAAAGAACTAAAAGATAATCCTAAAATGCGATTTCTAGATAGGTAGTACGCTTTTATGATATGTCAATTAACATGAAAAGAGATCAATATAATGTTAAACGAAAAAAGAATTATTTTAATGACCAAAATGGCTTCTTATGAAGAACATGAAGGAAAGAAAAATGGAGCAATCGGTAATTACTTTAGAGGAGATTATATAGGATTACAGGTAATCAAATCAATGATTAGTGCAACCATTGCCTTTTTTGTTGTATTGTTGATGTATGTTTTTTATGAATTCGAGGGAATTATGCAAGATATTTACAAGGCTGATTTACTTGTTTTAGGAAAAAAAAGTCTATTGATTTTTGCCATTGTTGTTGCTGGATATTCCCTTATTTCATATGCCATTTACTCCTCAAGATATAGCCATGCGAAAAAGAAACAGAAGATATATTCAAATCACTTAAAGCAATTGGCAGAGATGTATAGTAAAGAAAGTAAGAGAATATAGCTATTGGAAAGGATATTTTGATGGAAAGTTTACTTGTTTTAAAAGAACGGTTTAAGAATATTTATAGCAAACATGAAGTATATATTACACCAATATTGAAGTTTATTATGTCATTCATCATTTTTATGCAAGTGAATGAAAAACTAGGATACATGAGTAAAATTAATAATTTAGCCATTGTACTAGTAATGGCACTGATGTGTTCATTCTTGCCCTATAACTTTATTGTCTTTATTGCTGCAGCATTTGTAGTTGCACATCTATATGCGTTATCTTTTGAATGTGCGATTGTTGCATTGTGCGTTTTTTTACTTCTCTTTTTACTTTATTTTAGGTTTTCACCAAAAGATACAATTGTGGTATTATTAACACCTCTATGTTTTATGCTAAGGATACCATATGTAATGCCTTTAGCAATGGGGTTAGTAGGTACACCAGCATCTATTGTGTCAGTTGGCAGTGGAGTTATTGTTTATTATTTAATAAATTATATTAGTTCAAATGTAACTGCAATTACATTGTTGGGTGAAAATGGAACAGTTGCAAAATTTAGATATATTATTGATGGTGTATTAAATAATAAATTGATGTTAGTGGTGATTCTTGGTTTTGCAATTACGATTACAATCGTCTATTTTATTAGAAGATTATCCATAGACCATGCATGGACCATTGCAATGGTAGCAGGTGCACTTTCCAATATTGTGATTTTACTTGTTGGAGATTTAATGTTTGATACAAAGATTTCTATAATGGGAACATTAACGGGAACTATTTTTTCTATCGGAATTGTAAAAATACTTCAGTTCTTTGTTTTTAATGTAGACTATAGCAGAACTGAAATGGTTCAATTTGAAGATGATGAATATTATTATTATGTAAAAGCGGTGCCTAAGATTACTGTATCAGTACCTGATAAGACAATTAAAAAAATAAATTCTCAAAACGAGGATTCTTTTACTAATTCCAGGATTTTGGCCAATACTGGAGCCACTTCAAATGCAAGAATGAATCAACCTAACCCTTCTTCAAGAACATCAACAAGAACGGTAACAAGAGCAGGTAACAATTTGGAAAGTGCAAGACCAAACACGGTAGGACAAAGACCAAACACGGTAGGGCAAAGACCAGGTTCCCCAGGACAACAATCAACATCAAGAGTTTCAACAGGATATACAGAGGGTATTGAAAGAACTTCTAATTCCAGAGATATAGGTCAACATGAGTAATGTTTTCTGGTTAAGAATAGAATGAAATGACTGGAATAAAAACAAATGGAGCAAATTAATTATTACGTAGAAAAGTATTTATCTGCATTACACATTCCCAATCGAATTTTATGGACGGATATTGTGGAGATAGCCATTATCTCCTTTTTGGTGTATCAAATTATAGTGTGGATTAAGAATACAAAGGCATGGTCTTTGTTAAAGGGTATGCTTGTTATTATGGTATTCCTTCTAATTGCAGCCATTTTCAATATGACCACTATATTATGGATTGCAGAAAATGCATTTGGTCTAGCTGTAACGGCTATCGTTATTGTCATGCAACCAGAACTTAGAAAAGCCTTAGAGCAATTGGGTAATAAGAATATTTTTAGTACATTTATTAAACTAGATTCCAGCAAAAATGCGGGAGGACGTTTTCTAGATAAAACAGTTAATGAAATTGTCAAAGCAACATTTGAGATGGGTAGAGTAAAAACAGGAGCGCTGATTGTTATTGAACAAAGTCACTCCCTTGCAGAATACGAAAGAACAGGTATAGAAGTTGACGGATTGGTATCTAGCCAATTACTTGTAAATATTTTTGAACATAATACGCCACTCCATGATGGTGCAATCATAGTTCGTGGAAATAGAATTATATCGGCTACTTGCTATTTACCTTTGTCAGATAATATGGAACTTAGCAAAGAGTTAGGCACAAGGCATCGGGCAGGAGTTGGTATTTCAGAAGTGACGGATTCTTTAACGATTATTGTGTCGGAAGAAACAGGCAATATAAGTGTCGCTTATAATGGTGAGCTTTACCGTAATTTAGATGCTGAAAGCTTAAGGGAAAAAGTGAAGTTGATACAAAATAAACCAGAAGATGATAAAAAGAGGAAATTATGGAAAGGAAGGTCGAAATTTGAAAAAGATATGGACAACTAACTTAGGCCTTAAGATTCTAGCAATCGTATTTGCAGTTCTTCTTTGGCTTATCGTGGTAAATATCGATGATCCAGTTATGGTCCAACCATTTTATGGGATTCAAGTTGAGATATTACATCCAGAAGCAATTACAGATACGGGTAAAATCTACGAGATATTGGATAATACAAACATAATTAGTGTTGTTGTAACAGCTAGAAGATCTATTCTTAGTGAGTTAAGAAAAGAAGATCTAAAAGCGGTGGCTGACATGGAAGAACTTACATTTATGGATACGTTAGGAATTAGTGTATCATCAGAAAAATATAATGATAAAATTGAAAGCATAAAGCCAAGCACAGAAAACCTAAGGGTTAAAATTGATAATATAAAGAAAACTCAATTAGTTATTCAAGTAAATACAACAGGGAAGCCGGAAGTAGGTTATTTAATTGGTAATGTTACAACAGATCAAACAGTAGTACGTCTTTCGGGTCCAGAATCAATTATCAAACAAGTTGCAAGAGCAGTTGCTAATGTAGATGTTAGTGGAATGACAACAGATATCAGTACCAGTATAGAAATAAAACTTTATGACAATGAAGATAATTTGATTACAAATAGTGTTATTTCGAAAAATATAG
This sequence comes from Lachnospiraceae bacterium, assembly GCA_035270785.1. Taxonomy (GTDB): domain Bacteria; phylum Bacillota; class Clostridia; order Lachnospirales; family Lachnospiraceae; genus DATESN01. The sequence continues at coordinate 34,736 of DATESN010000119.1, read as the reverse complement.
ACTCGGTAAGCGTTAGTGTAGATATATTGGGAACTAAAACAGTACCCCTAGAATATGATGTTATGGGTACACCTGTAGATGGTTATGAATTAACCGGTGTAATTTCTAGTTCCCCAAGTGAAGTGACCTTAGGTGGTAAAAAGAGTATATTGGAGTCTATTGAAAAGATTGAAGTACCTGAGACAGCACTTAACGTAACTGGACAAAGTGGTGACGTTACTGTAATTGTAGATTTAGGAAAATATATTCCAGATAATCTATTTTTAGTAAATAATAAATTTAATGGCAAAGCGAATGTTATTGTATATATAGAGAAGAAAGTAACAAAAATTGCTTCTTTACAAAAGGAAAAGTTAAAGTTTACTAATATTCCAGATGGATTTACAGTGGAGAGCGTTGATTTCGATGAAACAAAGTTATTTAATATTTCTGGATTGCAAAAAGTAATTGAGACTATTAATCCGGATAATATAGCAGGAACCATTGATATAGCAGCCTATATGGAAGAAAATGAAATAGTAAAATTATCAGAAGGAACGTATGATGTGGAAGCTATTTTGAACTTACCTGAGGGAGCACGTGTAGATATTCCTTATATGGTAAAGATGAAAGTAACATTAGAAGAGTAATGAAAATAGATAATTACGTATGCTTAAGCGTGCGGATAGGAGTAAGGATGGGTAGACTTTTTGGAACTGATGGCGTACGTGGAGTGGCAAATGAGGAATTGACGCCACTACTAGCAATGCAGTTAGGTCAAGCAGGTGCATATGTTTTAACGAAAGAAAAAGAACATAAACCAACTATCATGATCGGATGTGATACTAGAATTTCAGGAGATATGTTAGCAAATGCACTTATGGCAGGAGTGTGTTCGGTAGGCGCAAATGCAGTATATGTTGGAGTAGTGCCTACCCCAGCAGTAGCATATTTAACAAGAAAATATAAAGTTGATGCAGGAGTTGTTATTTCTGCTTCCCATAATCCAGTTGAATTTAATGGAATTAAATTCTTTGATGGAGATGGATATAAACTTCCAGATTCCCAAGAAGATGAAATAGACGAATTAATAAAAAATGACTTAAAAGGGTTGAAGTTTCCAACAGGTTCAGGGGTTGGAAAAGTAAAATATCGTACAGATGCCAGAGAAGAATACATTAATCATGCAATCCAATCTGTTAACGTTGATTTAAAGGGTATGAAAATCGTTTTGGATTGTGCAGAAGGAGCTTCCTTTTATACTTCCGTAGAGGCAATGAAGGAACTAGGTGCTGAAGTTGTAGCCATTCACAATAATCCAGACGGGACTAACATTAATGCTAATTGCGGATCCACTCACATGGAAGAATTGAAAGCAAGAGTAGTATATGAAAAAGCTAAATTAGGATTGGCTTTTGATGGTGATGCAGATAGGCTTTTAGCAGTTGATGAAAAAGGGGAAGTCATTGATGGTGATAAGATTATGGCTATCATTGGCTACCACATGAAGCAAAATGGTCGATTGAACAATAACACGATTGTAGCAACTGTTATGAGTAATCTCGGTTTTTTCTTAATGGCAAAGGAACATAAGATTAAGGTGGAACAAACAAAGGTTGGAGATCGATATGTACTAGAATGCATGAAAGAGATTGGTGCTAACTTAGGCGGCGAGCAATCTGGACACATCATTTTTCTAGATGAAAATACTACAGGAGATGGACTTTTAAGCGCACTACATTTATTACAGGTTGTAGTAGAAACTGGAAAACCACTTTCAGAACTTGCAACTATCATGGAGGTGCTACCACAAGCACTTATTAATGCCAAAGTTCCAAATCATAAAAAGAATTCTTACATGGAATATCCAGAGATAGCTGCCTCTATAGAAAATCTAACACTAAAGTTTGCAGGAGAAGGACGTGTGCTTATTCGGCCATCAGGTACGGAACCTTTAGTTCGTGTTATGATTGAAGGGAAGGATTTTAAATTAATACAAGAGGAAGCAAAAAAATTAGCTGAATTAATACAAAATATCATGTTATAAAGAGCAAAGGTATCCCATATCTAGTAGTGTCAATATAATTTATTTTTAGATGTTAATATGATTTAGATAGGGTTGATAATATGATTTATTCACTTGTGATAATGAACAAATGATGATATAGTAAGAAAAGATATGAATGATAGGAAAGATATAAAAGGTAGGTAAAGGTAACGAAAAAGAAATTATGTCAGTCAAATAAATCGGGCAGGAAAGAATAGGAGGGCAGTCGTATGGTAAGCCAAAAGGTTGCAATAAAAAACCCAACTGGGCTACATCTAAGACCAGCAGGCATTCTATGTAAGGAAGCGATGCAATTCAAATCACTAATTACATTTTCATTTAGGGAAAATACAGCAAACGCGAAAAGTGTTTTAAGTGTACTTGGAGCATGTGTAAAATGTGGCGACGAAATTGAATTTGTGTGCGAGGGTGAAGATGAAGAAATAGCATTAAAATCACTTGTGAACGCAATTGAGAGTGGTCTTGGAGAATAAAAGAACGAGACAATCTAGCCCATCTGTATTGATGGGTTTTTTTTACGTATAGTTCCATTTTTGATAACATTATTTATTATTGAAAAGTACAACGTGATTTATCGACTCCGTAGTATAAAAAGAGGAACAATCTAGAAAATAAAAACATAAAAATCAATAGTATGGAGGATGACACCATGTTAAATTATAAGAGATATACGAGAAATCCAGTAATCAAATTGCCAGGAAGAGATTGGCCGAATAAGGAAATACAAAAAGCACCCATATGGTGTAGTGTTGATTTACGAGATGGTAATCAAGCATTAATTGATCCCATGATTGTAGAAGAAAAAATTGAATTATTTGAATTTTTAGTTAATTTAGGATTCAAAGAAATCGAAATTGGATTTCCTGCAGCTAGCCAAATTGAATTTGATTTTTTACGTCAATTGGTGGCAAGAAAATTAATCCCAGATGATGTAAGTGTTCAAGTTTTAACTCAATGTAGAGAAGAATTAATTGAAAGAACCTTTCAGTCAATAGAAGGATGTAAACAAGCGGTAGTACATATTTATAATTCTACATCTACCTTACAAAGAGAAGTAGTATTTGGAATGACCCAGGATGAAATCATAGAAATAGCAGCCAAGGGTACACAATTAGTAAAAGAGAGAGCGAATCAGTTTCCAGGAAAGATAATTTTGGAATATTCCCCAGAAAGCTTTACAGGAACAGAGCTTGACTTTGCTTTAAGAATTTGTACAACAGTTTGTGAAACCTGGGGAGCAACCAAAGAAGATCCAGTTATCATAAATTTGCCATCCACCGTAGAAATGACCACACCTAATGTTTATGCGGATCAAATTGAATGGATGAACAAACACTTTGAAAATAGAGAGAGCATCATTTTAAGTGTTCACCCACATAATGATCGAGGAACAGGCGTAGCAGCAGCTGAATTAGCAATACTTGCAGGTGCAGATCGAGTAGAAGGAACTTTATTTGGAAATGGAGAAAGAACGGGCAATGTAGATATATTAACGATTGCATATAATTTGTTTTCTCAAGGAATAAATCCAGAATTAAAGATTGACAGGGTAAATGATATTATTGAGATTTATGAGAGATGTTGTAAGATTCCGGTTCATCCAAGACATCCATATGCAGGTAAATTAGTATTTACCGCTTTTTCAGGTTCCCATCAAGATGCCATTAATAAAGGTATCAAAGTAATGAAAGATCTTCATAAGGAGCATTGGAAAGTACCTTATTTACCAATTGATCCAGCGGATATTGGAAGAGAATATGAACCAATTGTGCGTATTAATTCCCAGTCAGGTAAAGGCGGAGTTGCTTTTGTTATGGATAACTATTTTGGATTCAAATTACCAAAGGGTATGCACAAAGAATTCGCTAATGTAATCCAGTTACTTTCAGAAAAGCAAGGAGAAGTATCTCCAGATGAAATTATGGAAGCGTTCAAAACAGAGTATCTAGATAAAAAAGAACCGATTCATTTTAAAAAGATTAAAATTGATGACCTAAGCGATGAAACAACTACAAAATTTGATACAAAGGTATTCGTTACTTTTACAGATTATGGAGTTGAAAAAACATTTGAAGCCGTAGGAAATGGACCTGTTGATGCGGTATTAAGAGGAATAAGAAAAGCTATTGGAGTTAATATCCAAGTATTGGATTATGAGGAACACGCATTACAAAGTGGATCTGCGTCTCAAGCAGCAGCATATATTCATATGTTAGATGAAGATGGCGCTAAAGTTACTTATGGCGTTGGAGTAAGTTCTAATATTACAAGAGCATCCGTAAGGGCTATCTTTTCAGCGATTAATAGACTTGGTTTGGATGGAAAATAGGCATATAGTATGAATAAAGGAATACTAAGAAAACTTAAAAATACAATCAACCAGAATATTGTTATATTAATATGGGTAATGGTAGCAGGGTGCTTAGCCCTGCTGATTGTTAGTTATTTGTTTCCCAAAGAATCATTTATAACCAGTGCTTATAATGTATTGCTAGGGGAAGAGGACAAGCGTTTTGATCTTTCAATGGACCCTGGAAAAGTGATTACATATGAAATGACAACAGCCGGAAAACCATTATTTGGATTTCAACCCTTCATTACAAAGCATGATGCCACAATTGAAAAGGGAGATATTGTATTTCAAATTTATAATAAAGATTCTTATTATCATAAGGGGAAGTATTTTTCTAAAATTTACTATCCTTTAGCGGACATTTCCAATGAGCAATATATATATGTATCAATTCCAGAGTATGAGCTTTGTGATGGCAATATTATCATTGAGATTTTTTATGAAGAAGATGGTGCAAAGGGACAGGATTATCCTTGTTTAGTAGCAAATGATAATCATATTGTAAAAGCAATTACCTATGAGAATGGTATGAAAATCGATGGAAGTCTTATGTGCTATCATGTATACTTAAAGAAAGATTATCCATTAGTATATGATATGCAGATATTATTTGTATTCTTCTTGGCAATAGCGATGACAATAACGGGGTGCAAGAAACATGGAAAAGAAACGCAAGTTATGGAATAAAAAGATGCTAATAGCAGCGGGGGTTTCTCTGCTGCTAGCTTGCATTTTAGAAATAGTAATCTTTCAGCTTCCCGTATTTAAAAATGGAGAATGGAAGAAAGAAGTGAACATATCGGCATCAGAAGAACCTACCGTAATGTGGAACCTTGAGAATAAATATGTGGAGAGATTGCAGATAACCTGTGCTTGCAAGGTGGATACAACCTATATAGCTTCTATTTATTTTAAGGGAGAAACAGAGGCAAAGGTTTTAACGAAGACAATCAATAGATACTTAGGGACAGATGTAATTAAGCTAAATAAAAAAATAGAGAAAATAGGTATCTCATTTCCAGATACGTCACAATTACAGGATGAAACAGTTCTCATGAAAGCGGATACCTCTTTTTATTTTAATGGGGTAAGATTCTTATTTTTCTTAATCTTTTTTTTGATTATTTCCTTTTTCTTAACAGAAAAGAAGTGGTTTGCAGATAAACCGGAAAATATTTTCGCAGTGCTTTCCTTGGCAATGGGAATTTTACTAATCAGTGGAATTGGAACAAATCAAATGGGATTTGATGAACAAATTCATGGGGCGACAGCCTATAACATATCTTATGGAAATACAGTTCTAGATACAGAAGCGTCTTTGCATTTAAAGACCTTAACCATACCTAAATTCCAAAACATTTGGGAAAAAGATTTGGTAGAACAATATTTAAATCATGTAAATGATTTTACCACAGCAGCGGTTGGGTCTCAGTCAAAATTCATTTCCTACGATAAACGTTCCTATTTACCCATTAGCATATTCTTCAAAATAGGTAGGTTTTTAAAACTATCATTTGCTTGGATGATAGCATTTGGAAAGTTTGGCAATCTGTTAGTATATACCTTGATTTGTTTTTTAGCTATTAAATGGGCAAAACAAGGAAAAACACTCGTTGCAGCAATTGCACTTATTCCAAATAGTATCTTTACAGCATCCTCTATTTCCTATGACGGCATAGTAACCTGCTTTTTGCTTCTTGCTTCTGTACTTGTAATGAATGAATTTCTAGAACCCAAAAAGAGATTAGAATGGAAAAATACGATTTTAATGTTAGGCTGCTTTGTGATTGGAAGTACTGCCAAGCAAATATACATACTATTAGCCTTACCGATTCTTTTTTTCTCCTTCCAAAAGTTTTCATCAAAAATCAAGTCCTATCTATTTAAAGGGTTATTGGTATTGTTAATGGGCCTCATGCTTTACCACATCCTTTTTCCAGTTGTACCAGATAGTAGTAGGGTGAAAATGATTGAAACGTTATCGCAAGTGGGTGACTCCAGAGTTTCCCAAACAAGTGTATTAGGGCAGATAAAATATATAATAGCAAACCCTTTGGGGTATACCATGTTATTGTTAAGAAGTATGTTTCTTAGAATAGTACAGTGGTTTTCTGGGAAAGACCAGTTTTTGACCTATGGATATCTAGGGAATTCAGGCGTTATAGCAACGTGGCTTTTATTTATCACATTATTAACCCCAGCATTCGTGTCCCCGAGAGAAGAAAAAAGGAGAAGTATAGGTGCGCTTTATAATACGATTAATCCCATTGTGGCACTTGGAGTGTCCGCAGTAGTATGGACATCCCTATATCTATCTTTTAACACCGTAGGAAATACAGACATATTGGGAGTTCAAAACAGATATTTCATACCACTATTTTACATTTTATTTTCATGTCTATTTAATCATAAAATAAAAGTTAAATGGAACAAAGAATATTACAATAAGATTATTTTCTTAATAATGGTTTCCATACATTTATTTGGAATCTATCTCTTGATTATGAAACCATATTACCTATAGATTATAGATGGGAGTTCCTTATGATTAGTATAATTGTCCCTGTGTATAAAAGTGAAAAAACGTTACAACGATGTATCCATAGTCTCCTAGAACAAACCTACCCGGATATTGAGATAATTATGATTGTAGATGGACCCATGGATCAAACAGAGATATTGGCGGATTGTTTGGCGGAAAAAAACGATAAGATCCAAGTGATACATCAAAAGAACCAAGGAGTTTCAGCATCTAGAAATAAGGGAATCAATTATGCAAAGGGCGACTATGTATTATTTGTAGATAGCGATGACTATGTAGAACCTACTATGTGTGAAAAAATGTTATCTGCGATGAAACAAAATGATTCTGACATGGTGCTATGTGGATATCATCACTGGTATTTCAATAAAGATGTAGAGAAGATACCTCCTGCTATAGGAAACTTTATAATAGGAAACTTTATAATAGGAAATTTCACAACATCAAGAAGCGTTTCACTACTACTAGATTTATACAAAGTACAACTTTTAAACATGCCTTGGAATAAATTATTTAAGAAAAAGTTTATTACAGAAAACTTTCCCGAAGATCAAAGCCTTGGGGAGGATTTGATCTTCAATCTTAACTACTTGAAAAACATTCAATCTTTTACAATTATAAATGATTTGCTTTATCACTATATTCAAGATGAAAAAGGTGACACTCTCTCTACAAAAAGGCGAAGAGATAGAATAGAAACAGCCCTTTTTCTTTATCAATATGTTAGTCAGTTCTTCTTAGATAAATTCAAAATAGAAGATTCCTATGGAATTTTTGAAAGCAAAGTAGTAGTGGAATTTTTAGATGATTTAGAAAGCTTATATTTCCAAAAGGATTTATCCCTTTTGCAAAGGAAACAGATTATAAAAACATATGGGACAGCACTTCTCAAACTCCCAAAGTCTGCTCCCATTAACTTAGAAAAGTTGGATTATAAAATAATATATTTCTGCCTAAAAAGGAATCTAATGGGACTCACTTATTTCTTTATTCATGTTAGAGGAATCCTAGTAAGATTTCTTCGAAAAAGAAATGAAAGTAAGATTTCCAAAATAAAACATAGGATAAGTTTATGAGAAATACTAGCCCAAAAGGAGGAAGCATGGAAAAGATTTCAGTTATAGTACCAATATATAAAGTAGAAGATTTTTTAAATCAATCCATTGAATCCATACGAATGCAAAGTTATACAAATCTTGAGATTATTCTTGTAGATGATGGTTCACCGGATTCCTGCCCGAGTATTTGCGATGATTTTGCTAAAAAAGACCCTAGAATACAAGTAATCCATATAGAAAATGGAGGATTATCTCACGCAAGAAACATAGGTCTAAGCAGAGCTACAGGGGAATATGTTGCCTTTGTAGATTCCGATGATTGGATCGCCCCCGGGTTTATTCAGAGTATGTTGGAAGCATGTAAACAAGAGCAATGCGAAATGGCAATTTGTGACTATCGCAAAGTTGATCAGGAAGGGAATCCCATTGATCATAAAAACCATGAAAATCACAAACAATATCACAAGCAAAATTATAATCAAAATCACACGCAAAAACATAATCAAATTTATGAGGATAATGAACTTCTTCTTAGCATGTATGAAGACTTTCATGAAAAAAGCACTTGCTTTGTAGTTACTTGGAATAAGCTATATCATAGGAACTTATGGAATGAAATTGAATTTCCAAAGGGTCGTATTCACGAGGATGAAGCAACGACTTATTTATTATTGGACAAGGCAAAAAAAGCTGTGTTTGTGGAAGAAGCTCTATATTTTTACAGACAGTCACCAGGGAGTATTATGCAAAAGGCCTTTGATCATCGTCGTTTAGACTGGATTAAAGCATTAGAGGAACGTATTATCTATTTTATCAAAAAAGATAATAAGCAGCTTGTGACAGCTTCCATGAAGGCATACGCAGATGCATCTATCACTTTCTATTTCCGTTTTAAAAAAGAAGTTCCTAATAGTAAAACCAAACGAAAACAATTAAAGCGAAATGTACATAATATTGTAAGAGTAGTAAGGGAGTTTGGAAGACTGTCCATGAGAACGCGATTAGGATATTACATTTTTTTACTTAGCCCATTCCTTTTTTATAAGATAGTAGGGGAGGCGTAGTATGGCTTGTAAAGTAAGTGTTATTATACCAGTTTTCAATGGTGAAAAATATATTAGGCGATGCATGGATAGTGTATTAAAACAGACGTTAGAAGAAATAGAGGTTATTTTGGTAGATGATGGTTCGAAAGATAAAAGTCCATTTATCTGCGATGAGTATGCAAAAAGTCAGGATCATATAAAAGTAATTCACAAAAACAATGGAGGACTTACGGCAGCATGGAAGACAGGAGTTACCATGGCACAAGGAGATTATATTGGCTTCGTGGACTGCGATGATTATGTAGAACAAGAAATGTTTGAAACAATGCATGACAAAGCCATAGAGTCCGGTGCACAAATAGTGTGCTGTGGATTACGCCATGAATATGAAGACCATGATCATAAACCATGGAAAGAACAAATGGATGTTGAAAAGATAGATGAATTATCTGAACGTTTGATTAATGATGGTAGCTTTATGGGACGAGGGTTGCAACCAAACCGTGTTACTAAATTAATCAGTCGTGAGTTGATCCTTAAAAACATGTATTTGTGTGATGACAGAGTTAGTGTTGGAGAGGATGTTCAGTTTTCTTTAACCATGTTTCTTAGTGCGCAAAAAGTTGCAATGGTAAAAGATTACTATCCTTATATTTATTGGATGAATAGCTCCTCAATGACAGGTGCTTATGATTTTTCATACATGGAAAAGATATCTCTTTTGAAGGAGCAATTAATAAAGATTACAAAAAAGTTATCTAGTTATGACTTTAGTAATCAAATAATAAATGACTATCTATGTCTTACTGTTTTAAATGTAAAGGGTGAAATTTATAAGAATAAAAAAGTTTCTTATAAAGAACATAGGAAAAACTTACAGGATATTTGCACAAACAAAGAGGTAATGGAAGCGTTACAGGGTCATACCCTTAGTAAGCTAACATTACCTGAAGAATTGTTTATATTCTTTATGAAGAAGCAATGGTATGCTGCAATCATAATTGCGGTTAAGATTTATTTTCATTCATAAAAAGTACTTATCCTTTATTCAATAGAAACAGAATTACCATTCTCAACGATACAAATCATGGTTTTTCCGGTGTTTAATGTTATTTCGTTACCACTTTTATCAAAATACTTAGTAGGTGAGTAATCATCCTTTTTAGACCATGTGATAGAGATTGCCTGTCCGTTTGTAATATAGTATCCAGTGCCGCCACCTAAGAATACAAAGGCAAGGTAATCATTTGGATCTAAGGTTTCATAATCTGTATTTTGAATGATTATATTTTTAAAGGTAAGTTGTTGATCATTCATTCCATCGATGTGTGCTTTACCATATTGAAAACGATTGTATAAGCCTTCTTCTGCATTATATTCAAAGTATGCTTTGTCAATAGGATAAGCCTTAGCCATATCTAATTTGTTGCAAGTTTGTGCACTAGGCAAGGTGGATAAATCAATAGGGTAATTTTCGCTCGTAAAGGTAAAGTGATCTTCTTTAAAGTATTGTGTATGTGTTGTAGAATAATTGTATTGGGTACATGCCTGCAAAATTCCTTCTGTTGTCAAATATGCATTTTGTGGGGCACTTCGATCAGAAGATCTATAAAATACACCTTTAGAAGCAGTCATCCCATTGATATTATTAATGATAACACTATTTAAAATGGTATCTGCGTAAAAGGGGTTGCCGTAATGACAAAAGATTGCATCCCATTCAAATGCCCAATATACGAAATAGGCTCTTGCACTTCGTACATTACCAAGTCGCTCCATCCCTTGCCAATCATCAAACAAGGACATTAATCGAGTAATTTTACCTTCTACTTGACATTGATAGACAATACTGGCAGTAGAAATATTATATTGTGGAAGTGCAGATGTATCATTTGGCATCATAACTGAAATTGGACGAACATCCGCAAGTGATTCATCAATCCATTCGTTGGTTAATTGACTTCGTACATATCCTTCTTTCGTTTCTTCAAATATCTCTTCTTCAACAGCGTCTCCCTCCCCGGAAGTATCACTTTCTGAATCCAGATTACTTTGTGCGTCATCTGGCACTTCATCAATTTTATTTTTTTTACCACATCCAACTAATAAGAATGTAAGAGACGCAGCAATGCAAAGAATAATACTTAACTTTTTCATTTAAAATATCCTTTCTTTATAGAGGATTCATATAGGGTAAACCATAAAAAATATTATAACATAGACATTCATTAAAATAAATAGAAATTGCATAAAGTTCTTTTAGGCTGTATCATAATCATGAGAAGATAAATTAAAAGAAACATTAGAAACGTAGCACTAGAAACTTAACATACAGTATTGTATTTGAAAATAGAGGCAACCATGAGAATTATTCAAATTAACACAGTTTATGATAAAGGAAGCGTTGGTCGAATAACTGCGGGTCTTTACGATGGAATAGAAAAAAAGGGTTATCATAGCTTTGTAGCATATGGTCGTGGAAAAAGGTCGCCCAACAGTAATCATTATAAAAGTGGTAATCTTCTTGATTTCTCATTACACGTATTAAAGAATTTATTTTTAGATGGCAGTGGTTTTGCTTCAAAAAGGACTACAAAAAACTTAATTAAGTGGATTGAAGAACGTAATCCTGACATCATTCATCTTCATAATCTTCATGGGTTTTACTTAAATCTGGAACTTCTTTTTGAATTTCTTAAAAAAAGTGATATTGCAATTGTGTGGACCTTGCATGATTGTTGGCCATTAACAGGGCATTGTGCTTTTTTTGATTATGTCCAATGCGAAAAGTGGAAGGAAGGGTGTAGTCGTTGTGTCCAGTATCGCAGCGCATATCCTTATGCATTATGGAAAGATAATTCTGAAAAGAATTATATAAATAAAAAGCAGATTTTCACAGGAGTTAGGAATCTTACGATAGTTACTCCAAGTAGATGGCTTAAGGAATTAGTGGAACATTCTATATTAAAGGAATACCCAGTTAAAGTGATTGCAAACGGGATTGACTTAAGTTCTTTTTCATCTAAAATAAAGAGTGGAGATGGAAAGTCATTTACTATTCTGGGAGTAGCCAATGTATGGGAAAAGAGGAAAGGTTTAGAGTTTTTTGACTTATTAGCGGAAAGCCTTCCGGAGAATTATAGAATTATAGTACTAGGTTTAAGTAAAAAACAACAAAAGAAGTATCAAAATAAATTTCCTTCCAATCGTCTCTTACCTTTAACTCGAACGGAATCCGTTGATGAGTTGGCAAGCTTTTATAGACAAGCAGATGTATTTGTGAATCCTACCTTAGAGGATAATTTTCCAACCACGAATATAGAAGCCCTGGCCTGTGGAACTCCCGTGGTAACATTCCGAACAGGTGGAAGTGGAGAAGCCTTAAATCAAATGACAGGACTGATCGTTAAAAAAGGTGATATCGTAAAATTAACAGAAGCAATTATAAAAGTATGTAATTCCATAAAAGATAACCAAGCAAGGGAAGATAAAACCAAGCGTTTTAGTGTACCTATTTGTAGGGATCGAGCAAGTCTTTTTGGTCAGGAGAAAATGTTTGAAGAATATCTAACATTATATAAAGAGTTACAATGTAATTAATTCAACAAGCAACGAATTTAGCAACGAATTAAGCAACAAATCAAGAAAAGAATCGAGAAAAGAATGAGTATAAAAGTATCCATTATAACAGCCACTTTTAATGATGCAGATAATCTACAAAAGATTGTTAATCAAGTTAAAAAGCAGGATTATGAAAATATAGAATATATTATTGTAGATGGAGCATCAACAGATTCTACGGGAATGGTGATAAGGGATGCGAAGGAATTTTTCGGGGAGCGACTTATTTTTATTTCAGAACCAGATACCGGCATATACAGTGCCATAAATAAGGGCATTAAACTTGCCTCGGGAGATGTAATTGGATGCTGTTTTGATGAGTTTACAAGTGAAACAGTGATTCGTAAAATGGTAGAAATCATAGAAAAAGAAAATTCAGATGGTGTTCATGGTGATTTGAATTATATGGAAGGGGATAGGGTCATTCGTAGATGGCATCAAGGAAACGGCTTGTTAAGACTTGGATGGATGCCAGGTCACCCTACCTTATACCTTAAAAAGAAGATATATGATACCTATGGATTATATAAAGAAGATTATAGGGTTTCCGCAGATTATGAATTTATGGTAAGATGTTTCATAGATAAAAAAGTAAAGATCTCGTACATTCCTGAAGTGTTAATACATATGTCATATGGGGGAACGAGCAATAAGAATATTGCGGCCTATTTACTTTCGTTGAAAGAAGGTCATAGAGCATTAAAAGAAAACAATGTTAAGTTTGCATTCTTTACGGATGGAATGCGTTCTATACGAGTTCTACTTCAATTTTTAGATAAAGTGAGATAACGATGAGAAGTTTAGTGATGATACCAGCATTTAATGAAGAAAAAAGTATAGAAAAAGTAGTGATGGATATTAGAGAAAATGCGCCAAGCTTTGACTACATTATCATCAATGATTGTTCCAATGATAAAACGTTAGAGTTGTGCAAGAAAAAAAAATATCCCATTCTAAATCTACCTATTAATCTAGGAATTGGCGGTGCGGTGCAAACTGGATATCTATATGCAAAAAAGCATGGATATGATATTGCGGTTCAATTTGATGGGGATGGACAACATGATGCAAAATATTTAGAATCGATGATGGGAATGTTAATAGAACATAAGTTAGATATGCTCATAGGTTCTAGGTTTATTGAAAAAGAAGGCTTTCAGTCTTCAAAAATGAGAAGACTGGGCATAAAGTATTTCACATTTTTAATCTATGTACTAACAAAGAAAAGGATCACAGATCCTACCTCTGGTATGAGGATGGCGAATAGAACTGTGATAGAAATCTTTGCAAAAGATTATCCAAAAGATTATCCAGAACCAGAGAGTGTCGTTTCTATTTTAAAAATGAATAAAATAATAGAAGAATATCCAGTTATTATGCGAGAACGAGTGGAAGGAATTTCATCCATCTCTGCAATTAAGAGCATTTATTATATGATAAAGGTCACAATAGCAATGTTAGTTGAAAAGATGAGGAGAGACTAAAGATGATTCAATTACAACTTATCAGCGGTGCATGTTTAGTATTGGCGTTATTGTATATTAACTATATGGTTTGGGCAAGAAAGTTTGAATTAAAGTATGCATTACCTTGGATGGGAGTTATTGTATTATTGATTATAGTAGATCTATTCCCTATAATCTTATACAGTCTATCAGAATTTATAGGGATAGCGACTCCAGTGAATACCTTATTCTTATTAGCATTTTGTTTTTCTATAGCCCTTATTTATGTATTAACAGTGACCGTTTCAAGGTTATCCAATCGGATTAGACAATTATCTCAAGTAGTGGCAATTAATGAGGAAAAGATTGATCAATTACTAAATAGAGTAGAAGAAAACGAGAAAAATAAGATAATACAAAATAAAAACAAGATAATATAAAATAAAAATAAGATAATATAAATATAAATATAAATATAAAATAGTATAAATACAATGGAGGTATAGAAATTGAAAAAAATCATGATAACAGGATGTAACGGACAATTAGGACGTGCCATTAATAAGGTGTTTGAAGGAAACCAAGAATTCACTTGTGTTAATACAGATGTGGCAGAATTAGATATTACCAATATAGAAAAAGTTCTGACTTTTGTAAAAGAACAGAAACCCTATGCCATTATAAACTGTGCAGCGCACACAGGTGTTGATGCTTGTGAAACCCAGGAAGATAATGCCTATAGAATTAATGCAATTGGGCCTAGAAATTTAAGTATTGCAGCCACAGAAGTGGACGCTAAAATGATTCATATTTCAACGGATTATGTTTTTCAAGGGAATGCAAGCGTTCCTTATACGGAATTTGATCAGGTAGGACCACAAGGAGTGTATGGTAATACAAAGCTAGAAGGAGAACGTTTTGTGAGACAGTTTGCCAAAAAGTTTTTTATTATTCGTACCGCATGGCTCTATGGAGAAGGTAAAAACTTTGTTAAGACCATGCTTACATTGTCACAAAACAACGATCAAGTGAAAGTTGTAGGAGACCAATTTGGAACACCAACAAGTGCAATGGAACTAGCAAGAGCCATTGCATACTTACTTCCAACGGATAATTATGGATTGTTTCACGGAACTTGTGAAGGCTCCTGCAGCTGGGCTGATTTTGCAAAAGAAATTTTTCGTTTAGCGGGAACGAAAACGGAAGTGATAGCTATTACAACGGATCAATATCCTACTCCGGCAGCACGTCCTGCCTACTCCGTGCTGGATAACAAAATGTTTAGATTAACAACAGATTTTAGTTTTTCAACATGGCAGGAATGCCTTACTGAGTACATGAAGACAAGATAGATATTTATTTCTAACGATGATCTACTATTTCTCTACCAATACTTTCATAAAGAACTTTTGCATTTCCAATGGTTTTAAGGGAATAGCAGTTACGCCCATCCATTATAATAGGTTCTTTCATAAGTTTTTCATAAGTTTCGAAGCTTACATCTTTTACATCTTGCCATTCTGTAAAAATGAAACATATATCAGCTTCTGCTAATGTTTCTTCTATGGTATCGCAATATAGAAGTTTATCATTTATAATACGTTTTTTAAAGTTATCAATACCAACAGGATCCCATGCTTTAACGGTAGCACCATCTTCTAAAAAGACGGGAATATTAACAAGAGAGGGAGCTTCCCTTAAATCATCGGTACCCGGCTTGAAAGTGAGTCCTAAAACAGCAATAGTAAGGCCTGAATAATCAGGATAATATTTTCGTGCCTTAACTGATAATTTAAACTTTTGCACTTCATTTACGTCAATGGTTGCTTTCACAGTTCGCATTTCGCAACCGTTTTCTGCAGACAAATGATGAAGTGCTTTTGTATCTTTTGGAAAACAAGAGCCACCATAACCAATTCCAGCATGAAGAAATCTTTTTCCAATACGTTCATCAAAGCCCATTCCTTTTGCCACATCTTCTATGTTAGCACCAATTTCTTCACAAAGGTTCGCAACTTCATTCATATAGGAAATCTTTAATGCGAGGAAGTCGTTAGAGGCATATTTAATCATCTCGGCACTTCTTCTCTTGCAGACTATAATTGGTGCATCAAAATCTTTATACATTTCCACTAATCGTTCTTCTGCAAACTTTTCATTTACTCCAAGAACAATCCTGGATGCGTGAAGAGTATCTTGAACGGCGGTACCCTGTGCTAAAAACTCTGGGTTAGATGCCACATAGACCTTAACACCAGCGGTATTGTTATTTAATATGTTCTCTACTTCATCATTGGTTCCAATAGGAACAGTAGATTTTACAATAACAACACATTCTTTCGTAATGGAGCTAGCAATTTCTTCGGCAACACCAAAGACATAAGATAAGTTTGCGCTTCCATCGGCTTTTTCAGGAGTTCCAACAGCGATAATAACAACATCAGCGTCTTGATAAGCATCGTTATAGTCCGTAGTAAAAGTAAGCCTGTCCAAGTTTTTAGTCATAAGTTCCGAAAGACCAGGCTCGTAGATGGGAGATTTTCCACTTTTCATTAAAATAATTTTATTTGTATCTACATCTACGCAAGTTACATGATGTCCTTGTTCAGATAAACAAACGCCTGTCACTAATCCAACATAGCCGGTTCCTGCTACTGCAATTTTCATTTAATGTTCTCCTTAGATGATCTGTTTTTTAAAATTATATTATACAATATACATTTCACATACTACATCATTATAGAAAATTATAAGCACAATTTCAAGCTTAATATTATTACAATTAGTAGCAGCACTACTTCCTGTATTGCTTCAAAAGACGTAGTGCTGCTAGCAATGACCAAACCATAACCAAAGTATAACGGTCAAAGTTAAAAGTTATACTTTTTGAACGCTATATTGCGAGCCAACCACATTCCATAATCCGGGGAAATACTTCATTATTTGCCAAACACCTGCTCCATTTAATCCATATTCTGGAATAAGGTTCATTTTTGCCTCCATACTTCGAACATCGTCAAACCAAACCACATGAGCAACACCAGTATCATCGGAATAAAAATAATAAGGAGCTTGTGCAAGGGGATCAAAGTTTATCATTTCATTGGTGTATGCAGCACGGGCAATGGCTTCTTGATTGCTAAGTGCTTCCGCTTGAGTCTCGCCCCGAAGAAATGGAAGTGGCCAATCGTAGGCGTAGTTGGGTATGCCTACTAATATTTTGCTAGGATCAATTACGGAGACACCATAATCCAGAACCCGTTTCATGCTGTTAAGGGGAGACGTTGCCATGGGTGGTCCAAACATATAGCCCCATTCATAGGTCATAAGCAATACCTTATCGGCAACGGCGCCAATGGTAGGATAATCATGAGCTTCGTATAACAATCCAGTCATTTCACCAGAAGTCTTTGGAGCTAGAGCAACAAAAGTGACAAGCCCCTCCTGTGATAATCGTGCTTGCACTTTCGTAATAAAACTTAGAAAATTTGCTTTGTCCTCAGGAAGGATAAATTCAAAATCAATATCCAGCCCTTGATATCCTTTTGCTAACATAGTTGCCACAATATTTTCAATAAGTTGATCTTCAACAGCTTCATCTATAAACATGTTATGTGCAATGCCGCTATTAAAAGTACCATCTAAAGTTATGGGAGCTAATACCATAACTGGGGCAACCAAGTATTCCTTTGCTAATGCAAGGAGATCTTCGTCTTCCACGGGAACTAATGCTCCTTCTTTTGTAAAACCATAAGTAAAGATAGAAAGGTAAGTAAGAAAGGGTAACGTCTTTTTAAGTACAGTTCGATCAATAAAAGGATATGCATAACCATTGATTGTAATAGGATGTTTCTGATCTTCAAAAGCAAAGCTAATGATCAAAGTATCTCCCGGTACTAAGAATCCTTTGGCCGTTTTTTCTGGATTATTCTGTTGTATTTGTGTTACGGTAACTCCGTAAGAATTAGCAAGCTTTGATAAGGTATCACCTAGTAAAACGGTATGGACTACTTCAGGAATTCTGATGGCAAGGCTTTGGCCCACAACAAGATTTTCTGGATTAGGTAATTCGTTAATGGAACTTATTAATTCTGGGGTGGTATCATACTTTGTAGCTATTGTAGTAAGGTTTTCACCAGGTGTAACCACATGAATTGTCATGAGATGTCCCCTTTACTGTGGATAAAGTTTATAATTAATATATGCGCAATGATTTTGAAAGTGCAAGATTATGTAAGAAAGTGCAAGAACATGTTCAAGTAGTATTGCTTTCTATACCTATCATTTTGTGGTAAAATAAGGAACAATGAAAAGGTCATCATCGTTTCCATAAAAGAGGGTTTAACAATCATGAAAAAACAAGTCAAAAGAGTATTAGCCATCGCCAATACAACCTATCAAATAATAGTATTACTCTACCTAAAAGAATCCGTTTATCAGGATTACGAATTTGAATTAGTAATCACAAATAAGACTCCATTATTAAAAAGTATATTTGTGGAAGGAAAAATAAAACGTTACTTTGCAAAGGTATATTTTGCAGATTCCACTAGGATAAAGAATAAAAAGAAAGGTTCTATACAAACATTTTGGGAAAGCTTTGTTTATAATAGAACAACAAAGAGATTACTAGGAACTGATTTGGATTATTATGAGCAACTCCTATATGCAAGCCCTATTGGGGTGGACGAGATAACAAAAGAAATTAGTAAAACGTTAATCAAAAATAACCCCAAAATTAAGATTAGTAGGTTTGAAGATGGATTTGGAAGTTATACTTCCTTTTCAGGACATATCGTATCAACAGATCTGGGTAGAAGGATGTATCAAAGAATATTAGGGTTTCAAAATATGATACAAGAGAATACACTTTATTTATTCGAACCAAAGCTTGCCAAGGAAGTACAAGGTTATCATCTAAAAAAGATACCAAGGGACCATCAAACGGTGCTTGAACAAGCAAAAGATATATTCAACTATAAGAAAAGCCATATCACAGAAAAGTTTATATTTTTTGGACAAGGTACAAAAGAATTCATTCAAAATGTGGAGACTTATCAGTCTATGGTGTACAAAATTGCGGATATCGTTACGGGAGATAATTTGATTGTGAAAAGACATCCTCGGAGCATGTGGGATGAGTTTGATGCTTCTATTCACCAATTACAGGTGGAATATCCATGGGAACTATTAGAATCAGAAGATTCTATGCAGGAAAAAGTACTCATATCTTTTTCTTCTACAGCATGTATCACAGGTAAACTTCTCTATCATTCCAACAATCATGTGATATTCTTATATCCATTAGCCAGGAATTCATTTCAAGTGAGTGTTGATTTTGAAGAATATTTTAAGAAAGTAGCGTCGTACTATTCCAACATTCATATAGCAAAGAGTCAAGAAGACTTGCTGGAAATTTTAAGAAAATTATGCTAATATAATTAGTAGAGTTAAAAAGACATTAAAATAATCAAAAGACAGTAAAACTATCAACAGGTAAAAAAAAGGAGCATGTAATGGATAAAACATTAGAATCGATTCGTTTATCAGTAGTAATCCCTTGTTATAATGAAAAGGCCACCATTGAAACCGTTTTGGATGCAGTCATTCATTGTGGTATTCCACAGATAGAAGTGATTGTTGTAGATGACTATTCTACAGATGGAACAAGAGATCTACTAAAAGGACCACTTAGACATAAAATTGACAAACTGTTATTTCATAAATATAACCAAGGAAAAGGTTCTGCTCTTGCAAAAGGTTTCCAGGCAGCAACAGGAGATGTTGTAGTTATTCAAGATGCTGATTTAGAATATGATCCCAAAGATTTTGTTCGTTTAATGGAACCCTTTATTGATGGTAGAAAAGACGCTGATGTAGTATATGGTTCCAGGTATGCACGTGGCGAAAAGTATATGATTAAACATTTTTATCATACGGCAGGTAATAAATTTTTAACCTTTGCTTCTAATATATTCACTGATTTAGGATTAACCGATATGGAGACTTGTTACAAAATGTTTCGTAGGGAAGTAATACAAGGGATTAAAATTGAAGAAAAAAGATTCGGTTTTGAGCCGGAGATTACCGCTAAAATTGCAAAGATGAATTTGAGAATTTATGAGATGCCAATTTCTTATTATCCTCGTTCGTATGAGGAAGGCAAAAAAATAGGCTGGAGAGATGGATGCAGGGCTATTTACTGTATTTTAAAATATAACATAGGTGTTAACTAACAGATAGAAAAAAGCTGAATAAATAAACATATTCAACGTTTGATTAAAGGGCATGTATGAAACGTGCGGATGGGTATAGAAATGAATAGAATATTAGTTACGGGTGGTGCAGGTTTTTTAGGATCGCACCTTTGTGAAAGGCTATTAGCGGAAGGAAATGATATTATTTGTGCGGATAATCTTTTTACAGGGAGCAAAGATAACATTCGGCACATGCTGACCAATCCCTATTTTGAATTTATTCGTCACGATGTAACAGAACCACTTTATGTGGAGGTGGATCAAATTTATAACTTGGCTTGTCCAGCAAGCCCACCACATTATCAGCACAATCCCATTAAGACAGCGAAAACTAGCGTGTATGGTGCCATGAATATGTTGGGACTTGCAAAAAGAGTTCATGCTACTATTCTTCAAGCAAGTACAAGCGAAGTATATGGTGATCCAGAAGTTCATCCACAGCCAGAATCTTATCGGGGCAGTGTCAATACCATTGGTATTCGTTCTTGTTATGATGAAGGAAAACGAATGGCGGAAACCTTATTTTTTGATTATCATCGTATGAATCATGTGGATATTAAAGTAATGAGGATTTTCAATACTTATGGACCTCGAATGAATCCAGGCGATGGACGTGTAGTATCTAATTTTATAGTGCAGGCATTAAAAGGGGACGATATTACAATCTATGGAGATGGCAAGCAAACAAGAAGTTTTTGTTATGTAGATGATCTGATAGAAGGTATGATTCGTTTAATGAATAGTCGCAAAGGCTTTACGGGACCTGTTAATATAGGTAATCCTGGAGAATTTACAATGCTTCAATTGGCAGAAAAAGTAATAGCCCTTACGGGTTCCACATCTAAAATTATTTTTATGCCTCTTCCTTTGGACGATCCTATGCAAAGGCGTCCCGTCATTACCCTTGCAAAGGAAGAACTTGATTGGGAACCAACGATCTTCTTAGAAGAGGGATTGAAAAAAACAATTGCTTATTTCAAAACTGTTATTTAGATAAAAATAGAACCGGTCACTAGTTCCTGTGATCGGTTCTGTTTTTATTTTTACGGGATAAGGTATCTAATAATATCTGTTTCTCCCTTTGTTCAAAAAGCAATGTAATATTAATCATACTACCCACAATACCGCAAAGTATGATATCGATTAATATCCACATCCAATTAGAGGCAGGAAGAATATGTCCCATTCCAACAAAGATGGCAACCATGAAGGTGCTCACAAATATATAACGGAGAATGGTTGGGTAAAAAGTTTTTTTACTGATATGCAGACAATGGGCTGCATACATAGGAGTAAATGTTAGGTTCTTAAGAACACCAATGATGGAACTTAAACTAGCTACTGCCCATATTCCTAGATTCGTTGTGTCTAGAATAATAAGTAATAAAAGAGTTTTGACAATTCCTTGAATTAAGACAACGAGAGAATTGTATTTTAATTTATTGACAATGGTAAAAACATTAAAAAGTGGGCTAATGGCACCCCCTACAATGATTCCACCCATAATAACAACCGTTAATTGATAGATCATGAACCGGTCTGGGGCAGAGGAGGAACGTAACCATAAATTATAAAAGGGGAGACCAAATCCAATGACAAAACCAAGAGGAATATTAGCAAAGAAACCAGTAAGTCGCATGGAGGTTTTTAATTCAGATACGAGGCTTTCTTTATCACCTTTGGCATAATGAATAGTAAGAGATGGGGAAAAGACTCCAGCAATGGTTTCATATAGGGTATTAATGGCAGCAGCAATGGTTTGTGCTGTTCCTAAAAGACCCATGGAATATTCGTTAATTAAAACATTTGTAATGAGCAAATCAAGACCATTATTTAAGATCTGTCCCGTTCGCATAATGGTGTTCCAAATACCTGATTTGAGAATTTCCAATACCCGTAGCAAAGAAAAGAAACGTCTACCAAACAAAATTTGAGGGAATAATAGTTTCGTGTAATAAGCATTACTGATAATCATATATAAAGTAGCAATTAATGTAGTAACTCCTACGTAACTTATTTTAACTGGTAAAAATGTAAATAATACGATAATTAAAAGTGCACGAATCAAATTTGCTTCAATGGTTCTTCTAGAAGATAAATCCAGACGGTTAGCGGCAAAAGTAGCAACACTAAAGGTAGTCCCTACAACAGTAATCATAAAGTTAATAAACATGGCTGCAAATAATATCTTTACATCAAAAACTAAGGAAGGGGATATAGAAATCACCTTTTCTAAATGTAGGACAAGAAAGACAGCCGGTACCATTAAAAACCCGACAATGCCTAAGTTGGCAAATAACACAGAATTAAAGTACTCATTTGCAGTTTTCATATCTTTTTGATGTATTTTTATAGTGATAAATCGACTGGCCATGGAATTCAGTGCAGTAGAGGCAATCGTTGCATAACTGACAAAATCAGTAGCCAACTTTACAAATCCAACAGCCTCGTATCCAATGGTTTCTTGTATATAAGGAGTAAGAAAAAAACTGATCCCCAAGCTTACGATACAGGAGACCAGACTTGCTATCATATTTATCATTAATTGCTTACTAGTATCAAGTTCATTTTTCATAGTTATTCTCATTGTGATAGGTTAGCATGTAACGATATGGATTTGTTATTTAAAAGAATGGATGCATGATGGTTGCAATTAAAACACCTAACATGGCTCCCATAAGAACCTGAATAGGAGAATGACCTATAAATTCTTTTAATTTTTCTTCCACACTAAGACCTTTGCCCATAGTTGTAAAAATATCCAACATTTCGTTTAAGATTTTAGCTTGAATACCTGTTTCCCTACGAACGCCTATTGCATCATACATGACAATAATTGCTAAGACAAAGCTAATGGCAAATTCCACGCTAGAGGCTCCGTAGTTAAAGGCAACAGCACTGGCTAAGGCACAAACGGTAGAAGAGTGTGAACTTGGCATTCCACCACTTCCTACTAGTCGTTCGGCAACAAATTTTCTTGTGAAGAATAGATGGATTAATGTTTTTAAGACTTGCGCAATCAACCAAGCACATCCTGCAATCAGAAAAATTTCATTTCTGCCCAATTCTTTAAAAAAATTCATGTAGATACCTCATTCATGATCCCTTGTATTTTATATCAATAGATTATATTATACGCAATTAGATCAAAGAACACAAGAGTTACCACTTTTTTCTATATTCTAAAGGCGTCATATTTTCTGCATTTTTAAAGACTTTTATAAAATACCCACTATCTTGAAAACCACAGAGATCTGCAATGTTTTCGATAGGATCCTTTGTAAAACGAAGTAGTGATTTTGCTTTACTTATTTTTTTGGCGGTAATATCATTTCCAATGGTAATACCATATTCTTTATGGAACTCCCTGGATAGGTGATACTTACTAATAAAAAAATGTTCCGCCAAATCATCTAAACTTATCTTTTCTGTAAAATGGTTATCAATAAATTCACGAATATGCTTTAATTTATTCCGCATAGAGTTCTCTAGCAATCCATTTTCATCAGATTTCCATAGACCACTTTCGGTATAGCATAACGCGATAATATCCGTTAAATACTTATGGGAACTTAATTCTGTGAGAAAAGTTTGATGGTTATGTGTATCGTAAAGTGTGGTAATGCATTCTACAAAGGGACTAATACTCAGTGGATGAAAAACATAAGAATGACCTTGTTCCATAAATACATCGTAAAATTCTTTTGCATCTTTTCCATAAAAATGAACCCAAGTAAGAGACCAAGGCTCTTCTTCGCTACTTTCATGAGAATATAATTTATGACAATCAATCCAAACACAATCACCAGCATAAAGGACATGTCTTTTACCTTCATAAGTCAGATATCCTTTTCCTGAAATAACGGAAAAAAATAAATAACTTAACAAATTATGCCGGCTACTAATATGAGGTTCTATACTTAGCAAAGAACCGACTTCTTGAATGTATAAATAGTGATTCTTGGCATATGCTGATGGGGTAGATAAGATACGTTTAGACTTTGAAGTTGCAGGTTTTAAAGCTTGTTTGTGAGTTGGCATAAAAAAATCCTTTCTTTTGTATAAAACAGCAATATTTTACCATTGTTACGCAAGATTATTAATTGATATAAGAAGTATACAGTAGTATACTCCAATTTGGAATAGCAAAATAACACAAATTAAGTAATACATTAGGAGAACTTATATGAACAGAATAGCATTAATTACAGGTATTACAGGACAAGATGGCTCGTATTTGGCAGAGTTTTTATTAGAAAAAGGGTATGAAGTTCATGGATTGGTTCGTAGACATAGCATATCCAATACATCAAGGATTGATCATATTATTCATTCCGAGTATAACAAAGTAAAATTTTTTCTTCATTTTGCAGATACCACAGATTCTAGTAATCTAATGAGACTGATGTCAGAGATTAGACCTACAGAGGTATATAATCTTGCGGCACAATCTCACGTAGGTGTTTCTTTTGAAGTTCCCGAATATACAGCGGAAGCAACAGGAACCAGTACCTTGAAATTATTAGAAGCGATTCGTGTTAATGGCGGAATTTGTAGATATTATCAAGCCTCTACCTCGGAACTTTTTGGAGGTCTTCCAGAAACAGCACCTCAAAGTGAAACAACACCTTTTTATCCGAAAAGCCCATATGGAGTTGCAAAGCTTTATTCCTACTGGATTACAGTAAACTATAGAGAATCTTATAATATGTATGCTTGCAATGGAATTTTATTTAATCATGAATCACCACGACGTGGTGAAAACTTTGTTACAAGAAAAATAACACTTGCAATTGCCAACATCATTGCAGGAAAACAAGAAAAGTTATCCCTTGGGAATATGAATGCCAAGCGTGATTGGGGATTCGCTGGTGACTTTGTGCAAGGAATGTGGCTAATGCTTCAGCAAGATAAACCAGGCGACTACGTACTGGCAACCAATGAAACCCACACTGTTCGAGAATTTGTGGAAGCCGCATTTTTGGAATTGGGAATACAAATTCGTTGGGAAGGCACGGGTGTACATGAAAAAGGTTATGACACTGCCACAGGAAAGCTCATGGTTGATGTAAATCCGGAATTTTATCGTCCGGCCGAAGTGGAATGCTTATGGGGAGATGCGACTAAGGCAGAAAAAGAATTGGGTTGGAAGAGAAATCATGGATTTAAGGAATTAGTAGCCATGATGATGAACGAAGATCTAAAGGCAATTGTAGGAGTTAGTTCCGCACAATATAAAATAAAAAAAGAGGCTTAGGATGAATATAAAGGATAAGATTTATATAGCAGGCCATAGAGGTCTAGTGGGTAGCGCTATTGTAAGAAATCTACAAGAAAAAGGATATCAAAATGTAATTGGTAAATCTCACAAGGAGTTAGATTTGACAAATCAAGCCCAAGTCACTAGTTTTTTTGAAAAGGAAAGACCAGATATTGTTATATTAGCAGCTGCAAAGGTGGGCGGAATTAATGCAAATAACACAACACCAGCGGAATTTGTTTATGATAACTTACAGATTCAATGTAATGTCATCAAATGCTGTCATGATTTTAAGGTTAAGAAATTGCTTTTTTTAGGAAGTACCTGTATCTATCCAAAGCTTGCACCTCAGCCAATGAAAGAAGAGGCACTTTTAACAGGACCCTTAGAAGAGACAAACGAAGCCTACGCCATTGCTAAGATTGCGGGACTTGAAATGTGCAAATTTTTTAAAAGGCAGTATGGCGACAACTTTATTAGTTGTATGCCTACCAATCTTTATGGACCTCATGACAACTATGATTTGGAAGGATCCCATGTAATGCCTGCCATGATTCGAAAATTTCATGAAGCAAAAAAAAGTAACTTAAAAACGGTAGAGTTATGGGGAACCGGGACTCCACTTCGGGAGTTTTTATATGTAGATGATATGGCAGATGCTTGCGTTTATTTATTGGAACATTACAGTGGAGAACAACACGTTAATATTGGAACAGGAAATGAAGTAAGCATCAAGGAACTAGCAGAAACTGTGAAAAATGTAGTTGGATTTACCGGCGAAATCATATGGAATACCAAGATGCCGGATGGAACACCAAGGAAGTTAACAAGCGTAGAAAAGATTCATGGACTTGGTTGGACTCATAAAGTGGATTTATTAGAAGGCGTTCAATTGGCCTACCAATGGTTTAGAGAGAATGAAGACTTTGCGAGAATGTAAAAAGGGAAAAGTGCATGTTGTTGTAAGATGTACCTAGGTAAGCAAGATGAAAACATATGGCGTTATATTAGCGGGGGGCGGAGGAACTAGATTCTGGCCACTTAGTAGAAAAGATTTACCAAAACAATTTTTGAATTTAACGGGTTCCGATCTTTTAGTGAACGAAACGATTGACCGAGTATCCGGATTTGTAGCAAAAAAGGATATTTTTATTGTTACGAGTGTGGCACAAACCGCCCTAACGTTGGAATCCACGGAAGGACGTGTGGATAAAGACCATATTTTATCTGAGCCAGCCGCAAGAAATACAGCGGCTTGTATTGGTTATGCAGCTATGGAAATTGTTAAAAAATATAACGATGGTATTATGTGCGTCTTGCCTTCGGACCATTATATAAAGGATCAGGATGCTTATCTAGAACGGATGAAACAAGGAGTAGAAATTGCAAAAAAGACGGATCAATTAGTAACCATAGGAATCAAACCCTCCTTTGCAGCCACCGGTTACGGATATATTAAATATGAGAAAAAGAAAGAGGAAAGCTATTTTAAAGTAGAAGATTTTGTAGAAAAACCTGACGTAAGAACTGCAAAGTCTTATTTACAACAGGGATGCTATCTATGGAATAGTGGTATCTTTATTTGGAAAGCATCCACCATTCTTTCTTACTTTAAAAAATTACTTCCCGATATCTATGAGGATCTTTATGAGATAGGTGAAGCAATGGGCACAAATAAGGAGCAAGTTACTATTGATCGTATTTACCCTACCATTCCAAAAATCTCCATAGATTATGGAATTATGGAAAGAGCCAAAGAAGTTATCGTTTTGGAAGGTGATTTTGGATGGAACGATGTGGGGAGCTGGGATGCGCTACAAGGGCTTTATGATGCAGATGAAAATGGAAATGTCATTTATGGTGAACAAATTCACATAGACACTAAAAATTGTATCACTTATGCAAAGACCAAATTGATTGCAGCAATCGGTGTAGAAGATTTGATTATCGTAGAGGCTGATGATGCTATTTTAGTGTGCCATAAGGATAAGGCTCAAGAAGTTCGTAAGGTAGTGGAGGGTCTAAAGGATCAAGGAAAAGATAAATATCTTTAAAAATAAAAAATAACATCTGCGCGATAAATAAAAAGGTAGGAAGGAAAAGTATGTGCTATAATTCGTCTGTAAGTAGAAACAAGTCTTAATTGTGTAGTTTAGGGGGTAATTACATGGATCTTGCTAGATTTAACGGAGTCGAATTAGAAAAATATGTAACAAAGATTATGCTAGACATAGGTGTTCCAGCTCATTTAAAGGGGTATCGGTTTTTAAGAGAAGCAATTATAATTTCGGAACAAGATATGGAAACGGTTAGTAGCGTAACAAAGCTATTATATCCAACGATTTCAAAGATTTATCAAACAACCGACCAAAAGGTTGAGCGGGCCATGCGAAATGCAATTGAAGTATCGTGGCATCGTGGCAATACGGATTCCTTTGAAGAACTATTTGGATATTCTGCCAAAACAGGAAAAGGTAGACCAACCAATAGTGAATATATCGCAAGAATAGCAGATAAAATCAGACTAGATGTAAAAGAAATATAAAAAAATATATAAATAGATAAAAAAACAGATAAAACAGTTTCATGGATGATCCGCTTCCATAAGAACTGTTTTTTTTGTGTGCAAAAGATAGTTTTCATGCTATCATAAATAGTAGTTTGATGTTCTATAAAAGAGGAAAAGAAAAGAGAAAATAAGAATGATGTCTTTGCTAATTATTGTGGCTATGTTACTATTTTTACCTATGTTTTTAGGATTGCTCTTAGATAAAATAATGAGAAATATAACAAATAATAAGAGTGAGAGCTATTTAATGGGGGTACTTTGTCTTTTCACCTTATTTGAAGTAGTAAGTACCATTGGAATAAAGTTGGAATTACCATTTTCTACGGTGTTTACCATTTATATAGGGATTTGTTTTGTCCTTCTATTAATTGCACTGTGGACCTGCCAAAAAGAAATAACTCTTGTCACTACAAAACTTCAAGAGCAGTTATCCATAAGCCGTGGAAAAATTGTTTTCGTTCTTTTATTCGTATTATTAAGCGCTAACTTCTTTGTTTATCTACCATTTAATGTATTTGATACCGTACAAGAAACAGTGCGAACCACATTAGATACCAATACCATATATCAATAT
The DNA here is from genome assembly GCA_035270785.1 of Lachnospiraceae bacterium. GTDB lineage: Bacteria > Bacillota > Clostridia > Lachnospirales > Lachnospiraceae > DATESN01. The sequence goes on along the minus strand of DATESN010000119.1, from coordinate 5,964 downwards.
AACCCTTTAACAGGGGCGGAGCTTGTAAATGGAATGTACCCCATAACAAAATTAAATACCTTGCCTATTTTTTATGCAGGGTTGCAACAAATCAGTCAAATTCCATTAGAACTTTTATTGTATCAAATCATTCCTATTTGGATCCTATTTATGAATTTCTTAGTATGTGATCTATGGGGGGGCAAACTATTTAAAAGTAATAAGAAGAGAACTGCTTTTCTAGTATGGTATGCCATGCTGTTACTTTTTGCAGAAGAAGGCTCATCTTATAGTTCCTTTAAACTATTACATACAGCGTGGCTTGGCAATACTATTATAATATCCATGATCATACCATTCTTTTTATACAAGGCTTGTTTCCTTTCGGGAGAAAAAAAAGTACGTAAGGGACTTTTGAATTTGGGAATTTTTGTAGTAACGTTAGTCATGCTTTTTAATGTTACGACCATGGGAAACGTAGTACATGAAACGTTCCTTAACTTCAAAGATAGAATCTTGGGATACGCACTTATGGTACTAATCTATGGTGTGATATCTGGTAGGTTTATGCAGAAAAAAAGAGCCATTATGTATTGTTTAGGAACACTTTTTTGCGTATTACTAGGTTTGTGGATGCCCATGATAGCATTTGTTATGACAGATGTTTTCAAATGGATGCCACAAAAAAAATATAAGGATGGGTTGATAGGAATAGCTCTAGTTATCATATTCACGGGCTCCCTGTTTTTGTATGGAGATCATAAAGATTTAGAAAAATACAAGACCACAACGACTACCACCTTAGCAATATCTGTGATAGATGCAGTACAAAAGTTAGAAGTGGACGCTAGCGAAAATATGAAAATGGTTGCACCAAATTTCATTATGGAACAGGTGAGAAAACAAAGTGGTACGATTCAATTGCCCTATGGTAAAGATTATTGGATAGAAAATGTAAATAAAGAAGTAGGAGATTTTTATGATAATTCCACCTTTTTGTTATATAGTTCTATGTTAGAACAAGGAAAGAACTGGGGAAAGGTTTTTCGTCTGGCAGAAGAAGAGGGATGTAATGTATTAATTTCACCAAACTCTTTAGGGAAAGATATACTAAAAGAAAACTGGATATTCAAACAAAAAGTTTCAAAATATTATATCTATACTAGATAGCAGTGGTTGGTGTTTTCAAATATTGGAATATATGGTAAAATGTCATAAGAACAAAGGGAAATATGAATAGGAGAAACCTATGAAACTATTAAGTATTATTGTACCCTGCTATAACGAAGAAGAAAATGTTCCTTTTTTCTATGAAGAGCTGTTAAAGCAAGAAGCATTTTTTAAGAAAAAAGAGATTGACTTAGAGATTATATATATTGATGATGGTTCAAAAGATGGCACCGTTTCTGCAGTAAAGGAACTATATCAGAAAGATAAAAGAGTGCATTTAGTTTCTTTTTCAAGAAACTTTGGAAAAGAAGCAGGAATTTATGCAGGCTTACAAAAGTCAAAAGGGGATTTTGTAGTGCTCATGGATGCTGATTTGCAGGATCCACCAGCCCTATTGCCTGAAATGTTTTCCTATATAGAGCAGGGATATGATTCGGTAGCCACAAGAAGAGTATCGCGAAAAGGCGAGCCTATTATACGGTCTTTTTTTGCAAGAAGATTTTACAAATTAATGAAAAAGATATCCCATACGGAAATTGTTGATGGTGCTAGAGATTATCGATTAATGACAAGAACCGTAGTGGAAGCTATTCTTTCCATGACAGAATACAATCGCTTTACAAAAGGCATCTTTGGATGGGTAGGATATGAGACGAAATGGATAGAATACCAGAATGTGGAGCGTACCAAAGGAGAGACCAAATGGTCTTTTTGGAAATTGCTTGTGTATTCACTGGATGGAATTATGGCATTTTCTACAGCACCCCTTGCCTGGTCTTCTATATTTGGAATCATTTTTTGTGTGTTAGCATTTTTACTGATTGTATTTACCATAATAAGAACTGCTATTTTTGGAGATCCCGTTTCTGGATGGCCATCTCTGGTTTGCATTATTTCCTTGGTAAGCGGCGTACAATTGTTTGGAATTGGAGTGGTAGGTCAATACTTATCAAAAACTTACATGGAAGTAAAGAAACGTCCAATTTACTTGGTAAAAGAGGAGTTATAAGATGGTAAGTATTATTGTTCCTGTTTATAATGTGGCAAGTTTTTTAGAAGAGACTATAGAATCTGTACTAGGACAAACATATACGGAGTGGGAGTTACTACTTGTAAACGATTGTTCAACGGATGAAAGTGCAGCCATTATAGAAAATTATGTCCGTAAAGATCCACGCATTAAGCTCATTAATCTAGATGTGAATCAAGGTGCTGCTAGAGCAAGAAACCTAGGCCTTAGCAAAGCACAAGGAAGATACGTGGCTTTCTTAGATGCAGATGATTTGTGGAAAAAAGACAAATTGCGATTGGAGCTAAAATTTATGGACCTTACCAAGGCAGCATTTGCATTTACTGGCTATGAATTTGCAGATCATACTGGAAAAGGAACAGGAAAAGTTGTGAAAGTTCCCTTCCGCATAGATTATAAACATGCCCTAAAGAATACAACCATATTTACATCTACCGTTCTTTTTGATACTTCTCTGATAGATAAAGAATTAATAAAGATGCCTGAGGTGAAAAGTGAAGATACGGCTACTTGGTGGAATATTTTAAGACATGGATATATAGCCTATGGGTTAGATGAGAATCTTTCCTTATATAGAAGATCGGAAAATACGTTATCCTCTAATAAAATAGAAGCAATTAAAAGAATTTGGTATTTATATCGTGAAGTTGAAAAACTTTCCTTTGTAAAAAGCATTTATAATTTTTTGTTTTATGCTATACGCGCGGTACTGCGTAGGGTATAACCTTATAAATTCCATAAAGGTAACTAGTAAAATCTTACGAAAAGTAAATAAGAGATAAGCATGTGAAACAGATTGAATCCTTTAAAAGAATTATATTACTATTATTATCAACCGTATCCCTGGCTTTTCAAGTGGCATTGTTTGCAAATGTATGGCTTGGTTTTTATGCCGATAGGATTTGGAAACCTTATTACTATTGGGGTCATTTTCTGTTAATTGGGCTATATGCCATTTTACTTGTTGCATTTTCCAAGATGTATGGTGGTCTAAGAATCGGATACATGAAAACAGGCGATGTCATCTTTTCACAAATATTTGCCACCATTTGTGTTAACCTAATTGAATATGTACAGATATTATTGCTATCTTTAAAAGTAGTAGACTTTAAACCTATGTTAAAGGTCACCATTTTGGATATAATCGGCATTATTTTATGGTCTTTTATCAGTTCTACTATTTATAAGAAAGTTTTCCCTCCAAGAGATATGCTTGTAATACATGGAGAAAGGCCTATTGAAGATATATTAAGTAAATTTGCCACAAGACAAGATAAATATAAGATTTGCAAATGTATGAATATTAGTGAAGGCGTGGATGCCATTTGCGAAGAAGCTACCAAACGTTATGACGCCATTGTGTTATGGGATATTCCCACACAAATGCGTAATAAACTAATGAAGTTTTGTTTTGGCAAATCCATTCGTGTTTATATGATGCCTAAGATTTCAGATGTGCTAGTGAAAGGGGCAGCGCAACTTCATTTATTTGACACACCCATTCTCTATATACGGGAATATGAATTATCCTTTGAACAAAGATTTGCAAAAAGAACCATCGATATTGTATGTTCTTTTCTTTTAATTATCATAACCTCTCCCTTTATGCTAATTACAGCAATAGGGGTAAAACTCTATGATTTTGGACCCGTTTTATTCAAACAAACTCGTTGTACCAGGGACTTAAAGGAATTTCATATTCTAAAGTTTCGTAGTATGAAGGTGGATGCAGAAAAAGATGGAGTGGCAAGGCTTGCTGTAAAGAATGATGGTAGGATTACCCCAATAGGGAAATTTATTCGCATGGTTCGTCTAGATGAACTCCCACAGCTTTTTAATATTTTAATTGGCGAGATGTCTTTTATTGGTCCCAGGCCAGAACGTCCCGAGATTATGAAACAGTATGAAGAAGATATGCCTGAATTTGTATATCGAACTAAAGTAAAGGCAGGACTTGCAGGATACGCACAAGTATATGGAAAATACAATACAACGCCCTATGATAAATTAAAACTGGATTTATTTTACATTCAAAATTATACCGTGTGGATGGATGTCAAATTAATGCTTCTTACCTTAAAGATTATTTTCAGACCTGAAAGTACAGAGGGAATCGATGATAGTCAGATTACAGCATTGAAGAGTGAGGAAGACAAGTAAAATGGATAAAGAAGAATTTATGCAAGAAGGAATAGATATGAAACGTTTATTCCTACGTTTTTTAAATAAAATTTGGATTGTAATGCTGGCAGCAGTGATCGGTGCCTTTTTAGGCAGCGGTCTCTATTTGCTTATTCATGTAACAAAGGAAAAACAACTTGATTACACGGCGGAGTCCCAGTACTATTTAGATTTTGCAACAAATGAGAACGGTAACTTGTATGATTACTATAATGGATATACTTGGAATGAGATTATGTCTACAGATCCTATTCTAGGCTACACTATGACGTTGTTACCTGACACCATGAAGCGGGAAGAAGTAGAAAAAGCCATCACAGCAACGATTCCATCAGATGTTCGAATACTTATAATAACAGTTGTTACCAAAGAAAAAGAAGACGCTCAGTTGATAGCAACAAAAACGACAGAATCACTGATTCATTTTGCCAAGGAAAAAAAGGAATTTGAAAATATTAGCTTAATCAAATATACAAAACCTCAACAAATTAAAGGGAAACTCCAAATAGTAAGAGCTACAATTGCAGGAATACTTGCAACAGTTTGTTTATGTAAAATAATAATGATTGTATTCTATATCTTAGATGACTCTGTTTATACAGTAGAAGAATTGGATAAAAGATTTCATTTTAAAACATTAGGTATTATTACAAAGAAAAAAGATAAAAAAACAGAACAAGAAGTTTTATTAAATCTAGATTATATTTGTAAAAATGAAGGGAAAACCGCCATTGTCTTTATAGATCGTCATATGGTTTCTTATAAAGAAACAAACCTGATCCATAGACTAACGAGTATGATGGAAGAGGATGATCAGAAACTTTGTAAGTATCATTTTCTGGAATTTGAACTTTCTAAGATGACAAAACACGATTATGAAAAGCTACGTGATTGCAAAAATCTTATTTTAGCAGTGGCATGGGGAAGGGGAAATAGAACGTTGATACAACATTCCATATCCCAATTAGAGAAACAAGATTGTAAAATAACATGTGCTATTATATATAATGGATCCAACAGATTTATTCGAAACTATTATGGCAGCAGGATTTAGAAAAATATATTAATTATAGAAGGATTGGACAACCTATGAAACTTCAATTATTAGTTGCAGCAGTAAATCAGCAAGTTACATCGTTAGCTGAAAAAATGAATATTTCCTCAGATGCAATTATTATCAATCAAGGTTCAGAGTTTGCTTTTGAAGAATATGAACATAAGGGAAGAAAAATCACCTGCTACAGTTTTAAAGAAAGAGGCGTTGGCTTAAACCGTAATAACGCTCTCCTTCGTGCCACTTCTGATATCATACTATTTTCCGATGAAGATATTGTATATGAAGGAGATTATGAAGAAAAGGTATTGGCTGAATTTGAAAGACACCCAAAAGCGGATATGATATTATTTAATGTTGATGTAGCAAGAGATCGGGCGACTTACCATATTAGCAAGTATGGCAGAGTCCGGTTTTATAATTGTGGAAGATATCCCACTTATAGTTTTGCAATTCGAAGGAAAAAGGTTCACAGTGCGAATATTACGTTTTCCTTACTCTTTGGTGGTGGAGCAAAGTACAGTAATGGAGAAGATAGTCTCTTTCTTCA
>DATESN010000118.1:0-2880 GCA_035270785.1 Lachnospiraceae bacterium | reverse complement strand
ACTTATTGATGATATAACATATGATAAGGATTATTATATGTTAATTATGGCAGTAACTGACATAGTAAATGAAGGATCTTATATTTTCTACACTTCATCACGAGAAAAATTGGTAAGAATGATTTTCGAAGAAGAAAATGTGCATCAAGGTATATATGTTGACAAATGCGTCTCAAGAAAGAAACAAATAGTACCAAAAGTAATAAACGCTTTAAATCAAATCAAACAATAAGGAACTTTGGGAACTCTGGGGACGGCAGGTTGCGCGAAAACGCTCAGCAAAAATACAATAAAAACAAACAATAAAAAATTAATATAAATACCATAAAACCATTGATAAATCAATGGTTTTATGGTATAATTAAAACAAAAAACGAGGTGTTAAAATGCAAAGATATGATAAAGGTAAAGGTAGAGAACAAGTGCAGGTCGTAAGTCTTGAAGAACAAATTGCTCAAGATAACCCAGTAAGAGTAATCGATGCATTTATTAACAGTCTTGATATGGTAAAACTAGGATTTAAATATGCTGAAACAAAAGAAACAGGAAGAAAACCAAAAGATCCATCAGACATGTGCAAACTGTATCTCTATTGCTATTTTAATGGCATAAGATCTTCTAGGAAAATAGAAAATGAATGTACAAGAAACATTGAATTAATGTGGTTAACAGACAATGCAAAACCCCATAATAAGACAATAAGCGATTTTAGAAAAGACAATAAAAAAGCAATAGAAAATCTGTTCAAAGAATTTAGTATGCTTTGTGATATGTTAGGTTTAATTGGAAAAGAAATGATAGCAATAGATGGAAGTAAATTTCGAGCATCTAACAGCAGAAGAAAAACCCTTACAAAAAACAAAGTAAACAAGATGATAAAGCACCATGAAGAATCTGCACAAAGATATATTGAATTACTCGAAGGAAATGATAAAGAAATAAAGGATCAATCATTAAAAATAACAACAAAAGAAGAATTACAAGAAAAGCTTGATGCAGCTCAAAAGCGAATAGAAGAATTACATGAAATTGCGGATGAAATAAACAAGAACGGGAGTATTTCATTAACTGATAAAGATTCTAAACATATGAGTGTAAGTAATAATGGGACAGATGTCAGTCATAATGTACAGGCTGCAGTAGACAGCAAAAATCATCTAGTAGTAGCAATAGATGTAACAAGTTCACCAGTAGACCAAGGACAACTATATAATATGTCAACCTTAGCTGCAAAGGAGATGGGGATAAAATTAATAACTAAAGATGAAAATACAGAGGATACAATAGAAGACATAGAAAAAGTTGAAAAAACAAATTATGAAAATGAAATAATAAAAGAAAACCATGAAACCTGTGAAGACCAAAATATTCAAGAGCACACAGAGTATTTAATGACAGTAATAGCTGATAAAGGATATTATCAACATGACGATTTAAACAAATGTTTTGAATCTGGCATACGGCCTATAGTGGCAAAACAAAAAAATTCAACCGCAACAGGAAATGAAGAATATATCATAGATAAATTTATGTATGATAGAGAAAATGATATATACATATGTCCTGAAAACCAAATATTAGAAAATATAAGCAACAAGAATTCTCAGCAATATTCATACAAAAATAAAGCTGCATGTATGGAATGTTTACAAAAAGATCAATGCACCAAAAAAGATGATGGTAGGGTCATTAAAAGAAGCAAAAAGACTGAGATATATGAAAAAGCGGATAAAATTATGGATGAGAACCAAGAAACCTATAAACTTAGGCAGCAAATAGTTGAACATCCATTTGGAACTATAAAAAGATCATTAGGCTATACATATTTCCTCACCAGAGGAAACAAAAGCGTAAAGGTTGAGTCCTTTATGCACTTTTTGGTGTACAATTTAAAAAGAGTGATAAATATAAAAGGAGTTGAGGAGCTTGTGGCCTTCCTTAACTCAATTATTTTACGTTTATTTTTAGTTTTTGATAAAATCAATCTTAAAACTGCATAAATCAAAATTTAAGGGATGAAAAGGTTGCGTATTCACGCAACCTGCCGTCCCCAGAATGTTATTTTTCTTCGTAAATTAATTTGTTTTCATTGTTATGTGTTAAAAATATTTTTTCTATTTCTTCGTCAATTAAATCATCAATATTGCCTTCATATTGAATTTTCGCACTAATACTGCAATTAGAACTCAGTATTCTTGGCACTGGCATAAGTTCACATGAAATATCATTTCTTTTGCATTTTCTATCAAATTTAATTGCACCTGAATGAGTAAAAAACAAAACCGTGTAAATCATATTATTTCCTTGCTTCTATTAAAAAAGTATCATCATTTTCTATTGTTTTTGAAGAGTATCCTGCACTTTTCAAAAATCTTTCAACATTCCCTTTAGCTGTATTGTTATCTACTATTATATCCAATCCTTCAGGATTTTCTTCCAATGATTTCTTTGTCATTAATACAGGCTGAGGGCAGCTCATACCGCATGTATCTATTTTTTTCATTATAGTCCTCCCTAATTATTTACTTTTGATAAATTACCTACTTTTACTAAACCTTCTGAGTTTAAATATGAAACAATACCTAAAAATGCGAAGCATATGTATACAGCTATTTTTCCGTTAGCAGTTACCCCTGCACCACTTGAAGCTAATCCGAAATTATGAGCAATAGCTGCTCCAACCAACATTCCCATTACAGTTACAACTGAATCTGTATTGCCTTCGCCTGAAAGTATTAATTGTCTTAATGGACATCCACCTAATAAAACTGAACCCCAACCGACTACTGACATACCTAAGAAATTCCAAAGTCCGTCTGTATGTGCAATTGGTTGATCTACAAATCCAAGATTGAAATATCCAAAAGCTAAATTTCCTAT
>DATESN010000117.1:0-26100 GCA_035270785.1 Lachnospiraceae bacterium | reverse complement strand
TTTGACTTTGCTTATTCTATCATTCTGTTACTATTCTTTTATGATTCTTGTTCTGCCGCCTGTGGGACTTGGAATTAAATTCATAGATAAGTTTTTTATCTTACAGAAATAGGTGTAAAATTCATTGGCATATTCTTTTTCTCGTTCATCCGTCTTCACTTCCACAATTTGTTTTAGTATTTGAGCCGATTGAATGTCTGCAACATAATTAAAAAGTCCACTTCCTAGTTTAATGGTATCTGGCTTTGTTTCGTTATAATAATAATCCCAAAACCGAACTTGCTTCGCTTCTTCCAGAGTTAGGCTTATTTTATATTTTTCATTGGCAAGAATATGTCCTTCTAATTCCATACTCTCTTCATTTTTTGCTTGGGCAAGGAATACTGCAAAGATAATTCTATCCTCTTCTTTCATCCCTTTTGTACGGGTAGTGAGTATCGCCAATGTATTCGTTGATAAATCAGAAAAGACCATTGCTTTACCACGTTTCACACCGCTTTGGTATACCCCAAGGGAAGCTTTCCATTTGTTCAACATCTGTGATTCATAGCAGAGAAAATCCTCGCCTTCATTGACAGCATCCAATTCTTCTCTGCTAATTTCACCCTTCTTATATGCTAAACATTTAGAATTTTCACCGGTACACCATGTGTATTTACGCACGCCAATATTGTAGGTAATCATTTCATCGGTACATGCCTTGGTAAATCCTATTCCATTCTCTTCCAACCCTCCATTACAATAATTACACTTAATTGCTAGATTATTTTTGTGTAAGTATCTTTTCTTAGTAATCTTGCGAGGTTTGATAGTTTCTTTCATTCGAATTAATTCGCATTCTTGTCGCTTTAATTCTTTTTCCTGTTCTTCTATTTCAACTTCTTCTTTTTTTGTATCAATCGCTTTTACAATTTTAAGGGCAGTTCCTTCATCTTGCAACTTCAAATATTTATCAAATCCCAATGGATATTGGAATATTTTACATCCAAACGGTTCTTTAAACTTCACTTCTACATTATTTTCATTTTGGTTTATGATAGTTCCCATCCCAAACTTGCTATGTTTTACAATCTTACCTGATAAATCCATAATCTTCTCTCTCCTTAGACATTGCTTTTTTATTTAAAAACAATGAATACTTTTATTATACAACATAAATCCAAAAAATACGAATATTGGTTCTATTATTTAAAATCTTCTATTACTTGCAAGAATTTTACACCATATTTTTCATATTTTATTTCACCTACACCATTTATATTTAACATTTCATTTTTATTTGCCGGCATATGTTGACACATTTCTATTAATGTTTTGTCTGCAAACACAATGTAGGGAGGTATCTTTTCTTCTCTTGCAATGTCCATTCGCTTCATTCGTAGCAACTCAAATAAATTATGATTCTCATAAGACCTATTGTTACTGAATGAAAATCTCGCCTTAGCCTTTGGCTTAGTTACTCTTTCTACTTCTTTTGGTAATTTCATAACAATCAAGTTTTCTCCCGACATCATTCTTCGAGACTTATCTAACAATTTTAAAACCGGATATTCATCATCTGTTAATTTGATGTACTCTTCTAATAGTAAGTGATTTATCACTTGTTTGATCCGCGCTACAGAAATGTCGCTTTGGCTTGCATATCCCAATGTATGATCAAGCTTTAGTTGTACAATTCTTGCAGACTTACTTCCATGGATCACATCCGCGATTAATGTCATTCCAAATCTCTGTCCTGTTGTCTCTATACACTGCACTATGCTTTTACTAATTTCCGTTACATCTTCCTCTTTAAATTGTGTGAGACAATTAGAACAATTTCCACAATAATGATTTCCTTTTTCTCCAAAATATCGAAGCATATAATCCCTCAAACATTCTGTAGTAAAACAATAAAATGTCATTTTTCGTAGACGTTCTCTATCTCTGTTTCTTACAAGTTCTAGCATTTCATCTGTAAGCTCATCATTGTCTTTATTATGATCAATAAAAAACTGATTAGTTACCACATCTTTTCCACTATAAAGAAGAATACATTGTGAGGTTTCTCCATCACGTCCTGCTCTACCCGCTTCTTGATAGTAACTTTCCATGTTTTTAGGCATATTATAGTGAATAACAAAACGAACATTCGACTTGTCTATTCCCATCCCAAATGCATTGGATGCTACCATAAGAGGCTTAAGATCAAAAATAAAATCATCCTGATTTTGTTTTCGTTCCATATCACTTAGTCCTGCATGATACCTCGTGACCGGATATCCCTTTTTTAAAAGTAATTCATGAATCGCTTCTACTTCTTTTCTTGTCTGACAATAAATGATTCCGCTTTTGTCTAAATTACTTTCTAAATATTCCAAAATAGTTGCTTCTTTATCTCGAGGTGCTTTCACGGAAAAAAATAGATTTTTTCGATCAAATCCTGTCATAATTATTTTAGGTTGTTGCAAGGCTAATATTTTAACAACATCTTCCCTGACATCTTTTGTTGCCGTTGCAGTAAAAGCACTAATAATAGGACGAACTGGCATCTTTTTGATAAAATCTAATATTTTCAGGTAACTTGGTCTGAAATCTTGTCCCCATTGGGAAACACAATGTACTTCATCAATACTAATCATGGAAATTTCCACTTTTCTTGAAAAGTCTACAAATTCCTCACTCATAAGTCTTTCTGGTGCTACATAGATGATTTTGTATTGTCCCTTTTTTGCATTCTCCAAAGCTTTCAAATATTGATTGTATGTTAAAGAGCTATTGAGATATGCTGCATGGATTCCCATTTGGTTAAGGGCACCTACTTGATCCTTCATCAATGAAATAAGTGGGGATATCACAATTGTTATGCCCTTTAGCATTAATGCTGGAATCTGAAAACATATGGATTTACCAGCTCCTGTAGGCATAATTCCAAATGTGTCTATCCCATTTAAAATATTGTCAATGGCTTCTTCTTGTCCTTCCCGAAAAAAATCATATCCGTAATATTTTTTAAGTAATTGATGCTTGTTCATTCTATCATTTCCTATCTACTATTTTCCCTACATCATTGATTCTATAATTATAGCACAGATTGTTCCTTGTTTACTATTTTTCCACCAGAAACGTTTGTCTATAGGATAAATCTTTCGTCATTTCATTAAGTGTTACCTGTACATGAACTACATGCTACACATTTACTGTATCGTATATTTGCTCTATTTATCAAATCTAGCGGCGCAATAAATTGCTTTGATACTATCTACAATAAATCCTACAAAAGCGATAAGAATGATAATATTGGAAAATAAGGCAGTATTCCAATAGGTTAATAGATCAAATCCACTTTCAAAAACCTTTCCAGTGGCTTGTTGCAAACGTAGGGCAAATTCAGGATTCCATATAGGGAAGAATTTAAATACTATAATCAGGATTATTAAACTAAAAGATCCCGTTACCACTGTAGTGACCGCTACTCCAACCGTATAGCGACCAACTATTAATTTAACAATCCCACATAGAATGCCCAATGAAAAACTGACAAGGAAAAATGGCCGAATACTATTCCAAATCTCCAAATTGAAAACGGCTAGGGTTAACATTTCTTCTCCATTTTTAAACCATGCTCCTATAAGGTGTGGCGCAAAACACAAAAGAATAGCAAAGAGGATATTGAAAACAATGCCCGCAGCACTTTCTACACGACTGATATTTGCTTTTTTATTGGGTATTTGAGGCAGTTTATTGGGAGACCACGAACTAATGCCCATATCAATTTTCACTTGATAGCGCTCAATTAAGATAAAGGCAATTGTCAACCAACCAAAGACATTAATTAATACGGATGGAATAGACCAAAAGGGAATAGCATCATAACTGATGAACGAAGTAACAATACTTGCGATTGCCATTCCAACACCTGTGCACACCAGTACAATCTTTAGCAAAAAACAATATTGATCATAATATGCCCCACCTATCAAATATTTTTCTTCCCCTCTATATTTTCTTGCTAAATCTGCAGGGTTACCTAATTCCAATAATACTATTTCCATATCTTTTTCTGTTGGAGCTGCGCCTTTGGTTCTTTCTTCAAGCATATCAAAGATTAAGCTTTTAAGTTCTTCCTTAATATCCTGCCTTTGTTTTTCTGGTAAGCGTTTCACAACATCATATAAATAACGTTCCATTAACTCATTTGCATACTCTTTATTCATTATTATTTCCATCCCCTCCATTTAATAATTGATTCATACTTTCTGCCATGCCCGTCCATTGTCCTGCTAATTCTTCAAATACCTGATCCCCTAGTTTTGTTCTTTCATAATATTTTCTAGGTTTTGCTCCTTCTGTTTCCCATACACTTGACAAAAGCTCTTGTTTTTCAAGTCTTCTTAATAATGGATATAACGTGCCCGTATCAACTCTTACCTGTTTCTCTTCTAGGCTTTGCACAAGGGAATATCCATATTTTGGCGTATCCAGCTGACTTAGAACACAAAGAACAATCGTTCCTCTTCTCAATTCTGATGTGAGCGCCGATACAATTTCTGTTGTATAATCCATTTCTCCCCTATCCGCACTTTGTATACGTGCCTTCTCATTTATTTCTATCGTTCCATTTCTTTATCTTTTTCTTTAAAATTATTATACTGTATGTCATACACTATTGTCAATATACCATTATAATTACCCTAATAGTATTGTGTATTAATTATTACTATAAATAAGCTATCTTGCAGCTATCTTGCAGTGACTTTTATTTGACTATTACCCTCAAATTTGCTACCATAAACAAGAAAAAGTATGAAGGAGAATTACTATGCCAAAAATGAATGAAAATTACTTGAATTTAAAAGAAAGTTACTTGTTCGCTGAAATTGCTCATCGTGTAAATGATTATAGCATTGCTAATCCTGATAAAAAAATAATCCGTTTAGGTATTGGTGATGTTACTCTTCCCATCGGTTCTGAAATGATTGAAGGCCTTCACAAAGGTGTTGACGCTATGGCCTCTTCCGACACTTTTCATGGATATGGTCCAGAACAAGGCTATTCTTTTGTAAGGGATGCTATTGTTGATTATTATAAGAGAAATGATGTCTTCCTTGATGGAAAAGAAGTCTTTATATCCGATGGCGCCAAAAGTGATACAGGTAATATTACAGACCTTTTTGATCAAGATAATGTTATCTTGATTCCAGATCCTGTTTATCCTGTCTATGTGGATACCAACATTATGAATGGAAGAAATATCACCTATATTAATGCCACTATAGAAAATAACTTTCTGCCTATGCCTGATAAGAATTTACATGTAGATATTATCTATCTATGTTCCCCTAATAATCCTACGGGAGCCGCTTATAACAAAGAACAATTAAAAGAATGGGTTGATTATGCTCTTGCCAATGATGCCATTATTTTATTTGATTCTGCTTATGAATGCTTTATCACAGATCCAACTCTTCCACGCAGTATCTTTGCCATTGAAGGAGCTAAAAAATGCGCCATTGAGTTCTGTTCATTGTCTAAGACAGCTGGTTTTACCGGAACGCGTTGTGGATACACTATTGTACCAACTGATCTTGTATTTAATTCTTCTAAGGGTGAAAAAATAAGTGTCAATGCTATGTGGAATCGTCGCCAAACCACAAAGTTTAACGGTGTTTCTTATATTGTTCAATGCGGTGCTGCTGCTGCTTTTACAGAATCAGGAATGACTCAATGTAAAGAAAATATCGCCTATTATCAAGAAAATGCTAAGATTATTGCAAACTGCCTTACTAAAAAAGGAATTCGTTATTTTGGTGGTGTGAACTCCCCCTATGTATGGTTTGAATGTCCCAATGGAATGGATTCATGGACTTTCTTTGACTACTTATTAACGAAAGCTCAAGTAGTTGGTACACCAGGTGCAGGATTTGGTAGCAATGGAACTAATTTCTTCCGACTCACCTCTTTTGGTAATCGTGAGAATACCATAGAAGCTATGGAACGATTTGAACAATTAATCTAGAAAATAAGGTCGTTAGCATCCATTTGCCAACGACCTTATTTATTGATACCTTTATTTAATCTCTTCCACATAATGAACAAACTCTAACTGATTAAACTCTTCTAATATTATATCGTGATTTATTCTCCTCTTAAGATCCAAATCAACGATTACAACGGTATCTTTTCCTTCTAATGTAATTTTTCTCTTTTTTTCTATGGTATTAATAATATATTTTTTTTCATGAACATAATCTAATAATTGTTTGGTACCATGTTCCCTATTCATCTCAATATACAGTCCAATCAATCGATTATAATGTTCTTGATGCTTGCTTACCACTGTTAGCAAATGAATGATGATAACAATCAGAATAAAGGCAACAAGTGCGCCAAATATAAATCCGGAACCAACAGCTATGCCTAACGTTGCAGTAGCCCATAGGGTTGCCGCTGTGGTTAGCCCTCTTACGTAGTTTTTTCCAGTAACAACAATGGTACCAATGCCAAGAAAACCGATTCCACTGATTACTTGAGCTGCTAATCTAGAAGGGTCTCCAGTTCCGTAATAGTTAATTAAATATTGATTGGTTACCATGGCTAAGCAGGAACCAAGACACACAAGGGCAAACGTCCGAAGACCTGCTGGTCTTCTTTTTGAAGCACGCTCCATTCCAATTAGAGCCCCTAAAAAAGTGGCTAATACTAATCGAATTACAACAGAAACCATATTAAAATCTTCTAGGTAATTTAAAACTTCCATGCCTTCCAATCTCCAATCATGTTTTTCCATTATAACTTACTTATGCAGCTGCATCTTTATAACTATGAAATAAGGAAATGAAACTATTATATAGAATAATTCAATTCTGTACGTTTTTGTTGTCTTTCTAGTAAGTCCGCAATCGTAACATGATCTACCACATTATTAATGGCAACAGATAAATCTTTCCATACTTGTAGTGTTTCGCAAGTATCACATCGCTCACACTCATTTACATCATCATCCAAACAAGCCACAGGACTTAAGCTTCCTTCTGTTAATCGTAGTATCATACCAATTGTAAAAACACTTGGGTCTTTCGCTATTCGATATCCGCCCTGAGCACCACGAACACTTTTAACATAACCAGCTCTATTTAAAACTGCTATGATTTGTTCTAGGTATTTTTCTGAAATACCTTGTCTTTCTGCAATTTGTTTCACTGTGATATACTCACCAGTATTATTTAAGGCCAAATCCAACATCACCCTTACTGAATATCGACCTTTTGTTGAAATTTTCATAAGTCCCTCTTTCTTCATGCATGTCATGATTTAAACTAAGTAAGTGAATTCTATTTCACCGTTTTCTCCAAACGAATGAATGCTTCCTCTAGTACACTTCTAGGGCATGCAATATTTATTCTTTGAAACTGACCACTTTCATTCCCAAAGATGCTCCCAGAATCTAACCATAGCTTTGCTTTATGCACCATTAAATCTTCTAATTCTTGGTCACTTAGATTTAACTCTCTACAATCCAACCAGACCAAGTAGGTTCCTTCTGTTTCAACTAGTGTAATCTGGGGAATCTTATATTGTAAAAATGTTTTAACAAACTCTAGATTTTCTTCCAAATAACTTTTTAATTCATCTAACCAGACGTCCCCATATTGGTAAGCTGCTTTGCTTGCAACAAGTCCAAAGGTGTTAATTTCATCAAATCCGGTTGCTCGAATTGATTCTCGTAATTTTCTTCTAAGTATCTGGTTTTTCACAAAAATGTTGGAGATTTGCAGTCCCGCCAAATTAAAGGTTTTACTTGGTGACGTACATACAATACAACGATCTGCAATTTCTTCACTCATACTTGCAAAAATAGTATGTAGATGATTTGAAAAAGTGAAATCACAATGAATTTCATCGGAAATGACAATGACATGATACTGTAAACAGATTGCAGCTATCTTTTGTAATTCTTCTTTTGTCCACACACGCCCTACCGGATTGTGAGGGCTGCAAAAAATAAATAACTTAACATGATTATACCTTATCTTTTGTTCGAAATCCACAAAATCAATTTCATATCTTCCGTTATGATACATTAATTCATTATTAATTAAGGTTCTCTTATTGTTTGTTACTGTATTAGCAAAGGGATAATAGACTGGTTGCTGTATCAATACTCTATCTCCTATTTCCGTATATGCGCGAATTGCCGCTGTAATGGCAAAAACCACACCTGGAGATTTTATAAGCCACTGGGGTTTTGCTTGCCACCCAAATCTTTTTTCAAACCAATGAATCACTACATCATTATAATCCTGTTTCACCTGTGAATATCCAAAGATACCATGTTCTACAGCAAGATGCAGTGCCGCCAATACTTCATTGGGTGCCCTGAAATCCATATCCGCAACCCATAAAGGCAACGCATCTTCAGGAATTCCATACTTCTCTGGAAAATCATGTTTTAAGCTATTGGTATTTTTTCTGTCAATTAGTTCATCAAAGTCGTAAATTCCCATTATTATTTACCTTATTCTTTATTCTGTTGCAAAAAGTGGAGTTGATAAATAGCGATCTCCAGAATCAGGAAGTAATACAACAATAATCTTACCTTCGTTTTCTGGTCTATTGGCTAATTCTGTAGCTGCAAATAGCGCCGCACCTGATGAAATGCCAACTAAAAATCCTTCATTTATAGCAATTGCTTTTCCTGTAGCAAAAGCGTCTTCATTTTTAACCTTTAACACTTCATCATATACATCTGTGTTTAAGATTGTTGGTATAAATCCCGCTCCAATACCTTGGATCTTATGAGGTCCTGGTTGACCACCTGATAACACCGCAGAAGATTCTGGTTCCACTGCAACAATTTTAATATTCTTATTTTTAGATTTAAGATATTCTCCAACTCCTGTTATGGTACCACCTGTGCCAATTCCTGCTACGAATATATCTACTTTACCATCTGTATCTTCCCATATTTCCGGTCCCGTTGTAAGCCTATGAGATTCTACATTGGACTGATTGTCAAATTGACCAAGAATAATAGAATTCGGTGTAGCTGCTTGAATTTCTTCTGCTTTAGCAATAGCACCTTTCATTCCCTTAGCACCATCTGTTAACACTAACTCTGCACCATATGCCTTTAATAGATTTCTTCTTTCTACACTCATTGTCTCTGGTAATGTTAAAATAGTCTTATATCCCCTAGCTGCTGCAACGGATGCAAGGCCAATACCAGTATTGCCAGAAGTGGGCTCTATGATCGTAGTACCTTCATTGATGGTTCCCTTTTTTTCAGCATCTTCTATCATGGAAAGAGCAATTCTATCTTTTACACTTCCTGCTGGATTTAAATATTCTAATTTTGCTAGGAGTGTTGCTTTTGCTCCTACCTTCTTCTCATAATTGACAACTTGTAATAGTGGTGTTTTTCCGATTAATTGAGTTACACTTGTTTTAATATTTGCCATGATATACTCCTTTTAAAAAATCTTTCATTTTATTTCCTATCTATTTATAGGATTGTTATGAATTGAATTATATTCTTTATATCCTACTATGTCAATAGGTTTTGATAATTTGTAATTTTTATTCATATAATAATGTATTTGTGTACAAACGAAGCAAGGTTTGTTATAATTCTATTATCTATTTTCTAATTAAGAAAGGATTTAAATACAAATATGGACAAGAAAAAAGTAGTCGTTTCCTTAGGTCACGTTGCACTAGGTTATACTATATTAGAGCAATGGGATTCCGTAAAAATTACCGCTAACGCTTTAGCTAACCTTGTTGAAGAAGGTTATCAATTAACAATCACACACAGTAATGGCCCTCAAGTATCCATGATACATAAAGCAATGACAGAATTAAAACGTATCTATGCTGACTATACCACTGCGCCAATGTGTGTCTGTTCCGCCATGAGTCAAGGTTATGTTGGATTCGATATCCAGAATGCTCTTCGCGCCGAACTCCTTAGCCGTGGTATCTCAAAACCAGTTAGTACGATCTTAACCCAAGTAACTGTTGATCCTTATGATGAAGCATTCTATGAACCAACTAAAATTATTGGACGATTTATGTCAAAAGAAGATGCAGAAATTGAAATTAATAAAGGTAACTACGTAAAGGAACAACCCGGACAAGGTTACCAACGAATTATTGCTTCTCCAAAGCCTATTGATATTGTGGAAATAGAAACAATTAAAGTTTTAGTTGACGCAGATCAGGTGGTAATTGCCTGTGGTGGTGGTGGAATTCCTGTTATCGAACAACAGCATGCTCTAAAAGGTGCTTCTGCTGTTATTGAAAAAGATGATATAGCAGGTAAGCTTGCGTCTGACCTTAAAGCAGATCAATTGATTATTATAACTAGCGTTCCTCTTGTTTATAAGAACTATACAAAAGAAAACCAAGAGGCCATTGAGACAATGACTGTTGCCGATGCCAGAATTTATATGGATGAAAAACAATTTGAGGAGGGCAGTATGCTTCCTAAAATCGAGGCTGCTATCGCTTACCTGGAGAAGGTGCCAACAGGTTCTGTTCTAATTACTGATTTGGCTCATGTTGCAGAAGCAATCAAAGGAAAATCTGGTACTCTAATTACAGCTTAACAACAAATTAATATTAAAATGCATATTAAAAAACGAGCTTCCCTAAAAAGGAAACTCGTTTTTTTTATCTATTTGCTATCTATTTGCTATCTATTTGTCATCTATTTGCCATCTATTTGTCATAAAAAATAAGTAAGCATATTGCACCTATCATAATTGCAAAATCTGCCATATTAAAAACAATGTTTTTTAATCCAAATACTTTTGTATTAATCGTAAAATAGTCTACAACATATTTTCTACGTAATCGATCATACGTATTGCTAAATCCTCCACCCAACAATAAGGACATACTTATTTTCAATCCAACTTGACCTTTATGGGTGAGTGTTGTGAGAAAAACAATCGTTAAAAAGAATGTAATAACAATGGAAATCCCCGCTACCAAGGGGCTCCATTTCTCACCAATATTAAGAAATGCTCCTTTGTTGTGATACTTTCGGATAATGATAGCTTTTCCAAACCTAGATTTCTTTATCTCATCATTATTTATTTCAACTTTATTCTCAACTTTTTTTTCTATCTTGTTTTTGATGATGAGTTCTAAAAAAAAGATTCCTGCTATAAGCAATAAATATATCATATCTTCTTTTCCCCCTTTGTGATTTAAATATTTGTTGAAGTTTTTATTGAAGTTTGTTAGATAAAATTGCATAATAGTGAAGGATTGATTTTCAAAATACATTAAGGAGAATGAAATGACATATAAATTCAATGTACTAGTGATTGAAGATGATATTAATATCAACCATTTTTTAACTAAATTGCTTACCTCACATGGATACAAAGTAATTTCTGCCACTTGTGGAAAAGAGGGACTTGCTTTAACTACTTCACAATGTCCTGATATTATCATCATAGATGTACTATTACATGATATAGACGCTATCGACATTATTCATCAAGTTCGTACATGGTCTAGTAACCCCATTATTGTGGTATCTGCATGTACAGATGTCCCAAAAAAAGTGTTAGCCCTAGACTCTGGAGCAGATGATTACATTACGAAACCAATTTGTTCCGAAGAACTACTTGCAAGAATTCGCACTTCTATCCGACATAGTAATAAATTATATATACATTCGCCACTTTTTATACGTCCCTATTATGCAAAAGGCCTTTGCCTAGACTTTGCAAAAAGGGTTATCACACTTCATAATAAAATCATACATTTAACGCCCATTGAATATAAGATTGTTTCTTTTTTAGCACAGAATTCTGGAAAGATTATGAGTTACTCTTCCATTATGTCCAATATCTGGGGACCATTTGGGGAGGAAAATAATATTATACTCCGAGTAAATATGGCTAATATCAGAAGAAAGTTAAGATCTCATTCCACGGAAACAAAATATATCTTTACTGAAACAGGCATGGGATACAGAATGTTAGAAGACGAACCCGATTCACGTTAAGTTCGTCTTATCTTCCTTTATCTTTATTCGTCACCTAATCTTTTTGCTATTATATAACCTATTGCTAACGCGATAATTCCTGTGATTCCAGTTATGATACTGGTAGGCATGGATTTATTCACAAGTAAAATTGCTATTGGAGATGATACAATCAATCCAATAATAGCCCAATATGCCACTTGGGAAAACCGTTCAAAGATAAACTCTATGATTTTTGCGATTGCAAAGATTCCAATAATCACACCAATTCCAAAAGGAACTAAAATTCCTAACCCATTCCCTATTCCATTCATATCGAAGGCAATCAAAGAACGAATAAAGTTATTGATTGTTTCTAGGATAGGCGTATAATATCCCATCAACATCAGAACCATAGAGCCACTAACGCCTGGTATCACCATTGTTGCTGATGCAATAACTCCAATCCCAAACATCTTAAGGCTATTTCCTACACTAATTGATAGGTTCGCATCTATGCCATCCTTTTCACCCAACATAGAAAGTCCAATGACAACCGCAAAAAAAGCTAAGAATGCTAATACATGAGATATTCTAATACTTTGTCCCTTGACCTTTTTGCAAATTGCTGGCAGTCCTCCAATGATCAGTCCGATAAACAAAAGGTTGGTTTGAAAGGGAACTTTTTCATACATGATTTCTATTATAAAAGAGAGTCCAACAATCCCTATTCCTGCGCCTCCTAGAATCGGCAATAATATCTTCATGCTATTCTTAAAATCCTTAAATAAATGTGTTAACGCATAAATAAGCTTATCATAGATTCCCATAGATACAGCCATTGTTCCTCCGCTTACCCCTGGAATTATATTGGCGATACCAATAACAATACCTTTTAATAATTTCTTTATCATTTTTTCTTCCTCCTCTTATGCTATCAAATAGATAAAATATGCCCCGTAAGACAATAACATTACAATACCGGCTTTTCTTTTTAAGGAACTTGTTTTGGTAACACAAAAAAATAATAAAATTGCTGCTGCTATGGCCACCATTGCATCAATTACAAAATTATTAGAAAAGGTAACTGGTGTTATTAAAGCAGTTGTTCCAACAACAAATAAGATATTGAAAATATTGCTTCCTACGATGTTACCCATTGCAATATCTGCCTTTCCCTTTATAGCTGCAAGAACGGAAGTCATAAGTTCTGGAAGGGAAGTACCTAGTGCTACTATTGTGAGTCCAATAAAGCGTTGGCTTAATCCAAACTCCTGGGCTATTTTTGTTGCACTATTTACAGTGACATCACTGCCCCACACAATTAGCACAATACCAATAAGGGTAAAAATGAGTAATTTTCCTATACTGCGCTGCTTTTCATCTGTTATCCCTTCACTTTTCCCCTTTTTTGTCATGCAAAATAAATATACAAAGAATACAATAAACATGGCCCATAAAATAAGTCCATCCACAAAGTTTATGCTATTTCCTTGATATCCTAGTATTAATAAAAGGACAGTTACAACAATCATAAATGGAATTTCCACTTGGATCGTTGATTCTTTTACTGCAACAGTAACAATTGTAGCAGTAATACCAAGAATAAGAAGTATATTTAATATATTACTTCCTACAATATTACCAATTGTAATATCTGCACTTCCCTTTAAGGCAGCTGTTATACTAACAGCTGCTTCTGGAGCGCTAGTACCAAACGCTACAATGGTAAGCCCAATTACTAATTGTGGAATACCAAACTTATCCGCAATCCCTGAGGCTCCTTCCACAAACCAATCCGCTCCTTTTACAAGCATTGTAAATCCAAGTATCAATAATAAAATCGGTAAAAATAGTTCCATTATTATCCTCCTCTTTATTTTGTTAACCTATATTTTTCATCCTGATAAAACAGTAAATAAAAAGAGACTTCTAGCACAAAATGTGCTAAAAGTCTCGTTCTTTCTAAACAGAAAGCGTGTAACCACGATTTTCATCGGGGCATGTTGATTACACGTGATAACTACTCCCTTTTAACTGTTTACTATTATATCTTACTTCATTAAATAATCAATCAATCGTTTATATCTTTACAAATCTTAACATTATCTTAACATCTATCCAAGATATATGCAATCGATCTTTGAGCCTTACTTATTTGACTCGTTACGCATTCTTGCAAGTTCTTCATAGTTATTAGAGAATCCCTCCCCTTCAGGTATGGATGTAAGGTCTGGCTTCTTTTTAAATACGATCTTAAGTAAAATTGGTGTAATGATCGTAGTAATTACAACAACCACTACAATTGGTCCCAAGAAACTAGATCCTAATAAGCCTAATGATGCACCTTTACTGGCTACAATTAAGGCAACTTCACCACGAGAAATCATACCTACACCAATTCGTATACTTTGATAATTTTCATAATGACAGAGTTTAGCTCCTAATCCACAACCAATTACTTTTGTTAAGATAGCCACAACAACCAATATAACCGCAAAAGCAATAATGGTTCCATTCATCTTAGGTAAAATAACCTTTAATCCAATACTTGCAAAAAAGATGGGTGATAAATAAATATAGGACAATACATCAAACTTTGCTGCGATATACTTGGATCTTTTTGTACTAGATATTACAAGTCCTGCGATAAATGCGCCTGTAATGTCTGCAACACCAAAAAATCGTTCTGCCACATATGACATTAATAAACAGAAAACAAATGCTATAATTGCATGGCGATGCATGTCTCTTTCTGCTGACTCACTCCATATACTATATAATTTATTAAATATCATTCCTACTAATATTGCAAAAACAAAGAAACCTGCAATCTTTAAAAGAACAACAACAACATTTACAGATGTATCTGCCATACTTGTAACAATGGTAAGTCCTATGATTCCCAGAATATCATCAATAATAGCAGCTCCCAAAATTGCATTCCCGGAACGGGTCTTTAATTTTCCTAATTCTTTTAATGTTTCAACCGTAATACTAACCGAAGTTGCTGTTAAGATAATACCTATAAAGATATTCTGTAATGTAATGCTTGCTGTTGCATCCGATACAATTCTACCAGGAACATTATAGAATGCTCCCACAAGATAACCACCAATTAATGGTACAATAACACCAATGATTGCAATTACCAAAGAAGCTTTACCACTCCTTTTTAATTCTTTTATATCCGTCTCCATACCTGCACAAAACATTAAAACAATAACGCCAATTTCTGCAGAACTTTGAATAAAATTACTTTCATGAATAAGATCGATGCAAGCTGGTCCTAAAATCAATCCTGCTAATAACGCTCCTACCACTTGTGGCATGTGAAACTTCTTTGATACTAACCCAAGAACTTTTGTACTTAACAGAATGATAGCTAAGTCAAATAAAAATCTATATGTTTCCATAATTCTCATTCCTTTCACGTAGATCATGTGTGATCCCAAATACTGAAGTTAGCACTTTTTTAGTTGATACTCAATTCATTTTAGCAAACCTTATCATCTTCTTAACATCTTTTATTACACTTTTTTTAGCTGATCCCTTTCACTGATTCCTACCATATTACTTCGAATATCTATAATTGGCCCACCTGTTCCCTCAATATATTCCTTTGTAATGGTTACACGCCCTATATTTTCATCTTTTGGAATTTCATACATAATATCTAGCATAAAGTCTTCTATAATAGCCCGAAGTGCTCTGGCACCTGTTTCCCGTTCCATAGCTTTTTTTGCAATTGCTTCTAATGATCCCTCATCAAATTCTAATTTCACTTCATCCAGTTCTAGTAGCTTTTGATATTGCTTTAATATTGCATTCTTAGGCTCTTTTAGAATCTTTATCAACATTTCTTTAGATAGTCCTTCTAAGGAACACAAAATAGGAAGGCGACCTACAAATTCAGGAATCATACCAAACTTCTTAATGTCTGCCACGGTTACTTTTAAAAGTAAGTTTTTATCCTTATCATGTTTCCCTTTTAAATCAGCAGTATAACCAATGGATGTTTGCTTATTTAATCTTTGTTTAATGATGTCTTCTATTTCTGGGAATGCACCTCCACAAATGAACAAAATATTTCTTGTATTCACGGTCGTAAGAGGAACCATGGCATTTTTACTATTAGCACCTACTGGAACTTCAACTTCGGCTCCTTCTAATAGTTTCAGCAATCCTTGTTGAACAGATTCCCCACTAACGTCACGATTGGTTGTATTTTTCTTTTTTGCTATTTTATCAATTTCATCAATAAAAATAATGCCTCGCTCTGCTTTTTCCACATCGTTGTCTGATGCCGCCAAAAGCTTACTTACTACACTTTCAATATCATCACCTATATAACCGGCTTCTGTTAGTGATGTTGCATCTGTAATAGCCAGTGGAACATCTAATAGTTTTGCCAGTGTTTTAACAAGATATGTTTTTCCACAACCGGTAGGACCTATCATAAGAATATTTGATTTTTCAATTTCAATGTCATCCATCTTACCTGTGGCCACACGTTTATAGTGATTATATACCCCAACTGAAATAATCTTTTTGGCCTGATCTTGACCAATGATATATTCATCTAAACTAGCTTTGATTTTATGTGGTGCTGGAATATCTTTTATATGAATAGTAGACTCAGAACTTTCTTCTTTTTTCTTTTTCTTTAATTTTTGTCGATTTGGAATAGCTCCATCTCCCTGTAAATCGGCAATATTCATAAAACTTATATTGGGAAAGTTGTTTTTTATCTTTTCAAGATCCTCACTAGATACATTGGGCATTCCACTCATATTTGGTGTCTTTAACATCCCTTGATAATCAAACTGACTAACCGTATCCATGGTTTTATGCATACAGTCATTACATACCGTTATGTTATTTGGAAGTTTGAACATTTTTCCTGTTTTATTTTCTGGTCGTCGACAAATAAAGCACACATCCTCATAATCACTTTCTTTTTTTTCATCTTCCAATTTATCTTGCAATTCATCTTGTAAATCATCGTTTTTCATATCTGATTTTCTCCTTACGTTTTAAGTTTCCACTATTCTCTATTTCTATTCCCTTGATTAAAATTCTTATCATTTTAATTCCTTTTATTTATATTCAGCAATCCTATTATATAGCATCCAAAACTCCTCTACAAGTTAACATTTTCTAAAATAATGATAAAAACCCTGCTAACTTTTCTTTAGCAGGGTTTTCATTATTTGAGCTTAATTGAATTTTTCGCCTAAGATAACGGTACAAGTCTTTTCTATATATTCCACACCATTCTTTTGTTGTATTGTTACATCCACTTTTGTTCCGGCGGCGTAGTACTCAAGTAATCCTTGGAGTTGCTCCATGCTTTTTACACTTGTTCCATCAAACTTTGTAATGATATCACCTTTATTAAGGCCTCCATTTGCCGCTGCTGAGTCTTCTACCGCTTGGGAAATATAAACACCTTTTGGCATGTCATACATCTTAGAAACGTCATCTGTAACATCGACACCATAAATTCCCAGATATCCTTTCAAAGCTTCATCCACTTTCACTCTTGTCTCTTTTGTCATAAGTTCTTCAATAATTGGTCTGGCAGAAGAGATTGGAATTGCATAGCCCATTCCTTCAATGGTAGATCCACCAATTTTGTTGGAATTAATTCCAACTACTTCACCTTTCATATTTAAAAGAGCTCCACCAGAGTTACCAGGGTTAATAGCTGCGTCTGTTTGAATTAAGGTATTGGTAATGTTTTCTACCGTCAGTTCCCTATTCAATGCACTAATAACGCCTGTTGTAACCGATTGGCCATATCCTAATGCATTTCCAATGGCTATGGCTGGTTCCCCAACTTTAAGTATATCCGAATCACCTAAGCTTGCTACAGCAATGGACTCCTTTGTACTAACTGTTAAGTCTTTCAAGGAAATGGCAATAACCGCCAAATCAACATCTGAATCGAATCCTTTAATGACTGCATTTGCTTTAGACCCGTCAATGAATTGTATTTCTAAATTCTCTGCATCCGTTACCACATGGTAATTTGTTACAACTAGTAATTCTGAATCATTTTGACCTATCACAATACCCGATCCACTAGCTTCTGCCGCCTCACTATAGTTTTGTCCGTAAAACGATGCCTTTGCTGTATATTTATTAACAATAGACACTACTGATGGCATGACCTTCTCCACAACATCCGTAACATCTGTTATTACTGCGCTTGCTTGTTTTGTTGTATTAATGGTGTCATCTGCAAGGATATTACTTACTATACCTTCGCTAGCGCTAGCATTTTTATCAAATACATCCGAGGACGTCTCTACACTTATTTCCTTTTCCAAAACAACATGAGACACATAATTAACTCCCGAGAATGATAATCCCGCAAAAGTTCCCATTATAATCCCGGCAACACAATAGCCTAACACTTTCCTCATTTTAGATTGTTTTCTCTTTTCCAACCTTAAAGCTTTTTTAGCGGCCTTTTTTGTTTCCTTTGTAATAGGTTCAACTTCTACTGTGGTTACTTTTTCAAATAGTTCTGAAGCCTGGTCCATTAAATAATCATCATCGTACATAACATTTACCTCTTTTCTAATTATTTTCGTGTACATTAATTTGACAAATATCCTATTTATAAATCTTATAAATAAGTTAGTACTTATCTTTCACCATAGTATATTCATAATTTGTGTACTTTTTGTGATTAAAATTTGGTCTTTTTGTTAAATCAATGTTATAAGAACTATCTTCTATTCATTTCTGTCTCTTCTTGGGTTTTTCCATACCCCTTTGTGGGATCTATTTTTGAAGAATCCAATTTCATATTGTTGCGTCTCCAATAATCCTTATTCATACTAAGACTATGAACCAACTTGTGAGGTAGTTTTTTATAACTTTTACCAAGCTTATACCCGATTAATTTGTATCCACTAGTAATATATAGAGGAAGAATTTTATTTTTATAACCATTTTCCTTTAAGAATGCTGCTGTGATCTTCACCATCTTCTTCCCTTCCCCTTCCGATGGAATACCCTGAAATACCTCCGGATGATCTGCTTGGGAAACACCAAGATCAAAATTTCTATGAAGTTGCTGCATATTCGTATAATTATGAGAATGGATTACCTTTGCTGTTGATACATAAGCAATTTCATAACCACTATTTATCGCTTTTGCTGCATAAATCATATCCTCATTAAAAATAGTATGCTTAATAAACCCACCCAATTCTTCATAAATATTCTTCTTGTAGGCTGCACAGACGTTGGAACAAAAATAAGTTTTAATTCCTAGGACTGGAAGATCCTTACCTGATTTTACCATGGAGGCTTCTGGATAATTATAGGTTCTTGTAAATTGTTCAATCACACCACAATCCTCATTGGAAATCTGTCTTCCATATGCAATGGCAATCTTTGGATCTTCAAGTGCCTTCACTAATTCTTCCACTAAAAATTCATCTTGGGGAACAGCGTCATCTGTCATACAAATAAAAATATCAGCTTTCGATCTTTTTACAGCAAGATCTCTAGTGCGTCCATGATCAAATTCCTTTTTGGATAAATGACAAACTTGAATATTTTTATATTTTTTTATGAAATGAGTACCATACACCAAATGATTATAATACTTTTCCTCAGTATTCATTAGTATGATTTGATTAATTCCATATGTTTGGATTTCTAAAAGTCTAATGATCTCAAATAACTTTTTTGTCGGCTTATAGGTTGGTATAATTATGTCTACTAATTTCATGTAATATCCTCCCTTTAATTTCAAAAAAAGGGGTCTTTTTATCGACCCCTTCCCTCACCTATTCTTTATTTTAAATATGGTGATGTATCCTTATATACTTTACTACTATATTCACTTACATTAGAAGTTACCTTGTAATTATCATCTCCATATAGGAATTGATGTAGCCATACAACATTGCTTTCAAGTGAAATTGGAATAACACAACTTCCTGCTTTACCAATGGTTCCTGTTGTCCGCATATTTGTTTCTGGAAAACCAGCATTATCTGTAATCGTATAATCTCCAATTGCTACAAGTAAGCTTAGGATCTCATCCAATTTTAACGAAGTAGACACATTCTTAAATACTTCATCTGCGATTTTACTTAATGTAGCAGGTGACGCCTTTTTCGCTTTTTCTGCTACTGCCATCAGCACTTCTCTTTGGCGCTCCGCTCTTTTAAAGTCATCACCTAGAGTATAACGAATACGGCAATATCCTGTTGCTTGAAGTCCATTTAGTAATTGGTATCCTGTATCTGTAACCTTTGTATAGCTTCTCTTTAAATCATCTGCCATAGTACTCTGGTAGTTATTTAAATGAGAAATCTCTGATGAATCAACATCTATCATAATCCCGCCTAATGCATCAATGGTATCAATTAAACCTTTAAATCCAACGGTTATATAATCCTTAATATAAATATCAAGATTCATATTTAACATGTTAATTGCTTGCTTTGGTCCGCCTTGAAAATATGCTGCATTACTTTTATTGTAAGTTCCGTTAGTCATATTCAAATAAGTATCCCTATATACGGAAACTAATTTCACTTCTTTTGTATCCTCATTAATGGATGCAATGATTATGGTATCTGTTCTTGTATTTTTATTTAATCCATTCTCTCTAGAATCCACACCAAAAAGGGCAATATTACGATATCCATTCATGGCACTGTTTTCATCTTGTATCATATCTTTAATTTCTTCACTAGCTATAATATCACCATCTTCAAAAGTAATGATCTCACTTTTTTCAACTTTTAATACTCCCCATAATACAATCAGCATAATCAATAAAATGAATATTTCAATAACAAAGAAAATAATATTTTTACGTTTCTTCTTTGCTTTTTCTCTTGGTGTTAATTGTTTTTTTTCTTTTTTGGCCATTTTCTCTCCCTTTAGTACGCGTTTTTATTAATGAAGCCTTTAAAAATAGTGAAAAATAAAATCTTAAAATCCAAGGCCATCGTCCAATTTTCAATATAATATAAATCGTATTCTATCCTTTTACGAATAGAAGTATCACCTCTATATCCATTGATTTGTGCCCAGCCTGTCATTCCTGGTCTTACCTGATGCTTAATCATATATCTTGGAATCTCTTCCTTAAACTTTTCAACAAACAAAGGCCTTTCTGGTCTAGGGCCTATGAGACTCATATCCCCTTTTAACACATTAAATATTTGAGGCATTTCATCTATGCTTGTTTTACGTAGAATTTTTCCTATTTTTGTAATCCTTGGATCATCTTTTATGGTCCATTCCTTTTTTTCTACTGATTTCTTTTGTATCTCCATCGTTCGAAACTTATACATTTGAAAAGACTTATTATGAAGCCCTACTCTTTCTTGCATAAAGATAACTGGTCCCTGAGCCGATAGTTTAATTCCGATCCATGCAAATAACATAAACGGAGAAAATAAAATAATTGCTACAAAAGAACCAAAAATATCTACGATTCTTTTTGCTAATAAATTAATGGTATTGGTTAAAGGTACATGTCTTATATTAATAACAGGTAATCCCAATAAATCCTCTGTATATGGTCTACTTGGAATCACTCGATTGTAATCTGGTATAAATTTAGTATGTACGCCAGACTTTTCGCATAATCCTACGATATCTTCTAATCGTCCATACTGTTCTAGCGATAAGGTAATAGCGATTTCATCTAGCTTGTTCTCTGGTAAAATGATAAGCAGATTGTCAATACGTCCAAGTACTTTTATTCCCTTATAGGTTGTCCCTCTTGGAATCTTATCATCTAAAATCCCTCGTACCACATAGCCCCACTGGGGATTGGAATGAATTCGGTCGATATATTCTTCCGCTGCTCTGGAGTATCCTACTAATAGAACATGTTTTGCATTATATCCTTTATTGCGAATAAAATGAAGGGCATATCGAACCATATTTCTAATAAATGTTTCTAAAATAATATTTAAAAGAAAGAAAATACCTATCAAGTTTCTTGAGAAATCTTCTAAACTAATAGCAAACAGTACAACCATCAATAATGACAGTCCTATAAGATTGGCTTTTACGATATCAAATAACTCTGTTATTCTACTTGTTGATCTTTTGGAAGTATAAAGATTAAATAATCCATATAAAATCAAATAGCTTGGCACAATAAACAATAGAGCTTGAAAGTACCTTGCTTTAGATAATGCTAAGATACCATTGGCAAACCCACTTTCAAATTTGAAATAAAAAGCTAGAAAATAACTTCCTGACACAACTAATGCATCTATAAGAATATGCAATCTGTTAAAATACTTCTGGTTTTCTTTTATCAAAATAATCACCTTATTCCCACATACACTTTAATATATTACAATATTATTACAAAAAAAACAACTTAATTTTGTCTTAATTTTCCTTATCCACGAATGCAATGAATAATATTTGCCCAAAGCTCTAATTGAATTTTTCCATAGTTTCCAATTTTATTCACGGAAAAATGGACTTTATGGGCTCTTGCTTCTTTGGTAAAACAGAATGTTATCCCTTTGCATAGACCTGATACATAAGTGATAAAATGTCCTTTTAGTAAGAAAAAAATCATCTTTGTTAAAAACCCTATGAATAAAAATGGTACATTTAAGATTATTTGTAATAAAGGCATATTTTTATAAATTAAATAGATGCTATTTTTTGAAGAAAGCGATATCTTGAATTTATTATATCTAGAACCACTAAATCCACTGCCTGCATGATAAACCTGTGCTTTTGGCGTAAAAAAGTTCTGGTACCCGAAAATCTTTGCTCGATATCCTATATCAATATCCTCTAAATAAGCAAAATGGTTTTCGTCGAATAGACCAATTTCTTCTAATATGCTTACTCGATAGATTGCTGCTCCACCACATGCAGCAAAAACCGCTTTTTCTTCTGTAAACTTACAAGCGTTCGATCCTTTTCCCACAGCAAATGCCCAACCTAGTGCACAGTAATAATCACCAGCATCATCAATCTTATTGGGCTCTTTCATTTTTAACATCTTAGCGCCAACCGAAAATAGTTGTTTGTTATGAGTAATAGATCGAACCAATTCACCAACAAACTCACGATCTGCTGTTGTATCATTGTTTAGTAAGATCACATAGGGCGAATGACTTGCCTTAATACCTTCATTCACTGCCTTACAAAAACCAGTATTCACCTTTAAGTCAAGTAAGGTAACATTTGGAAACCTTTCTAACACTAATTCTTTACTTCCATCTGTAGATCCGTTATCAACCAGTATTACATTGAAATCTTGATAGGTCTGTTTCTCTAAAGATAAAAGACAGTTTTCTAAATAAGTCATCCCGTTATAATTTGGTATCACAATTGATACATTACTCATTGGCAATTACCTCCATAGAAGGGTCATACACAAGCACATATCCTAATTCTTTTACTCTTTTTGATATCTCTAAGCTCATTGCAAGTTTCTTTTTTTCTTTAGAAAACGTTTCATATTCCTTGTCTATGACTTTTTTTACTTCTATATAGATAGGTTGCAATTCTTTTCTTAAAATTATACAGGAAATATCTAGTGCATTCACGTCTTGTAATAGTATAGCACGATTCATATATCCACTAAAATGCTTGTCCAATCCAGCATATATCACCTTTCCTTCTTGGGTCATTGCACCGCCAATTATTTTTCCTTTTTTTACTACCTTTCCACCAATTGCACCAACATCTTTTCTTTGACAAAAAATAGATTCTTCATAAAAAGCTTGATAAAAGCCTAAGTGTTTACAGTGTGAAACACTCGCTTTTATTTTATGACACAATAAATAATCCTGCACCGCCCTTAGTCCTGCTTCATAGGCATAACTTTTGCTGGCAGGATTTGCCGCTGTGGAATCTTCATGACAGCGCCAGTGATATAATACTTTTGGTAAATGTGAGATTTGATTATATGGAATCTTACTAACAGCTCTTAATACCAAATCATAATCTTGTGCTCCATCGTATTGTTTTCGAAATCCCAATTCTTTAATTACCTTTGAAGAAATCACCAGAAAGTGGCAAATATAATTATTAGATAATAATAAATCCAAATTAAAATCCAATTTAAAATGTGGTTCAAAAAACATTGTTCCTGAACCATCCATTTTATCTTCATCGGAATATATCATTTGGGGAGAATCTTTATCTATGATACAAGACACTTCGTACAATGCATCCATTGTCAACGTATCATCGTGGTCAAGAAGTCCAATATAATCTCCTGTGGCTTTTGAAAGGGCTTGATTTGTATTCTCTGATATTCCTAGATTTTCATTCAATCTTACATAATGAATCCTATCATCCTGAAATCTACCCATAACATCAAACACCGCATTTGAACTACTTGCATCTGCAATAATTAGCTCCCAATTGGAATAGGTTTGATTAATAACAGATGTTATCATTTCCCATAAATATTCTTCTTTGGTTTCATATGCGGGTACAATAACGCTAATTTTACAAGGTTTTTGAAAAGATTCACTTCTTTGTTTTTTGGCAGTTTCTTCAGATATCCCTTGGTAAGTGTACGTTTCCTGGCTCTTTTTTGCTAATTGTTCCCTTGCTGTATGATAGACTTCATAAAGTCCATTTTTTTTAAAATATCGAATTGTTTTTTTCAAGTTTAACATGTTAAACCTGGATTTAACTTTCCCCATACTCAATCACATCAGATTCTTTCTTTTCTAAAAATATTTTTCTAGTAACAAAGTTATAAACCATAACCACCGCAGTTGCAACTATCTTTCCAGAGAGTTTTGCAAAATTTTCACTTACTAACGTATTGATAAACGTTATATGAACATAAAGTCCATCTACACAAACCCATATGATCAACAAATTCAGTAATAGACCAATGACGCTTAGTATGAGAAAAATCGTAAATTCTTTTTTCTTCTCCACATTATCCCTACGTATAAAGATATATTTCATGCTTAGCAGATAGTTTACGGTTACTGAAATAAGGAATCCAAAAAATCCCGCTATCAGGTAATGAACATTAAACACGGTACAGAGTACCGTATAAATAGCAAAGTCTATGCCAAAGCAAAGAACTCCAACGATACCGAATTTAATAATTTGTTCTATTAGCTTTTTCATAATTTTTCTTTTAATGCAATGGTAAGTGCATCTACTTTTGCTGTGGCATCCTTTAAATCATTTCCTTTTACGCCCATATAGAACTTAATCTTAGGTTCTGTTCCTGAAGGACGTGCACAACACCAGGAATCATTGGAAAGGTCAAAATAAAGAACATTAGATTGAGGAAGTCCCGTTTTACTAACATCGCCTGTTTCAAGATCAAGAACTTGTCCATTCTCATAATCACGCATCTTTAATACCTTAAGGTCGCCGAATTCCTTTGGTGGATTTTTTCTTAGTCCATTCATAATTGCTTCTATTTGTTTGGTTCCATCAATTCCTTTTAATGTTATGGTATACAAATCTTCTTTGAAGTATCCGTATTCTTTATACATGTTTTGCATTTGGTCCCAAACGGTAATTCCTTGTTTCTTGCACCAGGCAGCAACTTCACATAAACACATCACAGCTACAATTGCATCCTTATCTCTTGCATGAGTTCCAGCTAGACAGCCATAACTTTCTTCAAGACCAAATACATAGTTGTGAGTTCCTGTTTCTTCAAATAATTTGATTTGTTCTCCGATATATTTAAATCCTGTTAATACCTCGATTAAGGTAACTCCATATTTAGCCGTTAATTGTTCTGCCATATTGGTTGTTACAATTGTTTTCACAAGTGCAGGATTTTCTGGCATTGTTCCTGTTGCTTTTCTCTCACGCATAATATATTCCGCAATTAACATCCCTGACATATTCCCCGTGAATGGAATATATTCCTTTGTCTTAGTATCAAGGGCATAGA
The DNA here is from genome assembly GCA_035270785.1 of Lachnospiraceae bacterium. Classification (GTDB taxonomy): domain Bacteria; phylum Bacillota; class Clostridia; order Lachnospirales; family Lachnospiraceae; genus DATESN01. The sequence continues at coordinate 226 of DATESN010000117.1, read as the reverse complement.
TTCCCAATCGGTCTGCATCCGGATCTGTTGCAAGAACAATATCAGCATTCACTTCTTTTGCTAATTTTAAAGCAAGAACAAACGCTTTTGGATCTTCTGGATTAGGATAATCTAGGGTAGTGAATTTTGGATCTGGAAGTTCTTGCTCTGGGACAACATACACATGTTTAAATCCCAGCTCTGCCAATACACGACGGACTGGAATATTCCCAGTTCCATGAAAAGG
>DATESN010000116.1:0-7623 GCA_035270785.1 Lachnospiraceae bacterium | reverse complement strand
TAGGTACATCTCCTTTTTGGTGGATTGATAAAGTGGTTTCTTGACAACTCTATTTTATCATAAACCATTGAGGAGATGTTTTGTTTTATACAAGTAAAAAGCCCGTATTTATGAGGGCTGTGGCGTTTCGCAAACGCCTATGTTTATTATGAAGATAAGGAGATAAGATGGAGTTTTTAGCAAATAATAATAATGTAAGAATACTTGGAAGAAGTTTAATGATAGATCATATTCGGTATTTGAATTATTCATCCTCCGCTGTTGAGTTTATATTTACGGGAAAGGACCTATGGGCAACACTTTGGACAAATGGACATCAGGGAGATGAAATATATAAAGCATGGGTTGCTGTTTTTGTTGATGATGAGTTAACACCCAGTAAACGATTTTCATTAGATGTAGAAGAAAAAGATTATATGCTTTACCATTCAAACCAAGAAAAAACGGTAAAGATAAGATTAGTGAAAATATCGGAAGAAGCCTTTGGTAAAGTGGGAATTATATCGTTTAAAACAGATACCCAACATCCAATCATTCCAACAAAAGAGAAACAGAGAAAAATGGAGTTTATTGGAGATTCCTTGACTTGTGGTTATGGAATTGAAGGAACTTTTGAAGTGGATGTTTTTAATACCGCCCAGGAAAATTGCTGGACGGCCTATGCTGCTAGATGCGCAAGAGCATTTGACGCAGATTATCATTTGGTGGCGTGGAGTGGAATAGGGATAGTCTCTGCTTGGGTGGAAGAAACGGTGGATGAACCTCTCAATGATTGGTTAATGCCAATGCTATATCAATATACAGATGCTTCTTTATGCAAGGACCTAAATATGCAAAAAGAAGACTGGGAAGTTTGGAATCATTCCCATTTTGTTCCCGATATTATTGTAATTAATTTAGGTACAAATGACGCTAGCTATGTGAGAAATATTCCAGAACGAATCACAGAATTCGAAAAAACATATTATCAATTTTTAGAATATGTCAGAGAGCATAACAGACATTCCACAATTCTATGTACGCTAGGAGTCATGGGACAAGATTTGTGCCCTGTCATTCATAGTCAAGTGGAGAGATTTGCCAAAGATAAAAAAGACACCAATATTTTCTTTATGGAATTTGATGTACAATTAGAGAGCGATGGAATTGGATCAGATTGGCATCCTAGTGAAACAACACATTGTAAAATGGCAGAAAAGTTAACAAATAAAATTAAGGAATTGAAGAAGTGGTAAAAAGAGAACTCCCAAGTGGAGTTCTTTTAATTTTATTTTTTATAGAAATAATTTACGAAAAAGTTGTGGTAACAAGCAAAATAATATATAATAAAAGTAGCGTTTAAAATTACTTATTTTTGCTAATAGCTTGTAAATAGAATAGAGTTACCTACAAAAGAGTAATAATAAAGAGTATTAAGAAGAGTAATAAGATAAGTAACAAAAGTAAGGAGATCAATATGAAAAGAATTGGTATGTTAACAAGCGGAGGCGATTGCCAAGCATTAAACGCAGCCATGAGAGGCGTAGCAAAAACATTATATAATTGTTCTAATGAGGTGGAAATTTATGGAATCTTAGAGGGATTTAAAGGACTTATTTATGGAAATTATAGAATGTTGCAAAGCGCTGAGTTTTCAGGTATATTAACCCAAGGTGGTACAATTCTTGGAAGTTCTAGAACTCCATTTAAACTAATGAGAGAACCAGATGAAAATGGACTTGATAAAGTAGCAGCGATGAAACAAACTTATTACAACTTAAATCTGGATTGTCTTGTCATCTTAGGTGGTAATGGAACGCATAAGACAGCAAACCTTTTAAGAGAAGAGGGACTAAATATTGTGACTCTTCCAAAGACGATAGATAATGACCTTTGGGGAACTGATATGACCTTTGGATTCCAAAGTGCGGTGGATATAGCCACGTCTGCTATAGATTGTATTCATACAACAGCAGCCTCCCACGGGCGTGTATTTATTGTCGAAGTAATGGGTCATAAGGTGGGATGGCTTACACTAAATGCAGGTGTGGCAGGTGGAGCAGATATTATTTTAATTCCAGAAATTCCATATGAAATTGATAAAGTGGTTGAGGCACTAAATAAGCGTTCAGAATCAGGAAGCCGTTTTACCATTTTAGCAGTAGCAGAAGGTGCTATTTCTAAAGAAGATGCTAAGTTATCAAAAAAAGAATACAAAGAAAAGTTGAAAAATTATACCTTTCCAAGTGTATCCTATGAAATAGCTGATCAGATCTTTAAAAAGACGGGACAAGAAGTTCGTGTCACGGTTCCAGGACACACACAAAGAGGCGGAAGCCCATGTCCATATGATAGAGTATTCGCTTCTAGGCTTGGCTCCGAAGCCGGGAAATTAATTTTGAATGGTGAATATGGATTTATGGTTGGATATAGAAATCGTGAAATTGTAAAAGTTCCACTAGAAGAAGTTGCAGGTAAACTTAAAATGCTTTCTCCAGAAGCTACCATTGTGCAAGAAGCTAAAATGTTGGGTATTAGTTTCGGAGATTAAAAACAGGGAGAGTACACATGTCATATATGGCTCTTTACAGAAAGTTCCGTCCAGATACTTTTTCAGACGTAAAAGGACAGGATCATATTGTAACAACATTAAAAAATCAAATAAATGCAGATCGTATTGGACATGCATATCTTTTTTGCGGTACAAGAGGAACGGGAAAAACTTCCGTGGCTAAAATCTTTGCAAAGGCAGTAAATTGCCAACACCCCGTAGATGGAAGTCCTTGTGGAGCTTGTACTAGCTGCCTTACAATAGCGGCAGGCGCTAGCATGAATGTAATTGAAATTGATGCAGCTTCTAATAATGGAGTGGACAATATTCGCGAAATTGTAGATGAGGTATCTTACTCCCCAGCAGAGGGTAAATATAAGGTTTATATTATTGATGAAGTCCATATGCTTTCTATAGGAGCATTCAATGCACTTTTAAAAACATTGGAAGAACCACCCTCTTACGTTATTTTTATTTTAGCAACAACAGAAGCACATAAAATACCGATTACCATATTATCGCGTTGTCAAAGGTATGATTATAAACGAATCACCATTTTAACATTAACAGAACGTTTGCATGAATTAATGGAAATAGAAAAGATACAAGTGGAAGAGAAAGCACTACGTTATATTGCTAAAACCGCAGATGGTTCCATGCGTGATGCCCTTAGTCTCCTCGATCAATGTACGGCGTTCCACTTTGGAAAACTACTTACCTACGATTGCGTACTAGATGTTTTGGGAGCAGTAGATACAGGCGTTTTTAGTGACTTATTGAGGAATATTATTGAAAGAGACGTTATAAAATGTATTGAGTTACTGGAAGATATTGTTATGCAAGGAAGGGAATTGACACAGTTTGTTTCTGATTTTACATGGTACTTGCGTAATTTGTTATTAGCAAAGTCCTCCGATGATGTAGAAAGCGTAATTGATGTTTCGTCTGAGAATCTCATTCGTATCAAAGAAGAAGCAAAAATGATTGAGATTGATACAATTATGAGATACATTCGTATCTTTTCAGAACTATCAAGTCAAATTAAATATGCTTCCGGAAAAAGAGTGCTCATTGAAATGGCGATCATTAAACTGTGCAAACCAGCGATGGATAAAAAGGAAGATGCCATTCTCGATCGGATTCGGGAAATTGAAGAGAAATTAGAAAAAGGAATTGTATCAACAATCGTTCAAAAAGAAGGAGTGACACCTCCAAACACGATCACGAAGGAACGCCCCAGATTAGATAGAGCGGTTCCAGAAGATGTAAAGAAAATGGTGAATCAATGGTCCTCTACAGTGAGTAATACTTCGGCCCCTATGAAACAATATTTACAGGGAGCTAAGTTAAGCTTAGGTGGTGACAATAAACTAATTATAGTATTGGAAGATGGAATTGCGTCTGATTATTTTTTAAAAGTTCCAGAAAATAAAACAAAACTTGAGCAAACTTTATCCCAGGTAGCAGGTAAGGAGATCGAAGTAACCATTCAGAGTATAGACCCATCCAAGAACTTTGAAGATAGTTACATAGATTTAACGAAAGTAATTCATTTTGAAATAGAAGAAGAAAATTAGGAGGATTAGAAAAGTGGCAAAACATGGTGGATTTCAAGGAGGCGGAATGCCTGGCAACATGAATAATTTAATGAAACAAGCGCAAAGAATGCAACGACAAATGGAAGACAATCAGAAAGATTTAGAAACAAAGGAATTTAGTGCAAAAGCAGGAGGCGGAGCGGTTGAAGTAACCGTATCTGGTAAAAAAGAAATCTTAAAAGTAAAGTTATCAAAGGAAGTGGTAGATCCTGATGACATTGAAATGTTGGAAGATTTAGTAGTAGCAGCAACCAATGAGGCACTTCGCTTGGCAGAAGAAGCGAATGCGGACGCTATGAGCCAAATGACAGGTGGTTTAGGAATTGGAGGAGGGTTTCCCTTCTAATGGACTTATATAGTGGGCATATTAATCGTTTGATTGAAGAATTATCAAGCCTTCCGGGAATTGGAACAAAATCTGCTCAAAGATTGGCATTTCATCTTCTTAATATGCCAGAAGATCGAGTGGAACGATTTACCAAGGCTATATTAGATGCAAAAAAGAATGTATGCTATTGTAAAATTTGTTATACATTAACGGACCAAGAGGTATGTCCAATTTGTTCTAATCATAAAAGAGATCATAAAATGATTATGGTCATAGAAAATACAAGAGATCTAGCAGCTTATGAGAAAACTGGCAAGTTTCCAGGGGTATATCACGTTTTACATGGTGCAATATCACCAATGCTTGGAGTTGGACCTAGCGATATCAAATTAAAAGAATTAATGCAGCGCCTTCAAGAAGAAGTAGATGAAGTCATCATTGCAACCAATTCCAGCTTGGAAGGTGAAACAACAGCAATGTATATTAGCAAACTTATTAAGCCGACAGGAATTAAGGTGACTCGTATTGCAAGTGGAGTACCGGTAGGAGGCGACTTGGAATACATTGATGAAATTACACTGCTTAGGGCACTGGAAGGAAGAACCGAATTATAGAAAAGGGGTAAATGATATGGAAACAGCAAAAGAGTTATTCGGTAAGACAAAAGAAGGAAAAGAAATTTATCTATATACTTTAGAAAATAGAAATGGTGTAAAAGCGCAAGTGACCGATTTTGGTGCAATTTTAGTCAATTTATTTGTTCCTAATAAAGAAGGAAAAATGGATGATGTTGTATTGGGATATGACAAGCTACAAGATTATTTTGTGAATGCAAGTAATTTTGGTTCTACCATTGGACCTAATGCCAATCGAATAGGAAATGCTTCTTTTATCTTGGACGGGATTACATATAAATTAGATAAGAATGATGGACCAAATAACTTGCACAGCCATTTAGAACTTGGATTCCATAAAAAGGTTTGGGATGTTGTGGAAGGAAAAGAAAGTATCACTTTTTCCGTGAAAAAGAAAGATGGAGAGATGGGATTTCCTGGTAACGTCTCCAGTACTGTTACGTATTCTTTAAATGAAGATAACGAATTAGCAATTACTTATTTTGCAACAAGCGATAAAAATACAATTATTAATATGACAAATCATACTTATTTTAACTTAGCAGGACATAATGGACCAAATATTCATGATGAAATGCTATGGATAAAAGCAAGTCATTATACTGCAATTGCTGAGGGCGCTATTCCAACAGGTGATATTGCGCCAGTTATTGGAACACCGATGGACTTTTTAAAACCACGCCGAATAGGGGATGATATTGATGGAGATTTTCCTCCTATTGTTCTAACAGGTGGATATGATCATAACTGGGTAGTGGATGAATATAATGGTTCCTTGCAATTAATTGCCAGGGTAGACGATAAAGTTGCGGGACGCAGTATGGAAGTATACACAGATCTTCCAGGGGTTCAATTTTATGCAGGTAATTTCATTGAAAAGACCCATGGTAAAAATGGCGCAACCTATGGTCCAAGAAAAGGACTTTGTTTAGAAACTCAGTTTTATCCAGATACAGCTAATAAACCGCAATTTCCGTCAGCGGTGTTTGGACCAAATAGAGAATATCATACAACAACAATCTATAAATTCATATAAAAATGGGATACGGCTTTTGAGGCCGTATCTTTTTTTGTCGATGGATATAGAAAAAAACAAGACAATTTCTGATAAAAAGTTTGTCACACATTGTGATATATTTTTCCCTAGAAGAAGGGAAGGGTATAACTGTGAAAAATGTAAGTAATGAACAAAATAAATCAACAAAAGACATAGAAGAATTTGTATTACCAAAAAACGTTCGACAAATTGGGGAAGTATTAGAAGAAGATAAGATTTACTTAGAAGACTACGTGGCAACGTATTTAAATCAAATTGCTATTGGGGATATGATACAAGAAAAAGTGGTTTATCTTTTAGGAAAAATAGTAGAGGATCAAGGGAAAAAATACTATTTTGTAAGAGGGGCTATTTGTAAAGAAGATAATTCGGATAGTGTAGAAGAGGAAAAAGAAAAGTTCTTTCCTAATATGGACATTATTGGAAGAGCACTCATAAAAAATGAAAGTTCAGATTCTCATATTAATGTTAATTATCTAACAGATACCATAAGAAATTACATGATATTTATGGAAATGGACAAGTATAATGGTGTAGAACGGTTTTACATATGCGACCAACTTGGGGGAAAAGTACTGCCAGGATATTACATATATTATGATAGAAATGAAGAAATGCAAATTTATCTGATTGCATGGAATGAACGGCAAAGAAAAACCATTGTGGAGGGAGACCAAGATAGAGCCATAAGGAAGTTTCGAGCCATTATGGAAGATAAAAAAATGTATAAAACACAATTTAAAATATTGCTTGGGTTATATACAGTTAGCATGTCTCTTTTAATTATGGTCTGCGTATTGGGAATTACCATGATGAATAATTATGAAAAGATGAAGGGAATGGAAGAGGCACTGAGTTATATTGTTTTCGCATTGCAGGATCAAGACAAAGACGTTAGCATCGAGTCATGGACTACAAAAAACTCCAAGGAGAAAAGTAATAATGTCTCAGGGAATACCGTGGAAGAAAAAAACAAAAAGGAAAAAAGCCTCGTTAATTTTGTGAATATTAAAAAAGGTACCAATGCATCCGAAATGTCTAATTCCATAGAACAAGAAAATGCAAATGCAATAGAAGACGCAAATGCAATAGAAGACGCAAATGCAACAAAAGACGCAAATGCAACAAAAGACGCAAATGCAACAGAAGACGTAAGCGCAACAGAAAATACAAGCGCAACAAAAGACGTTAGTACAACGAAAGATGCTAGTACGACGGAAAATGCAATTGTACCAGGGCAGACGAAGGAATTAGAAAATAGTAAAAATGTGCAGTTAGGTACTGACTCAAAAAACATAATCATGACAGAATATGTCGTGCAAAAGGGAGATACCCTGGCAAGTATTTGCAGAGCCTTTTATCAGACTACAGCAAAAATTGACGAAATTTGTTTGATTAATAATATAGAAGATAAAGATAGTATTTTTTCAGGCCAAAAAATTTTACTTCCATGAGTAAGTTATGATATACTATAA
>DATESN010000115.1:0-25033 GCA_035270785.1 Lachnospiraceae bacterium | reverse complement strand
ATCTTGAAAGACCATTCCATAAAACTCCTCGTTTGTTTTTCCTTCTTCTAAAACCTGTGCTGCAATTCTAAAATTATTAATTGCCCCACTTTTTGGAGTTTCTGGAAGTAAATCGTTTAATACTTTTTCCTGATAAGGAATCACTTCCTTAATAACCAAGTCCTCATAATAGCTCCAAAAAGAATCCTTTATAGAAAACCGCCTTAACAAATCACTCATATTATCTTCCCTTTCTATTTATTATCCTATTTAAATAGTAGTTATGTTATAAGTAAATTGTAAATCTCCCAGCAATAAAAAAGAATAGAAATTAGACAGTTTGATATGTAATCTATCCGGTTTTCTATTCTTACTGATTGATGTTTCTTATTTATGTTTCTTATTTATACCTTTTAAAATCACATATATGAATAGGAAGAATCTAAATTGGTGGAACTGCATCTGTCCTAAATTTTAATGGTGAAACTTTATGGTATTTTTTAAAGACATTACTAAAATAAAAGGGATCGGAAAACCCCAGATATTCTCCGATTTCAGAAATAGACATATCTGTTTCAAATAATAAATGTTCCGCCTTTCTAATCTTTAATTGCATATTGTAATCTCTTATGGATTGACCTGTTTCTTTCTTAAAGAGTTCGCTAACATATTTGTGATTTAATCCTACCTCTGCACCAATTTGTTCCAAAGAGAACGGCTTTTGATAATTGTTTTCTAAATATTGAATCATATGAGCTATATGACGGTTTTTCCTAACATAATCTTTCCGATTTTCAATCTTTTCGTAGCACTGTATCAGAATATTAGCAAGCATCGTATTGATCTTTACTATCTTGCCAAGATTCACTGTTCGAAAATATTCTATGAATTCTAAAAGACTTTTCTCGATAGCATTATCAAAAGGCAAATGAATTATTTTAGGCAGTTCATAGTATCTTTGATAATCTTTATCTTCCATGTTATTGGTTTTAATCATAGAACATTCTTCATGGTTTAATAATTGTTCCTCTGCACTTATCTTCGTTTTAAAATGTATATAATACCAAGCCGTATCAGGATCACAAGGCTGCTCTCCCCAATGATGTACCCCTTCTTTCAGAAAAAAAACCGTTCCCGGGGTAAGCACATATTGAATACCATCTTCCACAATATACATTTTTCCATACTTTAAATAAATCATGACATGAAATTCGGTTACCCTGTCAACATGTAAGAATGGTTTCTTTGCAATAATATAATCTGCACTATAGGTAATAGGCAAACTTCTACATGAGACCTGGCATAAATGATTTGCTTCTTCTCCATTTACAATCTTGTTCATTCTTTGGACCCTTTTGCTAGATTACACACAATATCCACACAAGTGTCGATACTTAAAGAGGATGAATTTAAACAGATATCATAATAATCTGCAACACCAAATTCTGTATTTGTATAAAAAGAACAATATTTTCTACGGGCTTTATCAATGGCACGAATCTCTTCACTAATTTTAGCATCTGTTCCTAAAGACATCTCATTTCTCATTCGCTCTAGACGCCAATTGTGATCAGCATTGATAAAAACATGGAGTCCATAATCAAATTCTTTTAAAATGGTATTGGCATTTCTCCCCACAATCACACAATTTCCTTTTTCTCCAATTCCTTTAATTACCTGTTGAAGAACAGCAAAAAGTTTTTCACTTAAGGGTTTATTATAAAAGTCAAAAAGGCTCTGGGCAAAACCAAAGTTCATGGGAACCTTTTCATCCCACTTCAGCATACTTTTTACATCTATATTAGACTCTTTGGCTGCTTTTAGAATAATTTCTTTATCATAATATTGATAATTCAATGCTTTGGCAACTTTTCTTCCAATTTCACCGCCACCGGCACCAAATTCACGACTTATCGTAATAATCTTTTTCATAAAATTTCCTCCAAGCCAGACTATAACACTTTATTTAAAAAATCAATGGTTCTAGGTTCCTTTGGATTTGAAAAGATTTCTTCTGGACTACCCTGTTCTACGATGTAACCTCCATCCATAAACAAAACTCTATCTGCCACTTCTTTTGCAAAACCAATTTCATGAGTAACAATAATCATAGTCATTCCATCTGCAACTAGTTCTTTCATGACCATCAATACTTCCCCTACCATTTCAGGATCTAAGGCTGATGTAGGTTCGTCAAAAAGCATAATGTCTGGTTTCATAGCAAGAGCCCTAGCAATTGCAACACGTTGTTTTTGTCCACCAGATAACTGGGAAGGATAGGCATCGGCTTTTGCTTCCATTCCAACTCTTTTTAATAACTGCATGCTTTTGTTCTTTGCCTCATCCTTTGTCATCTTCTTTAAATCTACAGGAGCAAGCATGATGTTTTTTATGATTGTTTTATGTGGGAAAAGGTTAAAGTGTTGGAAAACCATTCCGATTTTTTCACGAACCTTGTTAATATCAGTGTGTTTATTTGTTATATTATTACCATCTATCACAATCGTTCCACTTGTTGCAACCTCTAATTGATTTAAACAGCGGAGTAGGGTGGATTTTCCGCTTCCAGAAGGTCCTATCAAAACAACGACTTCCCCTTCTGCAATAGTAATATTAATATCCTTTAAAACTTCTAATTCATCAAAATTCTTTTTTAAATTAGTCACACTAATAATCGTATTTCTATCTTCCACGGTTTACCCTCCGTTCCACTTTCTTCGCAATTCTACTTAAAGTGATAATGACAATCATATACATAAGACCAACAATTGCCCATGTTTGTAAACTTTTAAATGTGTTACCACTGATGGTCTTACCCATATTTGTAAGCTCTGGGAAACCAATAACAGAGAGAATGGAGGTATCTTTTAATGTAATAATAAACTGGTTAATAATCGATGGAATCATGGTGCGTATCGCTTGTGGTAACACAACAAGTCGCATACTGCTACTATAACTAAGACCAAGGCTTCTACTTGCTTCCATCTGACCTCTATCCACACTTTCAATACCTGCGCGAATAATTTCAGCCATATAAGCACCACAGTTCATAGCAAGTGCAATGGTTCCTGCCTGAAGAGCGGATAGCCTAAAGTCCTGTATACCCATGGCTTTAATGCCAGCAGGTAACCCAAAATAAATAAAATATGCTAAAACTATCAGTGGTACTCCACGAACTGCATCAACATAAACTGTTCCCACTAAGTTAAGAATCCGATTTTTTCCTACATTCATTAAAGAAAAAATCATACCAATAATCATAGCAAAAAATAGTGATAAAAGTGTGAGAAGTAAAGTTTTTCCCAATGCTTCAAGTAGCATGGAGCCATAGGTTTGAATAATATACGCCATTTAATTCTTTCTCCTTTATAATTATTTTATAAGGTCCTACTACTAAAAAGCAAGAACGTGAGAGACCTGCAATAGGTCCCCCACGTTCGCAATCAAAATAAATTTGATATTATTTGAAATATTTATCAAGAATTTTATCATATGTTCCGTTCTCTTTTATATTTTTGAGTCCAGCATTAAACATATCTAATAATTCTTGATTTTCCTTATCCATAATTGCAAAACCGTATGGTGCGCCTTCACTTTCCATTCCTGCTGGAATCATAAGCGCTAGACTACCTTCTTTAATAGAAACTGCCATAATTGTAGTGTCTTCTACACATGCAACACTATTTCCAAGAATAACATCTTGATACATCGTAGGTGAATCTTCAAATACAGTGACTGTAAATCCGTATTCATCTTTTAGGCTGTTTGCAAAATTAGCACCCATTGTACCATTTTTAACTGCAACATTTTTACCAGCAAGAGCCTCAAAGCTTGAAACATCACTTCCCGCAGCTACAACAAATGTTTGCGTAGCTTCATAGTAACCATCTGAGAAAATCCATCCATTATTGATACGTTCTTCTGTAATGGAAGCACCCGCAATCAAACCATCTGCTTGACCTGCCTGAACAGCCGCAAGTGCTGCATCCCAACCAATACTTTGTAACTCATATGTAAATCCCTGATCTTTTGCAATTGCATCAAGTATATCCACGTCAATTCCTACAAATTCATTTTTCTCATTCGTGTATTCAAATGGTTTGAAAACGGTATCGGTAGCAACTACCCATTTCTTCCCATCATTCTTCTCATCCTTAGACCCACATCCAACTAACATACCGGCTGTTAATGCTGTACATAATAATAAAGCTAATACTTTTTTCATTATAAATCTCCTTTTAAAAAGTTTTTAGTAAAAAAATAAAGCGTACGTCAAAATCGTATGTATAAACTCTGACATCCTGATCTTTTGACCAGATATATAAGCAATATTATATCTAGTTGTGAATTCTTTGTCAAGGTCGTGAACGCTTGAGTTTGTGTATTATTCTACTATCTTTGTTGAAATATATGGGCTATCTTCTATCGTAAACCTCCAAAGATAATCTTTTGCCTCTTCTGCATAATCAATATTAATTCTCTTTGAAGCAATGATATTATAATCTATTATTTCTATATCATCCTCAATATATAGTTCATTTCCACACAAATCCATCCCATAATGTTCTTTCTGAATTCCCATGGCAATACAAAGTTTTCCCGGTCCATTACATAATTCCTTGATTTTATCTCTTCCACGTCTTTTATGCATTAGTTCTATTCCTTCAACAGGTTCTAACCCTCGAATCAAGACAGATTCTGGTCTCTCTGCTTCACTGGTTACAATATTCATGCAATGATACATTCCATAAATCAAATAGATGTATGCGTATCCACCCTCCAAATATTGTATTTGGGTTCTTTTTGAATTAACTTTATGATAAGAATGTGCTGCCTTATCATTTGGACCCATATAAGCCTCTACATCAACAATCCTGCCTTTTGTAACACCTTCCCTAGTCCTATTAACTAATATTTTTCCAAGTAATTCTTTTGCTACTGTTAATGTATCCCTTGTATAAAAATCCCTATTCAGATTCATATGTTACGTAACCTCTCTAACGTGATTTATTTTAATATGTTATCCATTTTTATATGTTATTTATTTTTATATGTTATCCATTTTCGTAAATACTATAACATATTATAACATCCATATCTGAAAAAATAATATCTTTTAAAATCTTGATTTGTAAATTGCACTTGACGTTTAAAAATCAAAAGTGAGATAATGGATTACATATGAACTTAAACAATTACAAAGGAGGATATAATGAGGAACAAAACACAAATGAATGAAGAACAGAGGACGCGTAATAATGTCTATACCATAATTAGTTCTGTGGTTATTGTATTATTTATTTTAATAGCATTTTTTCAAACTGTATATTTTCTAAATGAGGATGAATTTGCTGTGGTAACAACCTTCGGCAAAACTGAGGTAGTGGATGAAACTGGTATGAATTTTAAAATACCCTTTATTCAGCATAAGAAAGTAATTCTAAAGGCAGTGAAGGGGTTTTCCATAGGATATAATCTTGAAACAATAGAATCTATTCCTTCTGAATCATTTATGATTACAAAAGACTATAATTTTGTAAATATTGATTTTTATTTTGAATATCAGATTGTAGATCCCGTTAAATATGTATATGCCTCTGAGAAACCGGAAGTGTTATTAAAAAACTTAGCACAAAGCTATGTTAGAGATACTGTAGGAACACATGAAATCGATTCTGTCCTTACAACAGGCAAACTTGAAATTCAAACTACTGTGGAAGATTTATTAAGAACCAGATTGGAAAAAGAAGACATTGGTATTATGTTGGTAAACGCTACCATCCAAGATTCCGAACCACCTGCAGAAGTTGCTTCTGCATTTAAATCTGTAGAAGATGCAAAGCAGAGTATGGCAACCGCTGTCAATAATGCTAAAGCAGATGCTAACACTAGAATTCCTGAAGCAGAAGCAAAGGCAGATAAGATTACAAAGGATTCAAACGCATATAAAGAATCAAGAATTAATGAAGCTGAAGGACAGGTCCAAAGATTTGACTCTCTCTATACAGAATACTTGAATTTTCCCCTGGTAACGAAGCAACGTATGTTCTTTGAAACTATTGAAGATTTACTTCCAGGAATGAAAGTATATATTACAGATGGCTCAACCCAGACACTTCTTCCCTTAGAAGAATTTAGCTCGGTAACGGTGAAATCATCAAAGGAAACTACTAATACAGAAGTAACAGATTAGGTAGAAGGAGAGACAACTCATGTTTAATGAATTAGGTAAAATAGGTAATATTGTATTTAAAGTTATTGTAATTTTTATAATTGCAAATATTGTTTTTTTGATGTGTAAGGTAGAAACAAGACCTAATGAATATAGTGCAGTAAAACAATTTGGTAAGATTATTAGAGTTGAAAAGACGGAAGACACTGCATATGGATTATCTTTTAAAATACCATTTATTCAAAGTGTAACAAAGATTGAGCGTGATTTAATGTTATATGATCTTGCACCTTCCGAAGTCATGACCTCGGATAAAAAGACCATGATTTCCGATTGTTTTGCCACTTGGCAGATTATAGATGCAAAATTATTTATCCAAAAACTCAGTGGTTCTAGAGACACGGCCGAATACCGAATTAACACAACCATCTATAACTCTATGAAAAATGTAATTAGTAGCCTTCCTCAGGAAGAAGTCATTAGTGGAAGGAATGGAGAGTTAGCTACTATGATTTTAGCAGGTATTGGAAATAACTTATCCGGCTACGGAATTGAAGTGACGGCAATTGAAACAAAAATGTTGGATTTACCCGATGAAAATAAGGCGGCTGTATACGACCGCATGATTTCAGAACGAAATAATATTGCTGCAACTTATGTTGCACAAGGGGAAAAAGAGGCAACAGAAATTAAAAATGCAACCACTGAAAAAGTTACTATTTTATTATCTGAAGCGCAGAAGAATGCAGACTGGCTTACAGCTCAGGGAGATGCTGAATATATGAAACTCATGTCATCCGCTTATAATGATGAAAGTAAAGCTAATTTTTATATTTTCGTTAGACAATTGGATGCTATGAAAGCTTCCTTTAAAAATAGTGGTGGCACCATTGTATTAGATAAAACTTCACCTATTGCCCAATTATTTTATAACGTAAATTATTAAAAGATTTTATAAAATTATGACAGAGAAGGATTTTTCATATGAGAAATCCTTCCCTGTCATTTTATTATTATTTTATTTCTTCTATTTTATTTTTTCTATTTCATTTCTTCTATCTTATTTTATTCATTTTATCTTCTAATGCACTTACTACTGTCTCTAACACTTTAATTCTGGCGTAATATTTACTATTTGCTTCGACAATAACCCAAGGTGCACGGGTGATGGATGTCCTAATGATCATCTCATTGACTGCTTCTTCATAAGCATCCCACTTTTCCCTGTTTCTCCAATCTTCCTCTGTTATCTTCCATTGCTTTTCTGGCGTTTCCTGTCTTTCTTTAAATCGTTTTAGCTGTTCCTCTTTATCCACTTGCATCCAAAATTTAATTACAATACATCCAAAACTCGTCAGATGCTCTTCCATATTATTAATTTCTTTATAAGATCTCTGCCATTGTGTTTCAGAGCAAAACCCTTCTATCCGTTCAACCATAACTCGCCCATACCAGGAGCGGTCAAAAATAGCTAGATGGCCTGCTTTTGGCATGGCGTTCCAAAATCTCCATAAATAATGGTGTGTCTTTTCCATATCATTAGGCGCTGCAACTGGGATAACTTCATATCCCCTTGGGTCAATATTTTCAGTAAGGCGTTTGATAGCGCCTCCTTTTCCTCCGGCATCCCAACCTTCAAATGCCAGTACCACCGGAATTCTATTTTTATACATTTCGAAATGTAAAATGGCAAGTTTCTCTTGAAGAGATTCTAGTTTTTTCTTATAATCTTCCTTCTCCAATGTTAGACTTAAATCCACTCCTCCTAACACATCCAATTTCAGTGATTTTTCGATTGTTTTAAATTCTTCTTTTTGCAACCGTTTGGATTCCCCTGAATCATCTAATTGTAATTCTAATGGGGGTTCTATTTGAGCGGTATCCTTTTTTGATTTGGAGGCATAGTTTTGTTTCTGTAAAAGTGCGTCTTTTAATTTATCTACTACCGTTGCCATAATCTTACTTGCTGCATATTCTTTGTCTGTGGCCTCTATAATATTCCAAGATGCAAAGTCTGTATCCGTTTTTGCTATGATATCATCAAATAAATTTAAATATTTTTCATACTGATTATTTTGCTTCCAGTCCTGCTGGGTAACACGCCATGAGGTCTTTTTGGATTCTTCTAAATTCTTAAACCTTTTCTTTTGTTCATTTTTAGATATGTGAAGAAAAAACTTTATGATTACCATACCATCGTTCACCAATGCTTCTTCAAAGGGAAGTATCTCTCCTATTACATCTACCTTTTCTTTTTCAGAAGTGGTTCCTTTGATACGTTCCTCTATTACATTTTTATACCAGCTTTGATCAAATATATGAATGCGACCATTTGCCGGCATTTTTGTCCAAAACCTCCATAAAAAAGGTCTTAATGCCTCTTCTTCAGAAGTTTTCTGCATGGTGAAAACTTTAAATCCCCTTGGGTCTAAAGGAGTAATTAATTGGTTAATTAATGTACCCTTACCGGAGGCACCCCACCCTTCAAATAAGATCATAATTGGAACTTCTGCCTTTTTGCACTCCCTTTGTAATAGAGCTAATTGAGGTGCCAATTCATCTAAAACAATTCGATACTCTTTTGCGTTAAGTTTTTTCTTAAGATCAATCTTTTCTAACATGGGTATCCTCCTTACTTAATGTACAAAACTTGTGAGTAGTTAATTAATTAACATTTTTATTTAAATATTTTTATAAAAATGGGGTCTTCCTTCAATATCTTTTTTGCTTCTAATCGATATTGCTCTTCGTGAATATACGTATGCCTATTTGGCTTGATTGTAGGGGCAATATCAATAGCTGCTAGATAATCTTCTAGCTTAAGATTAAGTGTCGAGACATAATCCCAAAACCCTGTATCTGTTAGCACCTGATTCACACGAACCCATCTATGATTTTGAACCTTACTCATAAGATACGTGGCTATACCCACTTGTATTCCATGCAATTGCGGTTCTTCTAAAATTTTGTCCAATGCATGGGAAATTAAATGTTCGCTTCCACTGGATGGTGCACTATTTCCAGCAATTTCATTTGCTATTCCACTCATTGCCAACGAATCCACCAATTCTTTTAAAAACAAATCTTCTTTAATGCTATGAAAGGGAGTCCTAACAAAACTGTTTACCGCCTTTTTCGCAATCATCATGGCAAAATCATCTAATGTACCATATCCCTGTTGGTCTTCATATACCCAATCGAACAGCGCCGTAATCTTAGAAACTAAATCGCCTATTCCTGAGTAAATGAATTTGTCTGGTGCACCTTTTATGACCTCTGTATCCACTATAATTCCATAAGCCAATCTTGCTGGTACAGAAGTTCTTTTATTATTCACTAAAAGCGAAGCGCTTGAGCTAGAAAAACCATCACTAGAAGCAGATGTAGGAACACTAATAAAAGGAATGTTTTTAAGAAAGGCCGCATATTTTCCAACATCAATGACCTTTCCACCTCCAATTCCAATGATAGCCTTTGCCTTATTATTAATCTGAAATGCAAGATCTATAATATCATTCATATGAGTAGAATCAATTTCTCTATAATCTAAAACTTCAACCCCGGAGCATTCCATGGAATTTAACACCTTTCCACCAAATAATTCAATTAATCCGTTTCCAAAAAATACAACCACACTATTTAGTTCATTATCTTTTAAATATATACCTATTTCACCTAATTTACCTTTTCCTACCTTTAGCAAGGTGGGAATTGATATGCGATGGGTCTTATTTAAACTCAATATAATACACCTTCTTTCCGTAAATAATCTTCAATATCTTGATAGGTTAACACGGGAATACATGGAACTCCTTCCGATTCAAGCAAATCTATTAACTTTGATTTTGCAAATGCAATATCTGCAATTTTACAAGCTGCTACATCTGGTTGACTATCCCCTGCATAAAACACTTTTTGATATTTCTTTTTATATTCTTCTACTATTTTAGCCTTATCTATTCCATAACGTTTAGAATAATATTTGTCAGATGGATCAATTTGAAGATGGATGCCTCTATCCTTGTAAACACCTGGATTGGAATATACCTTAACGTCTCTAATCTGATATTTTTCTAGCAATCGCTCAATATAATAACTAGTTCCTGCACTGGCTATTACAAATTCACCGCCAGACGTTTTAACATGGTCTATAAAATCATTGGCTCCATCATCTAACTGAATCCTCATTATATCCTCCATAATCTCTTCTTCATTACGATTAATGGAACTATATATTTTATTCAGAAAATCCTTATCCATATACTTTCCGGCTTTCCAATCTTCAAATAATCTTTTTCCTTCATCACCTAAATATTCATCCATAATGATTTGATAAAAATCCTTCGTAGATAACGTACCATCAAAATCTGATATAAAAACATATGGTTTTTTCATAAGGCATCCTTTCTTTTATATATTTGTATTAAAATATATTTTATCTAATTATATATCAATATTCACCAATTCCATACTATTATATTCTTGATTGCTGTTATCTGCGAGATTATTTATTGTACTCGTTGTTTTTATTATTAGGTTGCTAGGTTGCTAGGTTCATTATGCGGTTTCACATCAATGCCATAAAAAATGCGACCATCAAACGTGGCCGCATTTTTTGAAACATTTTTTATCTACTTTAAATATTTCTTTATCTTGATTTCTTTATCAGGATTTCATTATCAGGATTTCTTAAAATTAAATGCTTCCTTTTTTCTATATACCACGGAACTTCCCAACTCTTCCTCAATACGAATTAATTGGTTGTATTTTGCTACACGTTCGCTTCTACTTGGTGCTCCTGTTTTTATCTGTCCGGCATTAAGTGCTACAGCTAAATCAGCAATGGTTGTGTCTTCTGTTTCGCCAGAGCGATGGGAAATAATGGCGGTAAAACCTGCTTTGTGAGCCATCTTAATTGCTTCTAGTGTTTCTGAAACAGATCCAATTTGATTTAGTTTAATAAGGATAGAATTACCACAGCCAAGTTCAATTCCTTTTGCTAATCTTTCTGTATTGGTTACAAATAAGTCATCTCCCACTAATTGAACCTTATCTCCAAGTTCTTCTGTAAGGATCTTCCAACCCTCCCAGTCTTCTTCATCTAATGCATCCTCAAGAGAGTAGATTGGATATTTTTCACAAAGAGATTTCCAGTGATCAATTAATTCTCTGGATGTATAGTCTACCCCGCGTTTAGGCATATGATAGTTGCCTACTCCATTGCCTTTCCATTCGCTAGCAGCGGCATCCATAGCAATTACAAAATCTTCTCCTGGTATGTAGTCTGCTTTTTTAATAGCTTCTAGAATTACTTCTATTGTTTCTTCATCACTAGCTAGGTCTGGAGCAAATCCACCCTCATCACCTACAGAAGTAGCTAATCCCTTTTCTTTTAAAATACCAGCTAACTTATGAAATACTTCCGTACACCATCTTAATCCTTCTGTGAAGCTTTTTGCTCCAACTGGCATAATCATAAATTCCTGGGTATCCACTGTATTTGTTGCATGGGCACCACCATTTAAAATGTTCATCATAGGAACAGGCAATACATTGGCATTTACACCTCCAAGAAAACGATAAAGTGGAATTCCTAGTGATTTTGCTGCTGCCCTACATGCGGCAATGGAAACAGCTAAAATAGCATTAGCCCCTAGATTTGATTTGTCTTTTGTACCATCTGCTTCTATCATTATCTTATCAATTGCATAAATATCGCTACTATCTTTTCCTACAAGAACTTCTTTGATTGTTGTGTTTATATTATGTACCGCTTGGCTAACACCTTTTCCATTAAAACGTTTAGGATCATTATCTCTTAATTCTAATGCCTCAAAAATCCCTGTGGATGCTCCGCTAGGTGATGCTCCAATTCCCACAGTCCCGTCACATAATATAACCTCTGCCTCTACCGTTGGATTACCTCTTGAATCAATTATTTCTCTTGCTTTTACATCACTAATGATTAAACCTTTCATCCATTTACCTCCAAATGACTTTTTCGCAGTTAGTTATTGCTAACCTTAGATTATCACTCTCTGTGGCAAAAATCAAGACGTTTTTTTAAAAAAGATAATTGAATTTAATAAATTAACTTCAACTACTGGTCTTAAAGATTCAAGAACATTATTTTTGAATTTCAAACTCTTGTACTCCCATATAGCCAGGACCAATGGAATACTTTTCAAAACAAATGACTGGATTACCTGCCTTATTCATATAAAATGGAGTTTGTGGGTCAATTGTCTTAAATCCTTCATCCGCCATTTCCACTGCTTCACCATATCCCCAATATATAAAACCTTCATTCTTACTTTGCTCTTCTATCTGTGCGATAATCTGTTCGTTTGCAATTTTTATATACTCTTTTCCCAACAGATCTTGTAAGGTAATCTCACGATTCGTATTTAGGTCCAGGTTAAAATAAACTTGTGTCTGTGAAAAATTTACCCAACTCTCATATCCTGTTAGCACGAAAGACACTCTTTTATCGTCCTGATATTTAATTTCATAATCAACATTAATATCTATGTCTCGTTCTGTCCACTCTTCTTCTGTGCCGCCTGTCTCTAAAAAAGCTTGCTTATATTCATCCGTTCTCTTTTGGGCGTCTGCTACATAGTTGTCCACAATCTTTTGAATTCTGTCGTTCACATCCTCAACGAATACTTTCGTTTCTTGTGTTTCATACTCGTCCTCAATCTGTGCCGACGGTACCTTAACGGAAATATTTTCATTATCCTCATGACTTTCGTAGGAGCGGATCGTCAGTATCTCAAACAACCCGCCTATCACTGGGATATCCTTCATTCCTTGGGCAAATGCTTGACTGGTATTTAGCCCCACGGTTGTTATAATAACAATGACCGCTGCGATTCTCATTAGGTTTCCCCTAAAATCATGTATCTTTTTCTTTTGATTGTTATTCGTCTCTTTCACGATCTTCTCCTTATTAACAGACACAATCGCCTGCTTTACTCTTCCTTTTAATTCCTCTGGAATTTCAATCTTATCGTATCTATCTTTTCCTTCTTCCACTTTACTCATATTGATATCCCTCCATATCTTTCCGCAACTTTTCAAGTGCTGCATACAACCTAGATTTCACAGTACTTAGATGTGTCTTTGTCACTTTTGCTATTTCCTTTAAAGTTAATTGCTCAAGATAGTGTAAAATAATAACCGTGTGCTGTTCCTTACTTAGTGTCTGGATTGCCAGGAATATATCATCCTCCCTTTCAAATCCCGATTCCACATACCCCTCTTCCTTCAACATACTCACATCTGTAGAAATTTCCCTTTGATTTGCTCGCTTATATTGCAGACTCTCATTAACTAAAATCCGATAAAACCAGGTCTTTATTGCGTCTGGGTTACGGAGTGTTCCATAATTTGTAAGTGCTTTACAAATTGCATTTTGTACAATATCTAAGGCATGCTCCTTGCTATACACATACGTGTAGGCAATTCTATAAAATTTATTCTGATTTGCAAGGATATAATCTACTATACTTTCATATGTTTCTTCCATGTCCTTCCTCCCTTGTTTATTTATTTTATGCATTTGCTTATTTAGGTGTATATTATATAGATGATTTTTAGTATTAAAAAGTTTGATTTTTTTAATTTTATTTTTATTAATTTTTATTTATTCCAACGTATTTGTCGTTATCCAGTTGTTAGTGTATACAAACTATGATATCATTATTAATATCTGTAAAAGATCGATGGTCGTTATGGAAAATGTTCATTTATTAATATCGGCCTCAATACAAAGTTTGTAATAAAGGCAGATAATAAATTAGCCAAAATTGTATGGCAGGCACAAAGAGACTATGAACATGGAGGTGATTCCTATGGCAGAAAAAAGTACAAAAACAAGAGAAACAAAAAAACCAAAAGCAGAAAAAGTTGTTTCTGATCCAACATCAACCGTTAAAAAATCAGTAAAAAAAGCCAAGAAAACATATTAGTTTCAAAAAATCTCCCGCATACTGTTTATGGTATACGGGAGATTTACTTTAGTTGGCTTAGATACTTCTTATACATTTTATAGCATATCCTAACAAACATATTACACTACCCATCATTGCAACTTGCAGGCATGGTGAATACCAAACTACTATCATTAAATAATTATAATGCAATAGATAAGGAAATGTCGCAATTATGATAGCTAGTAGAAAAGAAAAATAGCCTTAGCAACTGCATATTTTCTTATTTTATTTTTTTATCTTACTCCTTCTTTCCCATAAGTTAATTCCTACATAAAGTTCAATGAGACAACAAATTATGCTGAATAAATACACTAGTGAATTTCCATCTACAAAAAACCCGATCTTTACCTTTTCAATAACTATTATCCATTCCTAATGGCTCTAGAACATTCCTGGTACATCATCTACTTCGCGCATTTTTGTAACATATTCATTTATATGCCCGATACCATACACATTTCCCCTGCATGTTTCCTATTGTAAATATTGAATTTTTAGTTGTGTTATTCTTTATAAAAATATTATGCTACCCTTACACCACAAATTTCTCACGATAAGCTACCTATAGATTGCATTTAAGACCCCTAGCATTAACTGAAGTTTTGATGCTGTCAGCTTTAGAAGGATACTACTTATCAATATAAACAAAATATATTCAATAAAAATTTACTTAATAAATGTACCGTCCTCAATTTCCTGGAAGGCCAGATCCAGCTCTTGACTGGTATTCATTACAATAGGTCCGCCCCATGCAACTGGTTCTTGAAGCGGTTTTCCAGCAAATACAAATAATCGCATTCCTTTTTCCGATGCTCTTACCATAAGCTCATCCCCACTATTAAAAAGAATAGCTCTCCTACTCATTTGGAGGTTTTCCTTGGATTCTTCAAACCAGCCTTCTCCTTCCACAATATAAACAAAGAGTTTGTTTTCATGGTCCGTTTGCAGCTTCCACTGTGCACCAGGTTTCATATCCACATCCAAAAATAATGTTTTTACGTAGTCTCCCTGAATTGCCCCTTTTGCATTTTTATAAGATCCGGAAATAATTCTAACAGAACAATTTTCCTCGTAAATTTCAGGTACCATATCTGCTTTAATATCACGATATTGTGACGCTGTCATTTTGTCCTTTTTAGGTAGATTTAACCAAAGTTGGACCCCCAGCATCCTCTCCGAACACTTTGGCATTTCCTGATGCATGATTCCACTTCCTGCTGTCATCCATTGGCAACATCCGTCCAAAATACTTCCCTTATTTCCCAGGCTATCTTCATGTTCTATATCACCTTTTATTAGATACGTTACCGTCTCAATTCCACGATGTGGATGCCAAGGAAATCCATTGACATAGTCTTCTGGATCTTCTGAATCAAAAGCGTCTAGCATTAAAAAGGGATCAAACTCTTCCACAGTAGAATACCCGATTAAGCGTACCAATTTTACACCCGCTCCATCATACTGGGTTGTACCTTGCATTACTTTTCGTATCGTTCTTATCATTTTGTACCTCCTCCTTTTATATATACCGTCTGGAACTAATATTCTGTATATTTTTGATTTTTTCCTTTCACTTTGTCTAAGGGATATTTTGAATTATTCTTTTCTATTTTATCTAGTAGTACATGGTCCAAATTAAATTCATACATTTGTGCTTTCTGTTTTAAAGCGAAATAGGTCTAATAATTCCATCTGTGCTTTTTTATTGTTATATCAGGTCAGACCCAAATGATAGCTGGGTATATACGTCTTGTTTTTTATCTAATAATGCTGGTAAGGTATTATTTTCATCCGTCATATCATTGTTATATTTATGTGCTGCATATTGAATCCCCGTTATCTTCTTTCCACTCACTCCAAATTTCGGATTATATCCAAATATATTAATATACGTATGTATGTCATCCCTTTCCATAATCATCTCTTTTAAAACTTCCATTAATGCACATACGTCATCAATTGCTCTATGACTATTAATCACTTTATTCTCTAAACCATAAGCTATGATCGCGTCAGATAATTTATGTGGGTATGCTCGTCTGTCTTTAAAAATTGTCAATGTATCTAAATAATCAAAGCTTGGAAAATCATATCCTTTTAATAAAGATAATAAGAATAATGCATCGAATTGGGCATTATGGGCAATTAGTAAGGTTGAACCATCAACTAGTTCAAGAAATTCTCTTGCAATCACATCTTTAGCAAACCCTTCGTTTTTTAACATGTTATCTGATATTCCAGTCAGTTCAATAATCTTACTAGGGAGCCTTTTCCCTTCTGGAAGGGATATGAATTTATCAAATTCTTTTTCAACAAACATATCACCATTTATATCTATACCAATTTTAATGGCAGCCAATTCAATGATTTGGCAGGTATTAAAGTCCAAACCATTTGTTTCACAATCAAAAACTATAATACTCTTATACTTTTTTAAATATTCGCCACATTTCATCATTTCTTCTCCTTCATAGACTAGCATCTTTCCTATTCTCTTTTCATTTTGTAAATGCAAAATTTAATTTTTCTGTTTATTAATCTAATATATAGATTTTAACATTCTTTTTAACGCAAATCCACTATCTATCTTGGTTAATTAATATTCTGCGATCATTTTCAAAGCATAATCTTTAGACTTAAGAATAAAAATATGGTAGATAATCTTAAGACTACCTACCAATAAATTAAACCATCAATACCTGATAGCACAGACAAATGACCTATCGTAAACATTTGTAAGCATTATTCCGATATATATTTAAATACCAAGTGGAGGAATGTTGTAAAATGAATATATCATCAGTGAACTTAATTAATTACCTTTATAATATTACGAACAAAGGTAATAACTTGAAGAGCTTCGTATCAATAAATGTAAAACAAGAAGATTCTCCTACTAATAAGAACAAAAATCTATTTGGATTTGTATCTGTTTCAATCACAGAAGGTGTTTTAAAAGAAAAATATAGTGATAATATAATCAAAGGATCCAGTGTAAGAACTCATACTGGCGGAAGCAAATCTGCGCCTAGTTATATAGAAATTGATTCAGAAAAAGTTAATTCTGTAGAACTACCCGATAGTTATGATAAATTGAAAGACTCCTATAGCTATTATTATCATGGGAAAAAACCATCGGATTATGAATTGATTCAAACTGCAGTCGCATCCGGAAAAATGGAAATAGCTACCGATAGTTGCGCAAGTTTTGATGCACACAAAGCATTTACAGTACTTGTTCAAGATGCAGCTGCAAAGAAAAATTCATGGTCTAATACTTTATACTCAGAGGATGGGCACTATACATTTATTCCAACAGAAGATGGAAAATATCAAATGCATTTAATCGATGATAAAGGTGTGGGTGCTTCTCTCGAAAATATTTCGAATTGGATGATGAGTGGTGTTCCAAACAAAAATATAGAGACGCGATATTTAAATTATCTTCGCACTGTTGATCCAGATTTATTTCATGTAGCAATGCAAATAGGTGGGCAAGTCCGACTAAATGATATCATGGAAGATTTACATGAACAGGGCATTATCAATGACAAGCAAAATTATTACGATTTGGGACTTCTTGGTATGATGTTTGGCAAAAATTCTGATGATATGCGTTGTCTAATAAATAATTATAAAAACTCTGGAAATTACCTTGAACTATTAGATTTGTATCAACCAGATGGTGCAGAATCATTATTAAATTTAAGATATAAACAGATTAAAGAAACTGATGGCGGTTTTTTATAGAAATGCCGTTTTCAAAAGTATTGTCATTTGATTATCGCGAGACAAAAAGAAAGCCTACAGATGACGTAAATATTGTGGCTGTAGGCTCTTGTTAATTATTCAAACTCCCTAACTATTCGCCTTAATGCGAATGTATATGATATATTTTCTGCTATTTAATTGCTTTTATTCCGGGTATTCTGCGTATTATTTTGAGTATAATAAGCTTTGGGTATCATAACGGTATCAGCGAAACTAATAAGTTGTAATCCTATAATGTTTATCTGAAGATCAATCTACCTATTTGCGATGAAATTATATTACTTTATAATATGATGGACATCAGTTGTTGGAAAAACTTTTATTATCTCATTTATGGCAAGTCTCCTATGGCAGTTATCTGGAGTTTCTTCACTACACAATAGACAAGCTGATTCCCAAAAGTCAATTCCTTTCTTTTCAATATATTCGCTAATTTTTCTTTCTTTCATAAGTTGAATGTATTTTTCTTCATATTGCATCCAATCTATATCTCCCTTTTTATATGCATCTAAAATTACTTTTGTTGGTGCAAATATTACTTCATATTCATATCCCATACCAGCTATTTTTCCTAAGAAATACTTCAAATCATTTCCTTTTGCAAAACCTGCTAACTGTGATGTATTATTAAGCCTTACATCAATAATTTTTTTTACTTGGTTATTAATTAATGATTCAAAAAAAGTTTTAGCATTTTTTTTCGTGAATCCAATGGAATAAATTTTCAACATACTATTTACCTCTCTTCTAAATGATATCCAATTTCCTTGTTACGTATCTTATATGCATCTTCTAAATAGTCCTCGTCTGTTCTATTATCAAAAAAGCTTATTTGATTTCTATCTGGAAAATACAAATCTAATAATTCCTCATTTAATTCTTGGTGTGTTTCTATTTTACCATTTTCCAAAATATGTTTTACCGAATAGCCTTTACAGTAAAACGCGTTTGCTACTAAAATTGCTCTATGGCAATCAATTGGTTTTTTTTCTAAGCACATCAAAGCAATTCTCTTTGTTTCCATTCCTCTAACTACATTATCCATTCCTTTTTCAAAAATATCCCATTTTGCAACTTTCTGAAAATCCAAATATCCCTCTTTTGTATATAAAGACTTGTCATCCTGCCTTGCCCCAAAGTATTTTCCCATGAACGCATATGATATATTTGCATTTTTAAGTTCGTTACTAATATTTTCTCTATCATACATCGATGCATATTTTGAATAGGGAGTACTTCTCACATCAACAACAAACTCTATATTATGTTGTTTTAATAAGCCAATAAATTTTTGTATTGGATGTTGTGAATGCCCAATGGTATATAGATCATTCATACTCTCACCTTCCTTTTAATCAGTATCCTAAAAATAGATCTTTTATAATCTATATTAACATTACTCCTGCAATGAATTTATATATGTATCCATTGTATTCCTTACCTGCACTTAGGCTCAAGATAATCCTTTCGCATTCTATTTCCAATGAATATATCCCCTCTGCTAAATGTAAGTACTGCTGCTCTATGACCGGATCTGTTATAGGAATTATATAGTCAATATTTTTGTACTTAAATTTACCATTTATCTTTTTTCTTGGATTTCCAAAATCCGCTCCCTCAATCGTAACAATAATATATAAATTCTTGACTTCTATCAACCTCAACGAATCCCTGATTCCATCGCTTAGCTCACTAGGTATTCGATCATTTTTTCTATGCCAGGCCTCATATCCATTGATCCACAATGCACCTTTTGACGTATCTAAAAAATCATCTATGCACTCTGATTTCAAAACACCAATTTTCTTCCACTTGCAATCCCCAACAAGATAATTCTCAACTTGATGAGATTCTCCGACGTATTTCCTGATATCTATTTCAATAACATCTAAAAGATTTGGTAAAATCGGGTTACAGAAAGAACATGTACAATTTCTTCCACGTATACATTCTTCCTTTTCAATTAGTGATTCATCATGTCTACTACTAACTGGTCTAACCCATTGGTTGTTTTCAAGCTCTTTACCCGCAAAGCATTTTCCACCTATCTTCCTGGAATTAGCAAAGCATACAAGCGTTTTCTTCATAATAGTTCTCCTTCTAACCACTTTATCGAAAAAATTATATTGCCTTCCAACTATCATTTTTTATTGCCAATTACATTGTATATTGTTTATGCCAATTGCTTTACATCTGTATCAAATTCATCATTTGTAACCAGTGAGAACGTATACCGTTCATCGAAGAGATCAATTAAATTTTCAACATCCTTATATGTACGAAGATTAATTTTATTATCTTGTATATCAAAAACACCTTTCCACCGTTCCACACTCTCTAATTTCTCAACAAGTTCATCCGCTGTTTTTTCAATAACATGGTAATTTTTTATACGCATCATTTTTTTAGAATATTTCGTTGATGTTCTTTCTATATAATCCGTTAATTTATCATCGTTTGCAACAATATGTATATTAGAAATGTCTGAAACAGCTTTCCGTGCTGAAGCTCTCACAAAATCCTCAAAACCAAAATGTCTCTGCATTAAACTAATATCTTTCGTAACAATTTTGTCTCCTATAACTAGCAAATTAACTTTTCTTGTAATGGTAAAAAGTTGGTCTGACATTTCGACAAATTGGTCTGTATGCTCTGTAGATAAAATTTTTATAAGAAAATTTTGCTTCTTTTTATTCGGAACGGCTGCAGGAGCAATTTGCTGATACGCCCAAAAAGAACTTTCTCCTCTTCTGAATCTAAATACTATGGCATCTGCTTCAGCACTTTCATCCATTGTAAAATTAGTAATATCTTCTTCCGGAGTACTTAATATTTCAAAAGGTCTATATGATTCATCTTGCTGAATTATGTAAAATTTATCTTGATTATTTGCTATATTCTCTACCATTGTAAACTCGGCTGATTCATCTAGAAACATAGTCTGAATAGACTCTACTATTGAATTCTGAATCCTCCGTTTAAAACCCGTTTCTCTTTCCACTTGCTCTTCGTAAAAAAGAAATCTTTTGATTGCAGCTTCGTCATTTTTCATCTTAATAAAAACATCAAATCCAAATTCGTTATCCATAAACATTTCATTAATAGCATTTTTTACAGTAGCATCCTGATTATCATCTGCAATCTTTTCTTGAACCTCTTCTCTTTGGCTATCCATTATACTTCCTCTCTTTCATCAATTTTTATTGTACATAACACACACATTATCAGAGATATATTTCCATTCCACAATTTTTTCTTTCACCAGCTTCGACTTACATACCGCGATATACTCTTTTTCTTTACAACCATTTCTACTCGGATTAATAAAATGAAATTTATATACCTTATATCCCAATATCGTCAAAACAGGATTTTGGTAGTATAAATTAGTTTTCCACATTAATAATATGACCAATCCTAATATCCCAGAAAAAACTAAAAATCCTTGTATAGAGCCTATATCATCTATTAAAAGTGGTAAAACAAATGAAACGAAAAATGTAATGCCTGAATCCGTTAACTCTTCATCAATGTCTATCTTTTCACCTGCATCAACAAATCCTGATGTCTGAACATTTTTAAATTGCCATATTGCAATTATTCCACTAAAAATCCATATAATAGAAACCACCATAACTACAAATAGTAAGACAAATTGATTCCCCCAAATATTAAATATGATTGCAAATTCTCCCCTCGATAAATGTTGGATAAAATGAATTGCACTAACTATGGCTCTATAATCAAAATACTTGATTAAAATTAAAATAAAAAGTGGCAAAAAAGATTGTAAAATTAGTTTTTTCTTTAGTTCTAAATTTTCTTCTCCCATCTTCGCCTCCTATGTTTTTTAACAATTGCATTCCCATAAAGTAACAACTTACCATTATATTCCCGTATTATGTCCTACTTCCCATTAAACAGCTCCAAATACTTCTCATAATACGCCCGAAGTCTATCTATTACCTGTTTCTTCTTCTCTGCCCTATTACCACCACCAAATCTAGATACCGGAGGCATAATTGCGTCAATATCAGTTCCACTAGTCTTTAAAATACCATCACGAAGCGAATTATCAATAAACTTCTGCGTTTCTTCTACCTTCAGTTTTTCCTCTGTGATAATTTCCATCAAGTCATTTTCTCGTTGTTCATCTACAAACTTTCTCCATTCATCATCCACTTCTGTGTGAGGAGTAACCGTTTTAATAAAGTCTTGAATGAGCTGTAATTTACTGCGAAGATTTATGCTTGAATTGATTGCCTTATCAATGGATACCAAGATTTCCTTATCCTGATTACCATCTTCCTGATATTTCTTTACAAGTAATAGAATGTAATCAATGTTTATCTCTACCTGCTTAATCAATTCAATCTCAAACTCAATATCATCATTGATATTTTCTTTCTTTTCATCTTCCTTCGGCTTGAACAGCTGATAAAGGTCAATGTACTCGCTTTGATAATCCTGAAAGTCTCTTGGTGTAAGAATTTCTTGTCCAGCAAAATCATCGAATGACGTAAGAATATTTTTCACACGTAGAATTGCACTAAAAAGTTTAATAAATTCTTTCTGTGCCTCTTCCCCTATGATAGGCTGTCCTACGGGAAATAACTGTTGTATTTTATCCACTAATTCAATATAACCATCATAGTGTTTTCCATCTTCATCATAACCGTTATAATAGCTTTCAAAATTCTTTAACAGTACAATACTTCCTGCGTTTCTATCTCCAAATAGGGCAATTGCTTTATTTGTTTCTTCTTCTAAATTTCTAAAACATACAATGTTTCCAAAAGTCTTAACCGAATTCAAAATTCGATTAGTTCTAGAAAATGCCTGAATGAGTCCATGATATTTCAAATTCTTATCAACCCACAAGGTGTTAAGAGTGGTTGCGTCAAATCCTGTTAAAAACATATTTACTACAATTAAGATATCAATTTCCCTGTTCTTCATTCTAAGAGATACATCTTTATAATAATTCTGGAATTTGTCACTGGAAGTATCATAATTCGTCTTAAACATTTCATTATAATCTCTAATTGCCATATCCAGAAAATCTCTTGAACTTTGATCTAGACCATCTGTATTTTCAGAATTTTCATCTTCCACAAAATCATCTGTTACTTCTTCGTTGACACCATAACTAAAAATAGTTGCAATACGAAGTCTCTGAGCTTCTGTAGCCTCCTTCATCTGTTTCTGAAACTCCATATAATACAGTTTTGCAGCATCAATGGAACTTACTGCAAAAATAGAGTTGAATCCTGTCATACGAACTCGTTGCTTTTTCTCTTCTGTCTCTTCTCTTTTCTTAGAAGAAGCTACTTCCTGGACATTGGTTAATACCGTAAATCCAAAAGCTTCACGATTTCTCTTTGTCTTCTGCTCAAAACGATCTCGAATATATTTTACAACTTCAGCTATTCTTCTCGGCTCTAATAAAGCCTTTTCTCTATCTATGGCTTTTACCTGTTCATCATTGATTCCAGACTTTTCTTTAATTGTCTTAATGTAATCAATACGAAATGGCAACACATTACCATCATTAATTGCATCTACAATCGTATAAGTATGAAGAGGTAGTACTTTTTTTCCGTGTTTATCTGGTTCTCCTCCAAAAACTTGTGGCGTTGTTCTTAGATTATAATTTTTTCCACTTCCAGCATTATCTGCGAATATTGGTGTTCCAGTAAATCCAAAGATATGATATTTCTTAAAACTCTTTGTAATCTTTACATGCATGTCACCAAATTGAGAACGATGGCATTCATCAAATACCAAGACAACATGTTTATTAAAGATTTCATGGTCTTTGTTCTTACCAATAAAAGTATCTAATTTCTGAATGGTAGTGATAATAATATTTGCATTATCATTTTCTAATTGCCGTTTCAGTACAATGGTTGAAGTATTGCTATTGGCCGCACCTCTTTCAAAACGGTCATACTCTTTCATGGTTTGATAATCCAAATCTTTACGATCCACTACAAATAAAACTTTATCTATATATTCAAGATTTGTTGCCAGTTGTGCTGTTTTAAAAGATGTTAATGTCTTGCCACTTCCTGTCGTGTGCCAAATATAACCTCCTGCATCTATAGTTCCAAGTTTTTTGTAATTAGTAGATATCTCAATACGACTCAAGATACGTTCTGTAGCTGCTATCTGGTACGGACGCATAACAAGCAATAAATCCTCTGATGTAAATACACAATACTTTGTAAGTATGTTTAAAATCGTATGCTTTGAAAAGTAAGTCTTTGTGAAATCTACAAGATCTGAAATTATTATGTTATTTGCATCTGACCAGTAAGACGTAAATTCAAAACTATGACTAGTCTTTTTCCCTTTTTTTTGACTTCCATTCTGTTCTTTTAAATGAGCATTTCTTGTGGTATTGGAATAATACTTTGCATGAGTTCCATTTGAAATAATAAAAATTTGCACATACTCAAATAGAGCACAACCAGACCAAAAGCTATCTCTTTGATAACGATTGATCTGATTAAACGCTTCCCTAATTGCGACACCACGTCTTTTTAATTCTACATGAACCAACGGAAGTCCATTGACAAGGATTGTTACATCATAACGATTATCATGCTTTGCTCCATCATCTTCCGAGACCTCATACTGATTCAATACTTGCAGGCGATTATTATGAATATCGTTCTTATCAATTAACTTGATATTCTTAGCTGTTCCATCATCACGAAGTAATGTCTTTACATGATCATCCTGAATTGTCCTCGTCTTTTCAGCAATGCCTTCATTCGCATTGGCTATATAATTGCCAAAAAATCGTTCCCATTCTTTATCTGTAAACTGATACTCATTAAGTTGCTCTATTTTTACGCGCAAATTAGATATCAGAGACTTCTCATCATGGATGGTAAGCCTCTCATATCCTTGCTCTAAAAGCATTCTAATAAATTCATTTTCAAGTGCTGCTTCACTTTGATATTGGTCAGATCTTTTGCTCTCCGGTGTATATTCTGCTACAACTGTACTTTCATTGCTTGCTGCAACTATATTAAATGTACTCATTTCACGTCCACCCTTGTTCCTCTTTATATTCTAAATAACAAGCTACTGTTACCAACAATTT
>DATESN010000114.1:0-50102 GCA_035270785.1 Lachnospiraceae bacterium | reverse complement strand
TAGGTACATCTCCTTTTTGGTGGATTGATAAAGTGGTTTCTTGACAACTCTATTTTATCATAAACCATTGAGGAGATGTTTTGTTTTATACAAGTAAAAAGCCCGTATTTATGAGGGCTGTGGCGTTTCGCAAACGCCTATTATCTATAAATAACAAAAGGAGCCTAACTCATGATTGGTATTATAGGCGCAATGAGCGTAGAAATTGAAAAGATTAAAAGTACGATTCAAGATAAAAAGGAAATGATAGTAAGTGGTATCACGTTTGCTTCTGGAAAGATTCATGAAAAAGATGTTGTTGTTGCGGTTTGTGGAATTGGCAAAGTATTTGCGGCTACCTGTGCACAAACCATGATTTTAAAATTCAATCCAGAGGTCATCCTTAATATTGGAGTTGCAGGAACATTGACAAACAAACTTGGTATTGCAGACATAGCGATTGCAGACAACATGGTTCAGCATGATATGGATACCTCTCCCATTGGTGATCCTGTTGGACTTATATCTGGAATTAATATCATTCAGATTCCTTGTAGTCAATCAATAGTAGATATCATTGAAAAATGCGTTGATGAATTAGGTATTCATTTTGAAATAGGAACCATTGCTTCTGGTGATCAATTTGTAGTGGATAAAAATCGCAAGGATAGGATAGTAAAGGAGTTTGATGCAATCGCTTGTGAAATGGAAGGGGCTGCAATTGGACAGGTTTGCTACATTAATAAGGTAGATTATGCAGTAATTAGAGCTATTTCAGATTCCGCAGATGGTAATTCACATATGGATTATGCTGAGTTTACTATAAAAGCTGCAGAAAATTCAACAAAAGTAATTAATCAATTTATTCACCGGTATCAATAGAAAAAAAGAAAGACATATTCATCAGGATATGTCCTTCTTTTTTTCATTAATTATTTTTAACAACTGGTAAAGTTCTTAGCCAAAATATCTATTCAATAATCCTTCAAATGCCTTGCCGTGACGTGCTTCGTCTCTAGCCATTTCATGAACCGTATCATGAATAGCATCTAAGTTGGCGGCTTTGGCACGTTTTGCAAGATCAAATTTGCCTGCAGTAGCACCGTTTTCAGCTTCCACTCTTAATTCAAGGTTTTTCTTGGTGGAATTAGTTAATACTTCACCTAATAGTTCTGCAAACTTTGCGGCATGTTCTGCTTCTTCGAAAGCTGCCTTTTCCCAGTACATTCCTATTTCTGGATAACCTTCTCTATGAGCAACACGAGCCATTGCAAGATACATACCCACTTCTGAACATTCGCCAGCAAAGTTTGCTCTTAAATCAGCCATGATATCTTCGCTTGAACCTTGTGCTACCCCTACAACATGTTCTGCAGCCCATGTTTTTGTTTCACTTTGTGGAGTAAATCTTTCAGATAAAGCGGAACATACAGGACATCTGTCTGGAGCACTATCGCCTTCATGAACATAACCACATACTTGACATACAAATTTCATTATTAAATCTCCTTTTCTTGTTACATTTTTTTTAAGAATAATCTTTCATGCACTGCCTGCAACTTCCTGTAAAGTAAGCTACATGATCAGTAATGATTCCATCAAAATTCTTTTTCGCAAGTTCATTTATTTGTTCCATGTAATCCATTTTTAAATCAATGACACAACCACAGTCCTGACAGATAAAATGATAATGGTTTGACATATCATGATCAAAGTGATCTGTACCGTCGCCAACTCTTAGACGCAAAACCTCACCAATATCAGCCAGTAACGTAAGATTGCGATATACGGTACCTAAGCTTATATTTGGAAATTCCATGCGAACATTTTGATATACCACATCAGCAGTAGGATGATCTGTTCGGGTGATTAAAAACTCTTTAATGGCCTCCCGCTGCCTACTATATCTTAGTGACATGTAACACCTCCTTTAAGTAACAGTAATGATTACTGTTATTAATATAGCACATATATAAAATATGTCAATCTATTTTTAAAAAAGTATTTATAAATATTTTAGAATTATATTCCATCTAGTTAATGGATAATAGTATGGTATGTGCTATAATCAACTTATATTTAGTGTTTCTTGAGCGAGGTGTTTTGATGAAGTTAAATACGAGATTATTAATTACATTTTTAACCATTGTTATTTTACCACTGGTGCTCACCGTTGTTGCTTTTTGTGGAATTGGATTCATTATAAAACAAAACGTGCAAGAAGTTTATGGACTTGATAGAGTGGATATTTCAATACTAGCAGATCCTGTTCAAGGATATGGAAAATTAACGGATGATGAGTTTACTATGCTAGAAAGACAAATATCTGTTGATGTAAAGGTAGTGGAAGACACCTTCTATTTAGACAGTATGAATGAGAGGATAAAAAACAAATCATCCTATCTTATTGTTCGCAAAAATAATGAGATATATTATTCTGGTAATCAAATTGGAACAAATCATATTTTTGATTCCTTGCCTAGATATGGACGTAACAACGTAGATACTGAAATAGGTTATTATTATAACTCTATGCAAAAGTTAGTAAAGCAAATTGACTTTATATTTGATGATGGTGAAAAAGGAAGTATTTTTATTGTAACAAAAGTAAATTCCCTTATTTCCGTAGCGTTATTAAGAGATATGTTTATAGCAATTGTATTAATTCTTATATTTACAAGCTTTACGTTAACAAGATGGATTCGAAAAGGAGTTTTCACACCAATTCGAGAGTTAAATAGTGCAATGCAGAATATTGCAGAAGGAAATTTTGATTTTGCACTTGAAACTGAGTGTAACGGTGAAATTGGAGATTTATATAATAATTACGAACAGATGAGACTTCGATTAAAAGAATCAGGAGAAGAAAAAGTTCAGGCAGATAATCAAAATAGGGAGTTAGTTAGTAATATTTCTCATGATTTAAAAACTCCAATCACATCCATAAGGGGATATGTTGAAGGCATTATGGATGGAGTGGCAGATACTCCAGAAAAAATGGATAAGTACATTAAAACAATTTATAATAAAACAAAAGATATGGATAGACTGATTAATGAGCTAACTATTTATTCAAAAATTGATTCTAATCGTATACCATATCATTTTCACAAAATTAATATTTCAGAATATTTTAATGATTGTATTGAAGAAGTTGGACTTGATTTGGAATCTAGGAATATAGAATTAAACTATTATAATCTTGTTTCAAAAGAAACAGTTATTATCGCCGACCCAGAACAATTAAAAAGGGTAATCAATAATATTATTAGTAATAGCGTAAAATACATTGATAAAAAGAGTGGAGTTATTGATATTAGAATATTAGATGAAGTAGATTCCATTCGAGTTGAAATAGAGGATAACGGAAAAGGAATATCGGCTAGAGAGTTAGGAAAGATATTTGAACGTTTTTATCGTACCGATGAATCAAGAAATTCTGCACAAGGTGGAAGCGGAATCGGCTTATCTATTGTAAAAAAAATAGTGGAAGATCATGGTGGATATATTTGGGCAACTAGTAAAGAAGAAGAAGGAACTTGCATGCATTTTGTGATTAGAAAATATCGAGAATCTGATGATAAAGGCAAAAAGGTAACAAACATATAATGGACAGGAGATTGATGATGAGTAGAATATTAATTATTGAAGATGAAGCGGAAATAGCAGAATTAGAAAAAGATTATTTAGAGATTAATGATTACGAAGTGGAAATGGAAAGTACAGGAGATGCCGGATTAACAAGGGCACTAGCAGAAAAATTCGATCTTATTATTTTAGACCTCATGCTACCTGGTATGGATGGCTTTGAGATATGTAAGAAAATAAGAGAAGAAAAAAATATTCCTATTCTTATGGTATCTGCCAAAAAAGATGATATCGATAAAATAAGGGGCTTAGGATTGGGCGCCGATGATTACCTTACAAAACCTTTTAGTCCGAGTGAATTGGTTGCAAGAGTAAAAGCTCATTTGGCACGATATAATCGTTTGGTTGGAAGTCACAATAAAGAAAATGATATAGTGGAGATTCGAGGAATTCGAATTGACAAAACGGCCCGTCGTGTTTACGTAGATGGAGAAGAGAGGGCATTTACAACAAAAGAATTTGATTTATTAACCTTTTTAGCCGAAAATCCGAATCATGTATACACAAAAGACGAATTATTCAGAGAAATCTGGGATATGGATTCCATTGGAGATATTGCAACGGTTACAGTTCATATAAAAAAAATTCGAGAAAAGATAGAATTCGAAACTGCAAAACCTCAATATATAGAAACTATTTGGGGAGTAGGGTATCGTTTTAAAATATGAGAATAAAAATATTATATGAAGATCAATCCATTATAGTAGTTCATAAACCACCAGGCCTTGCTACAGAAACAAGTAAATTTGGTCAGATAGATATGGTTAGTGAGATAAAGAATTATATTGCATCTAAAGGTCAAAGCAAAGGAGAACCTTATCTTGGTCTAATTCACCGTTTGGATCAGCCAGTAGAAGGAATCTTAGTTGTTGCAAAAAATCAAAAGGTTGCTAGGGAACTTAGCCAACAAATAAGAAACAATCTAATTAAAAAGTACTATTATGGGGTTGTATTTGGAAATTTAAAAAAGGATCAAGAAACACTGGTTGATTTCTTGTTAAAAGATAGTAGGTCCAATCTTTCAAAAATAGTGAAAGAAGATACGATCGATGCAAAACGTGCTGAATTAAGTTATCAGATTATTTCATGTGAAACAGAGGAGAGATCGAACCTAGAACATAAAGATAATACAGGAGATAAACAGGTTTATTTGGTAGAAGTTCAATTAGTAACAGGCCGTCATCATCAAATACGAGTACAAATGTCAAATGCAGGGATACCACTTTTAGGAGATCTAAAATATGGATCCCAAGAAACGATTGCAATTTCAGAAAAAAGAAAGATCCATAATATTGCACTTTGTGCCTATAAACTCCAATTTATAAATCCAGCTACAAATAAAAAGATGGAATTTAAAATAGAACCATCTTCGGAAATTTTCCATAATTTAATTTCATAAGAATGATTAATTTACCCATACTATTTTCAGGTGATCATAGTATGGGTAAATTATTTGATAAGGTTGATAAAAAATACATTATAATAGCATTGGATTCTATTTTGGTATTCTTATTTATGAAATATATATTTGGATTAGTGTTTCCATTTTTATTAGGAACATTATTTGTAATCATATTTAATCCAGTACTAAATTTAATTCGTAAAACAACACATATAGGAAAAGGAGTTTCCATAGGCATTATTTTATTTTTCATTGGTTGCATCCCGGCAATTCTTTTTTGGTTTGGAATCACGGGATTTATTAAGTTTTCCACATGTCTTCCAGATATATATTGTGAAATAGAATGTAACATTTGTGAGATGATTGAAAAATATAGTAAATTAGTTGCTCATTCAGTTGGAATGAATGCAGGTGAAATAGAAACGTTTATTTATAGTAAAATAAATATAATTGTTCATAAAATGGAGGTGGAGATCATCCCCAATATGTTTAGCCAGTCCATTCATTATATGAAATATCTTACTATTTTCGTTGCGCTATGGGCAATTACTTATATTTTCGCTATTATGCTTGCAAAAGATTATGAACTATATAAATCAAAATTAAAAAGTAAGGAAAAATATCATACATTTTGCCATGTTGTAAGCAAAGTATTTCATATAATAAAAATGTATGTAAAGGCGCAACTTACGATTATGATGATTATTACAAGTATTGTATCTTGCGGATTATTTTTTATGGGATTTCATAAATTTTTAATTCTTGGAATCATAATTGGAATTTTAGACATCCTTCCATTTATAGGAACTGGGATCACACTTATACCAATAGCAATATGGCAATTGATGAGTGATAACGGTTACAAAGCCATAGGCGTCCTTGTGCTATATGTGGTATGTGCGTTTACTAGAGAATATCTAGAACCAAAATTAATCGGAAAGAAAATAGGGTTGCATCCTTTGATGATGCTTGTAACCGTCTATTTAGGAGTTAGACTATACGGAATCAGTGGAATTATAACCGGTCCCATTTCCGTTTTAATTGTGATGGAAATCTGGAGAGAAATGAAAAAGGAAACTTAGTTATTGACAAAGCCGATAGATTCCCCTAAAATCGATTTTATATAGGCTATGTGGATAAAAGCAGGATAATATGTATTCTTTGTGTACATGTAGGAAAGTGACGTAGAAGAGGAATAGTACAAATTAGTAACTTTTCAGAGAGAGAATCAAGGAGACTATCATTACTTGTCAAATGGTGAAAGATTCTTAAGGAAATAATTTAGAACCTACCTTGGAGTTCTGTATGAAAGTATGGCGTATTTCGGCGTTAACGAATTTAGAGAAGAGTGCATGAAGCACTAATTAGGGTGGTACCGCCGAGCCTTCGGTCCCTTTTGGGGATGGAGGCTCTTTATTATTCTTAAAAAAGAGCCTTATCCATAATAAATAAGAGCAAATAAAAGGAGAACAGTAATGGCTGATGAAAAAAAGTTAGTGGAAGCAATTACATCAAGAGATGTAGATTTTGCACAATGGTATACAGATGTAGTAAAAAAGGCAGAGTTAAGTGATTATTCTAGTGTAAAAGGATGCATGATAATCAGACCTGCAGGATATGCCATTTGGGAAGGCATTCAACAGCAATTAGATGCTAGATTTAAGGAAACAGGCGTAGAGAATGTATATATGCCAATGTTTATACCTGAAAGTTTGTTACAAAAAGAAAAAGATCATGTAAAGGGGTTTGCCCCTGAAGTAGCATGGGTTACACATGGTGGCTTGGAACCACTTCAAGAAAGACTTTGTGTAAGGCCAACTTCAGAAACGCTTTTTTGTGATTTTTATAAAAACATAATTCAATCACACCGTGATTTGCCAAAGAATTATAACCAATGGTGTAGTGTAGTACGATGGGAAAAGACGACAAGACCATTCTTAAGAAGTAGGGAGTTTTTGTGGCAAGAAGGACATACCGCTCATGCTACTGCTGAAGAAGCAGAAGAACGAACAATCCTTATGCTAAATGTCTATGCAAACTTTTGTGAAGAGGTATTAGCAATGCCTGTAATTAAAGGGCGTAAGACGGAAAAAGAAAAGTTTGCTGGAGCAGAAGCAACGTATACCATAGAAGCATTAATGCATGATGGAAAAGCATTACAATCTGGAACCAGTCATAACTTTGGAGATGGATTTGCAAAAGCTTTTGGTATTCAATACGCAGCAAAAGATAATACGTTAAAATATGTACATCAAACTTCTTGGGGCCTTAGTACAAGATTAATAGGTGGTATCATTATGGTGCATGGTGATGATTCGGGACTAGTACTACCACCTCGGATTGCACCAATTCAAATTATGATTATTCCAATCCAGCAGAAAAAAGAAGGCGTACTTGAAAAAGCCGCAGAACTTAAAACTCGTTTAAAGGATATTCGTGTTAAAATAGATGATACAGACAAGTCACCAGGGTGGAAATTCTCAGAACAAGAAATGAGAGGAATTCCAATTCGTTTGGAAATCGGACCAAAAGATATAGAAGCCAATAAATGCATTATGGTTCGACGGGATACAAGGGAAAAGATAGAAGTTTCTTTGGATGAAATAGAAAGTAAGGCAGCAGAGCTTTTAGTTACCATTCAAGCAGATATGTTAGCTCGTGCAAAAGCACATATTGAGGACCATACATCCAAAGCAACAGAATTGGATGAATTCAACAAAATCCTGGATGAAAAGCAAGGATTTATCAAAGCGATGTGGTGCGGAGACCAAGCTTGCGAAGACGAAATTAAAGAAAAGACAGGAGCGTCAAGTCGGTGTATGCCATTTGAGCAGGAAAATATTGCAGATACCTGTATTTGTTGTGGAAAGCCAGCAAAGAAAATGGTTTATTGGGGCCGTGCATATTAAATAATGAATAACATAATAAATATGATAAACAATAAGAAAACATGACAGACCATGGAATCCATAGAAAAGCATGATCTTGCATATAGAAAGGGAAAAGATATGAATATATTAGTAATAAATTGTGGAAGTTCATCCTTAAAATATCAATTCATTAATAGCAAGACAGAAGAAGTTCTTGCAAAGGGGCTATGTGAACGAATAGGAATTGATGGAGGTATGTTAACACATCAAAGCGCAGATAGAGAAAAAGTCAAAATACAAGCAGAAATGCCAAATCATACATTTGCTATAAAAATGGTAATTGCAGAATTAATGGAAAGTGAAAATGGAGTCATTCAGTCTTTAGATGAAATAGATGCCATTGGCCATAGAATTGTACATGGTGGTGAGAAATTTGCTAGCTCCATCATTTTAAATGAGGAGGTAATCCAAGCAATTGAAGAATGTAACGAATTAGCGCCGCTACATAATCCAGCTAATTTAATTGGTATCAGATCTTGCAGGGAAATCATGCCTACCGTTCCTATGGTTGGAGTATTCGATACAGCTTTCCATCAAACAATGCCTGCAAAGGCATATCTTTATGGTATTCCATATGAATATTATGAAAAATATAAAGTAAGACGTTATGGATTTCATGGAACTAGTCATGACTTTGTGTCCAATCGAGCTGCAAAGATGATTGGAAAAGATAGAAAAGAGTTAAAGATTATTGTTTGCCACTTAGGGAATGGAGCAAGTGTTACCGCAGTCAAATATGGGGAAAGCATAGATACAAGTATGGGTTTTACTCCGTTAGAAGGTCTTATTATGGGTACCCGCTCTGGGGATATTGATCCAGCTATTATTAGTTATGTAGTCGAAAAGGAAGGAATCTCATTAAACGAGATGATAGAGATATTGAATAAGA
This sequence comes from Lachnospiraceae bacterium, assembly GCA_035270785.1. GTDB lineage: Bacteria > Bacillota > Clostridia > Lachnospirales > Lachnospiraceae > DATESN01. The sequence continues at coordinate 41,254 of DATESN010000114.1, read as the reverse complement.
AGTCTGGAGTATTAGGACTTTCTCAATGCTCAAGTGATTTTAGAGACTTAACAGAACAGGCTGCAAAAGGAAATGAATTAGTCATTAAAACATTAGAAACATTTGCCTATAGGGTAGCTAAATATATTGGATCTTACGCAGCGGCCATGAATGGTGTTGATATTATTGCTTTTACAGCAGGTGTAGGAGAAAATAACTGCCAAATACGTGAACTTATTGGACAATACTTGGGATATCTTGGATGCAATATTGACCCTTCCAAAAATTTGATTCGAGGGGAAGAAGTTATTCTTTCAGACAAGGACAGTAAAGTAGCAATCATGGTAGTGCCAACAAATGAAGAACTTGCTATTGCAAGGGAAACTGAGAGATTTGTAAAATAATTACGGTAGGTGGCTAATGAAAATTATATTACCAGACAATGTAAAAAGAATAATTGATGTATTAGTTACAGAGGGTTTTGAAGCTTATGCTGTTGGAGGATGTGTTCGTGATTCTATTTTAGGACGAATTCCCGATGATTGGGATATTACAACTTCAGCAAAGCCGTATGAAGTGAAACAATTTTTCAAAAGAACGGTAGATACAGGAATACAACATGGAACAATAACCGTACTTATAGAAAAAGAAAGTTATGAAGTAACAACATACCGAATTGATGGTGAATATGAAGATAGTCGTCATCCAAAGGAAGTTACTTTTACGTCAAATCTCGTAGAAGACTTAAAGCGTCGTGATTTTACAATTAATGCAATGGCATATAATGATAAAGAAGGAATCATAGATTGTTTTCAGGGAATAGCGGATATTAGAGATAGAAAAATCCGTTGTGTGGGTAATCCTGAAGAACGGTTTTTGGAAGACGCACTTCGAATTATGAGAGCTATTCGATTTTCAGCTCAATTAGATTACGATATGGAAGAAAAAACAAAAGAGGCAGTGAAGAAGCTCTCTCCATCGCTATCTCGTATTAGTGCAGAAAGAATCCAGGTAGAATTAGTGAAATTGGTTACTTCCCCTCATCCTGGCAAAATGAGAGACTTATACGAAACCGGAATTACGAAAATAATTATGCCGGAATTTGATGAGGCAATGAAGACCACTCAAAACCATCCACATCACAAGTATACGGTAGGAGAACATACCATTCATGCCATGGAAGAAATTAAAGCAGATAAAGTACTTCGATTCACTATGTTATTTCATGATTTTGGAAAACCTAGGACAAAACAAGTTGATGAAAATGGAATCGAACACTTTCATGGACACGAAGAAGTGAGTGAGGAAATGGCTCGGACCATTTTACAAAGATTAAAATTTGACAATGATACAATTTCCAAAGTAACTATGTTAGTTCGCGTTCACGATTGGAAAGTTAATAACACAAGAAAAGGTGTAAGACAAGCATTATCTAAAATAGGTGAAGATTTATTCCCCCTTTTTTTATTAGTAAAGAAAGCAGATACATTGGCTCAAAGTGAATTTCTTAGAAAAGAAAAACTGGAGGAATTAGTTACTCTTGAACACTTGTTTCAGGAAGTTATAAACAATAAGGAGTGTATTTCTTTAAAGATGTTAGCGGTTTCTGGTAATGATCTAATTGAAATGGGAATGGAGCCAGGTAAGGAAATAGGAAAGGCTTTAAAATCTTTACTAGAAATTGTAATTGATGACCCAACTCAGAATAGAAAAGACATACTATTACAGAAGTTATTGGAACTATAATTTGAAGTAATCATCAAAAGAAATCAACATACTTTGCATTATTATCTCATAAGATAGGATAGGTAAGACCATATCTGGGAGGTAGTAACGTGAATGATAAAGCGGTAAGCGTTTTGGACAATTATGAATTGAAAGTGCTTCGCACCTGGAAAGGTCGAGGCGCTATTCTTTGTGATACAAATCAAGGTCTAAAGATTATAAAAGAGTATATAGGACCTAAAGATAAACTTCCATTCATCGATAAGTTATTGCTAAATATGAGAGAAGCAGGACAATTTTCAGTGGATTGTCTTATTAAAAACAAGGAAGACGAACTTTTTTCTTGTGATAGAGATCAAGTAACCTACATTGTAAAAGATTATTATGATGGACGAGAATGTAACGTAAAGGACATAGAAGAATGTGAAAAGGTAGTCAGGCATCTGGCGAAGATGCATAAATTTATGATTTTACCTAATTCTATAGATAAAAACACTTTTGACCCCACCCAGGAAGAATTCGAAAAGCATAATCGAGAATTAATTAAAATTAAGAAGTACATTCGAATAAAAAGTCAAAAAACAGATTTTGAATTATTTCTATTAAAAAGTTATGATTTATTTTTGACAAAAGCGATTCAAGTTGTGGATGATATGAAAAGAAAAGATTTATCAAATGCTTATTTAGATATTTGCGGAAAAGGAATATACTGTCATGGAGAATTCCAGTATCATAACATTATGATTTGTAATTCTGGCATGGCTGTCATTAACTTTGAAAAGTGTTTGATAGATAGTCAAATTCGTGATCTTTATTATTTTATGCGTAAAGTAATGGAAAAGACAAATTGGTCAGAGACGGTTGGCAATATGATTTTAGAAAGTTATGATAAAGAAAAAACCTTAACCACAGAGGAAAAGAGTCAACTATATTATCGATTTCTTTATCCTGAAAAGTTTTGGAAAATTGTTAATTTTTATTACAATACAGGAAAAGCATGGATACCAGGAAGAAATATGGAGAAATTAGAGAAACTATTAAAACAGGAAGAGGAAAAAATGAAATTCCTTGAGCACTATTTATAGATTCTACTAAATCCATATGCTACAATAACAAAAGAAGGAAGGTAACCAATGAAAAGAAAAAGGTTGTTAATATTGCCCATATTATGTCTTTTTTTAGTGGGTTGCTCCAATAGTAGTAATGGGCAAAAGATGGAAGAGAGTAGTAAGGAAGAAACAGGGTTTGTTGCCCCAACGATTGGCAGTTATGATAGTGCTGACACAGCCATTGTAGTAAAAAAAGATGTGGGAGAGAATACGATTACACTACAGAATCTTGAAACGGGGAAGCAATACACCCTTCATTTTGATGGGGCCACAAATATAAACGATAAATATGGCGAAGTGATGTCCATGGCTCAAATTGAAGCAGGGGATATGGTGGATCTCACTTTTTTAAAATCAAAAAAAAAGATTGCAAGTATTGCACTTTCTAATAAGTCATGGACTTACACAGATGTATCAAAGTTTGAATTAGGGGAAAATGCAAAATCACTTATTATTGTAGATGACAGGTATCAAATGTCCAATGATATGATAATCGTATCAGACGGAAAATTAGTGGATGTATGTGATTTAAATTCTAGGGATACATTAAAAGTGATTGGAATTGATCATGTCATTTATAGTATTGTAGTTGAAAAGGGACATGGATATTTAAGATTAAAGAATGCGGAATATTTTATTGGTGGATGGATTGAAGTTGGAAGTATTATAGTACCAGTGACGGAAGATATGCTCCTGATTGTTCCAGAAGGATCATATCAAGTATTGATCACTCATAGCGGAAGTGGAGGGACAAAAGAGATTAATATTGTCCGTAATGAAGAAACAGAGCTTGATGTAGGGGATTTAAAAGGCGAAGAAATCAAGGAAGGAAGTGTAATATTTACAGTTAATCCTAGTAGTGCAACCATCTATATAGATGGGGATAAAGCTGATATTTCAGATAAGATTATATTGGAATATGGTATTCACCAAATGATTGTAAAAGCAGAAGGTTATGATACGATTACCCAATATGTTAAAGTAGGAAAAGAGCTAGCAAGTATTGATATTGAAATGGAAAAAACAGCAAATACAGCAAATACAGAAGAAACAACAGTATCTGGTAACATGACAGATTCTACCACTACAGATGCTACCGATACAACGACTAGTGAAAATATAGTATCTCCGGCCACTTCGTCCTCTTACTCTGTATATGTAGATTCACCAGAAGGAGCGGAAGTGTACGTGGATGGAACGTATATCGGGATTGTGCCTATTAACTTTAAAAAAGTAAAAGGAAACTATGTTGTGACACTACGTAAAACTGGTTTTCAAACAAGGAGTTATACCGTTATCGTAGATGATGAGGAAAAGGATATTTCCTATTCCTTTTCAGAGTTATTAGGAATCAATAACTAAAGTTTAAAAGGAGACAAGCATGTCAAAAAAATATACGTATGAAGAATTGATTGAAATAATTGCCCTTTTGCGAAGTGAAAACGGATGCCCTTGGGATAAAGTTCAAACTCATGAAAGCTTAAAACCATGTATGCTAGAGGAGGCAGCAGAACTGGTTGCCTCTATTAGAATTTATGATAAAACAGGTAATGCTGAAAATATGATAGAAGAATTAGGCGATGTTTTATTACAGGTTATCATGCATAGTCAAATAGGAAAAGAAGAAGGAATCTTCACCCTAGAAGATGTCATAAATGAAATTAGCCAGAAAATGATCCGTCGACACCCCCACGTTTTTGGGGGTGTTCACCCCCACGTTTTCGGGGGTGGCCCTCCTCAGACACGTGAGGAGGTTCACCCCTTGAATGTGGAAAATAGAAAGATAAATACACCGGATCAAGTATTGGCAAAGTGGGATGATATTAAGAAAAAGGAAAAGGAAAATAAAATTTGGATTGAATCTCCTTTAAAAGAAATTCCAAAAGAGTTTCCAGCATTAACAAGAGCACCCAAGATTTTAAAAAAGATTGACACTATTTATGAACCTCGCAAAGGTTATGCAGAGAATGTTTCAATTTTAGAGGAAGAGTTAGCGAAATTAAAGAAACTTCCAGAAGGTAAATTACTTGAGAATATAATAGGAAATATGCTTATTACAATATCGGATATTTCACGACAATTTAAGTTATCTCAGGAACAAATCTTAATAGATAAAATGGAAGACTTAATTGATTTTTATGAGGGCTAAATTGTTATACTATCTATAAATCGCATTTTATATGTCTGAAGTAGTGAAAAACCATGAAAAATGCCATTAAAATGCCAAAATAACCTTGACAAATTGGTCAAAAACCACTATATATATGTATAGACGTTTTAGTTAAAGGCGTAATAAAACCAAAAAAAAACTCAAGTAAGAGGAGGAATTTAAAGAATGAACAAAACAGAATTAGTTGCAGCAATGGCTGATCAAGCGGGTTTAACAAAAAAGGATACAGAGAAAGCATTAAAGGCTTTTACAGATGTAGTAGCTACAGAATTAACAAAAGGTGAAAAGATCCAATTAGTTGGTTTTGGAACTTTTGAAGTGTCTCTAAGAGCTGCAAGAGAAGGAAGAAATCCTCAAAGTGGAAAAGTAATGAAAATTGAAGCATCTAAAGCTCCAAAATTCAAAGCAGGAAAAGCATTAAAAGATTTAGTAAATAATAAATAATTAGTGTTTTCGTAATTATTGAATGAAAATTGGACGACTACTGTGTGTGACACGTTAGCCGTCTATTTTTATTAGAGTGCATGCTAAAGCATGTGGGTGTGAAGTTGAATAAAAAGAAATTCAACTGTTGAATAAAAAGAAATTCAACCATTGATTAGAGTGCATGCTAAAGCATGCAGACGGGTGTGAAATGAGATTAGACAAATATTTGAAGGTCTCACGTTTAATAAAGAGACGAACAATAGCAAATGAAGCCTGTAATGCAGGTAGGGTTTTTATTAATGATAAACCAGCAAAAGCATCAAGTAATGTAAAAGCTACTGATATTATTACCATACAGTTTGGGAATAAAGAAGTAAAAGTAGAAGTATTGGATGTGCAAGAAGTAGTAAGAAAAGACGATGCAAAAGAATTATTTAAATATTTATAATTACTTTTGTAATAAATTTGAAAACCTTTTAATATAATCTACAAGGATTAGATTGGGAGGTTTTTTTATGGAAGATATTAGTAATGTAAATAAAAGACAGCATAAACTAATGCTCACAAATAGAAGGACATGTACCATAAGTGGTGTAGCTGACGTGCTTTCCTTTGATGTGAGTGAAATTTTATTAGAAACGGATCAAGGAATGTTAATGCTTCGTGGTAAAGACCTTCATGTAAACAGGCTTACTCTTGAAAAAGGCGAAGTGGATGTGGAAGGTAAAATTGATAGTATAACCTACTCAGAAAATTCAACTTATGGAGCAAAAGGTGAATCAATTTTTTCTAAGTTATTTAAGTAGGTGTGCCATGAGCCAGAATATAGCATTTGAATCTATGTTTTTGGTACATTCCATTTTGATGGGAATCATAATTACAAGTTGTTATGATGTACTGCAAATATTTCGAAAAGTCATAAAGCATGGTAAATTTTTAATTTCATTGGAAGACTTTATTTTTTGGATCATTTGTTCTATTTTTATTTTTTTGATGTTATTTAAAGAGAATAATGGGACCTTGCGATGGTTTACCATTGGTGGTGCTACCTTGGGGATGTTGATTTATAAAAATACAGTTAGTCCATATATTGTATGTTTTATGTCAACAGTGATTAACAAGACCATATATCTTGTGTGTGGGCTTCTAAAACTGTTACTAACTCCAGTGTTTTGGGTGCTTTCTACATTGTCTTGTAAGATAAAAATAATATGTAAATATTTAAAAAAGAGGTTGACGGTTTGCATAAAATTGGTTAAAATAACGTTATGTAAACACCGAAAGAAAGAATGATAATTTGTTTATCACACATGAGAGGATCGTGAAAATATGGCAAGACGTAAGCCTACCTATCGTAAAAAAAGACAAAACCGCCTTGGCATGTTTCTTGTAATGACAGTGGTTCTCATGTTATTGCTTGTTGTTACCAATAAAAGTGTTGAATTAAAAGCAAAACAATCTACATACCAGCAAGAAATGCAAGTATTACAAGATCAAATTGCCTTAGAAAAGACGAGAAGTGAAGAAATAGCAGAATTTGAAAAATATACAAAAACAAAAAAATATATAGAAGAAATAGCAAAAGACAAATTAGGGCTTGTGAAGGATGGAGAAATAATTTTTAAATCAATAGATTAATGCGTGCAGTAGGTTTTATGAATCTAATCTGTACGCATTTTTTGTCTAAAACTTTCTTATTAATGACACACGGTTTGACAAAGATTTTATGTAAAAGCTTATATAATAAACTTTTGCATAGAGGAGGTAAACCATCATGAGGAAAGAATTAGTACAAAGAGAAAATATACATCATTCATTGTTACCAGAGTACGGAAAGAAAAGACTGCTTACCTACGCAGACTCTTTTAAAGATCTAGCAAAAACATTTACGTGTATACCTAAAGAGGAAACGAATGATGGAAATCGAATGGCATATTTGTGGAAAAGACGCCTTATGGAAAACAGAGGACTGTTAGCTGAACATCTCAACGAAATGGCTGAGATTATTATGGAAGTGGCAGAAGAAGCATATATGGTAATACCAATAGAGGAAAAAAAGAAGAAAAAGATTGGACATGCTCTTAAGGAACAAGGAATTGAATTGATTAATTTGTTTCGTTTGGAAAACAAATTACATCGCCTGGAGTTAGGAGTAACACTTAGTACTAAAAATACATCTGGTTTTTCCACCGAGGAAATTGCAGGTATTTTGTCTGTTAATTTCAACAAAAGACTTATGCCAACAAGAGGAAGTGTTACATATCTAAGAGAGAAGCCAGAAACTATTATATTTGAAGAAGAGTCTAAGTATGGATTTTTAACAGGAGTTGCAAAAGCAATTAAGGAAAATGAAGTAATATCAGGTGATAATTACTCTATATCAGAAATAGGAAATGGTAATTTGATTGTGGCTTTATCAGATGGAATGGGGTCTGGGGAAAAGGCTTGTCAGGATAGCCAAATGGTAGTAGAGTTATTTGAAAAGTTTTTAGAGGCTAATTTTTCTAAAGATATGGCAGTTCAAATGATTAATGGAGCTTTAATAGCATCGGCAGAAGAACAAAATATGTCAACATTAGATGTATGCCATATTGATTTATATACAGGGGATTGTGAGTTTCTAAAAGTTGGAGCAGCGACAACCTTTATAAAAAGTGCTAATCTTGTTGAGATTATACCCTCTGGAAGTTTACCGTTAGGTGTTTTTCACCAAATGGAAATTGAACATATTAAAAGTAATTTAAATGATGGAGATTATGTTATCATGGTTTCAGATGGAATTACAGATTTTTTCACTACAGAAGAGGATGAATTAGCCCTTGAAGAGATGATAAGACGCATTCATTATGAGAACCCTAGAGAAATAGCCAATTGTATTCTTAATAACGTTATTTGCCAGTCTAAAGGCGAAATAAAAGATGATATGACCGTTCTAGTAATAGGAATTTGGGAAAATACCCCTTAATTATTGATTTTTTAATATAAATTAGCTATATTATAAATTATAAACTAAAAGGATAAAATATAATGATCCAAAAAGTGATTGATTATTGTAGACAAAAAGAAATGATAGTTTCAGGAGATCATATTGTTTTGGGAATTTCAGGAGGGGCAGATTCCGTTTGCCTCCTCTTTTTATTGCATGAAATAAAAAAACAAATTCCTTTTGACCTTGTAGCGGTTCATATTAATCATGGGATTCGTGACGAAGCAAAAGCGGATGGAGATTTTGTAAAAAGCCTTTGTGAAAATCTTCAGGTCCCCTTTTTTTTATTTGAAGAAAAAATAGAAGACTATGCTAAGCTAAATAAACTGTCCGTGGAAGAGGCTGGAAGAGAAGTTCGATACAGCGCTTTTTTCCAAGTATTAAATCAACAATTTGGAGGTCAGGGAAAGGTTGCCATTGCTCATAATAAAAATGATAGAGCGGAAACCGTATTATTCCATTTGTTTAGAGGTACAGGGTTAAAAGGACTCAGCGGTATTGCTTCTGTAAGGCAGCAGATTATAAGACCACTTTTATGTATAGAGCGAAATGAAATAGAAACATATCTAAATCAAAATAAAATAGCATATTGTATAGATAAAACAAATCACGAAGATACTTATACGAGAAATAGGATTAGACATCATATTTTAAGTTACGCAGAATTAAACATTTGCGAAAATGTAGTTTCTCATATTAGTGATGCAGCGTCCATAGTGGAAGAGACAGAACTATTTTTGCAAAAGTTAACAAAAGAGGCATATTCAGCATGCGTTACCTTTCATAAAAAGGAACAGTTCATGTTAGTACAGGTGGAACTATTCTTGCTTCTTGATGTTTTAATACAGAAGTATGTGATTATGCTGATCCTCCATGAATTAACAAAGGGATCAAAAGATATTACATCCATTCATATTGAAAATATTCGCCTTCTTTTTAACAAACAAGTAGGGAAAAGGGTTGATTTGCCCTACGCTTTAGTAGCCATAAAACAATACGATACACTATGTGTTAAATATAAGAACAAAGATGGGAGTTTCACTGCAATAGATTCTTTACAGATAAAAAATGAAGTCATTATTCATGGGCCAGGTCTCTATCATATTGCGGATGAAATACAGTTGGAATGCGAAATAATAGACGCTTCTACAAGAAAAGTTATTCCCAAAAAGTCATATACGAAATGGTTTGACTATGATAAGATAGATAAACCTTTGGTTTTAAGAACAAGACAAAGTGGTGATTTTATAAAGATTAACAATGAGGAATCCAGAAAGTCATTAAAGGATTATTTTATTAATGAGAAGGTTCCGAAAGAGCAAAGAGATAAAGTTTACTTATTAGCACAGGACCATCATATTATTTGGGTTGTGGGACACCGTATAAGTCAACATTATAAAGTGGATGATAAAACGAAACGAATATTCCAAGTACGATATAGAGGAGGAGTCAAAGATGACTGAAACAGTAAGTGTATTAATTACAGAAGAAGAGGTAAATAGTAAGATTCAACAACTAGGAGAACAAATTAGTAAAGACTATGCAGGAAAACAAATTCATCTTGTCTGTGTTTTAAAAGGTGGAAGCTTTTTCATGTGTGAACTGGCAAAAAGAATATCAATTCCAGTATCGCTTGATTTCATGTCTGTCTCAAGCTACGGCGGAGATACAAAATCAAGTGGTGTTGTTAAAATTGTTAAAGATTTGGATGAACCATTAGAAGGAAAAGAAGTTCTTGTTATTGAAGATATCATTGATTCAGGAAGAACTTTAAGTTATCTTATGGAAATGCTTAAGAAAAGAGGGCCTAAGAGCCTGGCTCTTTGTACACTTCTTGATAAACCAGAAAGAAGAGTTGTAGAGGCTACCGTTGATTATACCGGTTTTGTTATTCCAGATGAATTTGTTGTAGGATATGGATTAGATTATGATCAACGTTATCGCAATCTTCCCTATATTGGAGTTGTACATTTAAGTGAATAGTAATAAAAATAGGGTTTTATTGAGAGGAGGCATAATTTGAATAAAAAGAAAAAAGGAATCAATGCATACTTCATTTTTATACTAGTATTATTAATGATAACAATTTGGGTTAGTACTTTAAAAGAAAAAAATGATTCCTATAAATATGGTCAATTAGTAGAAGATTTAAAAGATGAAAAGGTAACTGAAGTTGTGATTCAACCTAATAAAGAAACACCTACAGGTGCTGTTAGCATTACCTTGTCAGATGGTTCTAGTCAGGTGATGTATGCACTTGATGTTGTTATGATAGAACAATTAGTGAGAGATAATGGGATAGATCCAATCGTTAATAGTATTCCTAAAGAAAATTGGTTTCTCAATTATATGCTTCCTATTTTGGTGGCATTGATTGTACTTGTATTTATATTTGTCATGATGAATGCCCAACATGCAGGTGGGGGCGGAAGTAACAACAAAATGATGAACTTTGGTAAAAGCCGAGCACGTTTATCAAACGGAGGATCCATAACATTGAAAGATGTTGCTGGATTAAAAGAAGAAAAAGAAGAATTAGAAGAAGTGGTAGAATTTTTAAGAGAACCAGGAAAGTTTACAAAGGTTGGTGCTAGAATTCCAAAAGGAATTCTATTAGTAGGACCTCCAGGTACGGGTAAAACATTATTAGCAAAAGCAATTGCGGGAGAAGCAAGTGTTCCTTTTTTTAGTATTTCAGGGTCAGATTTTGTAGAAATGTTTGTAGGAGTAGGTGCTTCAAGAGTTCGTGATCTATTTGCAGAAGCTAAGAAAAGTTCCCCATGTATCATTTTTATAGATGAAATTGATGCGGTTGCGAGACGAAGAGGAACAGGTATGGGGGGAGGCCATGATGAAAGAGAGCAAACCCTGAATCAAATGTTAGTTGAAATGGATGGGTTTGGTGTTAATGAAGGCATTATCGTCATGGCAGCTACAAATCGTGTTGATATTTTAGATCCTGCTATTTTGCGACCTGGACGTTTTGATCGGAAAGTGAGCGTTGGCGCACCGGATGTGGGCGGAAGAGAAGATATCTTAAAAGTTCACGCGAAAAACAAACCACTTGGTGATGATGTTGATTTAAAACAAATAGCACAAACAACTGCAGGATTTACAGGTGCAGATTTAGAGAATCTATTAAATGAGGCCGCAATTCAAGCTGCAAAAGAAGATAGGGCCTTTTTAAAACAAGAGGATATTACAAAGTCTTTTATCAAGGTGGGAATTGGTACAGAGAAAAAAAGTCGAATTATTTCTTTGAAAGAAAAAAGAATTACTGCCTATCATGAAGCTGGGCATGCAATCCTCTTTCATGTTTTACCAGATGTTGGACCTGTTTATACGGTATCAATTATTCCTACAGGACAAGGAGCTGCTGGGTATACAATGCCACTTCCTGAAAAAGATGAAATGTTCCAGACAAAAGGACAGATGCTACAAGAGATTATGGTTTCATTAGGGGGACGTATCGCAGAAGAGATTATATTTGGTGATATTACAACAGGTGCTTCTAGTGATATTAAGAAAGCAACAAAAGTAGCTAAATATATGGTGACCCGCTACGGGATGTCAGAAAATATTGGAGTTATTTGTTATGCAGATGATGATGACGATGTATTTATTGGTCGTGACTTGGCCCATGCAAAAAATCATAGCGAAAGTATTTCCGGGGAAATTGACAGAGAGATTAAGCGTATTATCGATGATTGTTATAGTAAAGCAAAGGATATTATTACAGAGAATATAATGATTCTGCATGAATGTGCTAACATGTTGCTGGAAAAAGAGAAAATTAATAGAGTTGAGTTTGAAAGCTTATTTGGGACAGAAGGGGTCGAACAACAATTGGAGGAAAGCACAGACTGTTAATTGTGCAATTTCACCAAAAGTGTGACGATGTTTTTGTAATATTTGTGAATCATAGGAATAGACGATATATATGGGGTTTGCTATAATAATTCTTGTACCCCCCCATATATTATAAAGTTTTTTGCTATACCCCATAAGTAAAAAATACCTTCTCTAAAAAAGACAGCGTGTCGAAGCGTCTGTCTTTTTTACTGTTTTTAATATTGGTTTTTATGATAAGGTATTGAATATAAATATTATATATTATATATTATAAAATAGCGGGTAAGAGGTATTAACATGGATTTTAATAGTTTTATAAAAACGGAACAACAACAGCAATATATTTCAGGGATGCGACCTGTTTTAAATAGAAGAGCTTTATTCTCGGACACTACAGAGGATTATGTGACTCCATGTGAGCCACTTCCTTTTGGTAGGGTCACGATATCTTTTCGCTCAGCAAAAAATAATATTGATCAAGTTTATATTGTGAGTAATGTAGAGAGAGAATTAATGAGTAAGATCGGTTCAGATGATTCTTTTGATTATTACCAGGTAGAATGTCAACTGGAAAATGAAAAGTTCATTTATTATTTTGAAATATTAGCAGGTAAAATTGTTTGTTATTATGATAAACGTGGTGTATGTAAAGATACGAATACAATGTTCAACTTTTTTATAATTCCAGGATTTACAACTCCTAATTGGGCGAAGGGTGCAGTCATGTACCAAATTTTTGTTGACCGTTTTTATAATGGAGATAGAAGTAATGACGTGCTTACAAGAGAATATAGTTACATTGGTGATCATACCATTGGTGTAGATGAATGGAATAAGTATCCAAACCAAATAGGAGTTCGAGAGTTTTATGGTGGCGATTTGCAAGGAGTGCTTGATAAACTAGATTATATTCAGGATTTGGGTGTTGAAGTAATTTATTTCAATCCACTTTTTGTATCTCCTTCCAATCATAAGTACGATATTCAAGATTACGACTATATTGATCCGCATTTTGGCAGGATTGTTAATGATACTGGAAATTTATTAGAGCCCGGTCAGAAAGAAAACAGATATGCATCAAAGTATATTAATCGTGTAACAAATAAAGAAAATCTAGAGGCAAGTAATCAGCTTTTTATTGAAGTGGTAGAAGAAATTCATAAACGTGGAATGAAAGTGATTTTAGACGGTGTTTTCAATCACTGTGGTTCTTTTAATAAATGGCTAGATAAAGAACGTATTTATGAATATGCAGATGGCTATAATAAGGGAGCTTTCATTACAGGGGATAGCCCATACGTCAACTATTTTGATTTCACCAAGAAGGATCAATGGCCATATAATGCAAATTATGATGGCTGGTGGGGACATGATACCTTACCAAAATTAAATTTTGAAGGCTCTAAGGAACTTTATGATTATATTTTATATATTGGAAAGAAGTGGGTATCTCCACCTTTTAATGTAGATGGGTGGCGCCTTGATGTAGCTGCTGATTTAGCTCATTCCCCAGAAGCCAATCATCAATTCTGGAAAGATTTTAGAAAGTCTGTGAAGGAAGCAAACCCCAATGCCATTATTTTAGCGGAGCATTATGGAAAACCAGAGTCTTGGTTACAAGGGGATGAATGGGATACGGTTATGAACTATGATGCATTTATGGAACCAATCACTTGGTTCTTAACAGGCATGGAAAAACATAGTGATGATTATCGTGAAGATTTACTTGGAAACGCAGATAGCTTTTGGAAAGCGATGTCAAATCATGCTGCATGTTTTACAAGACCATCCTTTGATACAGCAATGAACGAATTATCCAATCATGATCATTCGCGTTTTTTAACTAGAACCAATAGGAAAGTTGGACGTACCAACACGTTAGGTGCAAGGGCAGCGGAAGAAAATATAAACAAAGCAGTTATGCGTGAAGCAGTCGTGATGCAAATGACATGGCCGGGGGCTCCAACCATTTATTATGGAGATGAAGCGGGAGTGTGTGGCTTCACAGATCCGGATAACCGAAGAACGTATCCGTGGGGTCATGAAGACCAAGAAATGATTGCATTCCACAAAGAAATGATACGAATTCATAAAGAAAATCCAGAAATAAGAAAAGGTTCTTTTAAATATTTGGATGCGGATTATAATATTGTAGGCTATGGACGATTTAATAAAATTGAGAGTACTATTATCTTAGTAAATAATAATGATTATGAAATAAATAGGGAAGTGAAAGTGCATGAGTTGGGAGTACCAATGCAAGCCACTCTAGAACGCCTTATTTTGACCAATGAGAGCGGATTTGATGTTAATCCATGTTCTTATCCAGTTGTATCAGGAAAGGTACTCATTACACTTCCTAAGACGTCATCTATTGTATTGAAATATAAAAAAGATATAATAAAAAAACCTGATAAAAATTTCTTGCAATTCTCTTAAACTTATGATAATATAACTTCTTGTCAGGGTTGAAAAATCCTTACATGGATGGATTCCCGAGTGGCCAAAGGGGACAGACTGTAAATCTGCTGCAGATTGCTTCGGAGGTTCGAATCCTCCTCCATCCATTAGATTTAATGCAAGTTAAATCAGCAGATAATGCCGGCGTGGCGGAACTGGCAGACGCACAGGACTTAAAATCCTGCGGGACTAATCTCCCGTACCGGTTCAATTCCGGTCGCCGGCATTAAAAAAGGCATCAATCAAAAGATTGATGCTTTTTTTGATATACAAAATATGAACCGGAAAAAAGAGTACAACCGCAGGATTTTAAAATCCTAGCGGGACTATATCTCCACCCGGCACATCGTTTCACAAATTCGCATTTTATGCCTATATGAGATAATAAAGAGAATTTTTTATATTAGAACTTCAATGACTATCAACCTCCTACGCGATTAATTTCATAAACATCACTAAAAGACCATGCGTGAATATTTATTTCAATGATTGGTGTACTACAATATTCACATATTTTAGCCCCTAAAGATGATAAGGGGGCGCCACAATTAGGACAATTTACACCCAGGGCTAAATCCAGTTCATTTTCAACAATACTCCGATCCTGAATATAGATTAAGTCTACATTATACTTTGACTGAAACTTACATTCTTTCTCACCTTCTGCAACAATCCCATTTACGTCTTGGATGTAGTGAAAATATTCAATAGAAGATTGAAACGTTATAATACAACGACCTTTTTCTTTACGATACCCGGAAATTTCGGTACGATGTATCTTTATTCTTTCAAAATGTTCCGTCAGTTCTTTTTCTTCTAGCATAGTAATATAGTTGACTAATTTGTTTTTAAGCTCTGCGTTACCTTCTTTTAATGCACTAACTTGTTTTGCTGTAATGGCAAGTAGATAGGAAATAAGTAAATTATTTGAACGGTCTTTCATTTCATTATATTGAAAATCAGGAAAGTCTTTTACAATTTTAGGTAAACAAAGACTAGTCATTGCAGAAATTGATTTTGGTGTAGCAGAATATTCTGCCTTCATTTTAGCGGCACCTTCGGTAATGGAATCAGTTCCCCATAGTTGTCTGGTAAAGTTTCTAATTTTATTACGTATTTTACTAATCCAGTAATATATCGTAAATAGAATAGTTAGTACAAGCAATAAAATGATAATAAGTGGTAGATATTTCATAAGAATTTAATCCCCTATCGTGTTAATTGTAGGAATAAAAGTTAAAAAACATTTTGCTTCAGATAATATAGGCCACTGACAATGACAATACCTATAAATATTGCAAGTGCAACACGAAGAGCAGAAACTGGAGTTTTACCAGATACTTTACCAGTTTGACCATTTACCATAAATTGATATATCTTATCCTTATATTTAAAATTTGATATCCATACGGGCAATAATAAGTACTTGTACGTAATGTCACTGTAAATGGGATTAATATGTAAGTCTTTTACGTGGTCAGCATGTTTTTTCTGTTGAACCTGATCGGTAATATGATTCGTTAATTTATTATAAATTGATTTTTTGGCAATTTCCCATGCTTCTTTTAATCCAATAGAATAACGTTCTGCGACAAAGCCGGCAACGTATTCTGGTTTATAAGATTTGTTATCTTTTGTAGTGTAAGGCTCTAATCCATAAAGAATAGACTCATTATGATTTTTAGAAGCAAGAACTAATTGATCATCAATAAATTCACGATACTCACCAGAAGTATGATACCAATTAGTGGTAGTATGGGACTTACCATCTTTATCATGCGTTGTATGATCAATTCCAAACTGAGCACGATATTCCGTAAATGCATTGGTATCAAAAGTCCAGTATGGTAAATAAATACCATTAAAAGATTTTGGCTTTGCACTTTCTTTTGCTAACTTAGGGCAAAACCATTTTTTATTAATCCATTTATGGAATCGAGAAGCAGCATCCTTATCAGAGATTTGAAAGGGAACAACGCCACCTGGAGCGATGGATTGTTCGGATCTAGCCTCCATGACTTGATTAGAACCACAAAATGGACATACTGCAGAGGTTTGCAAAGAGTCATAAATAGATTCTGCGCTACATGCGTTGCAGAGTACAGTTTTAGTCTCGACACCCCAGTTACAATTCGCTGTTAACTCTGCGGTATTAAAATCTAATTCTTCAGCCTCTGTAGGTGCTTCTTCCTCAACTGGGATCGTTTCAGTATGGTCACAGTAAGGACAACTAAGCCCCCCAGTGGATGGGCTAAAATCCATTACACCTCCACAACTAGGGCATTTTCTATCTGTTTCTTTTTTTGTAGATACGATATTTAGTTCATCAAGATCACTCATAATTTTCCCCTCATTATTCAAGAATTATTTAGTGTCACTTTCATCAAAAATATCCCCACACTCAGGACAAAACTTTGGAGGGTTTTTAGGATCCACTGGTTCAAAACCACATTTATCACATTTGTATAAAGGAGCTTCTACAGGCTTTTTAGCTCCACATTCCATACAAAACTTTCCTTTATTAATGGCTCCACAAGCACAGGCCCAGCCAGATGCATCAAGTGGTTTTACATCCCCGCATTCCATGCAGAATTTACCTGTATTCCCAGCGTGACCACATTTACAAGTCCATGAGTCGGAGGTAGGTGTGGAAACAGGGGCATTTACAGGAGAAGGAGGGGTTGGTGCAGGACCGCCAGTAGGTCCAGGTTGATTTTGACCCATTGCAAATAAACTGGTAGCATCCATTCCGCCAGCCATATTAGCCATATTCATACCAGCAAAGGCCATCATTGGTCCAGTTGATGTATTGGAAGCAGCAGCTTTCATTGCTTCTGCTTGAGCGCCCACTAAAGTAGCAGCAGCCATATTTGAATTGCGGAAGACAGCAGTTCTTTGTAGGTCCTTAATCATATTTTCATCTTCTTCGGAGGCTTTTATTGTGTTAACTCCAAAAGAAACAATTTGAATACCACGTAGCAAAGTCCATTTTGTTGATAAAATTTCATTCAATGCATCGGAAAGTTCCATAGTATGGGCAGGAACGGAGCTATATCTAATTCCTAAATCAGATATTTTGGCAAAAGCAGGTTGAAGAGCAGTCATAAGTTCTGTTTTTAATTGGCTATCAATAGCGTCTTTCGTATATTCTTCTGTTACATTGCCACAGACATTTGTATAAAATAATAAAGGATCAATAATCTTATAAGAATATTCTCCGTTACAGCGAACTGATATATCAACATCGAGTCCTATATTTGTATCTACAACACGGAACGGAACGGGGTTAGCAGTACCATATTTATTTCCAAGGATTTCCTTTGTGTTAAAGAAATAGATTCTTTGATCTTTCGCGGTATCTCCACCATATGAAATACGTTTGCCAATGGTACCGAATGTATTTTTAATATTTTCACCTAAGTTGCCATAAAATAAACTTGGTTCAGAAGAAGTGTCGTATACAAATTCACCGGCTTCAGCACACAATTCAACAACTTTTCCCTGATCAACAATAATCATACATTGACCTTCATTAACAGCTATGGTAGAACCATTACTGATAATATTGTCCTCAGCTTTTGAATTACTACTTCTCTTGTCACTGGTACGTTTTTTGCCCTTTGCTACTAAAACATCATTAGCCAAGGAATCACAGTAAAAATACTCGCGCCATTGGTCAGCTACAACGCCTCCAATTGCTCCTGTTAATGCTTTAATTAAACCCATAAAAATCTCCTTTCGTAAAACGGATTATTAGTAGTAGTTTATTTTTCCTGACAGAAAAAATAATCCTCATAGGTAGAATTATATCTTTTTTTTTAGAGAATGTCTAGGATTCCATGTTATACATTCTTAGTGTATTTTGAAAGAGTATTCAGAAGGCTCTTTTATTTACAAAAACATACTTGACAACCGTTACATAGTTTTGTAAAATAACCAATGTCGTAAGTTTTGCTCCAAGAATTTGTTCTGAATTTGTAAGCCCAGATAGCTCAGTCGGTAGAGCAGAGGACTGAAAATCCTCGTGTCACTGGTTCGATTCCGGTTCTGGGCACTCTGCATGAGGTGATTTTATCACCGAGTGCTTTATATATAATATGCGGGTGTGGTTCAATGGTAGAACGCTAGCCTTCCAAGCTAGACGCGTGGGTTCGATTCCCATCACCCGCTTAGCAAAACGAAGTTCTGATAAGTAAATATTATTTTTCGCGCGAGTGGCTCAGTGGTAGAGCACGTCCTTGCCAAGGACGGGGTCGCGGGTTCGAACCCCGTCTCGCGCTTATGAATTTAAAGTCTTGTAACTCTTCCATTCAATGAGTTATGAGATTTCTTTGGTTTTAATTGAAGATTTAGGAAAAAGTTTCTAATCATAAAATAAAGGTTTAAGGAGAGAAGATTATGCTGGAATACAAATTTGACACACAATTACTAATTGAAGGAACAAATCTTTCGGAGGATGAAGTAAACGAATATATAACAAATAATTTGGAGGGGGATTGTTTACTGGCTGTTGGTGATGATGAAATGATTAAAATCCATTATCATACGAATGCACCATGGAAGTTATTGGAATACTGTTCGTCGCTAGGTGATATTTACGATATTGTTGTTGAAAACATGGAACGACAGACAAATGGACTTTTAGGTTAATTCAAGATACTACTTTAAAAAAACGACACATACTCTCCTTAGGATTTAAAAAGGAGAGTATTTTTTATCAGTAAAGTGTACATGGACATACAACCACTATATGAGTATAATTAAAAGCATGGTGGCGCCTAAATCATATAAAAATGGGGTAGAATAAAATGTCACGATGGTAGTATTCAGTTCATTATAAAGGGAGTCACAAAGTATGAAGAAAAAAAGGATGGGGATTAAATTATTACAATATAATTGGAAATCGATTTTGCTGTTTGAAGTGATGTACAAATTTGTGGCAGCCGTTCTTTTTATTCCAATTCTTGTATTTCTTTTTAATATCTCCTTAAAATTAGTGGGGGTCCAATATCTCTCCAATGATAATTTGTTTACATTTATGGTAAAACCAACTTCTATTGTGCTTATTTTACTTGTTATTTTTATAGGCGCTGTTTACATTTTAATTGAAATGATGGCCATGGTAGGATGTTTTCATGCTTCCTATCATAAAAAAAGGATATCGGCATCAGATATGTTTCAAATAGGAATTTCAGGTGCATCAAAGGCATTGCATAGAAAAAACTTTGGGGTTATTATATGGATGACTTTCTTCCTTCCACTAGTTAACATAATTCCAATAACGGTGTATTTGAATATCATTTCAATTCCCAACTTTGTAAAAAAATATTTACAAGCAAACTCTCTTATGTTACAAATAATTTTAGTTGTAATGATAGCAATGTCACTCATATCAGTCCTATTTATATATTGTGTTCCATGGTTTTTGCTAGAAGACAGTGATTTCAAACAGGCAAAGAAAAAAAGTAAACATTTAATTTACAAGAGTTATAAGAAGACAGTAGTAAAACTAATATTATGGAATTTAATTGCTATTGTATTATTTGTTATTACATTTGTTGTGGGAATATGGATTGTTTATGAAGTTACAAAAGGAATGGGCGTTGATAAGACATTACATATTATTACAATAAGGACAACGTCTACATTTATTAATTTTTTAATTTTAAGTTACACATTTTTCTTTATACCAATTACCACAGCCTT
The DNA here is from genome assembly GCA_035270785.1 of Lachnospiraceae bacterium. Classification (GTDB taxonomy): domain Bacteria; phylum Bacillota; class Clostridia; order Lachnospirales; family Lachnospiraceae; genus DATESN01. The sequence continues at coordinate 20,841 of DATESN010000114.1, read as the reverse complement.
TATAAGCAATTCGTATTATAAAAAGTTAGAAGAAAAAGGGGAAAAAATAACAGAGTTTATCAAACCAAAACCCCTTTTGGAAAGATCTAAATTATTAAAATATATCCTAATCATATCTACCACCATTTTATTAGGAAACAATATAAGGCTATACTTTTTTGCAAAGGACGAATTACTGTTACGGGCCGAATTGTTTCACCAAGTCACCATTATGGCTCATCGAGGTGATTCAGGGACTGCACCTGAAAATACAATTCCTGCTTTTGAAAATGCCATAGAAAATATGGCGGATTGGATTGAACTTGATGTTCAACAAACAAAAGATGGCGTCATCGTAGTGATGCATGATTCAAATCTGAAACGAACAACAGGAGTAAACAAAAATATATGGAACACAACGTATGATGAAATAAAGAACCTAGATGCAGGCAGTTGGTTTGATGAACGTTTTTGTGATGTGAGAATTCCTACATTGGATGAGGTATTAAAACTAACAAAAGGAAAAATAAAACTAAATATAGAATTAAAACCAACAGGTCATGAAGTTAATTTTGAAAAAAAGGTGATTGATATTATAAGAGAAAATGATTTTCAAGGGGACTGTATTGTTTGTTCGTTAAAATACGACGCCATTGCAAAGGTAAAAAAGATAGATCCAGAAATACGAACGGCTTATGTCTTGATTGTAGTATACAGTGATTTCTGGAATGCTTCCGCTGCGGATGCATTTAGCATTGAATATTCTTTTGTTACTAAAACGATGGTTCATAACATAAAAAATGCGGGGAAAGATATTTATGTGTGGACCGTTAACAATGAAAAGGGGTTGAAGAAGATGATTGATATGGGTGTAGATAGTATCATTACGGATTATCCTTTGGAGGCAAAAGAATTATTACTGTCTCAATATGCACCAAAAACTGTAATTGAGCTTTTGGAAGAATCAGAAGTTATATCAGTATCTGAAAACAACGTTGAATAAAACTAAACATAAAGAAAAAGGAGTAATTATGGAAAAGAGAAAATTTTTAAACCTAGGAATTGAAACTTCCTTATTAGGATTTGGATGTATGCGATTTCCAACGCTAAAAAATGGTAAGATTGATGAACCAAAGGCAGAAGAGATGTTAGATATTGCAATTAAAGCAGGAGTAAATTATATTGATACAGCTTACCCCTACCATGATGGAGATAGTGAACCATTTGTGGGAAAAGCGTTAAAGAAATATGATAGAAAATCACTATTTTTAGCAACAAAGATGCCAGTATGGCTTGTGAATTCTCGGGAAGATGCTAAAAAGTATTTCGAGAAACAATTAGAACGATTACAAACCGATTATATAGATTTCTATCTTCTTCATGCAATGGGAAAAGAACGTTGGGATGCTATGTGTAAATTAGGTATTCTAGAATTTTGCGAAGAACTTCAACAACAAGGTAAAATCAAGTATTTTGGTTTTTCATTTCATGATGATTACGAAGTTTTTGAAGAAATGATAACTTACCGTAAGTGGGATTTTTGTCAGATTCAATTTAATTATATGGATACGGAAGAACAAGCTGGTGAAAAAGGATATAAACTCGCAGAAAGATTAGGAATTCCACTTGTTATTATGGAACCTATAAAAGGTGGAAGTTTAGCTAATTTTGGGGAAGACATCAGTGATCTATTTCATTCTATGGATCCTCTTAGTAGTATTGCTTCTTATGCACTACGATGGGTTGGAACCCATCCAAATGTAAAGGTAATCTTAAGCGGAATGTCAACCCAAGAACAAGTGGATGATAATCTTAAAACTTTTGAAGATTTTAAACCACTTTCCCAAATGGAAAAGAGTACCATAGATACCATCGTTAAAACTCTGAAACAACGGATACAAAATGGGTGTACTGGATGCCGTTATTGCATGCCATGTCCCTTTGGTGTAAATATACCAGGTAATTTTTCTGTTTGGAATACATATCACGTATACCGTAACTATTGGACAGTTAATTGGGAATGGGAAAATAATTTAAAAGAAGAAGAAAAGGCTAAAAATTGTACTAAATGTGGTAAATGTGAAAAGCTATGCCCACAAAAAATAAGTATCCGTGATGATTTAGAAAAAGTGCAACTAGATATGGATCATCCAAAGTGGAAAAGTAAACTATTTTAATGGAGGATGGGATTATGAAACAAATCATACTTGATAAATTTAATGAGATATTTGGTAACGGAGAAGGAACAAAAGTTTATTTTGCACCAGGTCGTGTTAACATGATTGGAGAACATACTGACTATAACGGAGGACATGTTTTTCCATCTGCATTAACCATTGGAACATATGGTGTTGCAAGAAGAAGAGATGATCATTTATTGCGTTTTTATTCTATGAACTTTGAAGAGCTTGGGGTAATAGAATCCAGTATAGTAGGATTAAAACCTGAAAAAGAAGCGGATTGGACCAATTATCCCAAAGGGGTTATGTGGGCATTTGAGAAGAAGGGATTTTCTATTCCATGTGGAATGGACCTTCTGTTAAATGGAACTATTCCAAATGGTTCAGGGTTATCTTCCTCGGCTTCCGTGGAAGTGTTAACAGGGTTTATTTTAAGAGATATGTTTGGATTTGATGTTACAAACCAAGACCTAGCATTAATTGGACAATTTTCAGAAAATAAGTTTAATGGTGTAAATTGTGGAATAATGGATCAATTTGCCATAGCCATGGGTAAAAAAGACCATGCTATTTTCTTAGATACTGCAGATTTATCTTATGAATACGCACCATTAAAGCTAAAGGACGCAAGAATTGTAATTGCCTGCAGTAATAAAAAGCGAGGCCTGGGCGATTCAAAATATAATGAACGTAGAGAAGAATGTGAAACGGCTCTTGCTGAAATTCAGGAAGTGATAGGAATTGATTCTCTTGGTAATTTGACCAAGGAACAATTTGAACAATATAAAACAGCAATCAAAGATGAAACGCGTGTAAAAAGAGCAAAGCATGCAGTATATGAAAATCAAAGAACAATAGAAGCAGTAGAAGCACTTAAAAATGGAAACATTACACTATTTGGACAATTAATGAATGAATCCCATAGATCACTTCGTGATGATTATGAGGTGACAGGAGTGGAATTAGATACATTAGTGGAAGAAGCCTGGAAATTAGATGGCGTAATAGGATCTAGAATGACAGGTGCTGGTTTTGGAGGATGTACCGTAAGTATTGTAAAGGAATCGTCCATCGATCTGTTTATAGAACAAGTGGGTAAAGAATATAAAGATAAGATTGGTTACGGTGCAGATTTCTACATTGTCAACATTGGAGATGGACCAAGAATCTTATAGAGGTGATAGATGAATATTCAGAAAAATATTAGAAGATTGGCAGAATACGCACTACAAACAGGATTAATCGAAAAGTCTGATAAAGTTTACACAATTAATAAAATGCTTGAACTATTTCAAATAGATGAGTTAGAAGAAGATGACAGCATTATCAATATGGATGTGGATTTGTTAGAGCAGGTTTTGTGTGAAATGATGGAGTATGCCATTTCCCAAGGGATCATAGTGGAAGATAACATAGTATACCGTGATTTGTTTGATACAAAGATTATGAGTATGCTCGTTCCCAGACCCTCTGAAGTAATTGCAAAGTTTCGTGATTTATATGAGAAATCTCCACAAGAAGCCACCGATTATTTCTACAAATTAAGCCAGGATACAGATTATATCAGGAGATATCGAATTAGTAAGGATAAGAAATGGGTCACCCATACTCCTTATGGTGAGTTAGATATTACTATTAATTTATCGAAGCCAGAAAAAGATCCAAGAGCGATTGCAGCAGCTAAAAATGCAAAACAAGGTGGATATCCAAAATGCTTGTTATGTCAGGAAAATGAGGGATATAGAGGACGAGTAAATCATCCTGCCAGACAAAATCACAGGATTATTCCAGTGGAAATTAATCATAGCCAATGGGGATTTCAATATTCACCTTATGTTTATTATAATGAACATTGTATTGTCTTTAATGCTCACCACATTCCAATGAAAATCGAACATGATACCTTTTGTAAGTTATTTGATTTTGTAAAACAGTTTCCACATTATTTTGTGGGTTCAAATGCAGATCTACCAATTGTTGGAGGGTCTATTTTGAGCCACGACCATTTTCAAGGTGGTAATTTCGAATTTGCCATGGCAAAAGCGCCAGTAGAACGAAACTTTATAGTAAAGGGTTTTGAAGATATCATAGCGGGTATTGTAAAATGGCCAATGTCCGTGATTCGAATGAGTGGAAAAGATACAAATAGACTTATTCAGCTTTCGGATATCATTCTTTCAAAATGGAGATCTTATACAAACGAAGAAGATTTTATTTTTGCAATGACACAAGGGGAACCACATAATACCATTACACCCATAGCAAGAAAACGCGGTGATTTATTTGAAATGGACTTGGTTCTTCGTAATAACATTACAACGAAAGAGCATCCCCTTGGTGTATATCATCCCCATGGTGAACTTCATCATATTAAGAAAGAAAATATTGGATTAATTGAAGTAATGGGATTAGCAGTACTTCCTTCTAGATTAAAGGAAGAGATGGAAGACCTTGCAAAAGCAATTCTCAATAACTCGGATCTTAGAAAAGATGAAGTACTAGAAAAGCATGGGGATTGGGTGGAGAAGTTTCTTCCAAAATATGAAAAGATTACAGAGGATAATATAGTGGATATTCTTCAAGATGAAATAGGTCTGGTATTTGCCACTGTATTAGAACATGCAGGTGTTTATAAACGTACGGAAGAAGGAAAAGCAGCCTTCAAACGTTTCACAGATACTATTTAAAGTTTTTTAAAAAGAAATCATCTATCTAATGATAAGTTAGGAGGACCTTGTTATATGAAGTTTTTATTAACTGCAGTGAACGCAAAATATATTCATTCTAATCCAGGTCTTTTTAGCATGAGGGCATATGCAAAAAAATACAAAGAACATATTCAGATAGCAGAATATACCATCAATCACAGACAAGAGGATATTTTGGCAGATATTTATAAACAGAAGCCAGATGTCATTGGGTTTTCTTGTTATATTTGGAATTGGAATATCATTCAAGATTTGATAGTAGAAGTCCATAAAGTGTTACCTAGGGTTCCTATATGGCTTGGGGGTCCAGAAGTCAGTTTTGATGCGGATTTAATTCTTGAAAAGTATCCCATGTTAACGGGAATCATCATTGGAGAGGGTGAAGTTACATTTTTAGAACTGATGAATTATTATGTGGAAAGGAAACAATCCCTAGAAAGTATTTCGGGATTGCAATTGCAATCAGGGAAAACACCTGATAGGGAACTTACGGATTTAAGTACATTGCCCTTCTTATATGAAAATTTGGAAGAATTTAAGAATAGAATAATATATTACGAGTCCAGTAGGGGATGTCCTTTTCGATGTAGCTATTGTTTATCTTCCATTGAAAAGAAGGTTCGTTTAAGGGACTTAGCGATTGTAAAAAAAGAACTTCAGTTTTTTCTAGACAATCAAGTTACCCAAGTTAAATTTGTAGATAGAACCTTTAATTGTAATCATGATCATGCCATGGGAATATGGAAATTTATGAAAGAAAATGACAATGGAATTACCAATTTTCATTTTGAAATATCCGCAGATATTATCAATGAAGAGGAACTTGTATTGTTAAATAGTCTAAGACCTGGTCTTGTACAGTTAGAAATAGGGGTTCAGTCTACCAATAAGAAAACCATAACAGAAATTGATCGGACGATGGATTTGGATCGATTGTATCAAGTGGTAGATCGCATAAGACAAGGAAATAATATCCATGTGCATTTGGACTTAATAGCGGGGCTACCTTTTGAGGATTATGATTCCTTTATTCATTCTTTTAATAATGTATATAAGATGAAGCCAGAGCAGCTGCAACTTGGATTTCTAAAAGTATTAAAAGGTTCAAGAATGCAGGAAAAGGTTTTAGAGTATGGGATAAGTTACCTGTGCAAACCTCCTTATGAAGTATTATACTCAAAGTGGCTTCCTTATGAAGATATATTAAAATTAAAAAGGATAGAGGAAATGGTGGAATTATATTATAATTCTAACCAATATACTCATATACTTCCCGTGTTAGAAAAAGCTTTTAGGAATCCTTTTGCATTATTTGAAGCACTAGCAAAGTACTATGAAGATAGAGGATACTTTACAAATAGTCCTTCCAGAGCATATCGCTATATGGTATTATTGGAATTTGCTAGCATCTATGATAAAGAACAAATTGATTTATATAGGGAACTCTTAACATTTGATATGTATTTAAGAGAGAACTTGAAGTCTAGACCAGAATTTTCTCTGGATTTAGCGGAGCATAAGGATGTCATTTGGCAATTCTTTCAAAAAGAAGAAGAGAATAGGGCGTATCTCCCAACATACAAGGAATATAACGGAAGACAGATTAGTAAGATGACGCATATGGAGGTTTTTCATTATCAGGTTTGGGAGGATGACGTTTCAAAAATATTGATAAAATCAAAGGAACCCTACTTTGTCTTATTTGATTATCAAGACAGAAATCCATTAACCTATCAGGCTAAGATTTATGTAATATAGCGGATTAGAAAGGCATGCTTAAATGACAAAGCGTACAAAGGCAATTTTAGAGTTACTTGATGAATATTATGGTACAACCTATCAATGTTATTTAAATCATGAAACTCCATGGCAGCTGTTGATTGCAACCATGCTAAGCGCACAGTGCACCGATGCCAGGGTTAATATTGTGACGGCTGATTTATTTCGCAAATATACGTCCATAGAGGATTTCGCTCATGCAGACATTAAGGAATTAGAAAAAGATATCCATTCTACTGGCTTCTATCATAATAAAGCAAAGAATATTATCTCTTGTTGTAAAAGTTTAGTAGAAAATTATCAGGGTGAGGTACCAAGGACTATTGAGGAACTAACATCTCTAGCAGGAGTTGGTCGAAAAACTGCCAATGTTATACGAGGAAATATTTATCATGAACCAAGTATTGTAGTAGATACCCACGTGAAACGAATCTCCAAAAAGTTAGGACTGACAAAAGAAATCGATCCAGTGAAAATAGAGTTTGAATTAATGAGGAAATTACCCAAGGATCATTGGATTCTTTACAATATTCAGATTATCTCTTTAGGACGGGAAATTTGTAAAGCACCTACACCTCTTTGCTACAAATGCTTTTTATGTGAACTTTGTCCAGATTATATAGCAAGGGAAAAGAAAAAGCATGATAAATGATTATGTATCCATAGACTTAGAGACTACGGGACTAGATCCCAAAAAAGATAAGATTATTGAAATAGGAGCAGTGAAGGTGAGAAATGGAATCATTATTGACACCTTTGAGACGTTCGTCAATCCCAGTAGAAGGCTAGATGAAAAGATCACACAAATAACAGGAATAACCAATGATGATTTGAAGATGGCAAAAGAGCCCGAAGTAGCAATCAAAGAATTACTTTCTTTTATAGGTGAAGATATGCTGCTTGGCCATTGCATTAGATTTGACTATGCGTTTATAAAAAGATTGGCGGTTAATCGGGGATATACATTTGAAAAAAAAGCAATGGATACACTCCTGATTTCAAGAAGATATTTGAAGGAATTAGAAAGCAGAAAATTATGTGATCTTTGTTCCTATTATAAGATTCACCATCATGCTCATAGGGCACTTGCTGATGCTACAGCAACACACGAGCTATTTTTAAAATTAAAAGAGGATTTTTTAGTAGATGAAACAGGAAATATTCAAGAAGGATTTGAACCTTTCGTCTTAGTATATAAAGTGAAAAAAGAGGGTCCTATTACAATACCACAGAAAGAACGCTTAGTTAGATTAATAGAGAAGCATAAAATGGTACTAGAGCTGGATATTAACAAACTAACCAAAAATGAGGCCAGCAGGTACACAGATCAAATATTATTTCGATTTGGCAAGTAACTTATTAAAACTCCACTTTAGAGAACAGAATCAAATTCTTTTAAATAAGATAAAATGGAACTCTTCATGATTGAATTTAATTCATTTGCAGTAACAATTAGATTTTGAATTTTTTCTGGAGTTCTTTTATTAATATATATTTCGGCTAAGAGCTTATAGGTTCCACTGATATCTGATTTTGTGGAAATTGCAAATTCCAAAACCACCTGTGACTCATCTATGAAGTTATTTTTATATAAAGTTTCACCCCACTGATATAAAGTTCTGACTAATATGGTATAATTTTGATCATACTTTGTAAGTATAGTAATATTTGGAGCACCATATTGAAACTTAAGATCGGTATTTGTAAACCCTGTTAAATTCACAGCCTTTTTATGTTCAAATGATTTGATGAGTCGTTGATATTCGGAAACGGTGTCGTCATCGCTCATAGTAGTAAAGGGAAGAGCTGAAAAAGGAATATTGATATATTCCAAATGATCAAGTGATTTTTTACGTATATTATTTGCTTGCATTTCTCTATCCCAAAAAACTTTATTTTCTTTTTCATATCCCCGATTATGTTTTTTTATTTCATAGGCAACCAGTAATATTAATATTATAAAACTTGCAAAAAATGGGAAGTTCATATATAATATCCTTTCAGTAGAACGAGGTGAAATAATCATGTTAAATATACATAATAATAAAACAAAAAGAATCATTTCTAGCGTTATTATTGTTATTTTAGTATTGGCAATGGTAGTACCAATGATTGTATCTGTATTCATTTAGTCATTATAAACATAAAGATGACCATATTGTCAATTGCAAGAGTTTAAAAAGTTAAACTATAGATTTGAGTGCATGCGAAAGCATGAGGATGGGTGTAATTTATGAAAATATATAAAAAAATGTGGATGGTATTAACGTGCCTTTTATGTTTTGTTTTTTGTAACCTAACAGCACAGGCAAAAACGGACAATGATAGGATTCCAAGAGGAATTTTTATTGATGACATTGAATTGTCAGGAATGACATATACAGAGGCTAAACTTACTGTGGAAAGCTATGTAAGTTCTTTGGAAGAAACCTCCATAACACTTTCAGCAGGAGATGATAAAAACATTACAGTTACAGCAAAGGATCTTGGGATTTACTGGGCGAATACAGAAGTATTAGAACAAATAACGGATTTTGGTACTTCGGGAAATATTGTGGAAAGATATAAGGAACTGAAAGACTTAGAGAAAGAAAATGTTTTTTTTAAGATAGAATTTTCAGCCGATAAAAAAGCAATACGAAAATTGATAACAGAAAAGTGCGGTGAATTTAACGTTAAGGTTAAAAACGCAACACTCAGCAGGATAAATGGGGAATTTGTTGTAGAACCAGGAGCAGTAGGTGTGACAATAAATACCAAGACGTCCGTTAATGAAATCTTTCATTTTATTGAAACAAGTTGGAATCGTCAGGAAGCAACAATTGCGTTAGCTACTAATATAGAAGAGCCAATTGGAAAAGAAGAAGAATTAATTAGGGTAAAAGACGTGCTAGGCACTTATACTACAAGCTATTCTACGTCAAGCACAGCAAGAACTGCCAATGTAGTAAATGCATGTGGAAAAGTAAGTGGGCACACGGTGTATCCTGGAGAAGAGTTCTCTACGGCTACATTTATGGTTCCTTTCACACCTGAAAATGGCTATTACGAGGCTTCTTCTTACGCAGGTGGAAGAGTTGTTGAAAGTGTTGGTGGTGGTATTTGTCAGGTTTCCTCTACACTTTATAATGCGGTCCTTTTATCGGAATTAGAAGTTACTGTAAGATATAATCATGCAATGATTGTTTCCTATGTTAAACTTTCCGCAGATGCAACGATATCAGAAGATTCAGGATTAGACTTTAAATTCATTAATAATACAGAATATCCTATTTATGTGGAAGGTTATACAACCAAAGAAAAGAAAATCACATTTACCATATACGGTGTTGAAAATAGACCGAAGAACCGAACAGTAAGTTATGAAAGTGAGACCTTAAGTGTGACTCCTCCGGAAGGAGAAATCATTTATGTGGATTCTTCTAAGCCTGTTGGATATATAGATATTCAATCAGCACATACAGGTTACACAGCAAAGCTATGGAAGATAGTAAAAGTAGATGGCGTTGAAGTTAGTCGTACAGAGGCAAGCAATAGTAAGTATAAAATGGCACCCCGTTCTGCAACAGTGGGAACAGCAACCGCTGATCCGGCAGTAAAAGAAGCATTAAATGCAGCCATGGCAACGGGTAATATTGATTATACACATGGGATTATTAATCAACTCGCTACCGGCATCCATGGTCAGGCACCACCAGCTAGCACAGAGGTAGAACCAGAATTACAAAAGCCAATCGTAAATGAACCAGCTCAAGCGTGGTAAAATAATAGAAAAGATTCCTAGCAGGTGACAATATGAAAGTAGGAAAAGTATCAGAGAGTGTACTGAAGCGATCTATTCTTAAAAAAATTAACATTATATCAGAAGAAGTTTTAATTGGCGCAGACATAGGGGTGGACTGCGCCGTTTTAGCCCTTTCAGATAAAGAAGCATTTGTAATATCCACGAATCCAGTTGTAAAGACAACGAAAGATTTAGGAAAAATAGGGGTATATACTGCCACTAATAATATCGCCGCTGCTGGAGCAAAACCCATTGGAGTTATGGTATCGATACTGTTACCAACAAGAAATTCCGAATCAAAATTACAAGGGATCATGGAACAGGTTGTGGAAACCTGTAATTCTTTACAAATACAAGTAATGGGCGGTCACACAGAAGTTACGACTGCGGTAAATCAGCCAATCGTTACAATTACAGGAGTTGGAAAAATAAATAAAGATAGTACATTTTCTCCACAAAACATAAAAGCTGGTCAGGACGTTGTATTAACAAAGTGGATTGGATTAGAGGGAACTTCGATTATTGCCAAAGAAAAGGAAGAAGTTTTAACCACTAGGTTTTCAATTGGCCTTATAGAGGAGGCGAAGGGTTTTGATAAATATCTTTCTGTAGTGAAAGAGGCCGCTACCGCCATCAGGTCCGGCGTATGTGCTATGCATGATATTTCTAGTGGTGGCATTTTTGCAGCTCTATGGGAAATAGCTGAAAGTGCGGATGTTGGACTTCAAATTGATCTAAAGAAGATACCAGTAAAACAAGAAACCATTGAAGTGTGTGAATTTTTTGAACTAAATCCATATTCACTAAGCTCAGGAGGAAGTATGTTAATGGTTACAGAAAAAGGTCATGATTTGGTGAATGCTTTGCAAGAAGAACATATAAATGCAGCTGTTATAGGAAAGATTATGGACGGTAACGATAGAATTGTAATGAATCATGAAGAACGAAGATTTTTAATACCTCCCAAAGCAGATGAATTACATAAAATTTATGAATAGAGAATAGAGGAGAAAGAATGAGAGAACAAATATTATCAATGATTGAAAGAAATTGCCGTATTGATTTAAAAGAACTTTCTATATTGTTAGATATGGAAGAAATAGAACTTGCCAATGAAATGGCAGCAATGGAGAAAGAAGGAGTAATATGTGGGTATCATACTCTCATTGACTGGGAAAAGACTTCTATTGAGAAAGTAAGTGCGTTAATCGAAGTTAGAGTAACACCTCAAAGGGGACAAGGATTTGATAACATTGCAGAAAGAATATATAAATATCCAGAAGTAAATTCAGTATATCTGATTTCTGGTGGTTTCGATTTATTAGTTACCTTGGAGGGTAAATCTTTAAAGGAAATTTCAAATTTTGTAAGTGATAAGCTATCCACGCAGGAATCGATACTAAGTACAGCAACTCACTTTATCCTAAAGAAATACAAAGACCATGGAACTATATTAGCACAAACATATACAGACGAAAGGGAGATTATAACGCCATGAGAAATCCACTAGCAGACCAAGTCGTAAGCTTAAAACCATCAGGTATTCGGAAGTTTTTCGACATCGTTAGTGAGATGAAAGATGCTATTTCGCTTGGTGTTGGAGAACCTGATTTTGATACGCCTTGGTTTATAAGAGATGAAGGTATCTATTCCTTGGAAAAAGGAAGAACCTTTTATACTTCCAATGCAGGCCTTAAAGAATTGAAAAAGGAAATCTGCCATTATCTGGATCGTAAATATGAATTAAAATATGATTATAATACAGAAGTAATTGTTACTGTGGGTGGATCAGAAGCTATAGACATAGGACTTCGAGCAATGATTAATCCGGGTGAAGAAGTGTTAATTCCACAACCAAGTTATGTATCCTATGAACCATGTGCAATTTTAGCTGGGGCAAAGCCAGTTATCATTAATCTAAAGCATGAGAATCAATTTAAATTAACGAAAGAAGAATTACTAGAAGCAATTACAGAAAAAACAAAACTTCTAATCCTGCCTTTTCCAAATAATCCTACGGGGGCTATTATGGATAAAAAGGAGCTAGAAGAAATTGCAAAAGTCTGTATTGAAAAGGACATTTTTGTAATGTCAGACGAAATATACTCGGAACTCTCTTATAATGGTAATCATGTATCGATCGCATCCCTTCCAGGTATGAAAGAAAGAACAATTGTTATTAATGGATTTTCAAAGGCATATGCCATGACAGGCTGGAGACTTGGATATGCTTGTGGACCCAAAGAAATATTGGAACAAATGATAAAGATTCATCAATTTGCAATTATGTGTGCACCTACAACAAGCCAATATGCAGCAATCGAAGCTTTAAAAAAAGGCGATGATGATGTGGCAATGATGCGTGATGCCTATAATCAAAGAAGAAGATACTTAATACATACATTTAAAGAAATTGGTCTAGAATGTTTCGAACCCTTTGGAGCATTTTATGTATTTCCATGTATTAAGGAGTTTGGAATGACAAGTGATGAATTTGCAACAAGGTTTTTAAAAGAAGAAAAGGTAGCCGTTGTTCCAGGAACAGCTTTTGGGGAGTGCGGAGAAGGGTTTTTAAGGATTTCTTATGCTTACTCCTTGGAAAACTTAAAACTTGCCATAGGAAGATTGGAAGATTTTATTAAAAGACTTCGAAAGGAACAAGGTAAGTAATGAACGTTATACTTTTTCAGCCTGAGATCCCAGCCAATACAGGAAATATTGGTCGAACCTGCGTGGCAACGAATACAAGACTACATTTAATAGAACCTTTAGGGTTTCGCTTAAATGAAAAAGAAATTAAAAGAGCAGGTATGGACTATTGGGAACATCTAGACGTGACAAGATACATTAATTTTGAAGAATTTCTAGAAAAGAATCCAGCTGCAAAGATTTTCATGGCTACCACAAAAGCTAAAAATGTTTATACAGAAGTAAGCTATGGACCAGATGAGTATATTATGTTTGGAAAAGAAAGCGCTGGAATTCCAGAGGAAATACTTATTGATTATGAAGAAACATGTATTCGCATACCAATGCTGGATCAAATTCGTTCGTTGAATTTGTCCAATTCTGTAAGTATTGTTTTATACGAAGCATTGCGACAAAATGAATTTTCCCATATGAAAAGAGAAGGTGAGCTTCATAACCTTCATTGGAAATAAAAACAGCACCCTAGCTTCATTGCCAGGGCGCTGTTTTTTATTGTGGTAACGAATAGGTAACTTTTTTTAAAACAGTTCTTAAGGGAACAAAGAGAGTGAGACATACCACAGTATTACCAATACAATGAATTACATCAAATAATAACCCCGACACCCAATAAGAAAAGGCCATGGATATCCCTCCAATAAAGAAATAAGGGATAGAACATAAAGCACCAAAGAATAATCCAAATGTTCCTGAAATAATAGAAAATAGGAAGACAGATCTTTGATGACGAAACTGGTAAGTAATGAGGGCGAGCAATGGCCAGATGTAAAGATACATAATCCACCAAACCCCAAAGCCATAAAGACAACCTTCTATCAAAACAAAAGTAAAGATAGCATATAATACTTTCTTACCAAAGAAAAGGGTATAAAGAATGATTAATAAGGATACTAATTCAATATTTGGTAAAAAAGACAAAGCAATTTTACCGACTTCAATTGTTGCTACCATAACCCCAATAAGAGCAATATCTAATATGGATAATTTAAAAGTGTCATGTATCTGCGTTTTTTTAGCCATAAACAGCTCCTATAGTTCAATGAATGAAATAGGATTATATCCTAAATTCATTAGTTTCCAACGGTATAAGTGATTTCATAATGTTCACCATCTGCAATTGCTGTTGTATCAACTCCTGTCATTAAATATTCACCATCTTTTGATAAACCCCAATATGCACCATCGGTATTATAATCTGCGGAAACACCATTCACTTCTTTTATATAAAGACCATATTCTGATTCGTCTCCTTTTACAAGATTTTCTTGTTCCAATGCATTTCGTAAAAATTCTTCATTTGTCTCAATTATAAATTCTTCACTACTTGCATCCCCATAAACAACCTCTACAGTAATTGTTTTGTCAAAGTTATTGCCTTTTGGAATAAAGTTGAAATAGACAATTGCAAAGATGGCAGCGATTGCTACAAGAGCCACAGCTGCGATGATCAATTTTTTAGAACCTTTTTTGTTTTCCATTTTTTTTCTCCTCCTATTACGGTTTAAAACCGCATAAAAAAGTCCTTTGCTATCTAGCAAAAGGACATGGTGAGACTAAGCATATTTTAGTACTCAACCAATTCCTCGTGGTTAATCGTACAAATAATAGGCAGGTCTTCTGACTTAAGATTCATAGTCTAAATGACAATATGTCATTATGATTATCTACCTTCCCAGATCAAATCCAGTGGTTTGCATTTAAGCTAAGATAAAGACTCCTCTTTTACAGCGACGAGATCGTACAGGAATTACACCTGTTTCCCTTTTCACCAAGGCATAGCAAAGTATCATAGAATTGCTATCATTGGCACCTAATATCCGTTCGTGTGAAGTTTAACATAACATAAAATATATTACAAGATATTTTTAATCATCATCACCGTCATCTATTCGAGGGAGAGAAAAAATGAATTCGCTTCCAACACCTTCGGTGCTAATCACATTTATATGTTCTCCATGGGCTTTAATGATCTCTTTTGTTATGGAAAGACCTAAACCAGTCCCTTTTTTATCCTTACCTCTGGACAAATCGGATTTATAAAAACGATCCCAAATTTGCTTAAGGCTGTCTTTTGGAATACCAATTCCACTATCTTTTACGGAGAGAAAGACCTTATTATGCTTAATATTAGTTTCGATTTTAATGATGGATTCCCGATGGGAAAACTTAATGGCATTATCTAATAAATTATAAAGCACTTGCTGAATTTTAAGAATATCAGCATTTACCAACATGCTATTACCGGTTAATACCAATTCAATGGCAATCATCTTTTTTTTACAGGTTCCTTCAAAGGAAGCAGCAGTGTTTTTAATAACAGGATTAATATCAAAAACGATTTTTTCTAATAAAATACCTTTTGTATTTAAGTTATTCAGGGTTAACAAACTATTGGTTAGCTTTGTTAGACGAACTGTTTCATTTAATACAATTCCTATGTATTTCTCATGCATATCTTCTGGAATGGTGCCATCTAGCATTGCTTCTAAGTATCCCTTAATAGAAGTAAGTGGAGAACGAAAGTCATGGGAGATATTGGCAACTAGTTTCTTTTGGTCATCTTCCCCCCGGGATAGTTCATCGGCCATATAAGAGAGGGAAGCGGCAAGATAACCTATTTCATCCTCACTATCTACTTGTAATTGATATCGAAAGTTTCCAGTTGCGTATTGTTCCGTTGCGGCAGTTATTTTACGTAATGGTAGATATACCATTTCTGTAAAAAAGATTAAGATAATGAGTGATAATAAAAATAATATAACCAGTGTGATATAGGAGATATTTAACAAGCTATCACAGGAAGCTTGGATCGTACTCATAGGAGCATGAATGACAACATATCCTTTTACTTTAAAATCAGATGTAATGGGAGCAAACACACTAAGCATTTCCTTATGGAAAACACCAAAAAAGTCGCCAACGGTATAGTAAGATTTTGCAGTAATGGTGGGATCAAAGTTTTTAACCATTACCGTATTATCCACATCAAGGTTAGAACTAGAATCTAAAATAATGCGTCCAGATGGATTAATAATCCAAATGGATGCGGAAAGGTAAGTATCAAGAGCATCAATTTGGGTTTTTGCAGTATCCAAGGAAATAGTATTATTGTATAAATCAGAAGCATAGGAACTAGAGATTAAGATTGCCTCTCGATAAAGAGCTTTCGCTTTTTCCCTTTTTAAATGTTCTAGCGTCATACTAGATACAAAAGTTGCAATGACCAAAAAACCAAAAAAGGCAAAAATAAGATATGCTAGTAAAAACTTAAAATATAGGGTACGTTTCATTATCTTACCTCGAATTTATATCCGATTCCCCAGATAGTTGATATCTTCCAATTAGAATGATCTTTTATCTTTTCTCGAAGCCTCTTAATATGCACATCAACAGTTCTGGTATCACCAATATACTCATAACCCCAGATATGATCCAACAATTGTTCCCTTGTAAACACATGATTTGGAGAAGAAGATAAAAAGTAAAGAAGTTCTAATTCCTTCGGGGGCATATCTACATTTTGTCCCATGTAGACAACGGAATAATTAGTCTGATTGATAACAAGATCGGTATATTCTACTCGTTTTATACCAATTTCTTCAGGGATTGCAGCAACTTGTTTATATCGTCGTAAAACAGCCTTTACTCGTGCAACTAATTCTTTAGTATCAAAAGGTTTTTCCATATAATCATCTGCGCCTAGTTCAAGACCAAGTACTTTATCAAAAATTTCACCTTTTGCAGAGAGCATAATAATAGGGGTTGGGTATTTGGCACGTACTTCCCGACACACTTGATATCCATCAATACCTGGAAGCATAAGATCTAATAAAATTAGATTTGGAGAAAAACTATCCACTGCTTCAATAGCAGCTTCCCCGTCATTTACAATGAATGTTTCGAAACATTCTTTCGTTAGATATAATGAAATAAGCTCAGCAATGTTATTGTCGTCATCTACGATTAGAACTTTTTGTTTACTTACCATATCGTTCTCCCTTCAAAAAAGTTGCCTTTTGCAACTACCTATGATTTAAATTCTGCTATTGTGACACCTGCGTCACCTTCTCCAAACTCTCCAATACGAAAAGACTTGATATAAGTTGTTTTTTTCAAATGACTTTGTACTGCACTTCGTAGTGCTCCTGTTCCCTTACCATGGACAATACGAACACTAGGAAGATGAGATAAATAGGCATCATCCAAATATTTATCAAGTTCAGAAATTGCCTCGTCCACGGTTCTGCCTAGTAAATTAATCTCCATGGAAATCGTGGAAGATTTTGATAATTTACTTCGTTCGGAAGAGCTTTTCTTTAAATAAGGGTTTGTTACTCCAGGCGCATCGTTAGAAAGAACTAAATCTGAAATATGAATCTTAGAACGAATAATTCCACATTGAACAAAAAGATTACCCTTTTGATCAGGAATTGAACTAACAGTTCCTTTTAGACCCATAGAAATAACTTTCACGTTATCCCCCAATTTAAGTTGACTAGGTTTTAGTATATTGTGAGTTGGGGTATTTAATTTTATAGCAAGTTTGTCATTTTTTTCTGAAATTTTATTTCGCACCTTCTGACGGGAGTTTTCCATCTCATGAATAGAGATGGCTTTGCCTGTCTTTTGAAAGTTACGAATCGTTTCATCGGCAAGATCTTTTGCTTCTTGCAAAATATCACGTGCTTGTTCATTGGCTTCACGTATAATGCGATTGCGAGATTGCTCCACCTTTTCTTGCTTTTGCTCTATTTGTTCTTTTAATAATTTAACTTCCTTTTTATACGTTTCTATTTCTTGCCGTTCTTTTTCTATTGTTACACGACTTTGTTCAAGATTTGTTATAACATCTTCAAAACTCACATCCATTTCATTAATTTGCTCTTTTGCTTTTTCTATAATTTCATCAGAAAGTCCTAATTTTGAAGAAATGGCAAAGGCATTACTTTTCCCAGGGATACCAATTAGGAGTCGATATGTTGGACGAAGAGTTTCTACATCAAATTCGCAGCAGGCATTTTCTACAAAAGGAGTAGAAAGGGCAAACACCTTTAATTCACTGTAGTGGGTAGTAGCCATTGTTCGAATACCACGATCATGTAAATGAGTTAAAATAGCAATGGCAAGTGCAGCGCCTTCCGTTGGATCAGTTCCAGCACCCAATTCATCAAAGAGACAAAGGGAATTTTCATCGGCGGATTGTAGTAGACTAACAATATTAGTCATATGGGAAGAAAAAGTACTTAAACTTTGTTCAATGCTTTGTTCATCACCAATGTCCGCGTACACCTCATGAAAAATAGATAATTCAGAACGATCAAGGGCTGGAATATGAAGGCCAGATTGTCCCATTAAAGTTAATAAGCCAACGGTCTTTAAAGAAACTGTTTTACCGCCGGTATTTGGCCCAGTAACAATAAGTAAATCAAATTGAATACCAAGATTAATATCAATGGGAACAACATTCTTTTTATTCAGTAAAGGGTGACGAGCTTTTCTAATATGAATGCGATGCTCCTCATTAAAGATGGGAGCCGTGGCATTTTGTTCCATTGCAAGCTTTGCCTTTGCAAATATAAAATCTAATAGGGTTAATGTTTCCTGATTAATTTTCAATTCTTCGATGTACTCAGCTGTTTTTTCACTAAGGATTGCTAAGATGCATTCAATTTCAGCTTGTTCTTGTAAAGCTAGTTCCTTCAGTTGATTGTTTAAATTAACAATGGCAGCAGGCTCTATAAAAAAGGTAGAGCCGGTAGAAGATTGATCGTGAACCATACCTGGAACTTGTCCCTTATATTCTGATTTAACGGGAATACAATAACGATTATTTCGCATTGTGATGACTGCATCTTGAAGGTAAGTACGATGAGAATTAACCATCCCCATTAACTGGGTATGAATCTTATCGTTAGTAGTAACAATACTTTTTCTAATGTGTTTTAATGTGCTACTTGCATCATCAGCAAGTTCTTCTTCTGATATAATACATCGACGGATCTCCATAGATAAGGCAGTGACGGGTTCTAATAGGCTAAAGTATTCATAAAGGGAATCATTTGGTGTATCATCCTTTTCATTTCGTCCATAGGATTTAATCTTCCCAGCACATTCTAAAAGACCAGCGACCTTTAATAATTCACTAGGGGATAAAACACTGCTTACTTCAAGAGATCTTAAACAGTATAAAATATTTTTATTGCCACCAAAGGAAATGGAGCCTTTTTGGAATAATCTTGTAAGTGCATCAGCGGTTTGAAGTTGGGCAAGAGTTATTTCTGACAAATCAATAGATGGAGTCAGAGCAAGACATAAGTCTTTCCCGGGGGCGCTTGATGCAAACTCTGTAAGTGCATCTGTTATTTTATTAAATTCTAAAATTCGTAATACTTTCTCGTTCATCGCATCCCCTATTTATTAAAAAGTTATTTAGATAAATTATATCATACTTTTTTTGTGAATACCACGAACAAGTGGAATTCACAAGACAATTTTCAACGACAATTCTTTACAAGAATGAGGATATTAGATATACTAATTAAATAGAAAACATAATCTTTAAAACCATGAAGGTAAATAAAATGAATAATGATAAAGGTAGTAACGATTTTGATGAACCAGTTCAAAATAAACATGATGAATTTGAGTTTATGAAAGAAAGAATTAAAGAACGACCGATAAACAAAAAGAAACTTTTGCGAAGGACCATTATTACAGGTTCTATGGCAGGAGTTTTTGGTTTGGTTGCATGCCTTACATTCTTAATATTGGAGCCTGTTTTTAGTAATTGGCTATATCCAGAAGAAGCGCCAGAAATTGTTGACTTTCCAACAGTGGAAGAAGAAACATTACCAGAAGATATGTTGCAAGATGATGAAAAGACGGAAGAAGAAAATGTCCAACAAGAGCCTGTAACGAATGTGATTCAAAAGGTAGGTCTGGAAATAGAGGACTATGGATCGTTATACATTAAACTTTATGAAATAGCTAAAATGGCTAATAAAAGCATGGTTACCGTTACAGGAGTTACATCAGAAATTGATTGGTTTAATGATTCTTATGAAAGCAAAGGACAGACAAGTGGATTAATTGTTGCTGATAATGGAAAAGAGCTGTTGGTTTTAGTTCAAAATCAAGCAATTGCAGATGCCCAAACAATACAGGTGACCTTTTGTGATAATAGCCAAGCAGAAGGAAAAGTGAAAAAAATAGATCCTAGCACCCAGATGGCCATTATTGCTATTGATTTATCATTACTTGAAAAAAGTACTTTGGATAATATTTTCATTGCAGGTCTTGGCAGCTCGAACACCATAAAAATGGTCGGAACGCCTATTATCGCAGTAGGAAGTCCAGCAGGATATACTAACTCTATTTGTTATGGAATGATCACATCAACGGGTAATCCAATAGAGCTTATAGATATGAATTACAAGTTAATAACAACAGATATTTATGGCAGCCAGAAGACAAGTGGAATTATTGTTAATTTAAGTGGTCAAGTAATTGGAATAATTACCAATACTTATAATAATGAAGATACACTTAATTTGATATCTGCTGTTGGAATTAGTGAATTAAAAAACACCATTGCAGGATTATCAAATGGTGTAGATAAGGCATATCTTGGGATTTATGGCACAGATGTAACGAAGGAAGCATACAATCAACTAAATGTCCCATTTGGCGCATATGTAACAGG
>DATESN010000113.1:0-18866 GCA_035270785.1 Lachnospiraceae bacterium | reverse complement strand
TTCTGTCCATTCCATGCTTTCATAGGAATCTACATCCCAATATTTCTCTGTGTAGAAAATATCAATATCCCAGTTATCATAATAGATTGGTTTGTCCTCATACATACGAATTAAATTAGCTTTCATCCCTTCTTGGACTATTTCTCTATCATATTCCTTGTCGTAGATGCTACTAAACAATCCCTTTTCATCTAGCTTAATCTTATAATAAGGAGTCTCTATTTCAAAATCAGACACCCGGTTAAAGTAATTCATTGGTTGAATAACATCTGTAGTAAATACTTTTTCAAAGGTCTTGTAGCCTTTTGAAGGAAGGTTTTCTAGGTATACTAACCCACCATCCTTGGTTTGTTGCACAGGATAAAGCTTTCCGTCTTCATCCGCCAATGCTTTTGCACTGCAATCCCCCAAGTTAACACTATCATTTCGCAAATAGCCAGTGGTATTGAAAATAGTGATTCCTTCACCAGCCTTAACAAGAGCCTTTACCCGTTCCTTTTTCATCTTTTCTAATTTTTCTGCTACTTCTTCATATTCCGCTTTGGTAACTTCATAAACTTCATGAATCGATGTGCCAGGTAAAATATCATGAAATTGATTGATTAGAATAGTTTTCCACATGGAATCTAATTCATCTGTTGGATAATCTATGTGATCCTTTGCTAATAAAGATAATAATTCTAAATTCATAAGACCTAATTCCGCTTTACGATTTGAGCGTTTATTCCTTGCCATAGAAGTATAAGTTCCTCTGTGGTATTCAAAATAAAATTCCCCTTCCCAAACGGGAAGTCTTTTATTATCACCTACACGTTCTTGCAATTCATCAAAATAGGTTCTGGAAAATTCCTGACGAACTTTAGGAATCCCTTTGATACCTTTTTCCATTCTAATTGAAGTTTCTAACATTTCTCTAGTGGGACCACCACCACCATCTCCATAACCGTAGGAAATTAATATATCATTATTAATTTCTTTATTTTGATAGCGTTCCCATCCGCCCATAATAGAATCAGGATGAAGCATTCCATTGTAGGTTGTGAAAAAGTCTTTGATTGGTTGTTCTACACCTAAGGTTGTAATCAAATGTGTTAATACTTCACTTCCATCAATACCCTTCCAAATCATGGTATCATTTGGAATCTTATTAAACTGATTCCATGCAAGTTTTGTAGTCATAAAATAATCAATTCCACATTTTTTCATGATTTGAGGTAGCGCACCTGAGTAGCCAAATACATCTGGGAGCCACAAAACCTTATTATCGATTCCAAATTCTTCTTGGAAGAACTTTTTTCCGTGCATAAATTGTCGAACCAACGATTCTCCTGAGGTCAAATTACAATCTGCTTCAACCCACATTC
Source organism: Lachnospiraceae bacterium (assembly GCA_035270785.1). Lineage (GTDB taxonomy): Bacteria > Bacillota > Clostridia > Lachnospirales > Lachnospiraceae > DATESN01. Next base: position 17,502 of record DATESN010000113.1, on the reverse strand, counting down.
CACCTTCTGGTTCCCATCGCTTTTCTGTTATTTTTTCCTTAACCTTTAGGTAAAGTTCTGGATATCTTTCTTTTAAAAAAACATATAATTGAGGTTGGCTAGACATGAATTTATAGTTTGGATATTCATCCATTAATTTTAAAACAGTAGCAAAACTACGTCCTACTTTCTCTCTTGTTTGTTCAACGGTCCACCACCACGCCACATCAATATGTGTATGACCAATACAGGTTGCAATAACATCACTAAATCCCGACATTTCGCTATATAATGCTTTATCTAAATAAATAGATCCTTCGGATAATGATTTATAAAAGTTATCTGAATAGGGTGATCGTAAATCCAAGTAATTGATTGCATTATTTAAAATGTTTTCTAGATCTCTACGAACCTTTCCATCCTTTTCCATTCGTGAGAATGCAGATAAGGGAACCCATAAATCATAGTATAATTTTTCAATATCATAATCAACTTCACGCATTTCAACAATAAGATTAAATTCAGTATGCAAAATTCCAGTGTATGATTGAATCTCTAAGCATAAAACATCACCCTCTACCGCCTCAGAAGAAAGCAATACATCCCGATGATTCATATCAATTCCTTGTGTTGCAATCCCATTTACAAACAGCAAAAATTGTGGGTTCTTTCCATCATCCCATTCATCAATCTGGGTTTTGACATGCAACCACATTCTTTTTCCATTTAATTGTTTTGGAACAACATATTCCGTTTTGAACCAATAGTGTTGATCTGGTCCATACCAATGCATTGTTCGGCTGTCAAAAGCTTCCCATGCAATTTTAGATTTTTCAGCATCCTCGGGATGAACAAAATTCCCTTTTTTAAACGTCCAGTTTTCAACTGGAAAAGTTTGTTTTACAGATAACTTTTTTAGTTCATTACAAATCCCCTTTATTCGCTTGTCTAAAAATTCCATAAGTAACTCCTATCCGCATATAACTGCCTACTTTATTTTTCTAATGCATTTTCTTTCATATAACAAATTAATTCATCAACTGTTGTAAACGCCATTCCTGTAACCGTATCTGCACAACCATAATAAATTGCAATTCTACCCGTATCAGCATCTGCCAATGTAGCACATGGAAATACAACATTAGGAACATCTCCCATACATTCATACGTTTCATAAGGTGCCATTATATAATCTTTTGTACGATATTTCACTTTCCACGGTTCATCAATATCAAGCAAAGCGCATCCCATACGATATACATATCCGTTGCAAGTTGTTATGACACCGTGATAAATTAACAACCAGCCTTCGTTAGTTTCGATTGGAATGGGTCCTGGACCAATTTTAGTACATTGCCATGCTGATTCATCCCCTGGAATTGCACCCATCATATATCTGTGTCTTCCCCAGAATTCCATATCTTTACTTTGACTAACAAAGATATCTCCAAAGGGAGTATGTCCATTATCACTTGGTCTGCTCATTAACATATAAGTACTGTTTATTTTTCTTGGAAATAATACACCATTTCTATTATATGGTAAAAAAGCATTTTCAAGTTGCACAAATGTTTTAAAATCAAAAGTATATGCCACACCAATGGTTGGACCATGATATCCGTTACACCATGTTACATAATAGCGATCTTCAATAAAACAAACCCTAGGATCATATCGAAATTCTCTTTTTAGGATTTCTTCTTCTTCGCCTTCAAATTGAATGGGTTCATCGTTAATATTCCACGTGATACCATCCTCGCTTTTTCCTACAAATATATCCATGCTGATAGAACGGCTATCACATCTGAAAACCCCAGCAAATCCACCCTCAAAAGGCACTACTGCACTATTAAAAACACTATTGGAACGTTTTGTAGCGTGTCTGCCGATAATAGGATTATGATCATATCTCCACACTGGCATATTTTCTTCTTGCTTTTTATCCTGCCAAGGAATGTTTGGCAATGCTTTTCCAATTATTTTACTCATGAAATTTTCCTCCTATTCCTTAAGATACAAATAGGGAATCAAATTTGATTCCCTATTCAACACCTTCGTGATTGTTGTTATTTATATGTTGCGTTAACTTGTTCTTGTGCTACTGCCATAATATCATCAAATCCTGCAGCTCTCATTTCTTTCATCATAGCTGCTACTTCTGCAACTGGTTCTTTGGTACCTGTTAAGATTTCACTTCTATAACGGTTATAGATTTCAACACAGTTTGAAAGTTGATCTTCTACCGATGAATAATCAAATGTAAATCCAAGTAAAACAGAAGGTTCTGCATTCGCGTTTAGCTCTTTTACTTCATTCCATTGATTCACTTCATCGTCTGCTAATTGAGAAACGTTAAAGAATGTTCCTTGTGTATATCCCGCCATAGTCCAATCGGCATTTAATTTATTTACTTTTCCATCTGCTGTATATTCAAAGTTTTCGCCTTCTAGACCATAATATAACGCATCTCTTACAAAGGAATCTGTATTTACAAGTTCCAATAATTCCAATGCTTTTTGAGGATTCTTTGAACTTGATGAAATACAACTTAATGATCCACGTACTGTATCATTAGAAACAATTGTTTTGCCCCATTGAACAGCGGTAGCTTCAACACCCATTTGTGGTCCCCATGTTGTAGATGCTGCCATGCTCCAGCCTTGTGCCACAAAACATGATCTGTATGCTGGGTTTTCTGCCAACGTTGCTGCATCTGAATTAATGATTCCCGTCTTGTACCAACCATTTAAAGTTTTTAATTGATCTAGGATATCTTCTTGTTCCAATACGCTTACAACCGTTCTAGTTTCATCATCATACTTTACACCAAGTGCTGCAAGTCCAGCACTCATTTGATCATAAGTTGCTAAGATTGAATCTAAGCCTAATGAATTCAGAACGAAAGGTGCTGTATTTTCGCCTTCTTTCATTGTTGTTAAAGCACTTGTTAAGGAATCTAGTGTTGTTAATGAATTATAATCAATGTTATATTTGTCTGCTAATTCTTTATCCCAAACAAAATATTGAGTCATGGAGCTGTCTTTATAGGTAGGTACTGCATAAACTTTACCATCTATTTTAGACGCTTCCCAGTAATCTGCTGGAATGGAAGCATATAAATCTTTCGTTTCTGTTTGAACTAAATCACTGATATCATAAAATGCTCCAAGTCTTACATCACTTGCATATGTTCCTGAGTTCGTAAATAATATATCATATTCTCCATTTGTATTCACCATAACACTTCGGCGGTTATCCCAATCACCCCAAGATACAACTTCCATTTCTAAATTAACACCAATTTTATCTGCTAAATATGCATTGATATTTTCTTTCCATGCATCGTAGTTAGAAGGCATTCCACTTCCTACTTGCACCCACTTCAATGTTACTATATCTTTGTTTTCATTGGTACTTGTTTCGCTTCCAGTCGCATTTTTACCACTGTCAACAGTTCCCTTGTCACTTCCACAGCCTACCATAGAAAAAATCATTATTGCACTTAAAGCTGTTGCTACTACCTTTTTCAAATTCTTTTTCATCACGTTTTTACCCTCCTGTAATATATGTTGAAAATCATCTATAGTAAGAATACTTTTTGTATTCCTTCTATCACATTAAACTATCCTTTTACTGCCCCGATCGTTAAACCAGATATAAAGTATTTTTGAAAAAATGGATATACACATGCTATTGGTACTACGATTATGATTGCAATTGCCATACGAACTGATTCTGTTGGCATCTGGTTCTTATATTGTTGTAAACTTAGTCCTGCTGTTGGGTTGTTGGCTATATATTGAATATTTTTTAACATATTATTTAATAGCGCTTGTAGAGATACTAAGTTTTTATTGCTAATATACAAAGATGATTGGAACCAATCATTCCAATATCCAAAGGTTAAAAATAATCCAATTGTTGCAATTACGGGCTTTGATATAGGAAGTACAATCCTTGCAAATATATTTAATTGAGAAGCACCATCAATCTTTGCAGATTCTATGATGGAATCTGGTATCGTTGTTTTAAAAAAGGTTTTACAAATAATAATGTTAAAAGGCGATACTGCAAGGGGTAATATCAGGGACCAAATACTATCCTTCAAGCCTAAAATATTAACATTTACCACATACGTTGCTACCATACCCCCATTGAAAATCATGGGTATAAAAACAAGCCAGGTATAAAATCCTTTCAGTTTAAAAGTTGGTCTTGATAAAACATACCCCATGGTAGTCGTTAATAGTAACCCAACCAATGTTCCAACAAGAGTAACTAATACGGAAACTCCCAAGGCATGCAAGATCATTCCTTTTTCATTCCACAAAAAAAGGTATGCGGAATCAGATAAAATCTTTGGTATAAACTGATATCCATATTTAGATAATGATGTTTCAGAAGAAATGGATATCATAAATACAAATACGATTGGTAGGATACAACAAAGGGAAGTTATTACAAAAAAGATATTAAATATGATATTCGTTGTTTTTTTGATTCTATTTAGTCCGCTAATGGATGCTTCTGCTTCTTTTTTCTTAGTTGAAACTTTCATCTTCACCTATCCCTCCTATATAATCGCACTGTCTTTGTCTATTTTAGATATAATATAATTTGCTAGCAATATGGTGGTGCAACAAGCAACTGCTTGGAAGAAAGAGGCTGCAGCAGTTTTATCTATAGATACATTAGATTGTAATGCATTGTAGATATAAGTATCAAAAGTAGATACCGTTGTGTAAAGCGAGTTTGGAACTCGTTGTGTTACTTGATAAAACAAACCGAAATCAGAATAGAATATTTTACCTACATTTAATATGAACATCATAATTACAATTGGTTTAATGGATGGTAGCGTAATATATTTAGCCTGTTGAAGTTTACTAGCTCCATCAATGACAGCCGCCTCATATAAACTTCCATCAATTCCCATAATACTTGCCAGATAAACAACCATGCTATATCCCGCCGTTTTCCACACCTGCATAAAAATTAATATATAAGGCCAATACTTTCCTTCGGAGTACCATTTAACCCCTTCTTTCCCAAGTCCTGACAAAATAATATTCATTAATCCTTTATCTGGATTTAAAAACGCATATACAAAATAACTTACAACAACCCATGACATAAAATGGGGGAAAAACATAAGGGTTTGATACAATTTGGATTTAAATTTATTGTAAATAAGGCTGATCATGATGGCTAAAGAAACTGGTATCACAATTCCTAAAACAATAAAAACAACATTGTAAAGTACGGTGTTTCTAAGGAGCATTGAAAATGCATTGGATTTCATAAAAAATGTGAAATTTGAAAATCCTGCCCATTCACTATGGAACAAACTATAAAGAAAACCATGCCCTGGGGAAATCCTATATTTTTTAAAGGCAATGATAAGTCCAAACATTGGCAAATAGCTAAACAACATAAACCATACAAATGCAGGCAAACCTAAGAAGGCTAGTTCCGTATCATCCCGATTCCACTTTTTTCTAATTTTAATGGATCTTCTATCTTTATTTAGATTCCTCATTTTCGTTTTATCCCTTCCCCATGCAATTCTTTTCTATATGTTATTCTTTGTAACGTAATGTTAACACTAAATTTAACATTAGTCAACAATTTTGTTTGCTTTTTTCTTAATTATTTAATATTATTTTTATCATATACATTTTCTATCCGTTGTTTTGTACATTTTTTCAATTATTTAAGACATATCCTATGCTTTTCTTATAATTATGTTTTATATTTTCCTGTTAATAACCTTTTTCTTAAATAAGTATTTTTAACATTTGTTAACTCGTTTTAACATTTATATTGCCCAAACCTTTTTTGTGTTGTATACTTAGACTGTCAATTATTTTAATTATCATAAAAAAAAGTATAGTAAATATCTATTTTCATGTTATCATATATCTTAGTATTTCTAGATGAGCAGGGGGAAATGACAAATGGCAAAAGTAACAATGCAGGATATTGCTGATGCATTAAATATTTCTAGGGTAACAGTCTGGAAGGTTTTCAATAATCATTCTGGTGTATCTGATGACCTTCGCATGCAAATTATTAATAAAGCGAAAGAATTGGGATACACAAAATGGAAACCCACTGAATATATTGAGAATAACATCATTGCCGAACGAACTGTTTCAGTCATTGTTTCCAGACCTGAATCCGCTGTCTTTTGGACAAGCATTATCCACCAACTCGCTAAGGAGCTAACTACTTTCAATGTGAATCTCATGTATACTTACGTCCCTTCGTCATACTCTGAGGGGTATTCACTTCCAAATATTTTGAGTAACGGAACGGTACAAGGTGTCGTTGTTCTTAATATCTATGATTCTAAAATGATACGTTTAATTAACCAGTTAACATTACCCAAAGTATTTTTAGATAATGTACCTGAAGTATATAATGAAGAATTGTCTGGTGATGTTATTCTTCTTGAAGGATATAGTTCTACAAAGAAAATAACTAACTTTATCATTCATAAAGGCCGAACTGACATAGGTTTTATTGGCGACATTCGTTATGCGCAAACTAATCTAGATAGATACAATGGCTTTTTAGCTGCTATGAAAGAAAATGATCTCATCGTGTCCCCAAATAACTGTTTGATTCGCAGTCTCGGAATCTATTCTTATTATGAAGAAATGTGCCATTTTTTAGATAAACTTGAAAAGATGCCATCTGCCTTCGTTTGTGTCAGTGATTATGTTGCCCACTTTTTATATAAATATTTATGCGAACGAGGATATCATGTTCCAGGTGATGTGGCTATATCGGGTTATGACGGTAGTCCTGAATATACTGCTATTAAAAACATAATAACAACTGTTAATGTTCAGACTTCTGATTTAGGCAGGCGCCTTGCCAGACAAATTTTATATCGAATTGATTTCCCAGATGTTTCACATGAGCTCACCTATATTTCTTCTGAAATTGTGTTTCGAGAAACAACAGACTTTTAATGGATCATTGATAAAACATGAAAAAGCACCAGCTCATTGCTGGTGCTTTTTTGATACTCCTTAAAACGTTTTACTTAAAGCCCTTGATAGTAAATGAAATCCATCATTAACTGTTTTTCTTTCTTTTGGTGTCAAAAGCATAAAAGCTTTTATTTCTGCATCTCGCATTTCATGAAATAAAGATAAGGCATAATGTTCTCCTTTTTCCGTAAGAACAATCGTTTTATTTCTTTTATCATCTAGTCTCACAATCCGTCTTAATAATCCCTGATCTTCAAGTCCATTTAATATCTGGGAAACGGTTTGCTTCGAATACAATTTATTCTCACAGATTAAAGTTTGTGTACATGGTACTTTTGAAGTTATTATTTCAATTAACACAAATAACGTTTTTTCTGGGATTCTATGTTTTTTTGCCCAAGCATCATAAATTTTATTTATTTCGAACCAATCATCATAGTATTTCCTTATTGAATCGGAAATGTCTTCCTGCATCTATACATTTCCTCCTTCTCCTCTTCTTTAGCAAATATCATTATCCACGTTTATTCTTCAGAAATCCAAGATTGAATTAGATCATCATGTTCATCCATCCAAACTCTAGCAACAATATCCGGATCTTCTTCACTTTCGGATATGGCTCCCATTAAATCGCCGAGCTGTTGACTATCCATGTGGAAATTAGCTAAGAATGTTGCAGCTTTTGGCATTTCTTCACTAAATCCTATTCTTGCAAGTGAGTAAATATCTTCCGCATCACCAAATACATTTTCTGTATCTTCTAGGAATTTAAGATCCCATTTTGCAAATTTCCAATGTGGTGACCATCCTGTAACTACGACCGGTTCTTCATTTTCTATTGCCGTACCTAGAAATGCCGTCATTGCTGGTCCACTTCCTGGTATTAGTTCCATATCTAATCCATATATGTCGATGGCTTTTTCTGCAGCAATCATAATTCCAGCACCCGAATCGATACCAATTATATCTCCATTTAGTTTATCTTTAATATCATTTAATTCACTAATACTATTAATATTAACATAAGAAGGAACAACAAGTCCAATTTTGGCTCCTTCGAAGTTCACACCAATTTCTTCTATTTCTTCTCCATATTTATTCATATAACTTTCATGCGTTATAGGAAGCCATGCATCCATAAATATATCTTGATCTCCACTGGCTAGTGAAGCGAAAATTGGGGCCACGTCAGCCATGGTTAATTCAACTGTATATCCCATTTTATCTTCTAAAATCACTTTTGCGAGATTCGTCATTGCAATTCCTTCTGCCCAATTTACATAAACAAGTTTAATCGTTCCTTCTTTCCCGCTATCTTTTTCATTGGTAGATTGTATTCCTTTATCTTTTGTTCCACATCCAGAAAGTACATACCCAAACATTGTTAAAATTACTAGTAACATAAGACTTTTTTTTAATATTTTCTTCATTTTATTCTCCTTTTATATTGTGTTTTTACTTACTCTTACGGTGGGATTGTTTACAATTTGCTTTCTTACCAATAGACTGTGTCATTCCATCTAATATTATGGCGAGTATTACAACGGCAATACCGCCTTCGAATCCCTTTCCTATTTGCATCTGTGTGACTCCGCTTAAAACCACTTCACCAAGGCCTCTTGCCCCAATCATGGATGAGATAACTACCATGGAAAGAGAAAGCATAATTGTTTGATTTATTCCGGCAAGAATCGTTGGCATGGCTAAAGGTACCTGAACTTTAAAAAGCATTTGCAACGGTGTAGAACCAAAAGATTCTGCGGCTTCCACCACATCATGGGGAACTTGCCTAATCCCTAAATTTGTCAACCTTACAACTGGTGGCATTGAAAATATGATTGTAGCTATAGCTCCCGGCATTTTTCCAAGCCCGAAAAATATGACTGAAGGAATGAGATAGACAAAAGCGGGCATTGTTTGCATAAAATCCAAAACCGGCTTGATAATCCGAGCTGTCATATCTTTTTTTGCCATCCATATGCCCAAAGGAATCCCTACTAGCAATGCAAGCATTGTTGAGCTAAAAACCAATGCAAGTGTCTCCAACATTTTATTCCACAAATCAATAGAATAAATAATACTAAGTCCAAGACCTGATAAAATTGCTAGTTTTTTCCCTGACACTTTCCATGCTACTAAAACAATTACTATAATAAATAGCCACCAAGGAATAAAAATTAAGAACTCTTCTAACTTATCAATAATAAATAAAACACCTTTCTTCATTCCAACAAAAAATGGTTTCCCATTTTTTTTCAACCAATCAATCAGTATTTCAAAATAAACTCCCAATGGTATTCTAAACATTTTCCACCTCTTCTCCCAAGATTCCCGCAAGTACTGATACCCGTGAGACAATCCCAAGCAGCTTATTTTGTTCGTTTATTACGGCTATAGGATATTTCGAATGAATAGCAACTGACATAAGGTCATTCAATAATGTGTCTGGTGCCGTAGTCTCTACATCTGATATAATCAAATCGTTAATATTAGATTGACCTTTTTTTAAGGCTTCAATTGCAGAATCTATGGTTACAATACCTAATAACATTTTTTCTTTATTTACTACAAAAATGCTAGAGATTTCTTCTTCTTTCATTTTTCTTACAGCCATATGGATTCCATCTTTCTGTGTAATAATAACTTCTAATTTCCTCATGACATTGGAAGCAGTCAAAACCTTTGCCCTATTTACATCTTTTGTAAATGCTTTTACATAATTATTCTCCGGATGTTCCAATATCTCTTCCGGTGTGCCAATTTGTACGATGACTCCTTCCTTCATAATCGCTATCCTATCACCTATTTTTAATGCTTCATCCAAATCATGAGTAATAAATATAATAGTCTTTTTCATATTGTCTTGTAATGTCATTAATTCATCTTGCATTTCTGTACGGATAAGAGGATCTAATGCACTAAATGCTTCATCCATTAATAAGATATCTGCATCAGTTGCAAGTGCTCTTGCAAGTCCCACCCTTTGTTGCATTCCACCACTCAGTTCGCTTGGATATGCTTCTTCGTATCCCTCTAGTCCAACCATGGCAAGCGATTCGTAAGATTTTCTCTTTCTGACCTCTTTTTCTTCATTTTGAACTTCAAGACCATATGCAACATTTTCAGCTATCGTTCTGTGTGGAAATAAAGCAAAGTGCTGAAAAACCATTGCTACCTTTTTTCTTCTAACTTCTAAAAGGTTTTTATCATCTAGGCAACAGATATCTTGCCCATCAATCATGATTTCTCCATCCGAAGGATTAATCAGCCGATTCAAACAACGTAGTAAAGTGGATTTCCCACTTCCAGATAAACCCATTACAACGAATATTTCGCCTTCTGATACAGTAAAACTTACATCATTGATTCCTATACTGTTTCCCGTATTTTTAAATAACTTTTCTTTGGATACGCCTTTCCTTACCATTTCCAATCCTCTTTTTGGTTTTGGACCATAAATCTTATACAGGTTTCTAACTTCAACTTTTCCCATATTCGTCTCCTTTTCAAATAAAAAAACACCCTAACCCTATTAAGAATAATAGAGTTAGAGTGTCTAAGCTTCGCCATATTATGACTCACATTATACCATCCGATAATAGTATAGCGCATTCCCGCATGAGCCTGCGCAGACCCCAGTTCTATGGAACATTTTTTCAGTAATAATTTCGTCCTTATTTTATTTCATACGAACTTATAATAAAAGTTTCATTGTTTCCGAAACTTTCCCTAGCACCTAACACAAATCTATTTTTACAATTCATAAACATACTCATGCTCACCACTAAAAACTACTTTTATTACTTACTTCAATTTTTAATACTGCTAAATCATAGCATACATGCATATCATAAGTCAATTATTTGACTATTCATAAATTATTTAAATAAGTAACAAAGAATTCTTTGTTATCGAAATGCCATACTATTCCATCTTAATTCATTCTTGAAATTTCGAATAGTAGTATCTTTATCAATCACAACGCTTTCGATTCCCATTGCTGCCGCCCAGTCAATCATTTGATCTGCCGTTAAATCATAAGAGAATGCTGTGTGATGAGCACCACCTGCTAAAATCCACGCTTCTGCACCAATTTCTAAATTAGGAAGTGGGGTCCAAAATGCAGTTGCCACAGGAAGTTTAGGCATTGGCTTTTCTACTTGTTTACATTCTACTTCGTTAATAATCAATCTAAATCGATTACCAAGATCAATTAAAGAAGTTGCAATTGCCGGACCCGTTTTAGAAGTAAAAACAAGACGTGCTGGGTCTTCTCTATTTCCCATGGATAACGGATTTACCTTAATTGCAATTTTACTATCTGCTACTGTTGGACACACTTCTAACATATGTGCCTGGAGTATTCCTTCCTTACCTGGCACTAAATTGTAAGTATAATCCTCCATGAAAGAGGTTCCTTTCGCATTCTTTGTACCACCCGCCATGATCTTCATTAACCGTACCATTGCAGCTGTTTTCCAATCGCCTTCTCCGCCAAATCCATATCCCTTTTCCATTAACCTTTGTATGGCAAGTCCTGGTAATTGTTGCAAACCACCCAAATCACCAAAGTGTGTAACTATTGCTTGATAGTTTTTATCTTCCAAGAATCTTTCAAATCCAATTTCAATTCCTGCCTGAATTGCTACATGTTTCCTAAATTGTGTGGCATCCCTGCCGTCCAGAAGAATTTCATACTGATTATAATATTCCTCTACAAGGGCATTTATATCACTTTTAGACACGTCGTTAACATAACTCTCTATTTCTCTTACAGGATAAGCATCTATTTCCCAGCCAAACTTGATTTGAGCTTCTACCTTATCGCCCTCTGTAACCGCAACATTTCTCATATTATCTGCGACTCTACAGACTCTTAAATGGGAGGATTCCATTAAACCAATCGCCGTTCTCATCCATCCTGCAAGTCTTTTTTTAACATTGATATCATCCCAATGTCCAACGATAACCTTTCTTTCAATACCCATTCGGCTAACAATATGACCATACTCTCTATCACCGTGGGCAGATTGATTCTCGTTCATAAAATCCATATCTATGGTATCATATGGAATTTCTTGATTAAATTGCGTATGCAAATGACATAGTGGCTTCTTATATTCTTGTAATCCTAATATCCATGATTTTGCTGGGGAAAAAGTATGCATCCAAGTAATAACCCCAGCGCACTCATTATCCGAATTTGCATCATTTAGTGTTTTTCTAATTAACTCATTTGTAATTAACGTAGGTTTCCAAATTACTTCAAATGGTAACATTTCTGACTTATTTAATCTTTCTACAATAATTTGTGAATGCTCCGCTACTTTCCCGAGACATTCCTCTCCATATAGATCTTGTGAACCTGTACAAAACCAAAACTTATAACTTTTTTCTTTGTTCATAGAACCCCTCCTTAGGCTAACTTCTTTATAATGTTATAATAACATTGTACAACTTGTACATACAACCTTGCAAGTTGTTTTCCTGAGATTTTGTGTGTTTTCTTACTAAACTTGAGCGTTATTTTATGGACTTTTTATAATCTTATTTTATAGATGCATCTTCTTCTATTACATCTTCTTCTATTACATCTTCTTCTATTACATTTTCTTCTATTACATTTTCTTCTAAACTTTGGTCCATAATTCCACCTATATATTTTCCTGTTTTAAATGATTTGATGGAAAAGAATAGCATAACAACTCCCGCTAATATAAATATTATCGCAAATGCGATATTAAACAGTTTATTGGTAGCTTCCCCTTTAACTATAGCATCGGTCAATTCATATGCTGTGTAAATCAAATATCCTCCCAATAAAATACGCACCATTAGCATCATTTTGCTTGGTAAATAGTTTAAATTTTCTTTTTTTTCATTATCTTTATTTATCATAAATTCTCCTTCTATGTTTCTTAACAATGTCGATCAATTACCCTGACTGAACTTCGTTCTATCAATTTAGTTTCAAATTCATACGTTGCGTTATAGTTCTTATTTCTAATGAGGTTACATAGATTTTCTGCTGCTTTTTCACCCAATTTTTCTTTCGGGTGTTCCATGGATGTTATGGCAATTTCTCCAATTGTAGTAAGTTCTGAATTATCAATGCTAATGATGGACATGTCTTCTGGAATCTTCATGTTTTCTTTTGCCATTATTTTAGTAATTCCAAATGCAACTTCATCGTTGTAACAAAAAGTTGCACTACATCCTTGTATTCTATCCATAATTCTATCTTTGCAGCATTCTAATTGTTTGAGATCCCTTGTATCCAACCAAACTATATTATCTTCACATGGTTGTAATCCATTTTCTTTCATGGCCTCTATATAACCCAAATATCGAAGATGTCCCTGTCCATCATCTAGTTTGAAAATTCCACCAATTTTTTTGTGGCCTTTTTGAATGATATATTGCATGGCATCTTTCGCGGTTAGCTTATCATTTATTGATACATGTGGCGCCTGTAATTCTGCATAATAACTATTGATAAATAGAATTGGTATTTTTCTTTTCTGAATTTCTCTATATAATTTCATATTTGGATTAGGCAATCCACTCATTGTAGTCTCACAAATAATACCTGCTACATCGCTTTTATTCAAAATATCCTCTAATACATCTCGTTCTTTATCAATTGCGTTATTTGTAAAGGATATTTGAACAGCGTATCCATTTTTAGAAAGTACCTTTTCAATACCCTGAATAATTTTAGGGAAAATATAGTTATCAACATATGTTGTAATTACAGCAATTCTTGTGCTTTGAACGGTGTCTTTCTTATCTACTTCATTCACATAAGTTCCGCTACCTTGAATTCTAATAAGTAACTTCTCATTTACTAAAATGCTGATTGCATGTCGTACGGTCTGTCTGCTTATCCCAAACATACTACTTAATTGGTTTTCTGAATATATTTTTTTACCAGGTTGCAGCTCATTTTCTTCAATCTTTTTGGTTATAAACTCCACGAGTTCTAAGTATTTCGATTTATTATTTTCCACGTAAATATATTCCTTACTTAAATTTGTAGTCAACACGACCAAGTTATGTTGTTATCTCAGCACAATAACTAAAATTGGAAATAATGTAATTATAATGCTATCAATAGTATAAACTTGTAACTAAATTTAAGCAATCTACTTTTCCTGTTCATTCCTATCCCATCTTCTTTTCATAAAAAGTTTAGTTCTTTTTCTTAGTTTTAGCTCTGGCAAATAAACTTTGTAAAATAATAAAGAAAGCTAGTAATGCTGCAATTGTTATCTTCGTCCACCAAGAAGATAATGTTCCTTGAAATGTAATAAAGGTTTCAATCGTCCCTTTAATTAATACACCGAACAAACTGCCAATTACATTTCCAACACCACCTGTAAGAAGGGTACCTCCGATTACTGAGGACGCAATCGCTTCCATTTCAAATCCTTTTGCCTGTTCTACAAAACCAGCACAAGTATTTAGACAGAATAAAAAGCCTCCAAATGCGCATAGTAAACCATTTAACATATAGACTTTTAATTTTGTTTTACGTACATCAAGTCCCATCAATAATGCGGACTGTTCATTACCTCCAATTGCATAAATAGAACGGCCAAATTTTGTAAACTTAAGCATTATGAAAATAATAGCTAAAATTAATAGTGCTAAAATTACGCTCGGATAAATATATGACTCAAGTACAACTCCCTTTTTATTAGTATAAGCCCCTATAGGTAAATAAAACTTTGCATTAGCCCACCTTAGAAAAGTATTGTTTTTAATACTTATCATATTTGTACTAATAATAGCGGTCATTCCCCTTGCAAAAAACATTCCTGCCAAAGATACAATAAATGGTTGAATCTTAAGATATGCCACTAACCAACCTTGCACAAATCCAAATACGATTCCCACAACTAAAACAATTACTAGTGCTGGAATTGCTCCTATTCCCTTTATCTCCATCATCCAAGCAAGCAACATACAAACCATTGCCACCACTGATCCAACGGAAATATCAATACCACCTGTGATAAGTACCATGGTCATACCCGCAGCAACTACAATTAGTCCTGCATTTCCAATAAACAGATTTAAAAATACCTGAACCCTTCCAAAGTTTTTATCTTTAAAAACTATCATCCCAATGATATACATTACAACAAATAATACGATTGTTATTATAAGTAGAAATGTGTTCCCATCAATTTTATTAAACAGTCTTTTCAGTTTATTCATCATGCCACCTTCTTTCCAGTTTGCTTATGAAAAAGCATGGATTTCAGGTTTTTGCGCATTCTAGTAAGTTCTGGCGATTGTAAAGATACAATAATAACTACCACAATTGCTTTATATACAGGTATCTGATCCGCAGAAACTTTCATTGCATAAAGTGTAGTTGTTAAAGCTTGAATGGTGTAAGCTCCAATAACACTTCCTAGAATAGAAAACTTACCCCCACCTAGACTATTACCCCCAAGAGCAACTGCAAGAATCGCATCTAATTCCATATTAAGCCCTGCATTATTTGCATCAATGGAATAAACCCTAGAGGTGATAATGAGTCCTGCTATTCCAGAACATAGACCACAAAAGGCATAGGTTGAAAATTTAATCAATGTAGCATTAATACCTACCAATCGTGCAGCTTTTGCATTAATTCCTACCGTTTTAATATAAATGCCAATTGTCGTCTTTTTTAATATGAATTGTGTTAGAATCACGACGGCTACCGCTACAAAGATCGGGGTCGGAAGAGGTACTCCCGGAATAGTCGCACCCAAATTCTTATAATGATCAACTCTTAAATAAATTATCTGACCACTTGTTACAAGTTGAGCAATCCCACGACCAGCAGTGAATAAAATCAAAGTTGCAACCATAGGTTGAATTTTCATTTTTGCTACAAGAAAACCATTCCATGTCCCACAAAGAACTCCCACTAAAAGTGCGCCCATTACACCTAATATGTATGGAGCGTGATAAAAATTTGTTGATTGTTCTCCACCAGCTAAAATATAGCAACAAACGGCACCTGAAAGAGCACTTACGGCACCCACTGAAATATCAGTTCCACCTGATGCTGCTGCCACCAATGTCATACCTACAGCAAGAATAACAAGCTCGCTAGCGCGATTAATTACATCAATAATACAATCATAAGGCAAGAGAGTGGCAAAAACAGACGAAAACTTGTGACTTTTTTGTACAATGCCTTTGCATTATTCATTATCGTCACCTCCAGCAATCGCCTTCATAATATTAATTTGATTTAATTCACTTTCATTTATTTCACCAACCGTCTGACTATCCCTTAATACGACCATCTTGCTGCAAGTACGAAGCATTTCTTCAACTTCTGAAGAAATAAATGTAACTGTTTTTCCTTCGATGTGAATCGCTCCAGATTCAAATTCTTCTACACCTGTTAATACTTTGATTAGTGTGGATTTGCCTGCACCGTTTTCTCCCATAAGTGCATGAATCTCGCCGGATCTTAAGGTGAAATCAACGTTTGATAAGGCTACTACTCCGGGAAAACTTTTATCGATGTGCCGCATTGTAAGAATGACTGTATGATCCATGTGGACTCCATCCCTTCTGTAAATAAATTCTTTTTGTCTTTTTATTTCTTATTCTTTGTAAAAAAATAGATGTGAGGAAAAACTGCCAGAGGCAGTTTTCCTTTCTCAACACCCAATCTATTTAATACTTATCATTTATTAACTTTTAAATTAAACCTATTATTAGTACTGACGTTGTTCAATAAGCTCTGCTGCTGTATCAGCAGGATAAATACTTTCTTCTACGTATGCAATCTTATCCACTGCATCCCCTGCTTCTATTTTTTCGATGATAGAAGCAACACGTGGTCCATGTAATGGATTACATTCGATTGAAACATTCATATCTCCTTTAATCATAGAATCAAATGCAGCTTTAACAGCATCAAAGGATATAACGATGATATCGCCTTTTGGTCCACATGTTTTACCAGCTGCCTTAATTGCATCGATAGCTCCAAATGCCATGTTATCATTTTCAGCAATTACTACATCAATATCAGCATATGATTTAAGGAAAGATTCCATAACTTCTTGACCTTTTGATTGAGTAAATTCGCCAGTTTGTCTTTCTAACATTGTCCAAGTTGAAATAGCTGCCATTTTCTTTTCCACACCATTGGTACGACCAATTTGTGCAGAAGAGCCGATTGTTCCTTGAAGTGTAACAATATTGATTTCTTCATCAAATCTACCATTTGCTTTTAAATAATCACTTAACCAAGCTACTGCGCTGTAACCTTCATTTAAGAAGTTAGACCCAACCCATGCTGTAAATAATGAATCATCAGATATTTCAATCATTCTATCAACAATAATAACTGGAATACCAGCATCTTTTGCTTCTTGAAGTACGGTATCCCATCCGGTTTCGGTAACTGGTGCTATTACTATGTAATCAACTTCTTGAGCAATAAAATTACGTACTGCTTTGATTTGATTTTCTTGTTTTTGTTGAGCATCATCAAAAATCA
>DATESN010000112.1:0-6123 GCA_035270785.1 Lachnospiraceae bacterium | reverse complement strand
GGAACTTTATGCAAATGAAAATTCAGATTACAAAGGGATATATTATTGCATTGGTTCTAATGATTATTGGAGTAGGATATTTCGGAGTTGGTATAAACACTTTATATAAATTATCACATGCTATAAATCTAGAAAACGTTAAAATTCAAGATCTTTCTGATAGTAAGTTTGTGAAGGGATATATAACCTCATATATTGGAAAGGGTATTCCAACTTTAGGTGAAGATAGATATTCAGGGCAGAGTCAAGTATTAATAACACTAGGGACTGAATATATATATTATACTATTCCAGTTGAAGCGGATAAGTATATTCAAATTATGGTTAGTAATAAATCAACGATAACTAAATTAGAAAAATTTATTCATGGTGTGGGTAAGGGTATCATTTTTGAAGGTGAAATTATTAAAGTGCCAATTGAAATGAATTATGATTGGTATAAAGGAATAAAAGAATTTGAAATTGATAAAATTATTTCAGGTTATGCAATTAAAGAAGTATCCTTTGATGACAAATCAAAAATAATTTATCCGGGTATCTCATTAATTATATCATCTATCCTATGCTTTTTTGTTTCGGGAGGAACAAAAAAATTACTAATTAAAGAAAATAAGTATGTAATAGAAAACAAATTTGGATATGCAAACTCATATAATAAGTTAAATGAGCTTGAAATACAAAAGAGTAGATTAAAAAATTTATCTAAAAGATTGGTTTTATTGAAAAGAAGTTTTATTTATAAAGTACCTTTGCTTATTTTGGGAACGTACATTCTGTTTAAGTGTTATTTTTGGGAGTTTAAGTTCGTAGGAATAGTGATTATTATAATTTCGCTTAAAGGTATATGGCTTGTATTTATAAATTCAGGTTTTTTATTAGCCAATAAAATAGTAAAAACATTCGAGATAAAAACAATATATTTACAGATTAAAGAATGTAATAATAGTATAGAATTACTTCAGCAATTAATGAAAAATGAAAAATAAAATATTTTTGATAGTTTAAGAAGACGTATAATATGTACTTATTAAGTAGGAGATACGTTAAGTGGAAATAGAGCCGGTTTGTTAAAATATTTTGTAAATAAAAAAGACTTTCAAGAAGAAGCTACAACCAGAAGACCCATAAATAATGGAATGAATAGGCGAAGTGTGAGAAATGGCTACAGACAATTATTTTAGTTTTAAATAAATTGCTGTATCAATTAGAATTTATAAATGAAAAGTGACAATATAATGACAATATTTTTTCAAGTAAATTGAAACAATACAAGTAAACAGTGCATATATGAACTAAAAAAGACGTATAAAAGCACTATAAGCACTAGGTAACAACTTTGTAATTAGGAGTTTGAGTGACATGAAGAAACGCTACAGCCCAGTAAAATCAAGGGTTGTAGCGTTATTTTTTTGCTTGTGATTCTAGTTTGATTCTATTTTATCTTGTAACAGATTTATTATAGGAATGGTCTTAGTAGCCAAAGCAATAGTATGCAAATGAAAAGAGCTATTATTGCACTTCCAAATGCTAGTAACAGTTTCTGGTAAGGACGCTTTCCATATTCTTGATTTTTCTCAATTTCATCCAGATGTTTACCTTCGGTAAAGGCTACAATTTCCTTATAAGTCTGGACATTATTATCTTTTTTACATTTCTCAACTTTAAAAGCAAAATACATTGTTACTGCAAATATGATAGCCCAGATAATTAGACCGTAATAATTCAAAAAGATTGCGAGTGGAACACAAGAGACCATGGTTAGTAGCAATAGTAGTGTGAAAATGGTGCCATAACGATTAAATTTTTGAAGTTCAACTTCCTTAATTTCTTCTTTCATAATGTCTATATCTCCTTTAATTAATTGATCAAGAGATATGTTAAATAATGAACTAAGCAATAACAGACTATGAATATCTGGGTAGTTTTTGTTATTTTCCCAATTGGAAATAGTTTGTCTTGTTACATAGACTTTTTCTGCTAACTCTTCTTGAGATAAATTCATATTTGAGCGGTATTTCTTTATTTGAGTATTAAGTTCCAATGTAGAATGTCTCCTTCCTAATGTATTGGTTCTCTTGACCTGAACCTATGATATGACATTCATGGAGTTGGTGCTATCAAATGCATTTGACATTACCTAAAAAAGGTATGTAAAAAGTATTTGACATCAAGAAATTCAGCAAATTAGCAGTTTTTTATTTGAATTTTTTCAGCACTTTTATTTACAATCATATTATCATCTATTAAATGTTGCTTAATTTCATATGCCCTCATTTGCATATCGGTAACTTCCTCTTTATAAGCTTCGTCACTTTCAAACTCATCTCTAGAATCTATAGTCTTTTGAACTAAATCTTTTGTTCTCGCCCAGGTGGCAAGTTTTCTATTAATAGCAGGATTGTTAAACTTGATAGAAAGTGTCTTGGGGTCATATTCTCCTTTTGAATTCTTCGTTCCCTGAAATTCCACATCTACCTGATCGTCCATCTTAAAAATAAGGGACAGCACATCTGAAACTGTTTCTATATCAAAATCCATAAACAAATTAATACTTATGCCAAGTGCATTGGCAATTTTAAGAAGCTGGTCAGGTTTTGGATTCCTGTCACCGGCTTCGTATTTTCTTATAGTCACTTCATTAATACCACCAGCAAGTTCTCCTAGCGTTTTTTGAGAGATTCCACGCATGGCTCGATAAGTCTTTATTTTTTCTCCAACTGTCATGTAAAAACTCCTTTCGAAATCATTTTGCAAATAAAACACAAAAGTATCTGTGAGATACAATTGTATTCTATCACGCCATGTAAAGAAAAGAAAGAAAAACTTAAAAAAGATTTTTGGGGTTGCGGAATCATTATTTTCAATGCCTACCAATTATAAGAGATACTTCCACAGAGCATTTTAAATAAAAAATATTTTTGTAAAAATGCGGCCCAATAGGCGTTTTATTTGCATACCTAAGTAGAGGGACATTTTGGGAGGTGATGATAAATATGGATTCGAGAAAAATTGATTCTAAAAAGAGTTGACAAGAAACAAATGTATCTGTATAATACAAAAATATCGAGAGATACAAAAGTGTCTACAACAACAGAAGAAGGGGGTGCACAGAATGAAGAATACAAATCAGATGTATTTATCAGCACAAGAAGTAGCGAACATACTTGGAATGTCAGAATCCTACGCTTATACCGTCATCAGAAAAATGAATGACGAATTAAGATCAAAGGGCTGTATCACTATTGCTGGTAAGATTCCAACCAAGTATTTTGAAGAGAAGTTTTTCGGAGTTCAGGTTATTCAGTAGAAGGGAGATGATGATATGAATTTAACCAAAGACAAGAAGTTAGGCACATGGCTGGTTCAGTTTTATTATACGGACTGGCAGGGCAAGAAAAAGAAAAAGCTGAAAAGGGGGTTCCGCACCAAAGCGGAAGCCACCCAGTGGGCAATGGATTTCTTACAACAGCAACAAAGTGATCTGGATATGGTATTTGAAAAGTTTGTGGAGCTCTATTATGAAGATATAGAGAATCGCTTGAAAGAGACAACAATGAGGACTAAGAAATACATTATAGATCTCAAGATATTGCCTTATTTTAAGGACAAACCAATTAACGATATCAAGGCGGCGGATATTCGAAAATGGCAAAATAAATTGATGAAAGATGGATATTCAGCAACATATTTAAAGACCATTAACAATCAACTAGCTGCAATTTTCAATTATGCAGAGCGGTACTATGACTTGAAAAATAATCCTTGTAAGAAAGCTGGCACCATCGGAAAGAGCAAAGCAGAGGAAATGCTTTACTGGACAAAAGCCGAATATCTTCAATTTATAGAAGGTGTAAAGGACAAGCCAATGTCGTATATGGCATTTCAGATTCTATACTGGACTGGTATTCGAATTGGTGAACTACTTGCCTTATCATTTGATGATATTGATTTTGAAAACCGTAAAATCACTATCACAAAGACCTATACCCGAATTGAGGGCAAGGATTTGATTACAACACCAAAGACTCCAAAGAGTAATCGTAAAGTGAATATTCCAAAGTTTCTGGTGGATGAGTTACAGGATTACACAGGAAAATTATATGGGATTATGTCAAATGAAAGAATTTTCCACTGTACCAGCAGTTATTTGACCAGCGAAATGAAACGAGGAGTAACGAATACTGGTGTTCAGAAAATTCGTCTTCATGATCTCCGTCACAGTCATGAATGCCGTTCATTAGGGTGTTTCTAGGACAGCCGATTATTCGGCTGTCTTTTGCAGTTCTAAGGCTTCACGTTCAGCCTTTTCTTTCTCATACTTGCGGCGCATGTAATTGCGATTCCAAGCACGTTTCTTGCGTTTTTTTTCTTCTTCCTTGAATTCTTCAGGCGTTAATTCTTTCATTGGTGCATCAAGTTTTCCAACATACTTTAGATAAATGTCAATCTGCTGCATACGTACCCCAGAGGACTTATCTGCTTCGTGTACTACAATCTTTTCAACAAATTCGTGAAGCATAGGAGTAGTCAGTTCGGTGAAGTCTGTATATTTGTGTACCAATTCAATGAATTTGTCTACTCGGTTGGAATCTTCTTCGTAGGATACTAATTCATTTTTCAGGTTCATTACAGATTCTTCTAAATTTGCCTGCTCTTTTTCGTATTCGTCTAAGAGCATTTCAAATCGCTTGTCTGATAGCTTTCCTTTGACATTATCCTCATAAATCTTCTTGATGAGCTGATTTAATTCAAGGATTCTCTTTTCTTCTCTTGAAAGACGTTTTTGTAAAAGTTTAGCAGCATCTGCACGCTGAATTTCCGAGGCATTACGCACCTTTGCAATAAATTCGTCTTCGTGTTCTAGGACGAAGCCGCAGGTGGCTTTAATTGTCTCTAAAATCAATTCTCTGACGACATCGGTACGAACATGGTGCTGGGTGCATTTGTCCACAAAATTTGTCTTATTCAGGCTGTAGGTGGAGCAATGGTAAGTATCCTGTGCGTTGGTGTATTTGCCAGTTGGATTTCCATCAGCATCCTTTTTCTCATATCCGCCAGTGCGGTGATTATACATCTTAGCACCACAGTCGGAACAGAACATAAGACCAGTTAATGGATTTACATAACCACGTTTACAAGGCTGTTTCTTTGTTTTACGAATCTCTTGAACCATATTCCAAGTATCTTCATCCACAATCGCATCCTGCGTATTTTCAAAGATAACCCAATCCTCTGGATCGACTTTTTTTGAAAGTTTGTCTTTGTAGGATTCTTTGTAGTTACGGAAATTGACGGTATGCCCCATATATTCCTGCTTTTTTACCATATCGGTAATGGTAGATGAAGTCCAAGTGTATGGTTTGGACATATCACACGAGCCACGACAAGTGCCAAGTCCCCGCTTCGCAAGATAATAGGATGGACGTTCTACCTTTTCAGAGGTAAGAAGTCTTGCAATCTGTGATGGACCAAGACCTTCCACAATCAACTGATAGATTCGTCTTACTGTTGCAGCAGCTTCTTCGTCAATGAGCCAGTGGCTGGAATCTTCTGGATCTTTTTTGTATCCGTAGATAGCATTGGAAGTAAGGTGCTTTCCCTCCATTCCTTTTGCACGAAGAACAGACTTGATTTTGCGGCTGGTATCACGCACATACCACTCGTTCATGATGTTCAAAAATGGAGCAAATTCATTGCTTTCCGCATTGATACTGTCTACCCCGTTGGTAATAGCGATAAAACGCACCTGTTTCTCACGAAACAGTACATCGGTATAAAAGCCTACCTGCAAGTAATTACGCCCGATTCGGCTCATATCCTTGACGATAACGCAGTCCACAAGTCCATCTTCAATATCACCTAGCAGACGTTTCCAATCAGGGCGTTCAAAATTTGTTCCAGACCATCCATCATCCGTATAATGTGCTAGATTTGTAAAGCCTTGTTCCGTAGCATATTTCTCCAAAAGTTTCTTCTGGTTGATAATGCTGTTGCTGTCTCCTGATAATTCATCATCACGAGATAGTCTTTCATAGAGAGCAGTTATTTTCTGCTGTGTCGGTTGTTTATTCATAAGAATCTCCTTTCAGACAACCGACTCATCTGTGGATTTATTGTACCACG
>DATESN010000111.1:0-4258 GCA_035270785.1 Lachnospiraceae bacterium | reverse complement strand
CAGTCGCTCCGGCCTCGTCCTCTGCGTCCTCAGTGCCAGCTAGATCCTCTACGCCTTCTGTACCGACCACCTCCGATTCCTCGGCCGGCCCCCCAGTCGGTTCAGTTTCATTATTTATCACTGTCTCCGGTTTAGTAGAACCCCTCTCTTCACCCTTACATCCACTGAGTAAGGTTGTAAACACCAATGCCACCACTATAATCAAGCTAAGCTTGTATGTAAATCTCTTCATCACCTCTTGGCAGGATATTCACCAAGACCATATAGTCTTTTGTAAATAGTCCTTCCTTCTCCTTTCCATACCTTGTTAGGTCTTATTACCCGTTAATTATACCATAAATATTACCATACCACAAAGCTAATTTAACCCCGAGATGACGAAGTCATCTCGGTGGTATGAGCATGTAATGTTACGTAGCAAAGCAAAGTACGGAATGCGAATATCTCATGTTGTAATAAAATAAATTTCATTGTCTATTATACATTATTTCAATAATTAATTGACATTTATTATGTAAAGAATTATATCCCGTTTTCGACAGTTGTGCAAAATAAAAGAGGCTACAAATGGCTTAAATACGCTGTTTGTTACCTCTTTTTTGACTTTAAGTGTGTTGTATCGAAATGGCTATTCTAAAATTTTTTTAATTTTTTTATTTAACTCTTTTGGCTGATAATATTTTTTGTCTAATCTCAAATCAAATATAGCACTTAAGGCAGTACAAACCTGTGAACATGTGTAAGTTGACATATAACACATGTCTTCAATATTTACCACTTCCATGTTTTGAAGAGTTTCTACTATATCGTTCACTGAAAAATGTGTTTTGTTTAGATTAAGTTTTTTCTCTAAAAGTCTGTATATTAACAAGGCTGTATAACAGATCATAAAATGTGCGATAATTCTTTCTTTGTTCTGATGAAAAACTGGCCTGGCGGAAAAATTGGTTTTCATGACTCTGAAACAATCTTCAATTTTGTATCGTTTTGAACTTATATCAATAATCTCTTTGGCTGGATCGTCAAGGTTGGTTGCTACTGCATAATATCCATCATATTTTTCTTCTTCATCAATTATATCCTGATTCAGCATGTAGCTATTGTTTGCTTTCACACCATTTTTTGTAGTAGTGGTTCTTTTAATAAAACGAGTGACATCGTTGGGTCCTTTTTTATAGGTTTCAGGGTCAAGATTTTTAAGCAATTTTTTCGCTCTTTCTATCTGACGATTTCTGATAAAACGCTGGTATTCCATCATTTTTCTTGAAAAAGTAATAATTACTTTCTGTTTCACGATTGCTTTTGATTTTACGTTTTGCTTCTTCCCGTTTTTCAAAATTTTTTCTTCATAAAAACCTAGGTCCATAGCTTTATCAGCGTTGATGATCTTGTAAGCCTTATCTTTATACAAACCTTCATTTTCAAGAGCAGTTTTATCAAATGCTTTCATGTCTGCAATAGAAACTTCTCTGTCAGAAGATAGTAGTCGGTAGTCATTATCATTAAACACAGCAGTCTTTAATGTGTCAGATAATTTCTTGATGGACTGGGTAACAATAAAAGCTCTTCCACCCATAGAGTTGAAATTTCTTATATTGAGAGAACCAAGTCCAGCATCTGCACAGTATATAAATTTTTTTCCTTTAAACATTTTAACAAGTTTTTCTTCCAAAGGAATAGCTGTTGTCTGCTCGTTATCAGAACCTGAAGTTAGACACATAGAAAGAGGAATTCCGTCTGAATCCATGAAAAGTCCCATCTCAACCAATGGAGCAGGCTGGTGCTGCTTTGACAAACCGTACTTGCGAAATCCCTTGATTATTTCTCCAGTCACTTCATCTACATAATCTTCATCCGGAGATTCAATTTCGAAATAATAATTGGAACAGTCGTAGTAGCAGACTGAAGTATTGCGTTTAACAATACTCTGGCTCTTTTCGAAAAGATGGGTTAGATATTCATCATAATGATCCTGCATAATATCCATAGTTCTAAGTATATGAACGTAATCGAAGAAAGGTTTTTCGTAATAGTGGTGTAGATGTTCATAAGTACCTAGCTTTGAATCTGGATAGAGAATTCTTGCAAATGTAAGGAAACGATTCACAGTGTTAGGATCAAATGTAATCTTGGAATCAGAAGTTATTTTACTAAAAAAAGAACCAATCTCTAATTCGTGATAAAGCTGCTGAAGATACAGATAACCAATGTTTAGGTTGGTACTGGAAGAAGCAGGATCATTGCAGACTTTAATTTTTTCGTTAAAGTCTATTTTGACCTCCATGGTGATCTTGCTATTTTTTTCTTCGTCATTGTATTTCTCAACCTGTTTTTTGGCATATGCCATAGGATCATTTGTGATTTTTAATAGTTCAGAATGCTTTCCGATTCTTGCAATATTTTTTGTTGTAGTTTTCTTCCCATTACGATAGCCTTTCTGGACAAAGTAGGTGGGGTCTTTTGATTGTCTGTTATACCATAGTTTCATTCTATTATTATACCATAAGAAACAACAAGACACAACAGATACAACAAATATTTTTTAGAATTTGACAAAAAAATAAGCCATAAATGGCTTAAACAAAGGATTTCCTAAATTGTATATAAGGAACAAGTGTCGAAAACCCGCGAATATCTCATGTTGTAATAAAATAAATTTCATTGTCTATTATACATTATTTCAATAATTAATTGACATTTATTATGTAAAGAATTATATTATACACAAATACTAATATAAGGAAGTAAT
Source organism: Lachnospiraceae bacterium (assembly GCA_035270785.1). Taxonomy (GTDB): domain Bacteria; phylum Bacillota; class Clostridia; order Lachnospirales; family Lachnospiraceae; genus DATESN01. The sequence continues at coordinate 1,509 of DATESN010000111.1, read as the reverse complement.
AATATGATTATATTAAAAAGAAATAAAAATTATTTATTATTAGCAGCAATATTTACACTAATTATTTTTTTTGTAATTATAAGTATTATCTTAATTTATAGAAAAAACAGTGAATTTAACGAGGATGCATATTCAAATATTGATTGGCAGGGCACTACTCCTATTAAAACTAAAATCCTCAATAATACTAAAGATGCATGTGATATCGTATTTATTAATTCGTCTGAGGGCTGGAAGTTATCTTTTTTAGATGGTGATACGCACATGACACCTGCTATACTCTATAAAACAAATGATTCAGGAAAAACCTGGGATGAAATTAGCCGCACAGAGGATATGAAATATACTGATCCCATGCCTCTTGCAAATAAATCAGGTATTACATTCATAAACAGTAGAACTGGATGGATAACAACCGAATTACCAAATTCAGGATATATTGGCCTTTTCAGGACTTTGGATGGTGGGTTGACCTGGCATTATCAGGAAGTAGACATTCCAGAAGATAATAAAGGAGATTCATTTTTAACAAGTCCGCCGGTATTCTTTTCAAAAGAAGATGGTATTCTGGTTACTTATCAATGCACAAATTTAAATTATCTGATATATGTAACCCATGATGGCGGTGAAAGTTGGACTGTTCTTACTGATAATACAACGGATGGCAATATAAGTTGGACAATTGATACTGTAAATGGGATTGAAGTATTTTATAAAAAAGAAATCTGGATACCTCATAACAGCTGGCGTACATGGGAAATTCTAAAACAATAAGGTATATCCTTAGGAATGGATATACCCTATTTTTTTAACTATTTACATAAAATGTTTATGCTGGCAAAGATGTTGCAATACTTGCATCTCCAGTTACAAATGGATCATGCGTTCCTGTTTCTCCATAATATTGCCACATCACAGGAGTTGTCCCATTAACTGCCTGACAATTAGCAAATGATGTTGGCGGATTATTGAAAGTATAGCCCGGCCAATTTGCTCCCCAAAGTTCACTTGTATACACATTATTGACTGTACCCATGATTTCTTGCCAATTATCGTTTGATGTATATGTACCACAATAATATCCGGCATTTGTAATCACCTGGACGAAACCAATATACACACCCCAGTTCATGCCACCTGGTATTGTCCATCCTGGATCACTGGGTGTGTAAAGATACCATCCGCCAAAACCTGCTTCAATATCAGCAAAGATAGTCATCCTATTTACATAAGAATTGCTTCCATATGCAGAAATCGCTGCTGCTGCCTGTCTTGCTCCCCAATCTTGTGCTTGTGACATTGAATAGGGAGTAGAAAAATTTGGATCTGATTGTGGTCCCTTTATGCCCCAATAAGCATATCTTGCATTAGCAAGATATGCACCTGTTGTGTTAAAGTAACGGGAATCTGCTGTTGTGCCAGAACCAATACGTCCGGCATAAAAGTCTCTTGTTGTAGCACCTGTTGGGAATACCGCTGTATCACTATCAATTCCATAATACATATTTT
>DATESN010000110.1:0-4670 GCA_035270785.1 Lachnospiraceae bacterium | reverse complement strand
AGGCCCATCTTCCTCAAATAAAACGGTTCCCTTACTGAGCTGTTCACATTTACGAATTAATAAATCTGATGCATTTTCAGCATTCCATTGTTGTGTTATGGTTTGATAGGCATGATTCCCTAGTTCTTTCGTATATTCTCTTTTATTAAATAAGGATTTAACTTCCTTGTAAAACATAGAATAACAGTTGTTTTTATATATTAATCCATTATACTCATCTTGAATCAAATAGCAGGTACTTCCCACTGCGTGGCTGGCAACTACCGCACATCCACTATTCATAGCTTCATTGACTACCGCTCCCCATCCCTCTAAATAGTTACTGGTAAATAAAAAGATATTCGCCTTTTCCATAAAGTTTCTTACCTGATGAGGTTTCATAAACCCATGAAATGTCACTACATCCTGCAATTGATCATCTAAAACTTGTTTTCTTAAGTGGTCGTCTAGTTCGCCACCCCCAACCATATCTAGATGAAACGTAAAACCATCTTCTTTTAGTTGTTTGGCTAGCTGTATGGCATATCCTGGATGTTTCAGTGGCATAAATCTTCCTGCCCACAGAATGTGAAGTTCTTTTTCGCCCTTGTTATTTATGTGGTTTTTTCCATTCATAAGCTCCTCTACGTTATAAATCTTAGTCTCTGGGAAATAGCCCCATTTAAACTTTTTATGTGGGTATGCCCTTACCAGGCTATAATCAGAGGCCGTGTATCCACCAATGCTTAATAAGAAGACGTTGGATTTACGATATTTTGTATGATCTTTGTATTTTTTGATAAGTCCCCTTGGAGAAATTGCTTTCCACTGGCCTTCTCTATATAGACGCTCACTATTTCGAATCGTAATCTTTTTTGCTACTAATCTTGGTTTTATTAATTCCTCTTGCTCCGTTCCACCAAAGATTACCACATCACTATTTAATAGCAATTCTTTGCATTTTGTTTCTTCCCTATCAAGGCAAAGCAAATAGGGAATCGACTCCAAATCAAGTCCCCATCCCATACGAACCCTTTCTTCCTCCATGGGTTCCGTTTGTATAAACGAATAATTAGGTCCTAGTCTTTCATACATAGCGTTGGAAAAAGGGATTTGGTGATGATTAATATAATTGGACACAAAAGTGATTTTTGTTGTTTTCATGTTGGCTCCTACTTTTTTTTAAGGATCTCTTCATATATTTCCACTAATCTATTATAATTTGTTATGGAATCATGCGTAACTGTTGCTCGCTTTTTTCCATTCCTACCAAGTTCTATTGCTTTCTCTTCATTCCTAAAAATCTCACAAATACAATTTGCTAATTCTTTTATATTTCCTTTTTCAAACAGAAGTCCTTCTTTCTGATCTTCTATTAAATCTGGAATACCCCCAACATTGCTGCTTACTACTGGCATTCCTAGAAGCATCGCTTCTCCAAGGGAATTAGGTGAATTTTCTATAGAAGAAGCACACACATAGACATGACTCTTTAAAAACTCTTCCTTCATTTCATTTGCATTTTGTCTTCCTAAAAAGGTTACCACATTTTGTAAATGATAGTGGTCAATTAGTTCTAATAAGTATTTACCATACGAAGATAATTTACATTTATCTTTTATGGTTTCCTTGCTGGTTATTTTATCTCCAGCAATTTTTACGGTACAGTCTGGATATTGAACTTTAACAAGAGCCACGGCCTCCAACAAGTAATGCGCCCCCTTCAGAGGATAGTTCCCTTGACTTAAAAGAATGGAATGTTTTTTGCAATGCTCTATGTTCCAGGTTTCTGTGTAAAAGTTACTTCGAAGTGTTTCATTCATAAAATGATATTTAGCTTCCGGATTGATTTGAAATGTTTCTTCTCTATCCAAACGGGTGCGTCCTGTTATATGAGAAACCCCCATTAAAGCTTTTTCTTCATGCATTGCTCGAATGATAAACTTTTCTTGCTGCTTAACGATACTATCTTTTCTAACCCAATCCCGAAAGGTAACACGTTTTTGAATGGAAGAAGGCAAATCGGCCATATACTCTCTGGCGCAAGCAGAACAAACTCCCTGCATTCCAATCAGAATCTTGTCCGGATGAGAAAAACTACGCACCATCGCTAAGGAATGGGCATACTCTGTCCCAAAGATATGAATTAAGTCTGGTTGAAAATCATGGATGATTGCACCTAGATAAACTTCTAACCTTTTATCATAGATTTCTTCATGGACAATATCTTCTTTAAATCCGTAATATGGAATGTCATTTACATTGCCCTTTAATAATGGTACCGGTTCTTCTAATGACATGGGTCCTTGGTATGGGAAGCACACTCCCAACTCAATGGAATTTTCCCCTTTCCTAACTAACATCCTATTGGATAATCCAGAAAGCCAACCTTCTTTGTTGCTTGGTTGCAATCCTAAATCCTCCGCAATAATTGGAAGCATGGTGTTACAAAGCCACAATACTCTCATTGTATCCCCTTCCTTTTATATATCATTTTTTTACACGTATTATATAATCCTGATAATTGTTTACTTTCCGCTATTTTTTTACGAAGTGGAGCCATGCTTAAAAAAAGTATGGTTCTAAACTTAAATAGCTGACCCTTTGTCAAATACAAAGCTACAATTTCATGATGCTCCCTTTTGGAGCGTTCCCTATTTTCTTTCGTTTCAGAAAACCCTCCTCCTTCATAGGACGAGACTGTAACTGGGATGGAAATTATGTTGGCTTTTTTCTGAAAATAGCACCATAGGAAATGCTCATAATCACCACGAACAACGTATTTTGTATGATATCCACGTTCCATAAACATCCGTAACGAGTAAAAACATGTTTGATGACATGGAACATTTCGATAGCAGGTGAAGGGTGTTATGACAGGTGCTGATTGAATCATAGACCCAATCCTGTCATTGTATATGTTACCGTAAACGATATCTGGTGATTTGTCTGATAATTCATCTGGTATTTCATCTGGTTTTTGTTCACGGAAATAATGAATATGGCCCATCACTTCTTCTAGTACCTTTGTATGAAAGAATTTATCCCCACAGTTTAAAAAAATGGCATAATCACCTTTTGCATATCCCACTGCTTGGTTCATTGCATCATAGATACTCACATCTTTTTCTCTGAAAATCTTAATTTTATCATTTGGTGTTAGTGCTTCCACCGAGCCATCCGTTGACAATCCATCTTTTACAATAATCTCATAATTACAATAGGTTTGACCCTTTATGCTATCGATGGTTTCTTGTAACTTCTCTCCTGGATTTAAACATACTACTATGATTGAAAATTTTAATTGTCTTATTTCCATGAAATACTCCTATCTAGGATTCAAATAACCAAGTTTTATACGGTATTAATCGAATGTCAATAGATTGTATGGAATGTAAAAAAGCAAAGAAATACAAGATACCTGCTATTATAATCATCCATGTAATCAATTTTTGTTGTTTTTTATCTGGTATTTTTTCTACTATGGCAGGAATTAATAAAATCTGGCTAATAGTTAAATAATAGCCAATCCTAGAGATGAGTGGTATAAAAGAACAACATGTATATAGCCCTAACGCACCCAGATTAAGATAAAAGTAAAATCGATTTCTTTTATTATTTAATATTGCCTGTTTATAATAAAGAAGTCCCAACAATAATACCGCCACACATCTTAGAATACTAATAAAACTGGTTCCGCCTTCTAAAAATACCGTGTCTTTATAAGATGGATACAACCTCAGTAATAAATCAAAATAAAAGTCCTTACACAGAGGTATGCTAATGAATACAACTGCAAGGATTCCTAGTTGCCATTTTTTCCAGGGTATTCTTGCCATCATATAAATCGGAATAACAAGGAGAACCGATTTATGGAATAAGAAAGCAAATAAAATGATAAGTAAAAATTTACTATACTCTTTTCTAATCATATATTTCATGGACCATAAGGCAAATGCTAACGCAAAATAATACCTGACTGTGTTCATTGTTTGAAAATAATAACCTAATGTCATAAATAAGAAAAAACTTAGGAAAAAATTGTCGCTGTGTTTATATAAAACATAGATAAATACAAAAATAGTAACAAAGGCAAAGACCGCAAAAACCGCTTGATAAATTTCACCACCAAGTGCCAGATAAATACCTTTCACCAAAAGGTTATATCCTGGCTCTGTAATTACATAACCGCCTACAGATATCTCATGAAAATTGTTAATATAATTAGCATAGTCATTTCCAATATCAACTCGGAAGGCAGAAATAGCAAATAACAGCAGGAAGATAAATCCTAAACATGCACGATTCATTGTCTGCTGCCTTGATCTCCTATGAACGATATTTCCTGGACGATTATCAATTTGATATGCCAAGACCATAGTAACTATTGTTACCCCTAGATATACAACCATATTATTTCTCCTAGAAACCATAACACATCACAAATAGTTAGTGCTTTCCGTCACGAATTCCTTTTTTCATATATCCAGCCGCAACCTTCACTGGTATTTCTTGACACATCTTCCCTTTATGCTTTAACAAAAATCGCCTTGCCATAAGCCTTGCCATTTTTCCATATAGATAATAATATAAAACCCCACGATCATAGAAGAACTTCTCATTATAACCCGAAAACCAAGTGGATTCCCTAGGTATTTCTTCCCCGATCTTAATGGGTGCTGTATAGATCT
>DATESN010000109.1:0-9815 GCA_035270785.1 Lachnospiraceae bacterium | reverse complement strand
TCCTCAAACATGTGGAACGCATCAATAGACCTGCCCGAACCTTTTACGCAATCTTCTCCCATGGTTAATACAAATGCTGGCTTTCCATATTTTTCAAGAATTCTACCAGCGATGATTCCAGCAAGACTCTCATGACAATCCTGCAAATAAATTACCAATACTTTGTCTTCTTTTAGATCCGTTTCTTCCACAAGATCAATTGCTTTTTCTAACCCTTTTGCGGTCAAGTCTTTTCTACTGTCATTTAAACCCTTTAAATCACCTGCTATTTTCACTGCGTCTTCCCAATTGGTTGCACTTAGTAATTGTAAAGCTCTTTCAGCCGTATCCAATCTCCCTGTAGCGTTCATACAAGGCCCTAGAACAAAGCCAATATGATAGGGCGACAACTCCTTGCCCTCCAATCCTGTAACGGATATGAGTGCCTTCAAGCCAAGATTTTTCGTATTTTTCATAAACTTCAGACCATATTTTACAAGAATACGATTTTCGTTCACTAATTCCATCACATCTCCTACCGTAGCAAAGGCAGCAAACTCAAGTAATTCTTCCCATACTTCTCGATTTTCATAATGGCATAAAGAATATAAGGCTTGTATAAATTTAAATGCTACTACCCCACCACAGATTCCTTTAAAAGGATAAGAACAATCTAGTTGTTTCGGATCAATAACCGCATCGGCCTCCGGAACAATATAGTTTCTTTGTAATGTTGCATCTTCTTCATAAGGAACCTCGTGGTGATCTGTAATAATAATCGTCATGCCAAGTGATTTTCCATATGAAATCTGTGATATCGCTGCAATACCATTATCGCAAGTAATAATAGTATCCACTCCTTCTCTATGTGCCTCTTCAATAAGAGTTTCATTGATGCCATAACCATCTTTCATACGATGAGGAATAACCGCATCTACGTTTGCACCTAATTGTTGCAATCCCTTTTGTAGGATATAGGTAGAACATACTCCATCAATATCATAATCACCCATAATTCTAATTTTCTTTTTTTGATCTATCTTTTCTTTTATGATTGCTGTTCCCTTTTGTATATCCTTCAACGTTTCCTCATTATGTAAATCGTCTAATGTACCATATAAAAAGGTGCTAATCTCACGTTCCTCTATTAAGTCTCTATTTCGCATAATTCTAGCGGTGACCTGATCAATATGATATTTTTCTCCGATACCCTTGAAATCTGCTTTTTTTGAGGTAACTATCCATTGTTCCATTCTTTTAATCCCATCCATTTTGTTTTATAAGATCACTTTATAAAATAACCTTATCATAAAAAGGTGCCCTGCACTAGCAGAACACCTTTTTTTCATTACTTATTTTTATATTTATTTCTTTTTTATTAATTTGGTTTTAAATACATACCATAAAGATCCTGTGATACATACAGATGAATAACCGCCGCCTACAATACCAACCATTAATGGACCTGCAAATTCCTTTATGGATGGAACACCCATTACAAATAGTACTGCAACCATAATAAAAGTTGTTAGAGAAGTATAAATACTTCTTGTTAACGTCTGGGTAATACTTTTATTAACCACTTCTACCAAATCTGCATTTTTCTTCATTTCCTTCAAATTTTCACGTATTCTATCGAAGATAACAATGGTTGCATTGATAGAATATCCTACGATAGTAAGCATACATGCAATAAAGGTGTTACCAACGGATACTCTGGCTATTACATAGAAGGCCAATACAATTAATACGTCATGCATCAATGCAATAACAGCACTGGCTGCAAATCTAATATCTTTGAATCGAAACCAAATATAGATTAGCATGAAAAACGTGGCTACAATAACTGCTACAACAGCATCTCTTCTCATTTCCGAACTAACCGTTGCACTAATGCTCTCCTGTTGAATATCTTTTGTGATACCAAATTTTAAGGTTAAGGCATCTGATAACGCAATACGTTCTTCTACATTTAGCGTTCTTGTTTTAATAATGACTTCTGTTGAATCCTTTACCTTTTGAGCTTGAATATTAGTGTCCCCTGTAATTTCAGCTATAACTGGTTTTACGTCAGTCGCAATATCAGCCAATGAAAGATCATCATTAAATGTAATCGTAGTGGAGGTACCACCTTGGAACTCCAAGTTATAATTCAAAATATTACCTTGGGTTTTATTGTTAATTCCCATAAATACAAATCCTGCTAGAATTAATGTAATTGAAATAGCAAAGAAGATATTTTTCTTACCAATAAAGTTAATTGTTTTTTTCTCTTTTGCAACTCCATATAATTTCTCACTCTTTAATCCTATGGCAAACATTGCATTTAAGATCATTCTTGTTACAAACAATGCGGTAAACATAGATATGATAATACCAAGTGCTAATGTTTGAGCAAATCCTTTTACACTTCCAGAACCTTTTACCGCTAACACCATAGCCGCAATTAATGTGGTTATATTACCATCTACAATGGCTGATAATGCTTTTTGAAAACCAATCTTAATGGAAGATTGAACCGTTTTACCCGTTGCCAGCTCTTCTCTTATTCTTGCAAATATAATAACATTAGCATCCACTGCCATTCCAATGGATAAAATAATACCCGCTATACCCGGAAGGGTTAATGTAATATTAAATGCATTTAATGCAAGTAATGTAAATATAATATATAAAAAGAGTGCAATTGCTGAAGCAAGACCTGGCAACCAGTAAACAGCAATCATAAATAAGGCAACAATGACTAGTCCAATAGCTCCAGCCTTTACGCTAGTAGCAATGGCTTCTTCCCCCAATTGAGCTCCTACAACATTGGAGCGAAGTTCTTCTAATTCCAATTTAAGTCCACCAATTCGGATTACAGAAGCCAGTTTTTCTGCTTCATCAAAATCTGCCATCCCCGATATTTCAGCTGTTCCACCAGTAATAATGGTATTAACTTTTGGCACACTTTTAAATTCGTCATCATAATAGATACCAATGGATTGTCCTTTATTAAATGCTGTTTTTGTCGCTTGGGCAAACTTTACGGTACCTTCTTCTGTGAAGTTTAGCTGCACTACTGATTCGTTGTTTCCTAATGTATTATCCTTCCTCGTTCCAGCTTCGGCTGACTTTACATCGGTACCCGTAAGAACTGCTGAACCATCTGCAATAATCTCATCTAAATCTCTTGCAAGTACATAGTTACCAACTGCAAAATCATATTGATAATTACTTACCCCAGCTTCGTTTGTTTGTAAGATAAAATATAATGTTCCTGGTTTTCCTAAATCTTGTAAAATAGCATCTGCATCTGTTACCCCTGGGATTTCAATATTAATTCTATTTTCTCCCTCTTGGTACACTTGTGCTTCCGTACTATAATCCTCAACACGCTTTTGTAATTTATAAATAGTATCTTTCATATCAGTTTCAGATGGTTTTTCATCTCCTAAAACTTCATATGTGATACTTACACCGCCTGCTAAATCTAAACCTTGTTTGATATTAGCAGCTGAACCTGTTTTTTTAGAATCCGCCCCAAACATTGCCACGTATCCCAAACCCAGAAATAATAGTAACGCAACAAGTAACGTAATAATTCCCCTACTTTTTTTCATTTTGACACTCCTTTTCTTATTCGGCCAATGCCGCTTTTATCATAATTGCACATTCTATTCGTTTTCTTTGTAATTCACAACCTAAATCATATACATCATTAATGTTTCCATGAAAATTATAGGAATTAGCTGCACAGCCGCCGCTACAATAGAATTTCGAGAAACAAGTCTTACATTTTTCTTTTGAATACACATTGCTATTTTTAAATTGATCGCGAATATCTGTTCTAGTAACTCCGGTATCCACATTCCCCATGATAAATTCTTCTTGTCCAACAAATTGATGACAAGGATAAAAATCTCCCCAGGGTGTAACCGCAAGATATTCTGTTCCTGATCCACATCCTGACAATCGTTTTGCCACACATGGACCGCCTTCTAAGTCTAGCATAAAATGGAAAAAGTTTACACCATTTCCTTCCTTGTGGCGACGAATTAATTCCACTGCCAATTTATCGTATTCTTCTAGTAGCCTTGGAATATCTCCATCCTGTAATGCATAGTCCTCTGCCTGGTCTGCTACAACAGGTTCTACTGAAATTTGTTGAAAACCCAGATCCGCCAAATGTGCTACATCCTTGGCAAAATCTAAGTTATTTTTTGTAAATGTACCCCGCACATAATAATTCATTTGATCACGGCTTTCGGCCACCTTTTTAAATTTCGGGACAATTTCTTCATAACTACCTTGTCCACCCCTATGTGGTCGCATAAAATCATGAACTTCTTTACGTCCATCGATACTTAGCACTATGTTGGACATCTCTTTATTTGCAAATTCTAATACATCCTCTTTTAATAATATTCCATTCGTCGTAAGGGTAAAGCGAAACTTTTTATGATTTGGTTCTTCTAAACTTCTTCCATAAATCACCAAGTCTTTTACAACTTGCCAATTCATAAGTGGTTCACCACCAAAGAAATCCACCTCTAAATTAACACGATTACCTGAATTAGCAATTAGAAAATCTAACGCTTTCTTACCAACTTCAAAACTCATCAGTGCTCTACGTCCATGATATTCACCCTCTTCTGCAAAGCAATACTTACAGGCAAGATTACAATCATGGGCAATGTGTAAGCAAAGTGCCTTTACAACTGTTTGTCTATTTTTAAAATCCTCGATATAATCCTCATAAATATCCTCTGTAAAGAGCATTTCCAATCGTTGTAACTCTACTATTTCAGTGACAGCTTCTCTTATTTCTTCTATAGCATAAGGAAGGCTTTCCAACACGCCAAACTCCGCTACCATGGTTTCTACGTCTGTACTATTTTCTTTTAATTTCTTATCTTTAAATCTCTTTTCTACCAATGGAATCAAGTCATATACAATTTCATCCACGATATGAACTGCCCCACTGTTTACGTCTAGTACAATATTGAATCCATTACTTTTATATTGATGAATCACAATTTCTCCTTTTCATATAATAAGCAGCGATATAATACCGCTGCTTACAATTACATCATTCTTTTATCAATTGCTTATTTCACTTTTTCGCAACTTTGATTTCCCACAGTGCAAGATGTTTTACAAGCTGATTGACAAGATGTTTGGCATTCGCCACACCCACCTTTTTTCATAGACTGCTTTAAATCTCTTGTACTTAATGTTTTAATATGTTTCATAACAAAACCTCCTTACGTTATCAATCTGATTTCATCCATCATTTATAACTTAAAGTAGTATATCACAGTTTTTTTCTCATTTCAACTTTTTTAATACAACTAATAATAGAATAAAAACAAGAGGAAACTGTCTTTAACTAAGCATTCCACCGAGCATTCCACTTCCACCACAGATTACAAATGCTGTGGAAAGATTTGTAGTGATATCTTTCAAAGTATGATTAACAAGTAACGATACAATTAACAATATGGCAAAATACAATAATCCTTCTAAAAGACCCCACAAAAATTTCTTATTTTCAATGTTCTTACCTACCATAAAACCTGCAAAAAACGTTGATCCAATGTAAATTCCAATGATAGCAATAGAAACGATGCTCTCTTTTAGATCAAATCGAAATAACATAAGTGCTAATATAAGTAGCATTACTCCTGTAATTATGTACGAGAACAACAGACATTTTAACACGCTCATTAATTTTGAATTAACAACCACCGCTTGCCTTCCTTTTTGAATATGATTTTCCCTCAAATTCTCACCTCATATCTTTCTAATTTGTGAAACCTCTAGATAACTTGACAATCTCTTTTCATTTATTGTATATTCCTATTAATATACTATTTAGAAAAACTCAAAATATACTAACAAATTTTAATATTGGTAGTATAAATCAAACATTTCTTAAGGAGATATAAATCATTGGATACAACAAGTGCCGCCCAAATAGGGATACTCATTCTATTACTTTTTTTATCAGCTTTTTTTTCCTCGGCCGAAACAGCATTAACTTCTTTAAACAAACTTCGTATTCGAGCTCTGGCAGAAGAAAAAAATAAAAAAGCAATGATTCTTCAAAAAATTATTGATGACTATAGTAAAATGCTTAGTACCATACTGATTGGTAATAATATTGTTAATATTTCTGCTTCTGCACTAGCAACTACCCTTGCTATAAAATTATGGGGGAGCGTGTTTGTGGGAATTGCCACAGGAGTCTTAACCGTAATAATTCTCCTCTTTGGAGAGATCATTCCTAAAACTCTGGCTGCTAATAATGCAGATAAAATTGCTTTTGCGTATAGCTCTATTGTTTATGGATTGATGTTCCTATTAACTCCCGTCATCTATATTGTAGAAAAATTATCCAATGGGATTCTCCGATTACTCCATATTGATCCAAATAAAAAGATCTCAGCAATGACGGAGTATGAATTGAAAACTTATGTTGATGTTAGTCACGAAGATGGCATCATCGAATCGGACGAACGAGAAATGATTTACAATGTTTTTGATTTTAGCGATGCCCTCGCAAGAGATATTATGATTCCAAGAATTGATATGACTACTGTCTGTGCAGATGCAAAATATTATGAATTGTTAAAAATCTTTAGGGAATCCATGTACACACGCTTACCCGTTTATGACAACGATGCAGATCACATTATTGGTATCATCAATATAAAAGACCTTCTATTTATTGAGGATAAAGAAAGATTTACCATTAAGGATGTTCTGCGAGATGCTTACTATACTTATGAATTTAAGAAGACCGCTGATTTGTTATTTGAAATGCGTGAATTATCCGCAAATGTAACACTCGTACTCAATGAATATGGTGCTACTGTTGGAATGATTACCCTAGAAGATCTTTTAGAGGAAATTGTCGGCGAGATTCGAGATGAATATGATGAAGATGAAAAAGAGTTGATTCAAAAAATTACAGACCGTGAATACCTCATTGAAGGAAGTATGAAACTTACTGATTTAAACGATGCCCTAAATACTCATTTCGAGTCTGAGGATTATGATTCTATTGGGGGTATTATTATTGAAATCCTTGATCGTTTACCAAATTCGGGAGAATCTGTAACAACACTTGATGGAATTCTATTAACGGTAGAGGGTACGAACCAAAATCGTATTGAGAAAGTCCGAATGTTGCTTCCTGACAAAACAAAAATTGATCCAGATGAAATCAAACCCACAACTAATTAACTAGCAAAAAGGGTGAAACTCTTATAAAAGTTTCACCCTTTTTGCTAGCTTTATAATCAGGTATCCCTTAGGCATACCAATTAGTTCTTCTTCTTTTACTCCACCAATCTTAATAATTGCAGTGAAGTATACAATGACTGCCATCAAAATGGACATCACTAATGAAATCGAATTACTATTTATGAAATAATAAATTCCTTCATAGGTACCAAAAGCGATGATTCCCATTAATAAGGAAGACGCCAATGGCGCTATAAATGTTTTTAAATATTCCTGTTTATATCCTAAATACTTTTTTACCCCCAATTGGTTCAGAGCACAGATAGAAAAGGAATATACAATCGTTGCTATCACTAGTGCATATATATTTAAATCTGTATAAATTAGCATTGGAACTAATACCATCGTCTGAATAATCAAGGATATGCTTGCATTAATAACAGGTCGATTTACTTTACCAATTCCTTGCAATACCCCGTTACTAATAGTAGAAATCTGATAGAAAATAACGGTAATACTCATTCCACGCAGTAAATTTGATGTTAGTAAAACCGAATTCTTTTGTGGGAATAGTAACCATACAATGGGTTCTGCTAACACGGCTAATCCTACTGCAGCAGGAATGGATACCAGCATGGTTGTTCTAATGCCACTTGCAATTTTATCATTGATGCTCGTTAATTCTCCTTTTGCATATGCACTTGAAATAGTGGGGATCATTGCCGAAGACATTGCTGCACCTATGGCAATAGGAATATTAGCCAGTACAACTGCTTTTTGGGAAAAGACACCAAACATAGTTGAAATATCTGTTTCCGTCATTCCTTTGAAATGGATTAACATTTTAATAAAGACAGTTTGATTTACCATGGTATTTGCATTATAGATAAAGGAACTTAAAATAATGGGTGTTACCATTAAAATAATGACTTTGTATATTTCACTATATGTTTCTACATGTTTCGTTTTATCCCTTTTTATTTTAGCATAGATTCCCTTTCGATTTAGCATATACACAGCCCACATAAAAAGAAGTGCAACTAATACACCACTTCCTGTGCCGATTGCACTACCAGCTGCTCCATAAACTGCCTTGGTGTTGGCATTTGCATTACCTACCGAACGAATTAACAAGTATGCGGCTAACACGCTTACCGTGGCATTTGTAATCTGTTCTAAGATCTGGGAGATTGATGTCTGCACCATTGTTTTATGTGCCTGAAAATACCCTCTTAAGACTCCTAAAAACCCATATAAAACAATGGTGGGAGTAAAAACGCGTAGAACCTTTGCTGAATTTGGTTCAACAAATAAATCCGCAAAGAAAAATAATACTAAACTGGCAATCACTCCAACTACTAGAACGTAATAAATTGCACACACAAATACTCTTTGAGCATTACGATATTCTTTTAGCGCTAGTCTCTGAGATACCACTTTTGATACTGCAGTAGGAATGCTATACGAAGAAATAGTCAAAATAATCAAATACGTATTAAAAGCTGGCGCGTAATATCCATTACCCAAGTCTCCAATAATGGCAGATAAAGGGCTCCTATATAACGTACCTATTATCTTAACCACAATTCCTGCAATTACAAGAATTCCAGCTTGCCGAATGAAACTATTATTCTTTAATTTATCATTCATACTATATTTACCATCCGAATAGAAGTTTTATACATCTTCCATATTATTTCTATCTATGTTAATTTCAACATATTACATTATAATATAAACCAATCAAAAAGGGAATGGATTTATCCATTCCCTTTTTTACAAATTCTGCATTTCATTTATTTTGTAGTTATTCTACTTTTGCGTTTCTTCTAATTCTGTGGTTCTTCTATTTTTGTATTTTTCCTAATTCTGTGGTTCTTCTAATTCATGGATTCTTTTATATTGGAAATACATTGCAAGTGCACTAGCAATTACAATAACCGCTGCTATTGCTGTTACGATTGCATCCAAACGACATCCCCAGAAAAAGTAAATTATTACTAATGCTAAAACAAATATTAATGTTACACTTGCATCTATTGCTTTCATTTTCATAGTCTTTCCCTTTCTGCCTATGCATTCACTTCTTCAGCGTTGTCTTCTAGTTCTTTTATTCTTTTATTTCTTATATATGCTCTTACAATTGCATAAGCACTATAAAGAGCTGTAAGAATCAAGATCATCCAATGAATCCAGCAATCACTTTCAAGTACTGCTTTTGCTGTATCTTCATCTTCTATTGCTGTAAGTGCAGTATCTGCTTTTTCTTCTTTGATGACAGGTTCTATAACTTCTGGTTCTGAAACTTCAGGTACAGGTTCCTCATCAATAACAACCTCTTCTGGTGTTTCCACTACTTGGGCTGCACGTGTATTTGTTGTTCTTCTAGCAACTGGTGTAACTGTTGTAGCCACTGCTTGCTCTGATATTATTGTAGTAGGTACCTCTGGTGTTGTAGGTGTCTCTGGTGTGGTAGGTGCTGCTGGTGTTGTAGGTGTTGTAGGTGTGATTGGTTTTGCATTGATTGTTAAAAGACCATCTACTACTGTTACAACATAGTTTTTGTTTTCTGTGTATTTAGCTGTGATCGTAACCTTATCTCCTGC
>DATESN010000108.1:0-2412 GCA_035270785.1 Lachnospiraceae bacterium | reverse complement strand
ATCACACTAAGCAACACTAACAACAAGGAACACCAAGAACCAGATGTCTCTTTATCTAGCCCTATACTTTTGCAATATTCTAAGATTCCTTGCCCAATCACACAAATAACTCCTCCTACCAAAAAAGCTTTTGCCATTTGTAAAGGCAAACTATGAGTAGGTGTTATTGTATCCACATAATCTTTGTATTGCTTTTGCTTACATTCTTTTCCTTGATCCATTTACAAGTCCTTTCTTTATCACATGGGGAATTTTATAATTATTTTCAATTTTCCTCCCATGATTATCCCTATGATTATTAATATTTACTATTATTTTATTAGTTTTTATATTTTCATTTTTTTTATCTATGATTTTCAAATTAACATTTTTGTATTTCTATTTCTATTTTTATTTCTATTATTATGAATGATTTTAATAAAATTATTCATAATAGGAAAACTTCCCTTTCTTACATGGTTGTGTCAAATATTTTAAAGTAAAAATAGGCTAAGGAACCAACGACTTTACCCAAGGCCACAGCAATAACTGCCATTCCTAATCCTTTTCGAAAGGAAATTCTTCTTGCAAATATTGGGATTGCATTGAGCATTTCGGCTATTGCTAGTGCTAAGCATCCTACAAAAATTCCAGAAAAGACTCCATACATAATAAGTATGATCGTTTGAATAATTTTTATTGTATGGATTCCATTTATAAATAGCAGGCTATACCAATTACTCTTCTCAATTTGATCTTTGAAAATGCCTACTGTGCCACCAACTACAGTTCCTAAAATAATCATTTCTTCATATAACATAATTCTTTTAGCAGAATGAGATTTGCCTGAAAACCTAGGAACCAAACCCACAGCAATTAAAACTGTAAAAACTCCCCCTGCTGCCATCAATCCAAAACTCCCCCCAAGAATTGCTAATAGTAAGTTCATTTTTTCACATCGCTTTCTATTCCTTCCCGATCTGCATTTTGTATCAGGGCTGTATTAACATCATTTTCATAAAGACGCATTTCTACTTCAATGGGTGTTGGATCTTTTGTAATTCTCCTTCCGCCAACATGATTAAAAAAAAGAATAATTCCAAGAGCTAATCCAATGGAATAGGAAATTTCTAAAATAGTAAATCCGTTGGATTCCTTTCCCATAATAAGTTTGTAAACAACGCGAAACACCTTATTAATTCCAATATCATTGTGGAAAGCCATAATAGTAAACGCTGTTCCAAAAAAACATATCATAGAAACAAAGATGATCTTTATAATCTCTAAGAACTTTCTTGGTTTCTTATCTTTTATTAATTCTATTAAAATATCCGGTTCTCCAATACTTATGACTATCAAATCATCTGATAATGTATAAATACATTCAATTATTTTAAGTATACTAATTACTATTCTTATTTCTTCATGGCTAAACTCCTGTATTAATAGACTTTTCGCCTTTTCTTCTATTGCATGATCTGTACATAGCAATTGACAAATATCATTCAAGTAAATAGATTTGTTTTTTACTTCTACTTTTTGTTCTAACTTTAAATATAATGTTACATCTGACATAATATCCACTCCAGCCGATTCTTATTAACAAAAAGTCCCTAGTCCTTATTATTTCAAAGGACTAGGGATTTTATTCATGCTAAGAGTTCTTGACGCATTCGAAGTAATATTTTTTTTTCTAATCTAGATACTTGTACTTGAGATATTCCCAATTCGCCGGCAACCTCCATTTGTGTCTTATCCTTATAGTATCTTAATTCAATTAACTGTCTTTCATTTTTCTCCAATATCTTCAGTAATTGCTCCACCATCATGTGATTTATCAATGTTTCGTTTTCATCCTTTTTTTCAGGAATTTTATCAACTAGGGTAATTTCATTTCCATCGCTTTGATAAATTGTTTTGTAAATGGAATCCACTTCAATATTCGCTTCCATAGCCATAACGATATCTTCTATTCTTAGTTCTGTTGCTTCTGCAATCTCATTTAAAGATGCATCTCGTCCAAGCAAATGACCTAATCTCTCTGAAGCCTGTTTAATCTTCCAACCGTTTTCTTTCAGTGATCTTGATACTTTAACCATACCATCATCACGTAGAAATCGTTTAATTTCACCACTAATCATAGGCACTGCATAGGTTGAAAATTTCACTTCAAATGTCAAATCGAATTTGTCAATTGCTTTCATTAGCCCAATGCTTCCAATCTGGAATAAGTCTTCTGCGTCATATCCTCGTCCTATAAAACGTTTGACAATATGATGCACCAACCCAAGATTTTTCTCTACCAGTACTTCTCTTGCTTCTTTGTTACCTGATTGTGACTGTGCAATAAGTACGGCTGTCTCTTCCATGAATCAGTCCTCATCTTCTCTCATCCATGGTGTACAACCCATCTTCTTTTTCATAATAACAATG
>DATESN010000107.1:0-15935 GCA_035270785.1 Lachnospiraceae bacterium | reverse complement strand
TGGTGTGGTAGGTGCTGCTGGTGTTGTAGGTGTTGTAGGTGTGATTGGTTTTGCATTGATTGTTAAAAGACCATCTACTACTGTTACAACATAGTTTTTGTTTTCTGTGTATTTAGCTGTGATCGTAACCTTATCTCCTGCTTTATTAGAGGTTTTATGCGCTGCAATTCTTTCATAGGTAACAGTTCCAAAATCAGCTGTGAATTTATCTTTACCATAGTCTTCCTCATTAGCAACTACTGCATTACCTGTAAATATTGGATCTGCTGTTCCTACTATTTTACTCATATTATTTACTGTGATAAGTACTTCCGCTGGTATGATAGTAACTGTATACGTTGCTTCTTTTGTTACATAATTCTTGTTTTCAACTCTCACTGCCACTGGATAAGTTCCTGCATCTGTAAAGTTAGGACTAACTGTTGTCCATGCATTTTCATCAAATGTTCCATCTACCTTTGCAGTATTATACTTGACAGTAGAACCACTAATTGTTGATTCGGCAACAAATCCATGCTCTTTTCCATTGTAGGTGGTTTCGATATTATTTGCCGAAACTCCATTCTTATCAGAAGGTGAAATAGTTAATGTTGCAGATTTCGTTACATCTTCATAATTTCTATTTTTTACCTTAACAAAGATCTTATAGGTTCCTGCATCGGTGTAAGAAGGTAATTTGTTAGTCCAGCTCTTACCATCTACCCTATATTGAACTAGTGTTTCACTATATTTTGACTCTTTGGCGTAGGTTTTTGCACGATCTAAAGTCTGTTTTTTTCCTGGTTCAAAAGTTACTGTCTTATCTTTAAATGTTACTGTTTGTTTTGCCTTATTAATAACAACTAATTCTACAGAATAGCTATCTTCATAACCTTTGTGCGTCGCTTTTACGAATACAACATAGCTTCCTGATTCCGTAAAGCTAGGAATTGTTTTACTCCAAGATTTTCTTAATCCCAAATCTGTACTGTAGTAAATTGTTGAACCCTTTTCTGCCGTTGCTTCGTATGCAATATGTGGATTATTATCAAACGTTGCTTTCACATTCCACACATGAATCCCGTTCATAAAGCCTGGTGCTTTCACAATTTTCAAATCACCATTTATATACTTAATCTCATAATTACTGTAATTATCTTTTGCATTATTTTTCAAAGCAGGAATAATAACGTTTTTATAGGTTCCTGGATTATTATATTTACCTGTAATACTTGCTGTAAAGTCAGATTTTTTCAAATTTGTATCTGCTTTTACGATACCTTTTACATTTACTGTTTTTACTGGTACTTGTTTGTAAAAAATAGTTACATTGTTAGCCGTTACTGTAATTGGGGCTTTTGTAATAGTTAATGTTTCAGATTTTTTTTCCGACTCATAGTTCTTCTTTGTAGCCTTTACTAAAACTTTGTAAGTTCCAACATCTTTGAAACTCGGTGCTTGATCTAGCCAGTCTCCAATAACTTTTCCACTAGAATCAGTAAGTCCATATTGAATCTTTGAGCCTTCTATTTTAGTTGTAGCTGTAAATACGGATTGTTCTGTGCCATCGTATACTACTGTTTTGTCTGATGTGGTTAATTGATTAGCCTTTGCTTCTCTAACGGTTAGTATACCGTTTGTTGCCTCAATCCTATAGTTAACATACAAAGATGCAAGTTCTACTTTCAATGAAGGAACAATTGTATACTCCCCGACTTCGCTTGATTCGTTTGCTTCTGTTGTTGCCGTGAAATCAGTCATGGTATGTGTAGCCGCATCGCCTGCCACAACACCAGTGATACTCCAAGTAAATGCTGGGTTTTCTTCTCCATATGCTCTTGATGCATCGTCAGCTGTTACTGTAATAGTTGCCTTTTCAATCGTGAAGGTAGCTTCCGTAACGGATACAATATACTGATCTGTAACATTGATACTACCTTGCATCACTGTTACACCACTCGTATTTGTAGTTGTTGTATAAGAACCTGCATCGTTACCCGTTACACTTGATGTTAATCCCGTAATCGTTAACCCAGCTGGAATTCCTGAAAACTCGGTAGATTCATAAGTTTGATCTACTCCACTATATGTTAGAGTTCCAGGTGTTGCAGTTATTGTTATTGCTGTTTTAGGAATCCATTTTCCATAAACTGTTGTATTCTTTTGAACTGATGTTAGAATTTTATTATTTAATACTCGATTTGTACACTCAGTATCCCAATACCAACCAGCAAAATAACAACCATCTACATTTTCTAACTCTGATACTGGTTTTAATGCCTTTACTTCTTCTACAGTTCTTGTATCAGTTCCTACCGATACAAACTCATTGTCAGATACGCTTACTTGATAATCTACTGAATATTCAATGGCTGTAGTAGTTTTAATTGCTTTTCCATCTATATGCCATCCGTCGCTAAGTTTTTTAATGACATACCAATCAACGCTACCTATCTCATGAAATCCATTACCACGGTCTGTATCATAAATATATGCACTTAAGTCAGGGTATGATGCAATGTTACCTTCCACAATTTTATTATCATAAGTTTGCTTTGAATATTCTTCTGCAAAGCTTTCATGATCAAATGCATAATTAAATTTTCCATTTCCTACTGAAATATAATTATTTGAAGGATTGCCAATAGGTGTTCCTGACACGATTTCTAATTTGGTTCCATCACCTTTTACTAATCCTGGGTAAGATAAGCCTGAGTTTAAAATATAAAATTTTGCTTCTACAACAGCTGGACCCACGTCAACTATACAAGTTGCTGTTGATCCATTTGATGCAGTAACTGTAATGGTTGCAGACCCTATACTTTTTCCAGTTACAGTTACATTTCCAGTTTCATTTTCAGAAGGATTAACTGTTGCAATATTTAGATCGCTACTAACCCATTTTACTGTTTTAGTTTCTGCATCTTCTGGTAATACAGTTGCCACCAAAGTTTCTGTACTATCTTTAGCTACGGTAATCCGCACTTTATTTAGTGAAACGCCTGTAGTAGGTACCGTTACAGTTACATCGCAGGTTGCTGATACACTATTTACCGATGTTGCTGTTATTGTTGCTGTTCCTTTTCCTACTGCTGATACAACACTGTCTTTCACTGTAGCAACTGATTCATTAGATGAAGTCCATGTAATAGTCGCATCATCTACATACGCTGGAGCAATTGTTGCTGTTATTAAACTACTGCTTCCCATTTCAATTGAAGTAGTAGTTGGCGATAACGTAATACTTGTTACTGGGTTTGCCACTGTTACTGTGCAAATCGCGAATTTAGTGTCATCTCCAACGGATGTTGCCGTTATTATTGCTTCACCAGATTTTATTGCAGTTACTATTCCAGATTCATCAACCGTAGCAACAGTTGTTTCATTAGAAGCCCATGTTACATCTTGGCTTAAAGTAGTCGTATTTGGATTAACCGAAGCCGTTAACGTGCTGGTTTCTCCATTTGTTAAATTGATTGATGTATTATTTAATGTAACACCTGTAATTGGAACTGCAACTGCATTGACTGTTACTGTGCGAGTCGCTCTTTCTATAGTTGCCTTGTCTCCAAACGAGTAACCGAACCAAATCCAATATGAAAAATTCCAAAAATCAACATCTACCCATGCTGTTGCCGTAATAGTAGCTGTTCCCGCACCTTTTCCAGTTACTTTCTTTCCTGAAATGGAAGCAACTCCACTATTAAGAGTGCTATAATCAACTCCATCACTATTCCCGGGAACATTTATAGCCTCAATACTAGCTGTTCCTCCAACATCTATTGTCGATGGATTTACACTTACCGTAAACGCACCCCTCGACATTGTTTCCACTCGTTCTTCTGCATTTGTATCCATTACATTACTAAATAACGTAGTAAATACAATGGCAGCTGTTAATAATACACTCATGAACTTCTTTAACCTTTTGTTAATTAAAACCTTTTTCATTCTTTTCCTCCTATACACTTTACACATTTTCTATGTCAATTTGTTTTCATTTTGTACCTTCTAACACTAAAGATTGTTGCTCCTTCTAAAAAGGTTCATCTTTTGTAAAAAAAATACATCCTTTTTTAATCTATGCTCTTATTCTCCTTTTTGACATCAAAAAAACTCTAAGAGTTATCTTTATTCTCTTAGAGTCTATCTATATTTGAATATATTTATTCCAACAATTAGTAATTATTTTTCCTATATTTGTGAAACAACAAAAATATTGTAAATAGCCTGAATTGCAGTTTCAAAATCTTCGTTTTTAACCCCAATAATGATATTTAACTCGCTTGAACCTTGATCAATCATCTTTACATTGACATTTGCATGAGCAAGGGCCGCGAAAATTCTTCCTGCAGTCCCTCGCGTTGCACGCATGCCACGACCAACTACTGCAATAAGCGCTAAATCTGCTTCTAAATCGATAAAATCTGGATCTGTCTTCTTATGAATTCCAGCAAGCACCTGCTGTTCCTTTTCTTCAAATTCAGATTGATGAACAAATACAGTAAATGTATCAATTCCTGATGGGACATGTTCAAAAGAGATTCCATTTTCTTCAAACACTTCTAATACTTTTCTACCAAATCCAATTTCTGAATTCATCATATCCTTTTCTATATTTATAGAACAAAAACCTTTTTTTCCTGCAATTCCTGTAATTACATACTTCGGCTTTTGACATGTACTTTCAACAATCCAGGTGCCTTCCTCCTCTGGTGCATTTGTATTTCTAATATTAATAGGAATACCTGCCTTACGAACTGGGAAAATAGCTTCTTCATGAAGAACGGTAGCTCCCATATAGGAAAGTTCCCTTAATTCACGATAAGTAATGGTATCTATTCCCTGTGGGTTATGAATAATTCTTGGATCGGCAACTAGGAATCCTGAAACATCCGTCCAATTTTCATACACATCCGCTTTAACAGCCTTTGCTATAATGGAACCCGTAATATCCGATCCCCCCCTTGAAAAGGTTTTAATCCTGCCATCTGGGAGTGATCCATAAAAACCCGGAATAACCGCTCTTTCTACATTCTCAAGGCGTTTTGATAATAACTTATTTGTTTTATTGGCATCAAAGATACCTTCTTTATTAAAACAAATATAATCCGCTGGATCAACAAACTCATATTGCAAAAAGTTTGCCATAATGATTCCATTTAAATATTCACCACGGCTAGCAGCATAATTATCTCCTGCTTTCTCCAAAAAGTTCTTTCTAATAATTTCAAATTCTTCAACTAATGAAAGTTGCAAGTTAAGACCATTAATAATATCTTCATAACGCTCCTGAATCTTTTTTAAAAGATCACCAAATTCTTTTCCCTCTTCTGCTAACGAATAACAGGTGTATAGCATATCCGTTACTTTTGTATCCTTTGAATCTCTTTTTCCTGGAGCAGAAGGTACTACAAACTTTCTGTCATGATCTGCATGAATAATACTCGCAACCTTTTCAAATTGTTTTGCGCTTGCTAATGAACTTCCACCAAATTTAACTACTTTTTTCATTCTCCCCAAATCCTCATTTCCTGTCTAGTATAGATTCTATTTTGAAAATAATAAATCAATTAATTCATGGCCTTTTGCTATAAAGTTACCACTCTTTTTTCCGTCCTCTTCCGAATAATCCCATGTATGATTCAAAGGATTGGTACTATCATACAAAAGATATGGTACATCTTCTGCTGTATGTGTCCTAAGGCGTACTGGCGTTGGATGATCTGGTAAAATCAATAATCTATAATCCACTTGTTTTTCATCTAACTTTGCCACTAAAGGACCAATTACTTTTTCGTCTAAATATTCAATTGCTTGTACTTTTCGTTCCACATTTCCTTGATGCCCCATTTCATCTGGCGCTTCCACGTGAATATAAGCAAAATCGTATCCATTCTTTGTGATTCCATCTACAGCTGCTTGCATCTTTCCGTTGTAATTGGTATGAAGACCCCCATTTGCACCTTCTACTTCAACCACTCCCATAGAAGCACCAACTGCAATACCTTTTAATAGATCCACTGCTGAAATCATCAATCCCTTTTTTCCATTCTTTTCTTCAAAAGAGGAAAGCATCGGCTTCGTTCCTGCTCCCCAGAACCAACAACAGTTTGCTGGATGAAGACCCTGCTTCTTTCTTTCTATATTAATAGGATGATTTACTAAGATATGATAACTTTGTTCCATCATACTTCGAAGTGTTGCTTCTTTTGGTAAATGCGGACCAATTTTTTGAGTTAGCACGTCGTGAGGTGCTACCAGTTCTATACTATTCCCTTGATTCCAAATTAAACAATGGCGGTAACTTGTTCCTACGAAAAACTGATAACTTTCGCTAGCTAATTCTTTTGCAACTGCCTCTAACAAAATTCCACAATCTTTTGTACTAATTTCGCCTGAGCTATGATCTATAATAATCCTATCTTCAAAAGGCACATCCTCTTCTGAAATAGTAACAATATTACATCGAATGGCAACATCGGTATCTTTCATTGGGATTCCTATACTTAATGCTTCTAATGGAGATCTACCAGAATAATACACTCTAGGATCATAACCTAAAACCGATAAATTTGCTGTATCTGAACCGGGGTTCATACCATCTGGAATAGTATGAACTAATCCCACCTCCCCAAGCTTACTTAATCTATCTAGTGTGGGAGTTTTAGCATATTCTATTGGCGTTTTATGACCCAATTGTTCCAGTGGCTCATCTGCCATTCCATCTCCTAAAACAATCACATATTTCATTTTAATCCTCCTCGGAAAATTATTACAACTTTATTTTATTCTTCTATTCGAATCATACTGAGTACTCCACCCATCTTCGTTGCATATTCTTTGTACTCTTTTTCCGAAATAACTTCTGTCACGAATGCAAATTCATGTTCTATATTACAGTCTACATAAGAAACATTTCCAAAAGCTTTCTTAGCAGCTTCCTTATCATTTCCTTTTACTCTTACAAAAAATCTTCTCTTATCGTTTTCCATGCTTTCTAAGTCCAATTTATCGCTATCCCAAAAACAGCAAACTGTTTTTCCAATATTTTTTGCACACTCTATTACATCAGAAACCACAGCACTCGCTGTAGGAAGTTTACCAGCTCCTTGTCCGTAATACATCGTATCACCGAGGGTATTTCCTTTTACTAATATTCCATTGTATACATCATTTACACAGTATAATGGGTATTCCTTAGAAATCATAAAAGGAGCTACCATGGCAAAGTATTTGCCATTTACTTGTTTACTCATACCAAGCAACTTAATCGTCACACCTAGCTTTTTACCGTATACAAAATCAGCTGTCTCTATATTTGTAATTCCTTCTGTATAAATTTCTTGATAATTCACCGTTTTACCATATGCTAAAGAAGACAAAATTGCTATTTTTCTACAGGCATCATGCCCTTCCACATCTGCTTCTGGGTTACGTTCTGCATATCCCTTTTCCTGTGCCTCTTTTAATACTATATCAAAATCTATTCCTTCCCGTTCCATCTTTGTTAGAATATAATTTGTTGTACCATTTAAGATTCCTGTAATTCCTTCAATATTTTCAGAGGTGAGGGATGTATTTAAAGGCCTTATAATAGGAATTCCTCCTCCAACGCTTGCTTCAAACATATAATTGCATTTATTTTCTGCTGCAATCTTCAATAATTCTGGCCCATGTGACGCCACTAACTCCTTATTTGAGGTACACACACTTTTTCCAGAAAGTAATGCCTGCTTACTAAATTCATAAGCTGGTTTGATACCACCCATTGCTTCACAAATAATATGAACATCTGGATCTTCTAATATTACACTTGCATCGTGAACAATTAATTTTTCACAAGGATCCCCTGGAAACTCCCTTAAGTCAAGAATATATTTTATATTAATTTCTTCCCCACTTTTTTTATTTATTAATGTTTGATTCGTTCTAATTACTTCTGCTATACCACTTCCTACTGTACCGTATCCGAATATTGCAATATTAATCATTTGTTTCACTCCTTAGCGATTATTTTAACGTAATGTACACCTTTTTGCTTTTCCATAGTTTCTAACATTTCTGAAACATCTCCTGTGGTAGATAATACCTGCACACTAATACTAAGAGATGCTACTCCATTAATTGGGATACTTTGATGAATGGTAAGAATATTTGCACCAAAAGATGCAACGATCTTTAGAACATCCGATAGTAATCCCGGTTCATCATTCATTTGAAAGGTTAATGTAATCGTCGTTCCTTTTGTAGAATCATAAAATGGAAAAATATCATCTTTGTACTTATAGAAAGAACTTCGACTGATCCCCACTTTGTCTACTGCATCTTGAACAGACATTCCTTTTTCAGAATCAATCATTTTTTTCGCTTCTACCACTTTGATTAATACTTCTGGCAAAGCTTTTTGTCTTACTACAAAATATCCTGAAGTTTCTGTCATCTAGTACTCCCTCCTTGTTTTCACAGGAAATACATTTGTTTTTAGTTGTTCTTACCTGGCGCACATTTGTTTGTCACCGTGATACAGTTTAGCATATTAGACAAAACAGTGCAACCTTTTTTGTATCTTTTTTTAATTGTTCTTTATTCCATACAATCTTATTTCCGTTACTTTTTAACATATAAAAACACTATCATTTATATTTCTATAAATAATAGTGTTTGCATAATTTCAACATTTAATGATTCTCATATCAATTTAATAATTTTCAGGATAGATGGTTTTTGCAATTCCATCTGCAATTGCGTAGGCTGTCTCTTCAAATTTATTATCAAATAATGTATTATCTTTTTCCGAATTAATAAAACCGACTTCTACCAAAACCGCAGGCATTTTCGTACTATTAAGAACAATTAACTTTTTTCTTTCCTCAATTCCCAAATCCCTATATCCTACATTTACTAAAAAGTTATTTATATTTTTTGCAAGCACTGCAGCTCTTCCCTTATCACTGTAGACTAAAGTTTCAACTCCATCATATTGATTCGGATACAAACTTGAATTACGATGTATCGAAACAAAATAATCTGCGTTTGCTTCATTGCCCTCTTGTGCCTTTTTATATGGAGATTCATAAACGTCATCCGCTCTTGTATACAGGACATTAAAACCATAATCTTCTAGGATTTTCCCAACTTCTAGACCTAGTCTTAACACATCTTCCTTTTCAGGTCTTCCATTATAAACTGCTCCAGGATCACTTCCGCCATGCCCAGGATCAATCATAATTGTATATGCCATAATAAAAAACTCCTTACCCAGCTTATATTTTAGCATATGGGAAAGGAGTTAATTGGTTACACATATTTTTTTTCAAATTCCTTAATTGGCAATGGCTTATCATATAAAAATCCTTGTACTTCATCACAGCCATATTCATTGATTATCTTTTCATCCTCTTTGTTTTCAATTCCTTCGCAGATAATATCCATCTTTAACCGATTTAATATTTCGATCAGTCCCTTAATGATTTCCTTACCCCTATCCGTCCTTAAGCTATTGTTTATAAAACCTTTATCCAACTTAATAATATCAACAGGCAAAATTCCAATGAGATTAAGAGAAGAATAGCCTGCTCCAAAGTCATCTACACTAATGCGATATCCATACTCACGTAACTTCTCTAACTTTTCAGTTATTAATTCCGTTTCAGCAATAAATACGGTCTCCGTAACTTCAAATTCAATATACTCAGCTGGAATTCCATGTTTTTTTGTTACTTTGAGAATTTCATCTACTAATCTATCATTATAAAAATGTAACTGAGACAGGTTTATGGATACAGGAATTAGTGTAATACCTGTATCCATCCATCTACGCATAGTTGCAAATGTATGATTCATAACATAACGATCTAATTCAACAATTCTTCCCGTCTTTTCTAAAATAGGAATGAATATTCCTGGCATAATAACATTACCATTGCTATCAAATAATCGAGCCAATGCCTCCGCACCTACTAATTTCTGTCTGCTCGCACTAATTTTGGGTTGTAAATATACCTGAATCGTTTCTTCCGTTAATCCTTTTTCAAAAATCGGAATTACCATAGCTTCTTCTTCCGTCTTTTGCATTAACTTATCAGAATAGAATGTACAGTTGGCACCATAATTTCCTTTCATACTTCTTCGTGCCAAATTGGACTTATCTACCATGCTCGTTATGTTATCCATGGATTCCCCAACAGGGTATACGCCAACATTAAGATGAAATCCCACTAATGGATAGTTTCTCTTATGTTCATTAACAAACTTTTGATTCATATTACATGCATATGCTTTGACTTTAGTTTCATCCTTACCATCATATCCAAATAACCCTACAATATGATCCGAATACGTTCTACAAGCAACAAAACAATACTCATTGTTAATTGCTACGTGATTAGCCAATGAAACTAATAATGCATTGCCCTTTTCAAAACCATACAATTTATTAATATATTTAAAATTACTAAAATCCATAGAAACAATATAATAAGTTTTATCTTTTTTACTTATTATTTCCCCTGCTATACGGATAAAATCGTCAAAATAATTCAGCCCGGTAATTTCGTCTTTGCCCACAAGTTGTCCTCTTTCGCTTTTCCAAGTCATTATATATCATATTACTATATTCTACGCCTTATTCCAACATGATAATTTATTTTTGGCAATATTACTGATAATATCATGTCTTTTTTGTGAATCTATATGTGGTAATAGTTTATATTTGGCTTAAATATCACCTTTTTCATGCAAATTGCTATAGAATATCCCCCAACGTCATCATAATCCACAAAGCATGCTTCTTTACAAGCTAGAACTGAGATGTTTCTAATATCTTGTTTCATTCCTAATCCCGTATATTTCATGTAACTTTCTTTTCTGGTCCATATTGTATAAAAGTTCTTTTCTCTTTCTATGAATTCCGCTTCTTTCATTATAAATTCTTTTTCATCTCTAGTGAAAAAACGGTCACATATCTTAAAATTTATTGGCTTTTGTATCTGTATATCTATCCCTATTTCAAAATCTGCCAAGGCACAGACTGCATAATCTCCAGAATGAGATATATTAAAAAAATATTCCTTATTATTTTTCAAATAAGGTTTTCCTTGTTCCCCATATATGATTTCCCCATCCAAATGATTGGCTGTAAGAACATTTCTTAATAAAAGTCCAGCTCCAAGACTTCTTATCCGATCGTCTTCTTGATGTAACCCCGCGATTTTAATATTTCTGTCTTTATCCACGAGTCTTACTTTCTCTTGGAATATCTTTGGGTCTCTTAAACCGTTTATATTCAATAAGGATACACGAAACATCCTACCCCTTCTTCCCGTTAAATCATACCTTGTATTATTTAAAAAAGAAGACAGCCCCAGCGGACTGCCTTCCTCATTATTCTACTACAGATCCATCACAACTGCTAACTTTTGATAAATTTAATGCAATTTGCAATTCATCTAATTGAACACGATCAACTATATTGGGAGCATCGGTCAATAAGCAAGAAGCATCCTTTACTTTTGGAAATGCAATTACTTCACGAATAGAGTCAGCTTGTGCCATAAGCATAATCATGCGATCTAGACCAAAAGCTAATCCCGCATGAGGTGGCACACCATACTTAAAGGCATTTAATAAAAATCCGAAACGTTCATATGCCTCTTCTATTGTAAAACCAAGGACTTTAAACATTTTTTCCTGAACATCGCTTTGGAAGATTCTCACACTACCACCTCCAAGCTCTGTACCGTTTAATACCATATCATATGCCTTTGCACGAACTGCACCTGGATTTGTATCTAGCAATTCTAAATCTTCATCCATAGGCATGGTAAATGGATGATGCATGGCAACAAATCTTTTTGCATCTTCATTCCACTCTAAAAGTGGGAATTCTGTTACCCATATAAATTTATATTGGCTTTTATCCAATAGTTCTAAATTTCTAGCAATTTCAAGTCTTAGGTTTCCAAGAACATCCCAAACTACTTTATCTTTATCTGCGGCAAATAATAATAAATCTCCTGCTTCTCCATCCATAGCTTGAACTAGTGACGATAATTGCTCTTCTGACATGAATTTTGAAAAAGATGATTTGTATGTTCCATCACTTTGAATGGCAAGATACGCAAGACCTTTTGCACCAAATCCTTTTGCGAATTCAACTAAGGCATCAATTTTCTTGCGTGGCATTTCTCCTTGTCCCTTGGCATTAATACCACGAACAGATCCTCCATTCATAAGAGCACCGGAAAATACAGCAAATTCACATTCCTTAACTACCTCTGACACATTGATGAGCTTCATATCAAAACGGGTATCTGGTTTGTCTGATCCGTATTGATCCATTGCTTCTTGCCAAGTAATCCTTGGAATAGGAAGAGAAATATCTATCCCTATAGCATCTTTAAATACAGTTTCTAATAATCTTTCATTGACTTCTAGTACATCATCTACTTCTACAAAGGATAATTCCATATCAACTTGAGTAAATTCTGGTTGTCTATCCGCACGTAAATCTTCATCTCTAAAACATTTTACAATTTGAAAATATCTATCATAACCAGAACACATTAGTAATTGTTTGAATAATTGTGGTGATTGAGGAAGTGCATAAAAATTACCAGGGTGAACACGACTTGGCACTAAATAGTCCCTTGCGCCTTCCGGTGTAGATTTTGTCAGCATTGGTGTTTCTATTTCAAGAAATCCTTCTTTTGCCATGAAATCTCTAATCTTTGTAGCAACTCTACTTCTAAGTATTATATTTCTTTGAAGGTCAGGTCTTCTTAAATCTAAGTAGCGATATTTTAATCTAAGTTCTTCTTTCGTCTTTGACTCTGCTTCTATTGGAAAAGGTGGAGTTTCTGATTCCGATAAAATACGAATTTCTTCCACACTTATTTCTATTTCTCCTGTAGCTAAATTTTCATTTACAGAACCATTTCTTTTTTGTACAACACCAACCACTGCTATTACAAATTCACTTCTTAATCTTTCTGCCTTTTCAAAGTTCTCTTTTGACGCCGTACTTTCTTCAAGGACAATTTGTAAGATACCACTTCTGTCACGTAAATCAACAAAAATGAGACCACCTTTGTTTCTATTTTTTTGTACCCATCCCATAACGGTTACTCTTTCCGTAAGATTTGCAGTTGTCAACTCCGCACATCTATGGGTTCTTTTTAGTCCCTTCATTGTTTCAGCCATATTGTGTCTCCTCTTTATAGTAATGAACCCACAAAAAATTCTTTAAATTCTTTGTAACCTTCATTAATTAGTTGTTCTTTTTGAAATTTTTTATTTTTATTCATACGTGCTACTAAAACTGTATCACCATTTTCTCTTGCGTCACTGGCAAGTTTTATTACCTTGCATAATTCTATAGAAGAAATTCCCTTTTCCACAAGATAAGCAACTTTATTGTTTTGTGATGGAATGCCATATCCATTTTCCATTAAAATAGTAATAATTCTTTC
This sequence comes from Lachnospiraceae bacterium, assembly GCA_035270785.1. GTDB lineage: Bacteria > Bacillota > Clostridia > Lachnospirales > Lachnospiraceae > DATESN01. The sequence goes on along the minus strand of DATESN010000107.1, from coordinate 2,484 downwards.
AAATCCAATGGAAAAACCGCATGCAGGGGTATCCGTTCCCGTAAATTTTCCAATCATCTTATCATATCTTCCACCACCGGCAACACTACTTCCAAACTCCGCCATTTCAATTTCAAAAATAGTCCCTGTGTAATAAGACATTCCCCTTACCAACGTGGGATCAAAAACAATATCAAATTTGGTCGTTGTAGTAGAATTAACGGTCATTGTAATTTCTTGCAAGTCAGCTGCAACCTCTGCTTCCAAAAATCCATCTAATTCTTTTCCAATATAACCAATAGAATCTTTGGATTCTTCTATTCCTTTAAAAAGTGCTACATATCTATGAATACACTCTTGATCAAATCCATCTTCTAAAAGTTCTTTGGAAACCCCATCCAGCCCAATTTTATCCATCTTATCTAGAATAATAAATACGGTGTCAAAATCTTCTTCTTGAAATCCACTATAGGCTGCCATCGCTCTTAATATCCTTCTATCATTAATTCGAACTTTAAATCCTTTGAAATTTAATTTTCCAAGTAGCGTAGTTGTTGCAAGAATCAACTCAATTTCCGCCAAATTACTTGCTTCTCCAAGAATATCAATGTCGCATTGATGAAATTGACGAAATCTCCCTTTTTGAGGTCTATCTGCACGCCATACACTACCAATTTGAAGTGCTTTAAACGGTGTTGGTAATTGACCTGCATGATTGGAATAGTATCTTGCAAGTGGAACCGTCAAATCATACCTTAATCCACTATCCACCAGATCATTTTCACAAGTAGCCGTTTCTAGGTTGAGTTTTTCTCCACGTTTCATCACTTTGAAAATTAATTTTTCATTTTCTCCGCCTTGTTTGTTACTAAGGTTTTCAATGTTCTCAACGCATGGTGTTTCAATGGAGGAGAACCCAAACGTTCCATAAGTTTCTTTTATTAATGAAATAACATAATCCCGAATTTGCATTTCTGCAGGTAAAATATCTTTCATGCCTGTTACAGGCTTTTTACTTAATGCCATTTTTTTTACTCCTTTATATACAAGCTTTTATACTGTTTTTATACTGTTTCTATACGATTTTACACTTTTTTTTCAAAATATACAATGAAATATTGTGCGTTTATTTTATAGTGCAAACAAATTATGTTTTCGTTCTATCATTTCATCAATTCTACTTATATATAGTTCCACATCTTTCACCGTATCCGTTCTTTCGATTCGGCCTTCTGAAAACACTCGTTTCGTTACTGTTCCTGCCCCTACTGCAACAATGGTTTGTTTTTCTTCCATAATTAATATATTATAGATACCATTCTTGCCCGATTTTGAATATCCCACATTCTCAAAGTTTCCCGACATGTTTTTTTGTCGATATAAATAATAGGGATCCATCCCCATATCTTTCGCCCCATCCGCTGCGATTTTCATGGTTGCCTCTGTATTATTTAATGTTTTGACTCCATTCTCTTCAATCCACTTGCTCAATCTTGATGCACGTTTAATAGCAAGGGAGTGAACGGTGAGATTATCAGGGTTAAGTTTCTTAATTTCATTGATTGTATTTTTTACATCTTCCTCCGTTTCTCCGGGAAGACCTAAAATAATATCCATATTGATATTTGTAAATCCAACTTCTCTTGCTAATTGAAAGGCTTCAATTACTTGTGCCACACTATGTTGTCGACCAATGATATCTAATGTTTCATCTTTCATAGTCTGCGGATTAACAGAAATTCGAGTAACACCATGTTTTTTTAGAACTAACAATTTATCCCTTGTGATGCTATCCGCTCTACCAGCTTCTACGGTAAATTCTTTCACCTTCGAAAAGTCAAAAGAAGTTCTTACTTTTAATAAAAGCCGATCAAGATATTCTGGTTCTAATGTTGTGGGAGTTCCACCTCCCATATAAACAGTATTTAATTCTTTTCCCTTAAAAGTTTCTGAAATATACGTAATTTCTTTTTCTAACGCGTCTAAATATTCAGGAATTCTTTTTTTCCAAAGACAAAGGGGATAGGAAGTAAAGGAACAATAAAGACATGTTGTGGGACAAAATGGAATCCCTATATAGAGGCTGTATCCATTCTCGTAGTTAATATCGGACAATATCTCAATTTCTCGTTTTGCAATTTCTATACTAAGCTTTGCTTTTTCTTCGCTTAAACAATGAGTATCTCTTAACCATTCATATATTTCTTCTGGTTTTCTTCCCTGCTCTAGCATACTCATGGGAATTTTAGTGGGACGAATTCCTGTAAGATTACCCCAAGGCTGTACTTCACCTGTTTGCTCAGATAATGTTTGGTACAAAAACTTTTTAAACCTATTTTTATAATCTATGGGTGATAAAGAAGTGCTTATCTTTTTAACAAACTCCTCTTTCTCTTTTTCTTCATAAAATAAAGATATTCTTATTTCCTCAGGGAGGAACAAAAGTAACATCCTTGCCTGATTCATTTCGTTTCCATCAACAATTTTCACATCTTCAGTTGGATA
>DATESN010000106.1:0-127834 GCA_035270785.1 Lachnospiraceae bacterium | reverse complement strand
GGAAAGTTATCTATCGGGTTGAATCACCAAAAATGTCACCATTTTTTACAACTTACTGATTTTGGATATAGTTCTTTACTGAGTCCCTACATAATTCTAGAAATGTTTCTTCTCCGATTGTATTTATCTTAAAGAAAACTGCCTGACTACCTCCTGAGGTTATCGCACTAATAAATAGATCTTCACCAGTTCCTGTAATAGTTACATTCATGCTTACGCGGTTACCTCCAGCCATACTGTACCGTTCATAAACCCGAACAGCTACGCGTGAATCTGCCAAGTCAATATCGCTACCGTCCTCATAACTTACTGAAGAACTACCATTGGTAATATCTTTATGTATCCAATTTAATAACTCATTGAAGTTTCCCTTCAATCTTCGTTCATATTTAGCCATAATTGAATTACTTCCTTTCATCATTTACAATACTAATCAATTTTTCATCCCATATAATTACGTTGCCCTCAAAAATATGTTCTAAAAACTGAAAGTTGTACATAATCGCACTATATTATTTCAACCAGTTTTTTGCAAAGAGTCACAAGGTCATAACGAATTCCTTCACGACTTCGCCAACCTCTATTGCTCCACTCATCTTGAGAAACATCATCTCCTCCGTATATCAGTGCACCATATTCAAAACCTCTAAATTGTGAAACGGCGATACAGCCTGCTTGTTCCATTTCTACAATCTTTGCACCTTCTTCTTTTCTTTGAGCAATTCTGTCACTAGTTTCTCTGAAAATTGCATCCGTTGTCCATGTCAATCCGCGAATATAAGTAATCGAATTATCTTCCAAGTATTGAATTATTGTTTTTGCAACTTTAGGATTGGTATAAATATATCTTGAAGGCTCTATGTAATGGTATGAGAAGCCTTCATCCCTAATTGCTCCATCAACCACAAGTATCTGACCTACTTCGATGTTTTTATCAAGAACTCCGCCACCACCACAAAACATAACCTTATTAATACCCATGGCGTTAAATAAATCCAAATTACCTGCACAGGACGGGCATCCTACAATTCCAAGGGTAATCAATATTTCCGAGTCTATAAAACGATATATCAAAACTGGATTTTCACCAACAATTGTTCTTTCAAGAGTTATCCTTCCTTCGGAAACTAATTTATCCATAACCTCAGGGAAAAAGGTAATAATCAACTTGTTTGTTTCAAAGAATTGATCAACAAAGGAAGTGGGGTTTAATTTTGCTATCTTATTATCATCGAACTCTAATATTGGATATTTATTTTTTGTAATCATGGTATTTATTCTACCTCCACATATTATTACTTTTCACTTACTCAGTTATCTCTTTGAAAATAAATTTAACGCTTCTTCAAAACAAGGATAATAACATCAACAAAAGTACAAAGAACAAGATATACGAGCCAACATAAGCCGTAAGCCATATACGAATTCCCCCTTTGAGGGATGGGAGTAAGAGTCCACCAGAATTCACCAAGGGTTCCTTGAATAAAGTTGAAAATACAGGAAATCGGTATAAGGCTCAAAAACCATATATTAACAAGTCCAAAAGCCTTTGCTGCTGATTTCTTATTCTCACCGTTAAGCTGACCCATCGAAAAAATCATGCATCCCATTGCCATAATGACAAGGCCCGTAGCAACAGCCGCCAAAGTTTGTCTATCTAACCAAATCAAAATGGACACCACAAGCCCAATGAAGTTTAATCCAGTGCCTGTTACTGCAAAAACGCGTGCATCGAATTTCTTTCCCACTGCATTCGGTTTCGATTCAATACCTCTCAATAAGTAATCTGTTGTGATATTAAACCATTCACTCAACATGATAATCTTCTCTATATCAGGTAAGCTCTGTCCACTCTCCCATTTCGAAACTGCTTGCCTTGATACCCCAATTTTGTCTGCCAGTTCTTCCTGGGACAATCCCTTTGTCTTTCTTAAATTTTGTATTCTGTCTGCTACATTCATATCGAACACCACCTTTCTTTTTGATAGTGTCATTTTACTTAAAGCAATGGTTGCGTTACCACCACGAATACCTTGAACAATGTCAACTAATAGTTGCAACACCGATAACTTCCAACTATTACTATGTATTACTATGTATTACTAAGTATTACGTTCAGTTTGCTATCAATAGCGAAATCCTTTCACTTCCATTTTTCATCATATAATTATGGGTAGTCGCTGTTGCCACCAACTGAGAATTTCTATTTCTTAAGGCGTTACATCTCTTAATAAATATAATGGGCAGTTCGCTGTTGGGAACGATTGCGAATTAAATCAGCTCTTCAAATTGTATATGCCAAGCCTCATATTATACCTACTTTTTAATATTCGCCCATATCTTTAAACTTTTTTAATGTTGCTATCCAATCGTGTGATTTGCCCTCATAACTTTCTGGGTTTATAGGATAATGTACATTGTAAAGGTATCCTTTTTCACCATATCTTCCTTGAATAATTTCATCTAAATGTACTTCATTTGCACAAATATTAACAACTTCCAAGCACATTAAAACATGGTTATCCCCTTCTTTTATCTCACGTTCCCATAGATAGCGACATTCAAGATTAAGAAAACATTCTTTGATACGTGGTGCATTTATACTCGTTGCTTGTTCTGAAGTAAGTCCCGATAATGTTATTTCATCATTATTGAATCCATTGTTAGCGATTGTTGCAGTGCATTTTTCGTAAATATCAGAAGAGGGAAAATTCAGCACTGCTTCCCCTTTTTCCATTATAGTTTGATACATGTGTCCAGATTTATTTACACTTGAAAGAATTGCATAAAATCCATTAGGGTTACCAGTAAAACATGCCCACGATTGTAAGCAAGCATTGGACATGCCATTAGATTTGTAGGATGTTACAACAAATAGTGGTGATGGAATTGCAGTTACAAAATCCATCCACGAGAAACCATAAGTCTCCATCTTTTTCATTGATTCTGGAATAGCTGAATATTCTTTTTTCATTAAGTTTACCTTCCTGTAATATAAATAATATCTACTGATTATAGATGTCATGCAAAAGCCCGCTAATATGTGCAAATTCTGGATTCAACTCTCTTTTAGAAGCGATCATAGAACAGCAGTGAGCAACACCATATGTACGTATATAAGCATTTCTTCGTTCTTCATCCGAAGCTATGTTTTGTATATTACGATCGACATATTGTCTTATCATAAAAATTCTATCCACGATTTTCACTCCTTGTTTGGTATAACATAGTTTCATTTTGTATTATTCAATACCCCTAACTTTATAATAAATATAATGGGAAGTTCAGAACCCATATAAATTTGAATTTTACAGTTTTGCGATTTTATAAATCAAATCAGGTAAAATCACACATCTTGAATGTTCATACACCTTCTGTATCTCTTCACTTCTTCCAACTAGTGGAACTCCTGTTGAAGAATTATCTGATACAACAAGCAACGCAATAGTAGGTATTTCCATTAATTTTCCTATTGCATAGAATGTGGATGTTTCCATTTCTATTAAATCTGTATCAAAGGATTTGATTTCATCAAGATGAGTATATTCCATGGCAATGGAGTCTGTACAAAACACACTAGCCTCTTTAATAAAATAATCATAATTTTTAGCCAGTTTAATAATTTGTGCAACATAGTCTTTATCTGGATATATTTTTTCAAAAGGAACATAATCTTTAATACTTTTTTTCAAATATGTATTTGCTAGTGTGCCTGCAATTGAATAAGTAGGTGTGCAAATATCGCCAATATTGAATTCTTTTTTTAATGCTCCAACTGCACCTATGAATAAAAGCTTATTAAATTGTAATTCTCCACAAATAAGTAGGTAATCAAGCATGTTACAACCACCAGCCGCATTTTTAATCCATGCAATTTTTAGATTGTCCTTTTCAACTAAGAAACCAGTACAATAACTTTGGGAAGTCAGTTCAGTAACTATAAATCTTTCATCTTTTAATATTTTATTTGGGCTATAGGATGGTGCAACGACCAAAGCATCATATATAACATTTTCATCTAATCCAAAATTAACATTAGCCAAATTACTAACATTAAATTTATGTATATTATCCAATATTTGTTTAATTTTATTTGTCATAATATGTAGTTCCTTTCCTAAAACAGGTTCAAATTTGACTTTTACTCTTGCCATTTTAAACACAATTGGAAACCGGTTAATTTCTCAGTTGTTAAATATTGTGTGACAAGCAATAAATACTATTAAAATTTGCAAACTTTAACTACTGTAATCATTTTGGTTAAAATGAGATGAACTGGGAACTTCCATTTTCATATTTACTTTGAGCTTTCGTGGTTTTATTTATGATTGAAATGATCGGAGGTAGTGCATCCCTCAATTCTTTGCTTGTATAATTTGTTGTTTTATCGCCTGCCAGAAGAGCCTTTGAAATATAGAGTGCTTTAATTCTGTTTTTCAAGAGCGAATGTTGAGATGTTCCCTCTGAAAATTTAAGTTTCATAAGTATCTCTTGATTCTGGATCGCAGTAAAAAGCCATGTCTGATTATGAGTCACCTTATATTTGAACGTTCGTAATACCTATTCCTCCGGCAGATACTCCATTACCTTTGTATCTTGAAAAACCTATATTCTCCGTTATCTGCATTTACTTGTTCATATTTACTATAAAATCCGCTTTTCTTGCCGTAACCTGAATCCAGATCGGTCTAAATCCGCTTTTTATCGCATTCTGCCATTCCGGTAAAAAATACCCCGTCATAAAATAAATGTTTAAGTTATATGGCATAAGTTTTTCAATTAATATAATTAAATTGAGTGTTTCAAAACAATGCTCAAGAAGGTGTTTCGCTACGTATTCGCTTACTGTTTGCATTAATTCTTCTGATACGGATGCTACAATGTTATTACCGTAGGAAGTCAGATCACAAAAAAACGGTAATTCCAGATATCTTCTGGCGTTAGGATTTTTACCAAAGATTACAATCTTGCTTTCGGCCTTTGTAAAGTCCTCCATACCCTAATTTAGGCATATAATCCCTCCATAATTGTGAACTAACGTAATCTATCAGTACAATTAATTGTTTTCTAATTTTCCTATAAGCTTAGTAATAATATTATTCGGAAACTTTTTTCCTAACTTTATAACAATATTATAAATCATATCGGTAGGAAATAGGTGCTGTGAAAACAAAATAACAACTGATAAGAAGGCCTCAATTAACCCTATTATAAAAAATATAACATGCAGCGAAACAACCATGCGAAGCATGATGCATTGAACAATGATCCAAATGACTAAAGCCCAACTAATTATACTGCTTATGTAACCTTGATATTTTGATTTTAAAAGGATTGATACTGCACAAAATACATTTCCTAGACCAATTACTGCAAACAAGATAATACCGGGTATAAGGTAATCCGTAAAAGGCGAATTATTTAAAGCATCTACCAGCATCCCCCCTGGACCTTTCGGATACAAAATAGCCATCATTCCTCCAGCCATAGCACCTATCCCTACAAATGCATGTATAACAAATAATAAACGATATACCCTTTTCAATAAATTCTCCTCCTTAATAATATAAAATTTTCGCATAAGTAACACAACTATATTCATTACCAAAGATTTTTATGTATTCGTTCATCCAAAGAGTATTCATTTTGTTTGATGCATGTGAAGTTTTTGCTTGGCTTACCTACTGCAATAAAACACGGCATTAAGTAATCTTCTGGGAAATGCAAAATTTCTCTTGCCCAGATGTCTTCTTCTCCTAAAGGAATACGCAATGTACAAGCATAACCTTCAGCAGTAGCGGCAAGAAACATATTTTCAACACAGCACCAGATGGATGCCAAGCCGTTCAAGTGCGAAAGATTTTCCGGATGCAATATATCCTTTTTTTGTTTAAATATAGGCACTATTACACAGGATGCATTCATCAGCATCTGATATTGTTTAGGAATTGCATTTTTATATGCATCCTGTTGGCAAGTGTCGTTTAAATTCCAATCCTTTAATATTTTGTTGACTTCTTGATCGGATATTCTCTTTGGTATTTTATCAAGTAGTTTTAGTAGGACATTCTTATCTTTTATAACAATAAAATGCCAGTCTCTCATATGGTCGTTTGACGGCGCTTTCATTCCAGCGGAAATAATCTTTTCAATCAATTCATCGTCAATCGGAACATTTTCAAAATCTCTTATTGTACATCTTGAATTTATCACTTTGTAAAAATCCATAATGCACCTCCAAATTCAAATTGCTTATTCTTATAACTTAGCATTCGTTATGATCCTTCCAGATTCTCATTAAACATTTGCATCTGTTGCAAAGGCCTCTGATCCAATTGGTGAAATTGTTACGTAAAGGCGCAAGACATCTTCACCAGTGTTTAGAACAAAGGCAATTATATTATTGCCTTTGATATTTCTATTTTATTGATTCTTTGATTTCTGGAAGAATATCATATAAAGAACAATCCATTTTGAATTCAAAGTATTTCTTCAATTCATAGGTAGCTGTCCATCGTAAAACTGTAAACGGAAATACACCATATCTAATGGTGGTATCTACAAATCGTTGTTCCAAAATGCATAATCTATCTGGTAATGCGAGGGAGTCGCATAGAATAATAAGCTTATCATAATCATTATAGTTGTGATTGCTAATAAATTGCTCCATTTCTTTTTGATCAACTGGACTGATATCCATCTTACCAATATCCTGATATATGTTTTTTGTTGGATATGAATGTGTCAAACAAATATCTGCCACTTCATTCCAATTCTTCGATAACATATAGCGATATCCATCTATCGTGTGCTTTACGGCAGAAGGTCCATTTCTTCTCCCAATATCATGTAGCAGTCCGAGAATATACGCTTTATCTTCATCCAGCTTACATGATTTTGCTATTGTTTCTGCGACTCTTGCAACGTTTTTACAATGATTGATCCACGGTCCTGGATTTAGTTCATTAGCTAATCGCAATTCTAATTCTGCTTCTTCTTTTGTTGGCATCATCACAAAATCACCATCACTTTCGTGTTATTTAATAATTTATATTTCGCATTGTCTTGATAATGAATACTTAATAAATATAATGGGAATTTCAGAAGCTCTTACAAATTGGTATTTGTCATCTTCGAGTTATGCCCAAATGACGAATAAATAAACTGGGATTTATTATCTCAACAATTCATAAAAATCCAAAATATATTTTTCACCATTTCTAGCGTCTTCTTTCTCAATTGAGTGTGTATAACAAAACCCCAGTAATAATTGTAATTGTTTTGATGCAATATTTCCGCTTCTACAAAAGCAAACAAATTTGTACGCTCCATATGTATTAAATGCTTCATCACAAAGAGCTTTTAATATCTGTTTTCCATAACCTTTACTAATAAATAATGGTCCTATAGCAATCCCAGAATCTTCATACACTCCATCTTCAATTTGTTCCATACCGGCAAATCCTATAACCTCATTACTTCTCTTTTCATATATAAACCATGATAATATGTTTTTCTCCATAAATGCTATATTTTTCTGCATTTTTTCTTTCGCTTCTTCTTCATTATGAACTGGACGCCATAACATATATTTTGCACTTTCATCATGTAACCATAAATTAATATATATGCTCTCCCAATCTTCAAATTTAGGCTTTTTTAGTTCTAATTCCTGTGTTTCAATCATGTTGTCATTCTCTCCTACAACTCAAACTTAACAACGACGTTGTTTATTTATAAATAATCCGTAGTTAAAAATTACTTGACACATTCAATTTTTCTACTTCATCATTGATTTTACATTTAATCAATTCAACAATTTCATTTAACGGTCTGTATCCATCAATAATTATATCCGCATCATCAATTGCAAGATTCATACTAGATATATACGTTTGTCTTCCTGCACTAAGATACTGTTCTATATCAATAAGAATATTCTTTTCAGAAAACTCTTTATAATCTCTAAGAAGACGTCTTCCCAATGCAATATCCAGCGGTGTATCTATAAAAATTGATACGTCAATATATTTTTTCATTTTATCATGCCTGCGACCAAAAGGATAATCTAAAATGATAAAATCTAATCCCTTTTTTAGCAACAGTTCAATATCTGCAATTAATAATTCCAAATTAAATCTATTCACATCTGCTCCCTCATCCATCCATTTGCAAATATCAACAATTCCGCTATTTATATCATAATTTCTATCATCAAAATATAAAGCTTCTGCATTATGAAGGTTATTTTTAAGACTTTGTGTTACCGTTGTTTTTCCACCACCTGATATTGCATTTACCGCAATTATATACGTTTTATACATATTCGATCCACCCCACTACTTTAAATTTGTCTATTTTTCTCTTTCTTTGCTTTGCTTCATAAATATAATGGGTAGCACACTAGTGGGGACGACTTCAAAGCAACTCTTCCCCCACAAACTGGAAGTTCATCTATCTAGTTCGATGGTATAAACTTCTTCCACAGGAAATGTTATTTTTACTAATCCTATAGAAATAAACTCACCACACATTTTTTCGAATTCATGCAATATTAAATCACTCGCCCTGTAAAAAACACTATCCTCATCTCCACTAGTAAGAGCTATGGTACAATGTGGAACCCAACGATTTGGACAATACCACTCCCAACCTTTTTTATCAAAATCATTTAGGTATTCGTGTAATTCTCGCTGAAATTGATACATACTACTATCCATCACAGGTGATACATAAATAGTCTTTGTATCATTAAACATTCCTACTGAAGCAATATATGCAGGTATTTGTTTATGACTTTGAGCAAACTCTTTTAATTGTTTTATACATTTTTCTTCATCCACATCATTATAACAAGCTAATGTAAGATGTGGTCTTGTTTTCCATTCCAAAAACCTTGTGCTCATTTTTTCATCGGCTACCCGTTTAGCCAAATTAAAAAGTTTATGTTCTGTTTCTTTATCGTAATACAATTCTATTGCATATTGCATATTACCTACCTCCAAAAATTCATAACCATGAACAACGTTGCTAAGATTATCTCCCTTATCTGTAGAATTCGAGGTCGAAAAATAACCCTTTGCCTTTTCAAGAAGAGTAACGTTCTTCTTATTACCCTTCATTTATAATATAAATAATCTGGATAAGCTTCCTTGTCCCATCCGAAAAGCGATACTCCATTGTCGCCGCCATTTTTCGTAAGTCTGTATGCTGTTCCATATGATAAAATACTTTATACAACTGAAACGATTTGCCATAAAATTATTATCATTATCCTCCACAAAAATTAATTGAGTATTAATATAATACAAAATATTACTTTCTTCTTTTCAACTTAAGATTGATTTACCGTTTATATAAATAATAACTATTATACCACAAAAATACTCCGTAAACGCAATGTTTACGGAGTATTTTTGTAGTAGCGAGAAAGGGATTTGAACCCCCGACACCACGGGTATGAACCGTGTGCTCTAGCCAACTGAGCTATCTCGCCAAATTAATCTATAATTCATAAGTAACCTTATGAATGGGACCTACAGGGCTCGAACCTGTGACCCTCTGCTTGTAAGGCAGATGCTCTCCCAGCTGAGCTAAGATCCCTGGGTATGCGGCTTAAGGAAACCTTAACCCGCTTTGCTAGTATACAATTAAATCCTATCCCTTGTCAATACTTTTCAACTCATTTAATTACAATTTTTCGTATATTTATATTCAAATTAAGTACTTCTGCTGCCACTATCATAATGACCATAAAAAATAATAAAAATCCTGGATACCATCCAATACTGATATATTGTGCAACTAAACCAAACAGAGGTGGTACAAGGGTATTACCCGTATAAGCAATTGCCATTTGCATTCCCATCACTTGTTGGGACAAATCTTTTCCAAATCGCTTAGGTGTTTCATGGAGCATACATGGATAAATTGGTGCAAACCCTAGTCCTGTTAAAATCAAACCTGTCATTAAAAATATATTTGATAAGGGTAGTAACATCATCATAATTCCGGTGGCACTTATTATTTCCCCCATACGTATCATATTTTTATTATTAACTTTTACTGTTAACAAGCCACTTACGAACCTTCCAACTGTAATTCCCATGTAATAGAATGAAATCCACTTTGCTGCCGTATTCACTTCAATACCACGAACATGCACAAAATAAGTGCTTCCCCATAACCCAACCGTTACTTCCACTGCGCAATAAGTAAAAAAGGTTATCATGGTAGCTTTCGCACTTTTCAAACGGAAAACTTCTGCCAGTTTCATTGAGCGGGGGCGTGAACTTGTTTGATCCATTTCTTCGTTATTTAATTTTTTGGATAGTCCCAAGTTGTTTTCTTCCTTCTCTACTATTTTCCATAAAGGTAGCGAAAGAAAAAGAATGGCAACTAATACAAACTGAATACCACCAACTGTACCATAACCCCATTTCCAACCATTCTCTTTTGCTAAAAATAATGATAGAATTATGGGTCCTGACGAAGCTCCAATTCCCCAAAAACAGTGTAACCAACTCATATGCCTTGCTTTAAAATGAATGGCAACAAAATTATTAAGGGCAGCATCCACTGCGCCTCCCCCTAGCCCAAGTGGTATTCCTAATAGGCATAGGATCATAAAATTAGGAGTGAACGCAATACCTAGTAATGCTGCAGCCGTTAAAAATACGCTAAATACCATTACTTTTCCAGTTCCAAATAGCTTAATAACAAATCCACTGAAAAAGCTAGACAAAATAGTTCCCCCAGATATCACCATGGAAGCAATGCCTGCATAAGATAATGGTACCCCTAATTCTTGTTGCATCACAGGCCATGAAGAACCTAGTAAGGTGTCTGGCAGTCCCAAACTAATAAAAGATAAATAAATTATTATAAGTAAAACTGTTATCATTACATTCTCTCCGGCGCCGAAAAGCCAAGAACATCAATACATGTTTCTAAAATATCTCTAGTTAATACAAGCAATGCGATCCAGCCAGCCTTTTTTTCAGCATTTTCTTCTGTTAGTATTTTCGTTTCATGATAAAAACGATTGAATGCATTGGCTAAATCATAAATGTAGGCACATACTTTGTGTGGCGCTATCTCTAAAAATGCACTTTCCATCATTCCATTAAACTTTGTAATTTCTAGCATAAGTGCTTTTTCTGATTCATTGGTTGCCTCACGTAACGAGACACTTTCTAAAATCCCCCCCTGGTCCTTATACTTGGATAAAATAGATTTGATTCGAACTATTGTATATAAGATATATGGACCTGTATCTCCTTCAAAAGAGGTAAAACGGTCAATATCAAAGGTATAATCCTTACTTGCCTGGTTGGATAAATCCCCATATTTCACTGCAGATAAAGCTACAATCTTTGCTGTTTTTCTGGCTTCTTCCTCGCTAGTTGGGTGACCTTCCATAATCTTTTTATACATTTCATCATTAATCTCTTTAATAAGATATTCAAGACGCATTACTCCACCTTCGCGGGTTTTAAAAGGCTTGCCATCTTTTCCATTCATCGTTCCAAAACCTAAAAATGTAAGCTTAGTTTCTTCTTTTACAAGTTTCGTTTTTCTAGCACAGCGAAAAACTTGGTCAAAATATAAGTCCTGGCGTTTATCAACCACATAAATGATAGAATCAGGTTTCAGTTGATTCATTCTCTCTAAAATGGTAGCAAGGTCTGTTGTGTTATATAGGGAAGCCCCGTCAGACTTTAAAATCATGCATGGAGGTATTTCCTTCGTATCTGATTCTTCTTTTACATCAACAACTAATGCCCCATCACTAAGATGTGCATATCCTTCTTCTTTTAAATACTGAACCATATTAGGGATTAAATCATGAACGTCAGATTCTCCTTTCCAAAGGTCAAAATCTACATTTAAATTTGCATAGTTTTTCTTTAAATCGGTAATAGAAACTTGTAGAATATGTTTCCATAACGCTCGATATCCCCTTACTCCATTTTGAAGTTTAACAGTAGCTTCCATTGCTTTTTCTTTAAATGCTAGTTCTTCTTTGGATTTCACACTTGCTGCAGGATAGATTTCCTCTAATTCACCAATGGTAAAGGGTGGTTCTGATGGATATGCTCCAGTATAAGTATCATCAAAATAAAGTAAGTCAGGTTGTCTACTTTGAAGTTCTGTTATAATAAGGCCCATTTGTAATCCCCAGTCCCCTAAATGAACATCCCCTATTACATTATGTCCTACATACTTTGCAATACGTTTCACACTTTCACCTATCACTGCAGATCGTAAATGGCCTACATGTAAAGGTTTTGCAATATTGGGACCGCCATAATCGATAACAATAGTTTGGGGATTCTTTGGATCTTCTAACCCAAATTTTGCTGAAGTACGCAGCTCTTTTAGATAACTTTCTACAAAACCTTCTTTTACTTTCATATTTAAAAAACCTGGCATAATTGCTTCTACACTAGAAAAAACAGAACTTGTCTTTAATTGTTCTGCTACTTCATTTGCAATCATAATAGGAGCCTTTTTATTTTGCTTCGCTCCTGCCATAGCACCATTGCACTGAAATTCACAAAGGTCTGGTCTATTTGATAATGTTACTTTTCCCAACTCTTCACTATAGCCAGCATTGACAAAAGCCTTTTTTGTTTCGTCAGAAATAATATCGAGTATCTTTTTCATGTTTCTAACCCCTATCTTTATTTTGTTGTTGACTTTGAACCTTAGAATAGATACATCCACAATAATCTTGTCGATATAAGTTGTATTCTTTTGATAGTTCTATAGAGCGCTTGTAGCCATCTCTTTTTTTAAAATCACTAGGCAGAAAACGGATGTCATATAAATGACTTAATCTTTCTCCTATTTCGTTTAATACCTCTGCATTCTTTAAAGGGCTTATGGTCAATGTGGTTGCAAAATAGTCAAACTCCATTTGCTTAGCTAGAATTGCCGTTTTTTCAAGCCTCATTTCATAACAGACAAAGCATCGTTCTGTACCCTCTTTACATTTTTCTAATCCTTTTATAGCAGAAAAAAAGATTTCAGGTTCAAAATCACCTTCTAGAAATGATATCTTTTTACCACAAGGCATGTTACGGAGTAAACGAATCTGCTCTTCTACACGCCTATTGTATTCTTCTTTTTCCGAGATATTGGGGTTATAATAAAAAACAGTAATATCAAAATAATTACTTAAATATTCAAGGACATAGCTACTACAAGGGGCGCAGCAGCTATGAAGTAGTAATTTATTTTTATATAAATCTAAATGTTCTATCACATAATCTAATTCTTTTTGATAATTCATAGTATTTCACCACAATACTTTTCAATAAATTCTTTGGTTGGAATTGGTTTTGAATAAAAGTATCCTTGCACTTTTCTACAGCCTATTTTTTTAAGTATTTCTATTTGCTCACGAGTTTCCACACCCTCACAAATCACTTCAATCCCTAATCCTTCTGCCATTTCAATTATCTTTTGTAAGATCCAAGTAGCAGACTGTGTCGTAATCGATTCACTAAAGAACTCCCTATCAATTTTTAGTATATCAAAGGGAATATCCTTTAATAGATTTAAGGAAGAGTACCCTGAGCCAAAATCATCCATTGATAACTTTACATGAAGCTCTTTTAACTGATTCATTATTTCGATCATTTTTTCTCTATCATCAAAAAAGACCGTTTCCGTTAATTCTAGCTCAATATATTCTTTAGGTATCTCATATTTTTTAAGAATTTTACCAACTCTATTAATATACTCTGGATTATGTAAAAGTAAACGTGACTGATTTACCGACACTGGATAAATTGTTTTTCCTTGATCTTTTAATTCAATCATGGTTTTACATACAGACTCAAGCATAAAGAAATCTAACCTTTCGATGAATCCATTTTTTTCAAATATCGGAATGAAAAAGTCTGGAAAAATAATGGTATGGTCTGGTTTTATCCAACGCACTAAAGCTTCTGCACCTACGACTTTATCTTCTATAATATCCCATTTCGGTTGTAAAAAAACTTTGAATTCATCATTGATTAATGCATTTTGCATATCCGATTCGATTTTGTCGATTTTTCTCATATCCCGAACAATGGCATCTGAATAATAAGCAATTAACGTTTTTTCGCCGCCTGCTAATGATTTTCTAGCCACATTAGCATGATCAATAATAACATCAATATCTAAATCTTGTTTACGAATTTGATAAATCCCAAATTTTAAACGAATTGGATATTTTATTCCTAGGGAACAAATATGTTCATTCAGCGCAACAATATATGCCGACCGTCTCTGGTCTACCCTAGTATCATTGACGTTTAATGTTAAGAATTGATCCGAATCCATCCTTACACATAATTCTTTATCTGTAAAATGCTCACGAAAGATCTCTATACACGCTTTTAAAACTTCATCTGCACGATTATGTCCATATGCCTCATTTAAATATCTAAAATTTACAATGTCAAATCGTTGTGCTATAAAAGGTGTTTCCCTATGAGAAGCCATTATTTGTAATGCTTTGTCACGAAAATAATTGGCGTTTTTTCCTTGTGTCACTTGGTCTGTATATGCTAGTGTTTCAATGGTCAAATTTGCTCTTTTGGCAGATGCCCAGACATAAATAATCAAAGCAATCATTAGTAAAATAATAATAATACAAGTAAGAACGCTTCTTAATATAGTGGGCTTCATTTCTAAAAGCAATCTCTCTTCATTATAACCACCCACTAAGTACAACCCATTTGTATTGCCTAAATTTACTGCAAATAAGATAGATCTATTTCCGATACTACTGTACATTGTTAATTTAAAATTTTCTTTCTTTTTCATCGCCGTTTCTAAATCTCTAATCTTACTATTGGATGTAACAGAGTTATCAGAATAACCAACTAAACCTTTGAACAGGTTGCTGTGATTTGAAATAAAAGAAAAATCATTTTCTGCTTTTCCAAGAATATAACCTGTACCATTCACAAAATAGCCAGCACCATTTTTACGAAGAAGATCGTAATTATTCTCGTTAAAAATACTTATGTAAGACTTTTGTGCCACAATATGATCCAACGTTCCCGTAGAAGAATGAATTGGCATAACAAAGATAACAAGATTTTCTTCTTGTCCTTCCGAAAAATAGTTATTAAATTGAATCGTATCCAATTTAGTGAATTGAATCGACTTATAGAGATTAACAAATTGTCCTCCACTAACAATACCTTTGGAATCATAAATAGTTCCATCTTCTTTTATATACAGGAAACTCTTATATTCTTCGCCACTCTCAAACTTTTCTAAAGTTTCACTAATGTCAAGGTTTGAAGGAATATTATTAAATGCTTCTAATGCAACCTTAGTAGAAGATAATACATCGTTTGTTTTTGATATATTATCCTCTAATGCTTCTTTTGATGATGTCATACAACTTATAAAATCGTTGTTTATTCGAGTTCTAAAGGAACTATATAGATCGGAAATATGAAAAATGCATGCAAGAAGACAAACGGTTAGAATAACGAGCCCGCTTACTAATATTTGAACATCCGAATTATCTTTATTTTTAATCTTCACCATATTCATGCGCCAACTTCCTAACTATGTTTGTTACCGTTTTTAGATGGTTGCAATATTAATTAATGTAAGATCTGAAGTATCCGTACTTTCTAAACTTGTTAATAATGCTCTTGCCGTGTCTAAGGAAGTAAAACAATTAACTCCCGTTTCGATGGCTGTTCTTCTAATGATAAATCCATCTCTTGTTTTATCTCGACCCTGGGTAGGAGTATCTATTACTAAGTCTATCTTATGCCCTAAAATCAAATCCATAACCGTTGGGGATTCCTGTTGTATTTTATTGACCTTGCGTGCATTGATCCCCGCTTCTTTTAATGCATTTGCAGTACTTCTTGTTGCATAGATGGTATATCCTAGCTTTTCAAATCTACGTCCTATTTCAATTGCCTCACCTTTGTCCGCATCCTTCACCGTCATAATCATTTGCTTATGTTTTGGTAAATCAATGCCCGCACCTAAGAATGCTTTATAAAGAGCTTCATTAAAAGTTTTTGCAATACCTAGACATTCACCTGTTGATTTCATTTCTGGACCCAAACTAATATCTGCCCCACGAATCTTTTCAAATGAGAACACTGGCATCTTAATAGCAATATAATCCGATTCTTTTTGTAGACCTGGCGTATAACCTAATTCCTTAATTGTTTTACCAATAATAACTTTCGTTGCCAAATCAACAATTGGAATACCTGTCACCTTACTAATATAAGGAACGGTACGTGAAGAACGTGGGTTTACTTCTATAACAAATACGTCTTCATCGGATACAATAAATTGAATGTTAATGAGTCCGATAACATGCAACGATTTTGCAAGTCTTCTTGTATATTCGGCTATAGTTTCCTTTACATGATTACTTATTGTTTGAGTAGGATATACGGAAATACTATCCCCTG
This sequence comes from Lachnospiraceae bacterium, assembly GCA_035270785.1. GTDB lineage: Bacteria > Bacillota > Clostridia > Lachnospirales > Lachnospiraceae > DATESN01. The sequence goes on along the minus strand of DATESN010000106.1, from coordinate 111,377 downwards.
AATGTATACCAGCTCTTTCAATATGTTCCATAATTCCTGGAATCAGTATATCCGTTCCATCGCAAACTGCATCAACTTCTATTTCTTTTCCCACAAGATATTTATCTACAAGAATAGGATGATCTTGTGCGATTCGATTGATTACCTCCATAAACTCCACAACTTCATCATCGGAAATAGCAATTTGCATTCCCTGTCCACCAAGTACATAAGAAGGTCTAACAAGAACTGGGTAACCTAACATGTTCGCCACTTCAATTGCTTCTTCCGCTGTATAAACAGTTCTCCCCGCTGGGCGCGGAATTTCACATTCTTCTAATATTTTATCAAATAGTTCTCTGTCTTCCGCCGCATCCACATTTTCTGCGCTTGTTCCCAAAATAGGAACTCCCATTTTCATAAGACTCTCTGTTAATTTAATTGCTGTTTGTCCACCAAATTGAACAACCGCTCCATCTGGCTTTTCAAAGTTTACAATACTTTCTACATCTTCTGGAGTAAGGGGCTCAAAGTAAAGCTTATCTGCAATATCAAAATCCGTACTAACCGTTTCTGGATTGTTATTTATAATAATTGTTTCATATCCCTCTTTACTAAATGCCCAAGTTGCATGAACTGAGCAATAATCAAATTCAATTCCCTGCCCAATTCTAATAGGTCCTGAACCAAGTACTAATACTTTTTTGGGTGGATTTGTTTGTAATGCTTCATTTTCACTTCCATATACGGAATAATAGTACGGCGTACTTGCTGCAAATTCGGCTGCGCATGTATCAACCATTTTATAGGCTGCCACAATACCATTTTCATAACGCATCTTTTTAATATCAACTTCTTGCATATTTGTTAATCTTGCAATTACATTATCTGGATATTCAATTCTTTTTGCTTCTGCTAAAAGTTCTAGCGTTAGTGGACCTTTTTCCAAAGATTCTTCCATCTCTACCAAAATAGCTAGTTTGTCGATAAACCAATGATCAATCATTGTAATGTCATATATGGTATCATAATCAATTCCCTTACGCAACGCTTCCGCAATCACAAATATTCTTTGATCATCAACCACTTTTAATCGATCTAATAATTCCTCTTTAGAAAGATTTGAAAAATCATAACTGCCTAAACAATCTACGTGTTGTTCCAAAGAACGCAGGGCCTTCATTAGTGCTCCCTCAAAATTATCGCAGATACTCATGACTTCCCCAGTTGCCTTCATTTGAGTTGTTAAAGTTCTTTTCGCTGTAATAAATTTATCAAATGGCAAACGTGGAATTTTAACTACACAATAATCAATTGTTGGCTCAAAACTTGCATAGGTCTTTCCTGTGATGGTATTTTGTATTTCATCTAATGTGTATCCAAGTGCAATTTTTGCTGCCACTTTGGCAATAGGATATCCCGTAGCTTTTGAAGCAAGTGCAGAAGATCGACTTACACGGGGATTAACTTCTATTACGCAATACTCAAAACTTGTAGGATGAAGGGCATATTGCACATTACATCCACCAGTAATTTCAATTTCGTTGATAATGTTAAATGCCGAACTCCTAAGCATTTGGCACTCTCTACCACTTAATGTTTGCGTCGGAGCTACAACAATACTATCCCCCGTATGTACACCAACGGGGTCAATATTTTCCATATTACAAACAGTAATGACATTTCCTGCACCATCCCGCATTACTTCATATTCTATTTCTTTCCAACCTGATATACAACGCTCCACAAGAACCTGACCCACACGGGAAAGTCTTATACCATTTTCAAGAATTTTTTCTAATTCAGCCTGATTTTCAGCAATTCCGCCTCCGCTGCCACCAAGTGTATAGGCAGGTCTTAAAACAACTGGATATCCAATTGTTTTTGCAAAATCAATACCTGATTGAATATCTTCTACTACTAAAGATGCCGCGCATGGTTCCCCTATTTTTTCCATTGTAGTCTTGAATTCTAAACGATCTTCAGCTTTTTTTATGGTCATTGGTGTTGTTCCAATTAATTTTACGTTTTGTTCTTCTAAAAAACCGCATTCATCTAGTTCCATCGCAAGATTAAGAGCTGCTTGTCCACCAAGTGTTGGAAGTACACTGTCTGGCCTTTCTTCTATAATTAATTGTTTCAACACTTTTAATGTAAGTGGTTCAATAAATACTTTATCTGCTATTTCCTTATCTGTCATAATGGTAGCTGGATTAGAGTTCACTAAAATAACTTCTATTCCTTCTTCTTTTAATGAACGACATGCCTGCGTACCAGCATAGTCAAATTCAGCCGCTTGACCAATCACAATTGGACCCGATCCAATAACAAGTACCCTTTTAATATCCATATTTCTAGGCATTTTTAGTCTCCTCCATCATCGTAATAAATTTATCAAATAAATAACCAGAACCTTGTGTTCCTGGGCATGCATCGGGATAAAATTGAACGGTAAAGATATTTTTACCTGTATAGGCAAGGCCTTCATTTGTCCCATCATTTACATTAATAAATGTAGGAGTTGCAATTGTAGCATCAAGCTTTTCCATATCAACAACATAGCCATGATTTTGTGAAGAAATATATACACGATTGGTACTTAAATCTTTTACTGGATGATTGCCACCTCGATGTCCATATTTCATTTTATACGTATCCGCACCAGTCGCTATTGCCATTATTAGATGCCCCAAACAAATTGCAAAAATTGGAATCTCTGATTGATATAATTTTTTGATTTCCTCAATAATATCTTGGCATTCCTTTGGATCCCCTGGTCCATTACTTAACATAATCCCATCTGGGGCATCTTCCAATATCTCTTTAGCTTTTGTATGAGCTGGATAAACCGTTACATCACATCCCCTTTTAGAAAGGGAATGGATAATACTATCTTTTGCACCCAAATCTAAAAGTGCAACTCGTTTCCCTAGTCCATTCACTTCTTTTACAAATGTTGGCTTCGCTTCCCTTATTCCTGCAGCATAATCTTCTGGGTTAAATTGAGAACTTCCTGAGATGGGTCCATTATCAGATTGTTTTTTTGAACCATTCACTATATATTTATTCTTACACGAAACCTTTTCAACCACCTTACCAGTAGAATGCCCTTTTATCTGTGGGAGTATTTCTTCTAGTTGATAAGATTCATTCGTTGTTATCATACCATTCATAGCACCTTTTTCACGAAGAATTTTGGTAAGTGCACGAGTATCAATTCCTGCAATACCTGGAACATCATACTTTAATAAAAGCTCTTGTATGGTAATATCACTACGGAAGTTACTAGGTATTCTAGATAATTCCCTAACTATTAATCCATCCGCCCAAGGTCTTCTAGATTCCATATCTTCAATACAAACGCCATAATTTCCAATCAATGGATAGGTCATACATACTGTTTGACCTACACAAGATGGATCTGTTAGTACTTCTAAATATCCTGCCATAGAAGTGTTAAACACTATTTCACTAATTATTTCTTTTTCCGCACCAATGTGAGTTCCCCGAAAAACAGTGCCATCTTCCAATATTAAAAATGCATTCATTTTCTCACCTATTCATCCTTTCGCATAATCGTTTTATTATAACACAAGAAAAAAAGTCGTTCAACAAAAAAATGAAAAACGTCCCTATTATAAAGGCGTCATACTTTTTTAGCATGGCGCCTTTATATCCTACATTATAAAACTATTTAAAGTAAGCAACTCCAGATTCGAATATCTTCAAATCTTGTTCTCCGTAAATATTTATTGCAACGTCCTTATCACGACGTTCCGAATGTGCCATCTTACCAAAGACTCTACCATCTGGAGAAGTAATACCTTCAATAGATGCATAAGAACCATTTACATTCCACTCTTCATTCATGGATATATTGCCGTTAAAATCCGAATATTGAGTAGCTACTTGACCGTTTTCAAAAAGCTTATCTAACAACTCCTTAGGTGCAACAAAACGACCTTCTCCATGGGATGCTGGATTTACATATGTTTTACCTAATTCTGCCTTTTGCAACCATGGCGATTTATTTGAAACAACTTTAATATATACCATTTTAGAAATGTGGCGGTTTATTGTATTAAATGTAAGGGTAGGAGAATCTTCTTTTTGTCCAACAATATCCCCAAACGGTACTAATCCTAATTTAATTAATGCCTGAAAACCATTACAAATACCCAATGCTAAACCATCTTTTTGGTTTAATAAGTTCATGACTGCGGCTTTTATCTTTTCATTTTGAAATGCGGTGGCAAAGAACTTAGCACTTCCATCTGGTTCGTCACCTGCTGAAAATCCTCCGGGAAACATGATGATTTGGGATTTTCCAATGGCTTTTTCAAAAATACTTACAGAATCTTTAATATCTTCTGTTGATAAATTTTTAAACACCTTGGTAATGACGTTTGCACCTGCTCTCTCAAACGCCCTAGTACTATCATATTCGCAGTTTGTTCCAGGAAAAATAGGAATAAATACAGTTGGTTTAGCAATTTTGTTTTTACAAACATAAATGCTCTCTCCTTTATATACATTTGTATTTACCGCTTCTACCCCTTTACTTGCCTTTGTAGGAAATACCTTTTCTAGCTTTGATGTCCATGCTTGTAATGCTTCTTCTGTAGATATGATAACATCTTTAAATGTGAAACCCTCTTCTACAACTTCGCCAATTAATGTATAGTCAAAATCAATATCTTCTAATCTTTCCACTGCAACTTCCGCTAAAATACTTCCTAATTCATTTTCAAATAACTCACTTAATACTAATTTATTTGAAATCGCTGCACCCATTTTATTACCAAATGACATTTTGCTAACCCCAGCTACAATACCCTTTGAATCAAGAGCATAGGCTGATACAATGACTTTTTCCGCAATCAACTGGGACACTTGGTCATACTGTTCCATAACATCACGATAATTAGGAATATCAAATTCATCCTTCTTAATTTTAAATAGTACAATCTTATTGCCCGCTTTTTTAAACTCAGGAGAAATAATATCTTGGGCTTTCGCAACATCTACAGCAAAGGATACTAATGTAGGTGGAACATCAATTTCATGAAAGGTTCCTGACATACTATCCTTGCCACCAATGGATGGAAGACCAAATCCAACTTGCGCATCATAGGCTCCAAGAAGTGCGGAAAATGGTTGATTCCAACGGCTAGCATCTTCGGTCATACGCTTAAAGTATTCTTGAAAAGTAAAACGAATCTTTTTATAATCACCTCCACTAGCAACAATCTTTGCCATGGATTCTGTGACTGCGTAAATTGCTCCATGATAGGGACTCCATGAAGATAAATATGGATCAAATCCATAGCTCATCATTGTAACAGTATCTGTCTTTCCCTTTAAAACTGGAAGTTTAGAAACCATCGTTTGTATCTCCGTTAATTGAAACTTACCACCATATGGCATAAATACACTGCCGGCTCCAATAGAAGAATCAAACATTTCCACTAATCCTTTTTGAGAACAAACATTCAAATCATTTAAGCACGCAAGCCAAGCAGCCTTTCCATCCCCATTTTGAATTTCCTTTTCTACTTTTTCAACGGCAATCTTATTAAAATAATTGTCATCTTCATGAGGAATTTCTACCTTTACAGAAGTCTCTTGATGAGCTCCGTTTGTATCAAGAAAGGATCTCTTAATGTTTACAATTTCATTACCACGCCAAGTTAACACTAATCTAGGCTTTTTAGTAACTATGGCCACGGTTACCGCTTCTAAGTTTTCTTCTACGGCATAGGCTAAAAATTGAGCTACATCTTTTGGGTCCACAACAACCGCCATTCTCTCCTGTGATTCCGAAATGGAAAGTTCTGTTCCATCAAGACCAGCATATTTTTTAGGAACCTGATCAAGATTAATAATAAGTCCATCTGCCAATTCACCGATTGCAACAGAAACCCCACCCGCACCAAAGTCGTTACATTTCTTTATTAATTTACTAACCTCTTCCCTTCGAAAAAGACGTTGAATTTTTCTTTCTGTAGGAGCATTCCCTTTTTGAACTTCTGCACCGCAGGTTTCAATAGACTCTTCTGTATGAACTTTGGAAGATCCCGTTGCTCCTCCACAGCCATCACGACCGGTCCTTCCACCCAATAGGATAATAATATCACCGGGATCTGAAGTTTCTCTAATTACATTTTCCCTTGGAGCAGCACCCATAACAGCCCCAATCTCCATCCTTTTTGCAACATAATTCGGATGATAGATTTCTTTTACAAATCCTGTAGCCAGTCCAATTTGATTGCCATAAGAAGAATAACCGCTTGCTGCACCACGAACTAATTTCTTCTGGGATAGCTTTCCTTTTAAAGTTTGATCCACTGGTACCGTAGGATCTGCAGCGCCCGTAACCCTCATTGCTTGATACACGTAAGAACGTCCTGATAATGGATCTCTAATCGCTCCACCAAGGCAAGTTGCTGCTCCACCAAATGGCTCTATCTCAGTAGGATGATTATGTGTTTCATTTTTAAAGCTAATCAACCATTCTTCCAAAACTTTTCCGTTTCCATCGTTCTTATCAATTTCAATTGGAACAACGATGGAACAAGCATTAATTTCATCTGATTCCTCTAAATCTTCAAGTTTTCCAGCTTTTTTTAATTTGCGCATTGCCATAAGTGCAAGATCCATCAGGCAAATAAATTTGTCTTCTCGTCCCTTGAATATTTCTTGTCTTGTATCTAAATAACTTAAATAAGTGGTTTCAATTGGATTTTTATAATAACCTTCTTCAAATTCAATCTCTTTCAATTCCGTAGAAAAAGTGGTGTGTCTACAATGGTCCGACCAATATGTATCCAAAACCTTAATTTCAGTCATGGAAGGATCCCGTTTTTCATCTTTACTGAAATAATTTTGTATATGCAAAAAGTCCTTAAATGTCATAGCCAGACCAAGGGAATCATACAATTCCTTTAAGTTGTCATTTGCCATATCTTTAAATCCATCTAATATCTTGATGTCTTCTGGTTCTTCAAATTTCGTTATAAGCGTTTCTGGTTTCACCATATCTGTTTCTCTAGAATCAACTGGATTAATACAATATGCTTTTATTTTTTCAAATTCATCTTCTGTTAATGCTCCCTGAAATAAATAAGTCACTGCAGTTTTAATAATTGGTTCTTCCTCTTCTTTTAAGAATCTAACACATTGAACTGCTGAATCCGCACGTTGATCAAATTGTCCTGGTAAAAATTCAACACTAAAAATCTTATCATCATCCGTTCTATCAAACTCTTCTCTGTATAAAATATCTACGGGAGGTTCTGAAAAAACAGTGTTACATGCCCTCTCAAAAATCTCACTATCCAAATTTTCTACATCATAGCGGATAAAAATACGTACCTTATCTACGCTGTTAATTCCGAGGTAACTTTTCATTTCCTCCTTAAGTTCCTTTGCTTTTACTGCAAAAGGTTCTTTCTTTTCTACATAGATACGTTTTACACTACTCATGATACTCCTCCGTGCTTTTAAGCATAATTTATTATTTTAATTTAGTGCGATATTTTTATTATACTGATTTTATCTATTTTTTCAATGGATAACAAACACCATTCATAGAAAAAGCCTCAAGGTTTATCCTTGAAGCATACTATTAGATTATTCATCCATAGCTAATCCTTGCATAATATAAAGCAATTGCTTGTTTACCATATCTTCCGTAATTCCCATTGTTTGGGAAGTAATCTTCATTCCTTCAATAACAAACATAATATTTCTAGCCGTACCTAATGAATCTTCGCAATAGAATTCTCCCGATTCCACACCATCACAAATTAATTTTTCTATGATATCCACTGCAGTATAAAATTGTTTTCTAATACAATTTTCTTTTTTTGGAACTTTATGTTCGAAAAAATATTCATAAATAGCTACCGACAGACTGTTTTTTTTTCTTAATAACTCTTTTTTCTGTTCTTTTAAAAATAATGCTAAGATATCGGCTGCCGTTGCTTGCTTGGAAATACTTTCAGAAAATACATCATCTGTTTCTCCAGATTCCAATTGAAGTACTGCTTCAAATAGATCTTTTGTATTGCCAAAATACAAATATAAACCACCACGGCTAATTTCACATGCATCTACAATATCTTTCATGGTAACATTTTTATAGCCTTTTTCAATAAATACTTTTCTTGCAGTTTCTACTATATATTCCTTCTTTTGTGTTGATTTTTCACCCATATCTTATAGTACTCCTTCTATCTATTAAACAAGTGGTTTATCCCAAAACTCTATAATTTCCTTCATTTTCAAAAGTAAATTTAAAAAAATCTTGTTTTCAACGCCTTCGATCCACATTCTTGATTTTGTCATACCTTGCAGAATATATTTAGAAAAAATACCTTTTAGTAAATCGAACTCCTTTATGGTTGCCTTTTCAATGGCTTTCCATTCATCTTCTGTCGTTCTAAGATGATATCTAGAATACGAATATGCATAATTATGATTCATTAATTTTGTGTTCTTCGACTCTTTCACAAAACTCATTAGTGTACCATCATAAACAGGAAAAACCAAGGAAGATTCGCTTGATTGATCTCCCGAATAGGAAGAAGCCACGTCGATTCCTTTTTTTGATTCTAACCAGGGAATATAACGAACTAATCTTGCAACATCTTCTTTATATTCTGCAATTAATTGTTCGACACTCATTTTTTCATTTTCCATATTCTTTATACCTTCTCATTTATCTTTTGTCTAAATAATGTAATTACATATTATCATAATTTAATATGTCTAGCAATAGCAGTAAGCTTCCTTGTAAATTCTTTCTTTGTTTTGTTTTTATTGTATTACCCAGCTTCAATCGTTATAATAAGATTATATGTTGTATCAGTGAAACAAATAAATTAGAAAAGGATTAAGAGGACTTCTTTTATGGCAATCAAAACAGCAAAACAGGGAACCATCATTTCTCGATATGGACAAACGGCTAATTGCATTTATATTATTACAAACGGAAGTGTTCGTTCTACTTATTATACGGAAGAATTACTATTAGAAAAGGGCGATATATTAGGGCTCCTAGATTTGAATTATGATTTTATCTCTAGTACCAGTATTGCTGAAACAGATGTTACTCTATTTGAGTATCCTTGCGTTAACTATATTGATTTATTAAACCTACTAAAAACAAATACTGAAATAGCAGGCTTGTTAGCGACATCTTTAACAAAGCATGTTTGCCAAATATTAGATAACTTTATATTGCTTCAATATAGTACCGATAATTTCTATCATTTTTTAATCAATAGTTACGACGAATACAAACGTTTATGTACACAGTATCATGTTTCTGCAAAGGCCCTTCCCGGTATGGAAGCCCTAGAAAAACTTATCTTGGAAGATGATATAGAACCGTGGCTTAGTGATTATTATGAATCCGTTCGAGATCTTAATCCTGAAACACAAAGAAAGCTTTTTTTTGACAATCCTAATTTTCTCATTGGGTATATCTTAAGAGCCGGTTTGGATGTTCACAAAATAATGGAAATCGTTCAACTATTACAAGATTATCAAGGAGATATTTCATATTTACTTTTAAATGAAAATCACTTGGATTTTTTTGATTTATACTCATCCCTTTACTTCCGCGCTATAAAAGAAAATAAAGACACCATGTTTATAGCTTCTACCATTAGCAAAATGATGATTCAAATAGAAGCTCAACCCAATATTGAAAAATCCCTTTATAAAAATAGAGCCAATGAATACAAGACAAAACTTCTCTCTTTAGAATCTGATGGCACAAGGGAAAATGATCTTCTTAATACAACACCAGTGCAAAATTCCAACTTGACCGATTCACTAACTATGATATTAGAATACTCTGCTTGTCTTGATGAGACGGCGGCTTCCTTCAGAAAACATATCCATGCATACAAACAGATTCTTGATAAAACTTCCGATGAAGAAAATTTACGTACATTAAGAAAAACACTTACTACCCTTTTTTACGAAATATATACATCCGCGTTTCAAGTTAGTTTGTCCGATAAAAACATTCCAACCATATTGAAAATGTTTTTCTTATTTGGATATGTAGATGAAGACTTGGCTGGTTTTGAAAATGCTTCTTACCTTTATTCTATTAGTGAACAATATAGCAGCGACTATAAGCATGGAGTTTTTAGCATTTATGATTGGCTTCGTCTAATCTATAGTGGTGAAAAGGAACCTAGTCGAAATGAATTTGACATTGACTACACTCAATATGTTCGCGAATCCAAATTGAATGGAAAATTAACGGATGAAACCGAAAAAAGAATGTTGTCCGATCAAGCTCAAAAAGTAATGTTTGAACTTAAAAATATGTTTCCCCTTGTCAATAAGATTACCTATGGTCGGATTTCAAGTTTCTGCCCGATCTTTTCCGAACATAACCTATTGAAGTCTCCAGATTCAATTTTAGTATCTCCCGACTTGGTGAAAAAGGCTTTGAAAACGATTCGTTCCCTTGATTATTCTGCTTTTTATAGAGAAACTATCTATACGAATCCTCATCTCGATATTAAAAAAGAAATGATTCAAGTTGAAATTCTACCTGATATTATTCTCATGCCAAATATTGGTACAAGAGGTGTCATGTGGCAAGAGATTGAGGGCCGAAAAAGAACTACTCCTGCACGAATGATGTTATCTATTATGTGTCTAGATGATGTATTACAATTGGTCATCCGGTTAACCGGGGAATATCGTTGGGAACTTTGTAAAAGGATTCAAGGTTCTCGTTGGAACGATGTTACAGACCCTTCTTTAACTAGTGAATATTTTGATTACATTCAATTCTATCGAAAGAATAATGAATTATCACAAGAGGCGAAAGAAAAAATCAAGCTCAGTTTACAAAAAGCTAAAAATAATTTTAAAGAAATGTTTGTACGTGATTATATTTCATGGATTACTTATGAATCAAATAGTTCGCCTAGATTAAATAAGCAATCTAGAAAGATTTTATTTTCCTATTGTGCTTTCTCTAAATCCACTCGCAAACAATTAAAGACTAATCCATTGTACAAAGAAATGTCGGATCGATACGATTTGAAAATTGCGCAAAAACTACATCATATAAACAATGTTTACCAAAAAATCAGAAACTCTGGAAATAGTATTCCTCCAGAACTAATAAAACAAAATGAATTTCTGGACCGTTAAATTAAAAATAGGTACCCTATCCACATGAAATTGTGGATAGGGTACCTATTTTTGTTACTATTTATTATTCTACAACTTTTCCTGGACGAGATAATGTGAATGAAATAACAAGAGCAATAGCATAAGCAATAACGGTAACATATAGAACATTTTTGTAGGAACCTGTTCTTGTTACAATAAATGAGCTTAACTGATTACCAGATAATCCAGCAATCGCCCATGCAGATAATGCAAGTCCATGAATCTTACTAACATTCTTCATACCAAATTGATCGGAAAGTATCGTTGGTAAGCAACTAAAACCACCACCATAATTAGCATTAACTACGAAAATCATGAGCAAAATAATCGGAACTATGGCATTTTCAATACTATTTGTCAAAATTGCTATCCCACAAACAACTACTGAAATAGTGAAAATAATTTTATACATTGTGCTTCTATCTTTTACTTTATCTGATATACTAGCATAACCCAATCTACCTAATGCATTAAAGATGGCTGATACAGAAGAAATGGCTGCGATTGTTGCAATCGATAGTCCCACTGCTTCCATGATATCCTTCTCTTGAGATATAATTGCTAGACCACAAGTGATATTGATATAGAAAACAATCCATATTCCAATAAACTTTGGATTTTTAAAGAGATGGGATACTTTGAAATTAGACTTTCCGTGATCTTCAACCCAACCTTCTGGTTTTTTAAGTAGTAAGAATCCTCCAAACATCATAACAAAATATAACCCAGCTAGTATAAAGAACATTTTATAAACTCCCACTTTTTCAAGTAAGAATGCCATAATTGGACTGGCAATTACTTTTGCTAATCCAAATCCTGCAACTGCTAGACCAGTTCCAAGACCTTTGTTTTTTGAAAACCACAGCATCAGTGTCTTAACTGGTGATAAGTAACCAATACCTAAACCAATACCCATTAATACACCATAGCTTAAATAAATACCCAGTAATGATTTATAATATATAGACGCACCTGTTCCTACTAACCCTAATGCAAAACAAAATGCTGCAATTAACGATGATTTCTTGATATCACGTTCTACAATCTTTCCTGCAAAAGCTGCTGACATTCCCAGGAAAAATATCGCAATACTAAATGCCCACTCTACTTCACTTTTAGACCTGCCAATATAATCAGCAATATTTTCTTTTACTAATGACCAACAATAAACAGTACCAATACTACAGTGTAACAATAATGCAGGTATTGCAGCGCGAATCCATTTGTTCTCTAACTTATTCATCCTTAATAACCTCTCTTTTTATGTGATATGTACGTAACTAAAATAATTATTTATTTATTACACATGTGAAATAATACTCTTTTTGTTGCAAAAACGCAAGCCCTTTGTAGCTTTACTTCGTCTCCTTGTAACTTTATTTCGTCTCCTTGTAACTTTATTTTATCATATCTTTCACTTTATATTTCAAATAACTTACATTTCCTGACAATTTTATTCTTTATATTAATTTATTTTTTATTCTTTGCTAATATATTTCTATTTTTACGCAATATAATTATAGAACTTTCCCCGAAAAAGTAATATATTTATATTAGTTTAGCTAACCACTAAACTGCTAATTAGCAATTCCGGAAGAATTCCCCTTTTACACAAAACAGAAACCTTGAAAGCGCCCGCTTTCAAGGTTTTTGTTTTGTGTGTTTTTATTCCCATATTGTAACTGTTAACAACGATTTCTCGGCCATTAGGATGCTCTACCTTTTTATTGTTTTGCTTTTAAAGATATAAAATAAAGTGGAAACAGAAATAATACCAAATATGATACAATTTAATGGATTTGCAAGTTTTTCACTTAAGATACTATGATATGTTAAAAGAAAAACAATCACATTCGCAGTCCCATGAAATGCCAGGGGTACCAAGAAGCTACCATACCACTCATAACAAAGTGTAATGAGCAAGCCCATAATCCCTCCGTAAATTCCAGATACTACATTTCCATGATAGGCACCAAATAATACTGCAGATAACAAAATGGATACTACCTTCGGAAAATACTTCTTTAGTTTATTATAAATGATTCCTCGGAAAAGCACTTCTTCTGCAAAGGGTGATACAACTCCATATAAAATCAATCCAAGCCATAGCGGAACTGCGTATTGAGCTGATGATACCTCTTGATAACTAGTAGAATATTTGGCAAGATTAACATACTCTACTATAATATTAAGAAATAAGGCTGATGTTATGGCTAATAAACTAACTGGAACTAACTTTTTAAGTTTTGTTCTATAATCATGCAATCCTTCTTTGAACCAAAGTACAAAAATTTTTCTTGTTTTTAATGTAATCCTTTGGCCTTTCCAGAATATTTCTTCTAAAAATATTTTCTGTATAAATAAAAATCCTGCTAGCATTGCGGCACCATTTATTGCAAGTTTTAAAGGAGCACTGTTTTGATTTACCCAAGCAACTGACTCTTCCCCTATATTTAAGGAGATAAAACCTACTAAAAAAGTTGCAATTAATAAAAACACTGTACTAGATAAATAGTACAAAACCAACGGCAATAAAATATCCCCCACCATCCGAAAGGATGGTGGTAACATCCTGAAGGATGGTGAGATTTTACTTATCTTCTCACTTTTCAACTCATCTTCTTGAAATAGTAATCTTTCCAACTGCTTTACACTTTTTACAATATAAGTTGCTCCAGCCTTTTTCAATTCTCCTCTTAACGCAAATCCATATTCTACCCCTATGCTATCTAAAGAAAAAGCTGCGGCTCCTTCCATGTCAAATCTTCTATCCCCAATCATGACAGTCTTTTCATAGTCAATATTACCCTTGGGAAACAGTTGCCTTAATGCTTCTTCCACTACTTCTTCCTTTTTACTACGTCCGCCATTTAGTTCACTACCTACAACAACATCAAAGAAGTCTATTATTTCAAAGTGCTTTAAAATTTTCTCCACAAAGACAGTGGGTTTGCTTGAAGCAATTGCTATCTTTCTTCCATCTTTTTTTAGTTTATCCAACAATTCGTGAATTCCTATGTAAATCTTATTTTCATAAAGACCCACCGATTGAAAGCGCTCTCGGTACTTTCTAATGGCTTTATCTGCCTGCTCTTCATTCATTTGATAGAACTCCATAAAACTTTCCTTTAGTGGTGGTCCTATAAATGGTTCTAATTTCTTTAAATTGGGTTCCTTAATATTTTGATCATATAAAGCAAACTGAACTGATTTTGTAATCCCTTCTTTGGGATCCGTTAATGTTCCATCTAAATCAAATAATATATATTCATACATTTCATTTACTCTTTTCTTTCATTTTCTTAAAATTCAATATGAGTTTAGCCCACTTCCACGCTTCAAGTCAAGAAATACATAGTTACAAGTATAAAGTTAAGTCTCTTAGTGAATGCTATTTACCTGGCAATAATTAAGAACCCTTTATTACCCTTATAAGGTAACAATACAAGGATGTACATTCTTTGAGGAGATATTTATGAAGAATATAGTAAGCAAGCGATACCATTTATTAGATAGTGTTCGAGGAGTAACAATGCTTAGTATGATTCTATACCATGCAACCTATGATCTTGTTTATTTATATAACGTTACTTTGGGTTGGTTTGACTCCTTATTAGGATATGCTTGGCAGCAAAGTATTTGTTGGATTTTTATTTTTTTATCCGGCATGTGCTGGTCATTAAATAGTCATCCTCTCAAGAGAGGATTGCTTGTTTCTTCCTTGGGAATCTTAATTTCCTTTACAACCTCCATTTTCCTTCCAGATCAGCTGATTCTATTTGGAATTCTAACCTTTATGGGTATGACAACATTACTTATGATTCCATTGCATAAACTCTTTATTAAAATGAACCCTATTTTAGGAGCCTTTTTTTCTTTTTTATTCTTTTTCTTAGTTCGTAATCTAAATAATGGTTTTCTTGGATTTGAAAACTTACATATTCTAAAGATACCAAACATTTTCTATAAAATTCCTTTACTCTTCATGATTGGATTACCTTCTTCTAGCTTTCGTTCATTTGACTATTTTTCCTTATTTCCTTGGATCTTCTTATACACAGCAGGCTTTTTTACATGGAATAGCATCAAAGACAATAATGTTATTCTAAAATTATTTACTTGCCGTTTTTACCCCATTGAAGTAATTGGAAAACACACTCTTAGCATCTATATGCTTCATCAGCCTATCCTTATTGGTATTTTTGAGTTGGTAAATGCTGTGGTTAAATTAACTTAATCGCATCTTGAACTGATTTTACAGCAATGAGCTTAATACCTTTGATTCCCTTTAGTCCATCCATAGACACTGCAGGTACCACACAAGTAGTAAACCCTAGTTTTTTAGCCTCTTGTACCCTTTGTTCTGCCATACCTACCGCACGAACTTCACCACTAAGACCAACTTCACCAAATACAATTAATTTTTCATCGATGGCACGATTTTTATAGCTAGAAACAATTGCCATTGCTATTCCCAAATCAATGGCTGGTTCTACTACTTTCATTCCACCTGCCAGATTAACATATGCATCACAATTGGACATTTGAAGCCCCAGTCTTTTTTCAAGTACTGCCATTAATAAATTAACTCGATTAAAATCAGTTCCCGTTGCTTGACGTCTGGGAATACCAAAATTGCTTTGGCATACCAATGCCTGTATTTCAATTAAAATGGGTCTTGTACCTTCCATTGAGCAGGCCACAATAGAACCACTTGCACCTTCTGGTTTTCCGTTTAACATAAATTCAGACGGATTCTTTACTTCCACAAGGCCTTCCCTTCTCATTTCAAATACACCAATTTCATTGGTAGAACCAAATCGATTTTTTACTCCTCGTAAAATTCGATAAGAAGCATGCCTATCTCCTTCAAAATAAAGTACCGTGTCTACCATGTGCTCTAATACCTTAGGACCAGCAACAGCTCCATCCTTTGTTACATGTCCAACAATAAAGATAGAAACCCCTAACCCTTTTGCAAGTTGTAAAAATAGTGCAGTGGATTCCCGCACTTGAGTAACACTTCCTGGGGAAGATGAAATATGCTCACTATGCATCGTTTGAATAGAATCTATCACAACAACTTCTGGTTTTACCCTTTTAATGGTTTCCTCAATAATATCCAAGTTTGTTTCGCATAAGAGGAACAAATCATCCTTAAATTCTCCAATACGCATGGCGCGAATTTTAATTTGCTTTAATGATTCTTCCCCAGAAATGTATAATACCTTTTTCTTATGATCCGATAGTTCTTTGCAAACTTGAAGAAGCAAAGTTGATTTCCCAATTCCAGGATCTCCTCCTACCAGAATCAAAGAACCTGATACAATTCCTCCACCTAAAACCCGATCTAATTCCTCGATATTCGTTAATACTCTGTCGTCCTCATTCATTGGAATAGCTGATAAATTAGATGGTTCTTGTCGCTCCTGAAATTTTGTTTTTCCTCCAGAACCAGTGCCTTTTGAAGCCACCGTAATTGTTTCTTCTACAAATGTATTCCACTCCTTACAACCTGGGCATTGTCCCAACCATTTTGATGATTCATGCCCACAACTTTGACAAAAATATACAGTTGCCATCTTGCCTTTTGCCATATTTTATCCTCTCCTATGTTACTTTTTCTCTCTCGCTATTGTTTTACATAACTAAATACTTTCTACTTCTATATAAGAAAAGTGCCCCTTCACTATAACATGAAAAGGCACAACTTTAAGTGAATTATTTATTGTCTGAGTATCTTGACGCTTACTTCTCCTACTTCTGCAAGTTCAACGCCAAAGCTCAATTTACCGCCTAAGTTAGTCGTCATCTTACCAACACTTTCATTAGCAATAAATACTTCATATTCTGTTTCATCCATAAGACCTATCGTGATTTGCACATCTTCCTTGCCTTCGGCAACAAAAGATACACCATTTTCATCTTCCCAAAAGTTATTAACACTTGATCCCGGAACAGATTCGTATACGAACATTCCGTTTTTTTCTAATTTTGTTAAGGATTGATAGGTTTTTACTTTATATAAATCTCCACCATTTTGAAAATCTTGTAGTTTTTGTTTTTCTAATAATTCATGATTGCCAAAACTAATTGTACCATCACTCTCTGAGCGAAGTAACTGTTCCACCACTGCCATCTTTAAGTCCTCCCGACTGCTAACCCTTTGTATTTTGACTGCATTTTTAAGTATCCTAATTATATAATACTTTTCCCACTTTTGCTACCTGAAAATATAACTTATTAGACAATCTTTGTTGTAATCAGTACTTTATTCCATTCTCTTCTATTTGCTCTTTACTGTGAAAACAACTTCTTTATTTTTAAATCCTACCATCACATGATCTCCAGCACTTACTTTTCCTAGTAGAACTTGTTCTGCTAAAGCATCTTCAATAATAGTTTGTATTGCTCTTTTTAAAGGTCTTGCTCCCATTTTTAAATCTGAATATTTCTCTACAATATGTGTCTTTAGAGCTGGTGAAATGGAAAGAGTAATATTCATTTGCCTTTTGCATCTTTGGTAAAGATTTTTAGATAATAATGAAATAATTTGTTTCATGTTATCTTTGTTTAAGGAAGAAAATACGATAATTTCATCAATACGATTAATAAACTCTGGTTTAAATAAACGCTTCACTTCTTCCATAACTCCAGATTTCATTTTTTGAAAATCTTGCTTTTCATTCGTAGCGCCTGAAAAACCAAGATTTTTAGGGTCTACAATCTTTTGTGCACCAGCATTAGAAGTCATAATTAAAATGGTATTCTTAAAGCTCACCTTCCTACCTTTAGAATCGGTAACATGGCCATCATCCAATACTTGAAGAAGAACATTAAAAACATCTGGATGTGCTTTCTCAATCTCATCAAATAAGACTACGGAATAAGGGTTTCTTCTAATCTTTTCACTTAGCTGTCCTCCATCGTCAAAACCAACGTATCCCGGTGGAGAACCAATCATTTTAGAAACTGAATGTGATTCCATATATTCTGACATATCAACTCTTATTAAGGCACTCTCAGAACCAAACATTGCCTCTGCTAATGCTTTGCTAAGCTCCGTTTTACCAACACCCGTAGGACCTAAAAACAAGAAAGAACCGATTGGTCTATTTGGATCTTGTAATCCTACACGCCCTCTACGCATTGCTTTAGAGACTGCTGACACAGGATTATCTTGACCTATTACTCTTTTGTGCAAGAGAGATTCTAGTTTCAGAAGACGTTCGCTTTCTTTTTCAGTCAATTTATTAACCGGTACCTTTGTCCATATTGATACTACTTCTGCTATGTCTTCTTCTGTTACAATAACTTCGCTATTTTCTTGCTTTTTTTCATATCGTTCTCTTGCCTTTTCATATCTTTTAACTAATTTTTCCTGCTCTCTTCTTATCTCTCCTGCTTTTGCAAATTCTTCGGTTTTAAAAGCAAACTCTATCTGATCTTCCATCTTTTTTATTTCTGCTACCATTTCTTTTACAGCAATGGGTAATTCCATTGCCTTAAGTCCTATTGCCGCAGATGCTTCATCCATAAGATCAATTGCTTTGTCCGGAAGTTTCCTATCATTAATATAACGATTTGATAATTTTACAGAAGCCACAATAGCCTCTTCAGAAATAAGGACATGATGATGTTCCTCATATTTATTTTTTATTCCTTTTAAAATTGAAATAGCTTGTTCTTCTGTTGTTTCTTCTACTGTTACAGGCTGAAACCTTCTTTCTAACGCTGCATCCTTTTCAATATATTTACGATACTCAGCAATTGTTGTTGCACCTATTAATTGAAGTTCCCCCCTTGCTAATGATGGTTTTAAAATATTTGATGCATCTATGGCACCTTCTGCCCCACCAGCACCAATAATTGTATGAAGTTCATCTAGAAACAATAATATATTTCCATCATCTATGACTTCTTTAATTACTTTTTTAATTCTTTCCTCAAACTCACCTCGATATTTACTACCAGCTACCATGCCAGATAAATCCAACGTTACTACCCTTTTGTTTTTTACAGTCAATGGTACTTCACCTTCTATAATCTTTAATGCGATACCTTCTATGATTGCAGTTTTACCAACCCCAGGATCCCCGATTAAGCATGGATTATTTTTTGTTCTACGACTTAATATTTGTATCACTCGCTTAATTTCGTCTTCTCTTCCAATAACCGGATCCAGCTTTCCTTCTCTTGCAAGTGCCGTTAAATCTCGACTATATTGGTCAAGTGTGCTTGTATTTTCTTTTTTCTTTTTTCTATTTGGCTTACTATTTAATTCCTCTTTGTAAAGTGAAGTGTCTTCACCCATTGCCACTAGTAAATCAATATACAGCTTTTGTATATGAATTCCCATGGTATTAAGCAAGCGTACCGCAACATTGTCACCTTCTTTTATAAGAGCTATTAAAATATGTTCCGTTCCAGTCATCGTTGAGTGAAAGTGTTCCGCTTGTTTGTGACTATCCACCAAAATCTTAAGTGCCCTTGGGGAATAACCATCTCTATCTTTAACAGACGTTATTCCTGTAGGTGCTATTAAATTTTTAATTAATTCAATGACCTTTGATTCATCCACGCCATTGTCAGATAGAACTGTCGCTGCTACACCTGTTTTCTCTTTTAATAAGCCTACTAATATATGCTCCGTTCCGATATAATTCTGATGTAACGATCTGGCTACTTTTGTTCCAAGTTGTAATGCTGTTTTCGCATTATCCGTAAATTGTAATTGCATTATATTATTTCTCCTAATCTTTATAAGTTGAATAAATCTCATCTACTAATATATGAACTTCTTCTCTTGAAATATTTTTGCAGCTTCCCTTTGCTAAGAGAACTTGTAAATCTCTTTTCATTTCTTCCAAAGCCTGTAATTTATCAATATCCAAAGCAATAACAACACCTCTTCGTCTATCTACTTTTACAAAGCCTTCTTGTTTCAAGACTGTATACGCTTTATTAACCGTATGCATATTAATCCCTATTAATTCTGCTAATTGTCGAACGGAAGGTAATGGATCCCCTTCATTGTATCTGGACGTTGCAATGCCTATTATAATCTGATTGCGTAATTGTATATAAATGGCTTCCTCACTGTTAAAATCAATTTCAATGATCATAATTTTTCTCCGATAATTACTTAAGTATAAACTTTTCCATCTGTTATATACATCATATAGCAGCATTAAATTCATGTCAATATTTTGACCACTTTGTTTATTCTTTCTTAATAGAAAAGTCATTCGTATCAATTCGATACCAATGACTTATAATCTATTTACCTATTATACCTATTTACCTATTATTTACCTATTATTTACCTATTATTTATCTTCCTCATCTAGATCAAGAAATTCAAATTCCAAATCTTCCTCAGGCGTTAAAAAATTAAGTGGTTTCCAGGCATCCTTGCCACCCATCACCATTTGATCAGTAGATTCCGTTGCTTCTCGTTCACGTATATCTTCTAATTCATCTTCTAATTCGTCTTCTGGTTCGTATTCTGGTTCGTATTCTGGTTTGATACTATTTTTTATTTCTGCTCTTTGTCTTGGAGCAAAAAAAGGTTCTGTTTCTCCTAGTCCTGCTTGATAAAAATCTTCACTTATATCCGAGTTAGGGAATCTTCCTCCATCATAATGTCTATTAGAGTCATTGTCTTGATCATCCCATACTAATGATGCCCTTAAATCACGTAACTGTATTGCCATAAAAGTAATAATTAAAATAAGAATTACAATGATAATGCCCATTAAAATAAAAAGCATCTCTTGGGTATTCGTTAGAAGATTTCCATTCTTTGGAGCGATTGCTTCTTTTAATTCCAATTCATCTAATGTATCATTGGAATTTACAATCACATCTGGTGCAACCATTTCATCCTCTTTTGGAGTTTGGGCAACTAAATCTATACTCCCCCGGATAATCGTGAAATGATAGGTTAGGGTTGTTTCATCCGATCCCTTTACAGTTACAGCACCATTGCTTGCACCCAATTCCAAATCTGTAAATCCTGTATTTTCTATTACAGAAGCATTTATATCATTTGCCACTCCAAATACTGCTATTGACGAAACATCCTCGGGCACTGTAATGGTATATTGAGTAATCTCCGGAGAGAATTCAGGTTCTAGCGTTCCTTGATTAATGCTTAATGTAGCAAGTGTACAATCTACAACCGGAACAACTTCTTGATGGTCTTCTGTTACTTGTTCCTGTTTCACTGTATTTGTAGCAGTGTCTGGTGTTGTAGTACCAACTTCCTTTAACGTATTCGTAATTAAGTCTCCACGAATATATCCTGTCTGCGTCCCTGTTACATATACTAAATACCAGGTTTTTGTATCATCACCTATCTTTTCACCACATATAGTTACGGTTTTGCCTCCTGAAACACTGGCTAAAAGTTCACTAGTGGTACTTGCCTCTGCCCGAATAATTGCACCCTTATCTAAAACAGTGCCCAGCATATCGTTATACGCAAAGGATGGAATTCCATGAATCAACGTAACTAATAATGCAAGTAATATAGCACTTCCACATTTCATAATAAAACCAGTTCTTTTTTCCTTATATTTATTCATCCTTATACCTCTAATACCTAGTATTTACGTTCAAAACGTTTCGCGCCAGTCTCTGTATTATTGCCCATAGCAACACCCTTCATACTCTTTGTAGTACGATTTTCTTCTTCAATTCTCTGATGATAAAGAGATTCGCATTTTTGACAAAACCGTCCTGATCGGATATTAACACCGCAAATATCACAATGAAGAAATGCTCTGGAATCCATGGTCACTTCTAATCTTTTCTCCCGCAGCATCTGTCTAATGGAACGTTGCTTTACTCCAGTCCCCTCTTCAATTTGAGCAGCATTAGACCCTTTATGTGTTTCTATAAATGCTCTTACTTTTCCAAAATCATCAAATTCTATTTTTTTACAATCTTCACATTCATATTCGCCAACACCTTTAAAAATCATAAGACCACCACAGTCATTACAATTAACCGGTCTGTTATAATCATCAAGAGCAAAATTAGCCATCTTTGTTACATCCTCTCTTATCAATTTGTGGAAAGGACCCCTAAAAAATGGGTGTACTGCAGATGCGATTACGTTTCATCGATCGCAGATGCGATTATGTTTCATCGATCGCATTCCCTATATCACTACGCATATACTTATTCTCAAAATCAATCCACTTTGTTGCTTCATATGCGTTGGTTCTTGCTTGCTTTAAGTCATTTCCTTTTGCTGTAATTCCAAGTACACGTCCACCATTTGTTACAATCTTTCCATCAACCATTTTGGTACCTGCATGAAAACAGTAATAGCCATCTTTTCCATGAAATTTTTCTAATCCTTTTATTTCTAAACCTTTTTTATATTCTACCGGATAGCCGTCTGATGCAAGTACTACACAAACAGCTGCGTTATCTTCAAATTGTAAATCCACTTGATCCAATGTTCCATCTATACAAGCTTCCATCACTTCAATAATATCATTTTTCATTCTTGGAAGAACCACTTGTGCTTCTGGATCTCCAAATCTAGCATTATATTCTAATACTTTTGGTCCCGAAGGAGTTAACATAATTCCAAAAAAGATGATTCCTTTAAATTCTCTTCCTTCACTAGCCATGGCATCAACAGTTGCTTGATATACATATTTCTTACAAAATTCATCTACTTCATCTGTATAAAATGGACTTGGAGAAAAGGTTCCCATACCACCCGTATTAAGACCTTGATCCCCATCCTTTGCCCTCTTATGATCTTGGGCTGAAGTCATCGTCTTAATTGTTTTACCGTCTACATAGGAAAGTACACTAACTTCTCTTCCTACCATAAATTCTTCAATTACCATTTTGTTCCCAGCAGAACCAAATTGCTTATCTAGCATAATTGATTTCACACCGTCTTTTGCTTCTTCCAATGTATTACAAATTAAAACACCTTTGCCAAGTGCCAAGCCATCGGCTTTTAAGACAACAGGAAAATCCGAGTTTTCTAAATAGCTAAGAGCTTTTTCAGGGCTTTCAAAATTTTCATAGGAAGCGGATGGAATATTATATTTTTTCATAAGATCCTTTGAAAATGCTTTGCTTCCTTCAAGGATCGCTGCATTTTTTCTTGGACCAAAAGTACGAATTCCGACTGCTTCCAATTCATCTACCAGTCCGCCAACTAAAGGATCATCCATTCCAACAATAACAAGATCAATGAATGTTTCTGTTGCAAAGGATACGATTTTATCAAAATCCATCGCATCAATCTCCATGCACCTTGCAATTTGTCCGATTCCAGCATTTCCTGGTGCACAATATATTTCAGAAACTTTAGGGCTTTTGGCTACACTTGTGGCAATCGCATGTTCCCTTCCACCGCTTCCTACAATTAGTACTTTCATATTCTGTCTACTCCATTTTCGTCTGCTTATTCTTCAAATCTAATGATTCCTCTACTATTACCCTACCATTCACTACCTTAATCTTTCCATTGGCAATTAAATCAATTGCTTTTGGCATAATAACCCACTCTGCTTGTTCCATTACCCTTTTTTGAAGTATTTCCGGAGTATCTGTAATTTTTACTTCTACTGATTTTTGCATGATGATTGGTCCTGTGTCCGTTCCTTTATCTACAAAATGTACGGTAGCACCAGTTACCTTAACTCCCCTAGATAATGCACCCTCATGAACTTTTAAACCATAATATCCTGTTCCACAAAAGGATGGAATCAAAGAAGGATGTACATTTATAATACGATTGTTATATTTTTCAATGATTGCTTCTGGAATTACTACTAAAAATCCTGCCAAAACAAGTAAATCAGCATCTACTTCATCAACGGCTTGTAAGAAGGCTTCATTAAACTTGCTTCGTTCTTTAAATTCACTTGGCACTAATGCCATGGCATCTATTCCGTTTTTTCTTGCTCTCTCTAGTCCAAAAGCCTTTTTATTATTGCTAACGACCCTTACAATCTGTGTATTAGTAATTGTATTACTTGCGATACCATCTATAATTGCTTGTAGATTCGTTCCACCGCCCGAAACACATACTACTATTTTTAGCATAATGTGACTCCTTTTTCTCCAGCTTCAATCTTACCTATCACATATGGTGTTTCACCAGCCGCCTCTATTGCCGCAACTGTTGCCGCAACATCCTTTGAATCAACAGCAACCAACATACCTATTCCCATATTATAGGTGTTATACATCATATCTTCTTCAATATTCCCTGTTTTTTGTAGTAATTTAAAAATTGCTGGCACTTCATAGCTGTCTTTTCTTACTACTGCATGAACGCCCTCTGGTAACATTCTAGGAATATTTTCATAAAAACCACCGCCTGTTATATGACTACACGCTTTAATTCTAATCTTTGCATCTTTTATCGTTTGCAATGCTTTAACATATATTTTTGTAGGGGCAATCAATGCTTCTCCTAGTGTTTTGCCAAGTTCCTTATAGTAAACATTTAAGCTATCACTTGTCATATCAAATACTTTTCTTACAAGAGAGAATCCATTGCTATGTACTCCTGAAGATGCTATTCCAATCAAAACATCACCCACCATAAGATCTTTTCCAGTAATTAAGTCTTTCTCATCTACAACCCCTACTGCAAATCCAGCAAGATCATATTCGTCAATAGGATAAAACCCTGGCATCTCCGCTGTTTCTCCGCCAATAAGTGCTGCTCCAGATTGAATGCAACCATCCGCTACACCCTTAACAATTGTTGCTATTTTTTCAGGTACATTTTTACCACATGCAATATAATCCAAGAAAAATAATGGTTCACCACCAGCACATGCAATATCGTTAACACACATTGCAACACAATCAATACCAATGGTATCGTGCTTGTCCATTAAAAAAGCTAATTTTAACTTTGTGCCAACACCATCCGTTCCTGACACTAAAGTTGGTTTTTCCATATCTTTGAATTTTCCCATTGAAAAAGCTCCTGAAAAACCTCCGAGACCTCCTAGCACTTCTGGCCTCATTGTTTGTTGTACATGCTTCTTCATAAGTTCTACTGATTTATATCCTGCTTCAATATCAACACCTGCTTTTTTATAATCCATGATTAAATCCACCTTATGTTTATTTTTATTTGTATTCCTTATAGCCTACTTCTTGCAATTTAGCATCCTTTGCTTGAACACCCTCTTTTAGGTTTGCTGAATATCTTTTTATCTTTTCTAATAATTCACTATCTGAAGTTGCTAGAATTTTTGCAGCAAGTAAGCCAGCATTTGCTCCTCCGTTAATTGCTACCGTTGCTACCGGAATTCCTGAAGGCATTTGTACAATTGAATATAACGAATCTACGCCCCCTAGTGATGTTGTATGCATTGGAATGCCAATGACTGGCATTGGAAAGATTGCTGCACACATTCCTGGTAAGTGAGCTGCCATTCCTGCTCCTGCAATAATCACTTTATACCCTTTTTCTTCTGCAGCATTTGCATATTTAAAAAATATATCAGGCTCTCTATGGGCAGAAATAATTGTAATCTCATATGAAACTCCAAACTCTTCTAAAATGTCGGCTGCCTTTGCCATAATTGGCATATCCGAGTCACTTCCCATTACAATTCCTACTTTTGACATATTCATTCCTCCTCACTTTCTTACCTATTTTGATAGATAGTTACAGTTTACTAAAAAATGACCTCTATCGCAATAGGTTTTCAAACGGTTCATTTAATTTTTCACAACCAGGTAGCACAAACCTTCCCATTTCTATAATCGGAATTTTGCTGCCATCCTTTTTTATAGCTACTAATTGACCCAATTCATCATATGGAATGGTTATATCTGTATGACAGTTAAAATACGCTTTCTTAATATCTACTTTTCTTAAAATGGACAGTTCATTATCTTTTGCAACAATTTCTTTGCCGTCAGGATTACAAACCTTTACATCTTCACTATGAGAATAACATGTATCTCCAACTGCAAAATGAGGTCCCATTTTTTCAGCTATTAAAATTGGTAGCTTATCAAATATTTGATATTTACCTGCCATCACATAAGCAGTTGTATTTGTACCAATTGCAAATTCGCCCATTGGTAACGTGTCATGATGAAAAAGTAGATTATCCTTGATATACTTTCTGTTCTCCACTTCGTTATCAAAATTACTACAAGAATAATCACTAATCATACCATCTTCAAACTTTAATTCTAATTTTTTGTACTCTAATTCACCTAAAAATACTTTTTTTACAAATAAGGTTCCCGTAGTCCCTTTTAATACGGGAGAGGTAAATACTTCCCCCACTGGAATATTAACGTCTGCTACACAATTTTCAAATTTCGTCTCGTTGTCTATGTTAGTCAATGGGTGTAATGATACCATTAAATCTGTTTTATTTCCATTCGTTCCTAATATTTGTACTTGTTCTGCTTGATTTAGGGTATCTATTATTGTATTTTGAATTCCTTCATATAGTTTGTAGTCAAGGGTATTTATTTTAATAATCTCATTAAATATTTCCTCGAACTGCTCTCCGATTTCAGGAACAGGAAAAGCGATAATTGTAAAACTTCTTTCTTCCCCTTTGATATATTCATTTACGATTTGACCTGATTCCGAAGCAAATTCTACCGAAAGCTTCTGCTGCTTATTGGATAAACTTAGTGCTTGCTTCTTATAGACTGGCGCAAATGGATATTCTCCAAATATCTCCATACAAGCTGGCCCTGCATGAACATTTGCTAATTCCCTTTGTTCCTCATAGGCCGCCTTTAATACTTCTAATTTTCTATTTACATAATTCTTATCTAAAAAAAGTGCAGAGTCTTCTTTATGATCATAATCATATTGCTTATTAGGAATTGCACCATAATAGCCAATTTTAGAAACACCACGCTTATAGAAAACACTATTAGATGCTCGATATATCGTAGGTTTTAACCCCATTTCTTCAAAATTCAGAATGGCTTGTTTCACCACTCTCTCAAAGCCTATAGAATACCTTATGTTAACCACTTTCTTTTTTGATAAATCTTTGTTACCTAAAATGAAGCCCATACGAAATCCTTCCGTATAGGTCTTTGCCATCAACTGTATTGTTTCTTCTGAAAGAGCATTTAAATGTTTTGCTATCTTTAATTGGTTATCTGTTATATATTCCCCAAAACGATACAGATATCTTACATCCTCTAAATCACTTGTCATGATAATCTTTGTTGCAAAATTACACTCTGGGTCTAATTGCTCTCTAATTCTCTTTTCCATAGCCGGTTCCGAATAATCACTGACAAACCAATATATGATTTGTTTTATTTCTTCTACCTTAGGTTGCTTTTCTATTTCCTCAAAAGAATAAGAAAATGCACTATATATTTCTAAAAAAAGCTCCATGCGAATGACCATTTCAAATAAATCTTGTTCAAAAGCAGCCTCAATGAGACTTCTTAGTTCTACATATAAGAAACTGAATATCTGTCCATATTCATCTCCTAATTTAAACAATGCTACCTCAGGATTAGCATAGCTTTTATCATAACTTGGTTGGAGTATATCAATAAATAGCCGCTGATTTCTATCCTGTAGCCAAACAAGACTCAACTCTTTATCAACATCTTTTTCTTCTTCAAATAAAACTATCATTTGTTGTAAAAAAGCAGCCATCTCCTTGAAATAAAGGTTGAAAGGCTCTTTTATGGTAGTTTCAATCATGGTTTCCTGTATTCTCTCTTTTGCCAATAAATAACGTTCTTTTATCATAATCCATAAGCTCCTGCGAATAAAATAAGGCTAATAGCACAAACGGCTAAAAAGTTAATGAAAATTCCTAAATAAGAAAATAAATAATATTTATCTTTTTCCATTCTTGATGCAATCCCCAATCCAAGTCCAACCATAGAAAATAAAGTAGTCAAAAATAAGGATGTACCATATTGTAACAATGCTTCTCCCTTATTTTCGTAGGTTAAATAGATTGCAAGAAAAATAGATAATATTGAAATTGCCCCTAGAATGGTTGACATAATTCCTTTGAGTGGATGATTTTTATTGGTAAACATATAGCTATTCTTTTTCTGATTCTTTTTAGCCATTCTAATACTCCCTATTTCAACCTTTAAATGGGCATTCCATTTGAAATGCCCATTACTTTACTAAAACATAATTTTCGTCTTTTGTGAGAGCAATTTTGCTCCACTAACAATCAGTAAAATACCACCAGCAAGTCCTGCCACCAGTGTAATAATTCCTAATGTAAGGTTAAATGCTCCCGTTCTTGCCATTACTTTAAATGTTCTCTCTTCCATCTTTACACCCCTTCTTTTATTTATATTGCTCCATATTGCTCATAATAACCATCAATCGCCATTTTTAGTGCATCATCAATATAGAGGATACCTTGATATGGCTTATTATATAAATGTTTTACCACTTCTTCCATGGTTACAATAGCCGTTGTTGGAAATGCATAGGTTTCTGCAATTTCTGCAAGTGCACTTTTAGAGCCTTGCCCACGTTCCATTCTATCAACACTTACTACAAGACCACATACACTTACATTTCCCTGGGCCTTAATAATGGGAATTGTTTCTCCGATAGAGGTTCCTGCTGTAGTAACATCTTCAATTAATAGGACTCTATTACCATCTTCCAATGGACTTCCTAATAAAATTCCTTTATCTCCATGATCTTTTACTTCTTTACGATTGGAGCAATATTTAATATCTTTATCATACATATCACTGATTGCCATTGTAGTTGCAACCGTTAATGGAATTCCTTTGTACGCTGGACCAAAAAGTACATCAAATTCTAACCCAAACTTTTCATGAATAGCTTTTGCATAGTACTGTCCTAATCTTTTTAATTGTTTTCCCGTACGATAAAATCCTGTATTTACAAAGAATGGCGTTTTTCTTCCACTTTTTGTTGTAAAATCTCCAAATTTTAAAACATGACAGTCTACCATAAATTCTATAAAATCTTGTTTATATTGTTCCATATTTCCTCCCCTATTTCGCTCTATTTAATGCTCCGCTGATATCTTCAATCATATCTATGACTGCTGCTCGTGATGCATCACCAAAATTTTCGGCCCCATAGCTGGCATACTTATCCATTTGATATGCTGCTATAATTCCCCTGGATGAATTAACAATTGCTCCCAGTCCGTCCTTGTTAAAGAAGTGAACTAAATCTTTTCCTTTTCCTCCTTGTGCACCATATCCTGGTACAAGAATAAAAGACTTAGGCATTATCTTACGTAGAACTTTACCCGTTTCCGGATAAGTAGCTCCTACCACAGCACCAATATAACTATAAGAATCTCCCATACAATTTTCTCCCCACTGGGCTACTTTTTCTCCAACTAATTCGTACAAGGGCCTTCCATTAATTAATTGATCTTGAAATTCTCCACTGCTTGGATTTGATGTTTTAACCAAAATAAAAAGTCCCTTTTTCTCCTCTTTACACACGTCAATAAAAGGATTGACTCCGTCAGAACCTAAATATGGATTCACAGTTACGAAATCTTCATTAAATCCCCTATATTTATTGTTCCCAATTTTCACACTCCCTAAGTGTCCAATGGCATATGCTGCAGAAGTAGAGCCAATATCGCCCCTTTTAATATCTCCAATTACTACTAGATCTTTCTCCTTGCAATAATCAATCGTTTTTTTAAATGCAATGAGACCCTCAATACCAAATTGTTCGTACATTGCAATTTGAGGTTTTACAGCAGGGATTAAATCATATATTTTATCAATAATCTCCTTGTTATATTGCCATACTGCCTCACCAACACCTTGAAGATTTTCACCATATTCATGAAATGCCTTTTTCGTAATATGATCCGGAATAAAGGATAGCATAGGATCCAATCCCACTACGATAGGCGCATTTGTTTTATTAATTTTTTCAACCAACTTATTAATCATGTTGTTTTCCTTTCTCTTATAAAAATGAAATACCACTAAAATAAAGACGTCAAACTAAAGTTCAACGCCTTCTAAATCTTTTAGTACATAGCTATTTTCAATATAATGATCAAATTTATCTCGTTCTATCCATTCCCATGCACCAAATTCTTCCGGTAATACAAAATTAGATTCATCAGAATCTATATTGCAAACATATGCAATTCCTACGCACTGGGTATCCCCTAACATCTGGGACCATGTATAAACTATTTTATCAATCATTCCATCAATACCAATCAGTTCTCTTATCAATCGTATTACTGCATCATCTGGTGACTCACCGAAAGCCACCTTTCCATCTATAAATTCCCATACGAAGGGTTCTGGAATACGATCATCAACCCATCGCTTAATGACTAAATATTTATTATCTTTTTTTATAATTCCTTTGATTCTTAAAAACATGCTATCCATAAGAATCCCCCTTGTATTTTAGTTATGCTAGAATATTTTTCTCCATTATACTCTCTCAAGTATAAGACTGTCAGCATATTTTTTTATATTTGAAGCATTTACAACCTTCACAAAGTTATTTCCATTCACAACTACAAGGGTTGGCGCTTGCATTACTCCATATCGAGAAGCAAGTTCCATATTCTCTTCTGCATCAATTTGAACAAAAGAGTCATTTTCTAGACAGTCTATAGCTGTTTTACAGTTAGGACATGTTTTTGTAGTAAATAAGTATTTAATATTTTGTGGAATTTCCACATTTACTTCTACATCCTCAGCATAGTTAGATAACGTTACTACTCTTGATGTTGGTCTTTTCAAAGACGAATTCGCAACTTCATATTCAGTCCTATTTGCATATTCTTGTAATTTTCCGTCATTCCAATTTTGAACTGGTCTATAATATCCCGTAATACGACTGTAAATTTCTGTTCGCCCACCACAAATTGGACATTCCTTTTGTTCCCCAGCAAGATATCCATGTTCCTTACAAATGGAATAAGTAGGGGACAATGTATAATAAGGCAATTTATAATTCTCCGCAATTGTTCTAACAAGATTTGCAGATGCTTTCCAATCCGGTAATTTTTCTCCAAGAAATGCATGGAAAACAGTCCCAGATGTATAAAGTGTTTGCAAATCATCTTGAATGTCAAGAGCATCGAAAATATCTGTCGTATAATCAACTGGCAAATGAGATGAATTTGTATAATATGGATCATCTCCTGGTTTTCCAGCCGTTTTAATATTCGGCCATTTTTTTAGATCATGCTTAGCAAGACGATAGGTTGTACTCTCAGCAGGAGATGCTTCCAAGTTATATAAATCACCATATTCCTCTTGGTAGTCCGATAAACGATTACGCATATGATTTAGTACATCTTTTGAAAATTCTTGTGTTTTAGAGCTTGTCATATCTGCACGCAACCAATTTGCATTTAATCCCACTTCACTCATTCCAATTAAACCAATCGTTGAAAAATGGTTATTAAAGCTTCCCAGATATTTCTTCGTGTATGGATATAATCCTTCTTCTAATAATTTTGAGATAACATCACGTTTAATCTTCAAACTCCTGGCTGATATATCCATCATTCTGTTCAATCTTTTATAAAAATCATCTTTTGAAGAAGAAAGATAAGCAATTCTTGGCATATTAATAGTTACAACACCGACACTACCAGTACTTTCCCCAGCACCAAAGAATCCCCCCGTTTTTTTACGAAGTTCACGCAAATCAAGACGTAGCCGACAGCACATACTTCTCACATCACTTGGTTCCATATCGGAATTAAGGAAGTTGGAAAAATAAGGTGTCCCATATTTTGCGGTCATTTCAAAAAGTAATCGATTGTTTTCATTATCTGACCAATCAAATTCTTTTGTAATAGAATATGTAGGAATGGGATATTGGAATCCCCTTCCATTGGCATCTCCTTCAATCATTGTTTCAATGAAAGCCTTATTTATCATGTCCATCTCTTTTTTACAATCTTTATATGCAAACTTCATTTCCTTGCCGCCAACAATTGCTGGTAATTCTGCAAGGTCACCAGGTACAGTCCAGTCTAATGTTATATTAGAAAATGGTGCTTGGGTTCCCCAACGACTTGGAGTATTAACACCATAAATAAAAGCTTCTATGCATTTCTTCACTTCCGAATAACTAAGTTTATCTACCTTGACAAAAGGTGCTAAATAAGTATCAAAGGAAGAAAATGCCTGGGCACCTGCCCATTCATTTTGCATAATTCCCAAGAAGTTAACCATTTGGTTACAAAGAACAGATAAATGAGCTGCTGGAGCAGAAGTAATCTTTCCCGTAATTCCCCCAAGTCCTTCTTTTATCAATTGTTTTAAAGACCAACCAGCGCAGTATCCTGTTAACATAGACAAATCATGAATATGTATATCTGCATTCCTATGCGCCTCGCTTATTTCTTCATCATATATTTCAGAAAGCCAATAATTAGCCGTAACTGCTCCTGAATTGCTTAAAATCAATCCTCCTACAGAGTAGGTTACGGTGGAGTTTTCCTTTACTCTCCAATCCTCTACCTTTACATAGCCGTTCACAACATCTTTGTAATCTAAAATTGTCGATTTCATTGTACGCATTTTTTCTCTTTGTTTACGATATAAAATATAAGCTTTTGCTGGTTCTGTATAACCGGCCTGCTCTAATACTTTCTCCACACTATCTTGAATATCTTCTACATCAACAGATCCATCTTTTATCTTACTTTGAAAATCAGAAGTTACTCGTAAAGATAATAAATCAATAATATCATTATTGAAATTTACCTCTGTTGCCGTAAAAGCTTTCATAATTGCATCATTAATTTTAGCAAGATTAAAATTCAGTTGCATACCATCTCTTTTGATTACATTAAACATATAAATCCCCTTCCCATTACCCGAACAACACATACATCGTTTACATAATATGGCAATGATTCCTCATGAATTTATTCTATCATCCGCAGATTGCAAAGTCAACGAAAAACACTATATCTATCTCTATTTTTATGCTATGTATACAACATATAGTACCATGGAACTATTTTACGATTATCTAGTCTGCAAAAATTCATATTCTCTTTTTGCGGCGGCATCGTCAGGATAGGTTGATAAATAACTTTCCATGAGAACCGTTGCCTTCTTATAATCCTCTAAAAATTCATAGGCAACTATTTCATTATACTTCAAAGTTTGAACAATGGAATTATCTTTAATTGCCATTGCTGTTTGAAAAGCTACCAGGGCAGCTTCATAGTCCTTAAGCTTCATTTTACATAGACCCAATTGGTTGTATATTGCTGCACTTTGTAAATGATTAATTAGGAAACTATTATAAATAGAAGCTGCGAAATTTATATCTCCTGACGCTTCATATGCTTTACCTAAAAAGAGTGCTGTTTCCTCATTATTGACCGCTTTATTTGCCAAATCAAAATAAATGCAGGCATTTTTATAATCCCCCAAGTAGTAACAAATACGCCCTTTATCAAAATCAGAAGTTGCTTTACTTTCTGAATCCATTATAGTCTCAAGGTATTCTTTTCCTTTCTCTTCATATCCGTTTTGCTCTAAACAAATATAAATATCGATATAAGTAGAGCAATTATTACGATCTAGCTCAATCGCTTTGTCAAAATCAGCAATGGCCTTTTCATAATCACCGCTTTCTAATTCTACCGCCCCCCGTAGATAATAAGCGTCTTTTTCCTTAGGCTTTAGCGCTAATATAGCACCATAGGTATCAATTGCACCATCACTATCTCCATCTTTGTAGTAGGAAGTGGCTAAATAATAATTGATATCATATTCCATGTCTGACAATCTTCCGCTGCTATAGGATAATGCTTTTATAAAAGATGCAATGGCTTCTTGGTACTTGGTAAGTCCCATATATGCCAGCCCCTGTCCACGATATAAGGAAAGTCCATTTTCTTTTTTCACCTGGACACTTTCAAAAAGTGTTAGCGCACCTTTATAATCTGCTGCCTGCACTGCTGCCATTCCAAGCTCAATATTTTGACTATTTTTTGCAGACCCACAGCCTGATATCCCCAACATTAAAGAAACAATTGACACTAAAAGTATGGTTCTATATATTTTTTTCATAACTTTGCCTCCAGATTTCATGTCACTTTCAAATTTCTTCTACAGTATAACAAAAAATATGAGGTTTTTCATCTATTTCATCCATCATTTTTAATTAAATTAATTTTGACTTTTCTAGTCATTCAATATAAATCCGCTTTTTAGGTGTATCTTATATATTACTTATATATTACTTATTATTTAGTAATAAGTTTTGACTGAATTGGTTTATTGCCTTTTTTGAATTAATGTTTTGATTTCCTCTATGTTTGGCATAACTCGAAGTGCACCCCTTCTTGTTGTTATCAAAGATGCTGCCGCATTTGCAAAGGTGAGC
The DNA here is from genome assembly GCA_035270785.1 of Lachnospiraceae bacterium. Taxonomy (GTDB): domain Bacteria; phylum Bacillota; class Clostridia; order Lachnospirales; family Lachnospiraceae; genus DATESN01. The sequence goes on along the minus strand of DATESN010000106.1, from coordinate 76,810 downwards.
ATCGTTCTTAAATCCTCACTTTCCAGATTCCATAGACCATTTTCTAGTATATAATGAAGAATACAGCCTCCAAACGTGTCTCCCGCACCTGTTGTTTCTACTGTGTGTTCCTGCAAAAATGAAGGTACTTCCACCATCACTTCTTTGTCACCCGGCTTATAATAGGCTCTACTACCATTTTTCCCCATGGACACTAATATCAATGGGATATTATATTTTTCCCATATCTTTTGTACTCCCATAGAAAAATCGTCTACTCCTGTCAGCCATTGGATTTCATTGTCTGATATTTTTAGGATATGACACATACTTAGTCCGTATTCTACCTGCTCCCTTGCAAGGTCTAGACTCTCCCACAGAGACTCTCTCAGATTTGGATCAAATGAAATAGTAGCGCCATTATTCTTAGCTATAGCGAGTGCATATTTTGTTGCTTCACGAACTCCTGTGTGAGTCATTGATAACGTACCAAAATGAAATATTTTGGCGTTTTTCACATATTCTATGTTAATGTCCTCTTTAGTTAATAACATATCCGCTCCTGGGTTTCTATAAAACGAGAAATCTCGATCTCCATCCTTCAACGTTTCCACAAAGGCCAAGGTGGTCCTTGCATCCTTATCCACGCAAAGGTTTTCTGTGTCAATTCCCACCTCCTGTAGAACACCCTTTAGTTTACGACCGAATATGTCGTCTCCTACTTTCCCGATAAAGCCAACTTTATGTCCTAGTTGTTGTAACATGGCTAAAACATTGCAAGGTGCACCTCCGGGATTCGCCTCAAACAAGGTGTTCCCCTGTTCAGAAATTCCATTATCCGTCATATCTATTAACAATTCGCCCAAGGCTACTACATCAAACTTTTGCATATTTATTTTCCCTCCTAGTATTTTTTATTTGTCTGTTTCAAACAAACAGAAGTTCTTCCCCTATCAACCACCTAAAGTTACATCTTGATTTTGATACCAAAAGATGGCATCTTTAAATTGCTTTGGGGAAAAATCTGGCCATAACTCATCCACTATAAAAAAGTCAGCATAAACAGATTGTACTGGCAGAAATCCTGATAATCTCCGCATTCCTCCCCATCGAATAATCATATCAATTCTTGAAATTTCTTTCGATTGTAGTCCATTTTTCAAATCCCAGTCCCATCCATAATTTACTAGAAAATTAACTTTGATTTGACCCTTTTTCGACTTGCTTCTATCTGTTTTTGTATAAGGAATTAATTCTTTTGGAAAAAACTTAGAATCCGTTTTTCCCATTACCAAAAGAGATACATCCTCTTTTGCAATCATGCTTATTGCGTCTACACAGGCTTGTTGAAATGCCTTTATTTGTTCTTTTGGACGTTTACAATTATCCACAGTAAAACCGTAATATGTTATTTCCTCAATTCCATACTCTTTTGCTAATTTTAAAAGTTGTAACCCAGGATCTAAACCATAATCATAACCTTCTTCTTTGTTTAAACCTTTTTCTTTTGCCCACCTACGATTGCCATCAGGTATTATTCCTATATGTTTTGGAATTCTCATACTACTCCTATCTGCGCACTTCATACGCACGTGATTCAACTATTATGAGTATACCTTATATTATATTTTTTATAATTATTTTCACATAAAAACATTAAATTATATAAATATTTCTAAGACTGTGGAAATACTTTTTATTAATTACATTGTCTTTTTTAGTATTTCATTAAACCTTTTACTATTTCTGGATATTCCCATTCTACTTTTTTTCGATTTAATATTCCAAAATTTTCACCACTGCCTGAATAAGAATTATTATCCCACCAACAGCAGATTATTCCTCTTGCCCTTGCTGCTCCAATATAGTAAGTTGCATATTCTACTCTTGATAAAAGATTCGTATTTTTATCTCTAGCACCAAACTCTCCAATAATGACTGGAATCCCAAGACTTATGTATTTGCTATATAATTCATCCATGAATGAATCAATATCACGAGTATCTTTTTCATTACTAGAACTAAATTGAGATACACTTCCCACTTCGCTAAGATCTTGTAGGGCAAATCTATAAGGCGTATATGCGTGAACAGATACGATCATCTTATTTTCTAACGCGTCTATTGGTAGCTTAAACTGTTTCGATAAAGCTCCTTCTGGTGAAGCACAATAACCAGAAACCATTACATATCTACTTGCATTATATCCAGCGCCTGCGCGAACAGTATCTACAAAACTTTGATTTAGTTGATTAATACAATCAACTGCATCAATGCAATTTTTATTATTACTATCCAACCACCACTCGTTTTCTGTTCCCATCAAACGTGGTTCATTCATTCCCTCAAAGATGATATGTTCATCATAATCCTGAAATCTTGCAGAAACTTGTCCCCAAATACTGGTAATATACTTTTTAGATGTTTCCAAGTTTTGACTATTTGGATAAATATAATCTTCACCAATATCATGATGTATATTAAGTATGATATACATTTCATTTTCCATTGCATAATCTACTACCTCTTGAACCCGATTCATCCAAACCTCACTAATTATAAATTCTTCTCCCGATACATGATTATGCCAGGAAACTGGAATACGAATAGTATTAAAACCTGCATTTTTAACACAATCTATCATTTCTTTTGTGGTTACAATGCCGCTCCATATGGACTCATATTTTAGCTCATCCTTAAAATTCGTGTTATTATCAATGGCATCAAAGGTATTTCCAAGATTCCATCCTATCTTCATATTATTTACAAACTCCATTGCATCATTACTTAAAACATTGTATGAAGCAAATGTAAGTTCAGGAATCATGCCTGTATTTACAGCGTTTTCTCCCTCATTATCTGTCTCAAATTTAACGTCGCTTTCTGCGTCATCTTTTATGTCATTTTCAACTAATGCAACTTCTGAATCTTTGTCGATTTCTATTTGATCTTGATCAATCTTTTTGCTTGTGTACGTACTTCCATCGCTATCTTTCACATTCCCGCAACCTGTCACTCCCAATACAAAACAAACTATCAATAAAATATTAACTATTTTTTTCAATTTATCACCCTACTCTTTCCATAAATAATTGATAACAATAAACTCTTTTTCTTTCATAACTTATTGTACAAGTATAGCTATAATCTTAGTAAAATACAACAACATAGAAATGATTTCGTTTTCAAACCATCCTAGGATTGCAAATTCCTTACATCCTACGTATAATTAACATTATTGTATAATGTTTAGAGAGGTAAACCATGAATCGTTCCATTGAATACCATATACCCATTGCATATGAAGGTTACACAATCAGTCAATATTTGAGAACTCAAGGAGTATCAGCAGCATTGCTAGTTCATCTAAAAAGAACCCCCCATGGAATCATGCTTAATCAAACTTGGGCTCATGTTTATGATTTACTTAAAGAAAATGACGCACTCTATATAAATATAATAGAAAATAATGAATTACCCACTATTGTGGCCTCAAAACTTCCTGTCGAAATTGTATATGAAGACGATGACATTATTGTCATTAATAAGCCAATCAAAATGCCCATTCATCCTTCTCAAAACAATCATGATAACACTCTTGCTAATGCTTTATTTTACTATTATAGAAACGAAGAAAGTCCATTTGTATATCGATGCATTAATCGTCTTGATAAAGATACTACCGGTTTGGTTCTTATTGCAAAAAATATGCTTAGTAGTTGCCTCTTAGGGGAACAAATTAAGCAACGTACCATTCATAGAGAATATTTAGCAATCGTTGAGGGAACATTGGAACAGTCTGGCATCATTGATGCCCCTATTTCAAGAATGGCTAATTCAACCATCCAGAGATGTGTGGATTATATTCATGGTGAACGTGCCGTTACTCATTTTGAATGTTTAACATCAAGGAATGGATATTCTCTAGCCAAAATTCGATTAGAAACAGGACGCACTCATCAAATCCGTGTTCATATGAAATATATTGGTCACCCCCTGCCTGGTGATTTTATCTATAATCCCAATTTTACACAAATAAATAGGCAAGCTCTACATTCACACAAGCTTACCTTTATTCATCCTATTACAAAAGTGCTACTTTCTTTTACTGCTGATTTACCCATTGATATGAAACAACTTTTAGGAAGCTAAATCTTTTCTATTATATTTTACAAAGGCGATTCCAAGGAATATAAATCCTGTCATCATCCCTATCCATAACAATTCACCATCAATTGATGAGGTTGGAAATACTTTTGCTGCATCCGAATAGCAATAGGGTGTTATATATTTTAAGAATTCTACTTTATCACTTATATTGACAAACATTTGTAAAAAATATAGTAAAATAGCAATTCCTATCCCTAACCCAACATTGTTTTTCTTTAAAAAAGCAGATATTCCAAAACAAATCATCCCAATCTGCAAATGCATAAAGGTTTGTGCAACGTGATATAATGCAAACTTCTTGAATTCTAGGTTTTCACCACTGGCAATAAAGGATGATACTCCGCATACAAAACAAATGGCATCAAAAGCCAGGATGATAATAGCCATAGAAATTACTTTAAAAGCAATGATTTCTGTTCTTGTATGAGGCATGGTAAATAAAAACTCTGATGTATGATTGCCTTCTTCCTTGCATAACATACTTGTTCCTATCATTGCTGCAAACATTGCACCACCTAAGGAAAGCATTGCGCCTGCTTCAATTCCATAAAATCCAAGCGGCGTTGTAAAACTAATTTGATCCATTCCAAAGGCTGCCGAAAAACTTCCCATATTAGAATATACTGCCTCCATATCAACTAGTTGATTTGCTAAACTTGGATAAATCATCATAAATACAAAAATTAAAGATCCTACTGTTAATGACCATATAAGAAGTGATTTAAAGTTCATCTTAATTTCATGTTTTACTATCGTCATAATCTATTTATCCTCCTCATAAAAATGCATAAATATTTCTTCTAAGCTTGGGTCTGTAATTGTTAAATTGCTAATTGGTAGTCCATTTAATGAATGAATTAGTATTGGCATTTCTCCTGAATATAGAAAGCTAATATGCCCATCCATGCACTGCAAATCAACAATTCCTTTTAGGTCTGGCGCCTTTGTAATTCCGTGTACCACAACTCTTTTTGCATTACTTCTTGCCAATTCCTCTACTGTATTTACTACAATCAACTTTCCATCTTTTACAATCCCTGCATGTTTACAGTACTTTTGAATTTCATTTAACACATGGGAGGAAAGAAAAATAGTGGCTCCTTTTTCATTCTTTTCTAAAATTATTTTGAAAAACTCTTGTTGCATAAGAGGATCTAGACCAGAAGTTGGTTCATCAAAAATATACAAGTCAGGGTCATGCTGCATGGCACAAATGATACTAACCTTTTTACGATTACCCAGGGATAGTTCATCTACCCTACGGGATGTATCCAATTGCAAACGTTCACATAGTTCCTTTGCCTGAACGCTACAATCCTTTTTATGTAAGTCAGCCGATAACTTTATAATATCTGACACTTTCATATTGCTATAAAACATAGCCTCTGAAGGCATGTATCCAATTCTTTTTAAAATCTCTTTTTTATGAGTAGTAATATCCATTCCTAAAATAGTTGCGCTACCTTTGGTAGGAGATATTAGTCCTAGAAGTGTTCTAATTGTAGTTGATTTTCCGGCACCATTTGGACCGATGAATCCAAAGCAATCACCTTGCTTGACCACCAAATTAATATCAATAATTCCTCTAGCCTTTCCGTAGTATTTGGTTAGGTTTTTTATTTCTATCACATTCATACTATTTCCCCCTAGCATACAAATCCATCTCAATTTTCTAATTTATAGTCTATTCTTTAATAAATAAAAAAGCAATACAAATTAACCCAAAAGGTTACTTTTGTATTGCAAGATGCACATTATATTTTTTTATTCCACATTCAATAATTGTTCCTCCAAATAATTAGCAATGATAACATGTGCTTTATCATTTGGATGAATACCATCTCTCATATAAGTATAGCGATTTTTAACAAAATCTAATTCCTTGGCTGAATATAAATCTAATACTGGTATATCATAAAATTCTCCCATTTTAATCATTGCTTTTACATAATCTTCTAAGGTTTTTCCTATTTTGTTTTTTCTACTATCATTTAACCTTCTTAATGGAGTCAAAAAAATGACTTCTGCATCTGGATACCTTTGTTTTAATCCACACATCATTAGATTCAATCCACCATAAAATGTTTCTCCAGAAATATCTCCGTAAGAACCTAATTCTGTATTGGTTCCATAGTCATTGGTTCCTCCAAATACAATAATAAAATTAGCGGTTGCATCCATAGACATACAGCGGTCGATAAATCGTTCTGGATGAATTCCTGCAATTGTAGATCCTCGTAAACCATAATTATTTACAACCGTGGCTCCCATTTTTGCACCTAAAAGATTTGCATATATGTTATCTTGTGATGACACCTTTTCTCCATAAGTAATGCTATCCCCTAATACATTGATTCGAATCTCTTCCTCGGCAAAATCTAATTTTGCACTGACTTCCTCTTTGCTACCACCTGTATACTGTTCCATATTTCGGTTATATACATAACCTGTCATTCCACAATATTTAATTTGATACCATCCTATATTTGTCTGGGCAAAAGAAATGGCAATTTGTCCTGTCTTCATGGTTCCTATTACAACACTTTCCAAGTCTGGGGAACTTCTAACAATTACGTTACCTGTCATCACATGATACTCTGTTATGGGTGTAAGCGTATAGACTGTTTCCTTATATTTTATTGGTTCAGTTTCATTTCCCCTGGCAATCATTGGATGATAACAACAACTTATGATCATTACCATTGCGAATATTTGTAAAATAATGTTTCTCATCCTCACGCCAATCTTCCTTTCTAATGAAAAAGCCAACTTATATTTTCAACATCATTTCTTTTTTGTACAATAGAACTATCTTGCATAAATAACTTTTCCCCAATCCGCTATTCCTATAACTGCTTTTGAATAATCGGTATAGGTAATTGCATTAGAAGTATCAACATATTTATAAAAATCATACACTAATTTGTGAGTTCCATCCAGATTTGTAAGTCCAAAGGATAGCCCTTGCGCAACTTCTACCGCAGAATCAGTCTCATTAGAAAGAATAAAAGCATCTATGTACTGATTATATGCTGCTTGTAGGTATCCATAGGTAAATGCAGCTGCTTGATATTCCTGCCCCTGTGTTGATGTATACCCCACTTCACTTACAATGATGGATCTAACTTGACCCGTTGGTGAAATCATTTCTGGCTTACACATTAAGTCTGTTAATATTTCGATATTTTCCATAGTTAGGAACTTTGAATTTTCTGTATGAGAAACCAATTTCATCCGTGCGTAATTAGATGGTAATTTCCAGAATGGAGCCCAGGTTAATGGCACAGGATGAGGATGACAGGCTATGCCCCAATCAATATTTCCTTTGCTTAGAATATTTGCATTTAATGAATACACTACATCTTTTCCATCATAATTTTCTGTACCTTTTCTATTTCTATCCCACTGTTGATCAATGGATATATAGATATTGGCATTTGCGTTTTCACTTTTGATTGCTGTATAAAATAACCGTACTGCTTTTGCATATTCCTCAACATAAGCATCTAAACTCATGGATTGAATATAGTTCCATTGTGTTCTTGCTGTAACTTCATTCCCGATAACCCAATTATCTACTTTTCCAAAACTGACATTTTGTCCATTATATCTTTGGGAAAGAAAGGAACCAATTGCTGCAAGATATTCTACTCCTGATTGTTCTGCTGTATTAAATGCATAATAGCTACAAACAAAGCCATCCCTTGCTAGTGGATGAATTAATTGAACAAAATTAGGAGAATAATTATTTAATAAAATAGCCGTTGCTGAAATACCCTTTTTCATTAAATTACTAAAAACAAAATCATACTCTGCAACTACTAGCCCATTAAATTGATAACCCTTCCCATTGTATACATAGTTAATCGTTGGATAACTTGCATTTGTTGTTGCCCCTAATATATTGGATAAGGGAATATTATATACTGCATGCTGAACTCCTAAATCATTTAATTCTGCCGTTAGGAGTCTGCTTGGATCTATATGTAATCCTTTTTTAGATGTCGTCACTGTGCGTGGTGTCGTCTTTGTTGCAATCGCCTCTGGATTCGTAATGTAGCAGGGAGAACTAAGTTCCACCCATTTTCCTCCTTGAATGGTTGCAACTGCAAATTTTGAGAATAATCTTGAACCCACTTGATTTTTTAATAAGTCAAAGGTAAACGTTACCGTGGTATTAGCTGGAACGGTTGCAATATAATTGCCTGTAAGTCCTGTAGCATAGGTTGCTTCCTCAAATAAATAGTAAAACCCCGTATCACTTCCTGGAAGGGTAGGGGTATTTGCAATGACGGATACCGTTTTTCCATCTGTATTAATGCCACAGTATACAATACCAGCACTATATGTTGGTGCAGCTATTACCTGATTGGCCCCACTGTTTCCGATTCCCCAAAACCCTAACATGAGTGCTAGCATAATTGCTGAAATTACTGAAACATAATTTTTTCTCATATACTTAATAACCTCCTTCTATCTGTGTGAAGAAACGTCATTCATGACTTTATATAAACTATTTTATGTAGAAAAAAACACTGTATATTACTATACAATGTTAGCCAAATAAAATTGCAGCTGGCTACCATTTTACAGGCCCTCTAGTTTTGCGTCACAAACTTTCATTTGTTTTGCTAATATAACTTAAATTATACCTTTTTATGGAATTTAAGTCAATTATTTCTTCAACAAAACACCACGTCACTAAGTTGGTTTATATAAAAAAACAACATCTCATTCATTCTATACATGGGATGTTGTCTTTTTAAGTGAATTTGTAATTAAAATTTTATTCTTCCGAAATTGCTGCAACAGGACACATTTCAATTGCTTGCAACGTACCTTCTTCCTGTTCAGGAAGCACTGTATCATTTGCTTCTGCTTTACCATCATCATTCATAAAAAATACTCCTGGTTCAATTCCTACGCATAGCCCACAACCAATACATCCTTCTTGATCTACTGAAACTTTCATCTTCTTTTCCCCTTTCTCTAAATCTATTCTAGAATTTGTCCATCACAAGATATGGTAACAACTTGCCATGGAAGCATTTTTCCACTATTTTTTAAAGCCTGTATCACTGCATGTTCAAGGCCACCACAACATGGAACCTCCATGCGCAATACCTTTACACTCTTTATGCGATTATTTTTTATAATTTCTGCTAATTTTTCAGAGTAATCTCCCTCATCAAGTTTTGGACATCCAATGATGGTGATATGCTTTTTCATAAACTCTTCATGAAAATTAGCATAGGCATATGCCGTACAATCTGCAGCAATCAGTAAATTAGCATTTTCAAAATAGGGAGCGTTTACTGGCACTAATTTAATTTGTACTGGCCACTGCAGTAGTTCGCTTTTTAGGCTTTCCTTTGTTTCACTAGTTTGCTGATTCTTTTGATGTATCTTAACAGCTTCTTCGTCGTAATCTAGTGCTTCTCTTTCTTCAAATGAAATAGCACCGGTAGGGCATACTGGAAGGCAGTTTCCTAAGCCATCGCAATAATCATCCCTTATTATCTTCGCCTTCCCATTTATTATTGTAATTGCCCCTTCATGACATGCCGTAGCACATAAGCCGCATCCATTACAAAGATCCTCTTCTATTTTAATCATTTGTCTAATCATTTTTATCTCCTTCTACACGTTATAAACGTGTTCTGCATTTATCTTTAAATATAACTTTTTTCATCTATTTTACTATTCAAAAAAAATATTCATATCATTTTCAACGTCTGTTATTCCTGCTATTCCAAAAGTATCAATTAATACATTGGCAACGTTTGGTGATAGGAATGCTGGTAATGTTGGTCCTAAGTGGATATTTTTAACACCTAAGGAAAGTAATGATAAAAGAACAATCACTGCTTTTTGCTCATACCATGCAATATTGTAAACAATTGGTAATTCATTTACATCTTCTAATTCTAAAATCTCTTTTAGTTTTAGTGCAATTAATACAAGGGAATAGGAATCGTTACATTGTCCAGCATCCAACACTCTTGGAATTCCACCAATATCCCCCAAATTAAGTTTAATATATCTATATTTTGCACAACCTGCCGTTAAAATAACTGCATCTTTTGGAAGTGCTTTTGCAAAATTGGTATAATAATCTCTTGCATTGGATCTTCCATCGCATCCAGCCATGACTACAAATTTACTAATTGCTTTGGTTTTTACAGCGTCCACTACTTTATCCGCTAGGGCAAACACCTGATTATGAGCAAATCCACCAATAATTTCACCGGTTTCTATCTCAATTGGGGATTCACAATTTTTTGCCATTTCAATCATTGCTGAAAAGTCTTTTTCTTCTCCCTCTGATCCTACAATATGTTGACATCCTTCAATGCCAGCACTTCCTGTTGTAAATAGGCGTTCTTTATATGATGCTGCCGGTGGAACAACACAGTTTGTAGTCATAAGGATTGGGCCATTAAAACTTTGAAACTCTTCTTTTTGTTTCCACCATGCATTACCATAATTTCCTGCAAAATGAGTATATTTCTTAAAAGCTGGATAATATTGGGCTGGTAACATCTCGGAATGGGTATAGATATCAATGCCAGTTCCTTCCGTTTGTTTTAGCAACATTTCTAAGTCTTTTAAATCATGTCCTGACACAAGGATTCCAGGATTCTTTCTTACTCCTAAATCAACCTTTGTCATCTCAGGATGTCCGTATTCTGATGTATTTGCTTCATCTAAAAGTGCCATTCCCTGCACCCCAAAACTTCCCGTTTCAAGAGTAAGGGCAATTAATTCTTCTACGCTTAAAGAATCATCCATCATTTTAGCCAAGGCTTGCTGCACAAATGCATCCACCGCTTCGTTTTCTTTTCCTAAGACATTCCCGTGTTTCATATAGGCACAAAGTCCTTTTAATCCATAAATAATTAATTCTCTTAGGCTTTTAATATCCTCATCTTCTGTAGCAAGTACTCCGACTACTGAAGCTTTTTCGTCCATTTCTTCTTTTGATGTTGCTTTCCATGTTGCTGCATCTGACATATTTTCTTTTTTATCTAAAAGATGAAATAGATTTTCTTTCGTTACAATGGTTCTCTCTATTCTTTCAATAATTGCTTGTTCGTGGAAGTTAGCGTTGGTAATGGTTATAAATAAGTTCCATGTGATTAGGTGATTTACTTCTTTATCTATATTTTTTCCTTCCAAACGTAATTGGGTGGTTATCTCTGAAATTCCTTTTGTAACATAAAGAAGCAAATCTTGCATTGCTGATACCTGAGGAGTTTTACCACAAACACCCATCTGAGTACAACCACTCCCTTTTGCCGCTTCCTGACATTGAAAACAAAACATTTTATTTTTCACTTCTAATTTCCTCCATTTGTAAGACTGTATTTTTTTGTTCTACTTATCCTATCAAATGGTTATCTTAATATCGGTAACATTTGTTACACATCCTCAATTTTATAAATAGACGTCAAATAATTCTCTGTTTAAAATTAAGATGGAATGCGCATTTATTTGAATGATACCTTCTTCTTGCATTTTACCTAATTCTCTTGATAAAGAGGGTCTAGTAATGCCTAAATAATCAGCCATTTCTTCCCTAGTAATCGAAAGGTTTATGCTTCCATCTATCTTTTCTTCCCGAAACAAAAACTTTACAATTCGTTCTCGTAAATTTCCACTGCCAAGAATTTTAATTTTATTATTCATCATAAATGCTTTTTCAGCAAATACTTTTAATAGATTTTTCATGATAAAAATATGAATATAATTCATATTTTCCTCACGCATTAAAAACATTTGATTCGAGATTTCTAAGACCACCGATTTTTCTGTTGCAATTGCGTACATATCATAACGCTCTCTTTCAATAAATAGATAAACTTCGCTGAATAGATCCCCCTCTTTTTCAATACTAGTAATGATTATCCTTTTACCTGATGCGGTATCTTTCCCAATTAATATTTTTCCCTCAACTAATACATAGAGTTTAGTAGATTTTTCACCCTCTCTAAAAATAGTTTCGTTTTTTTGGTATACAGATAGCTTGGTTATACTACTTTTTAACAATTCCACAATTTGTTCTTCTGTCATTCCCCTGCATAACTTGCTTTCTGCTAATATTTGCGTAACGTTTTTATGCATCGATTTCTCCTATTATTCTCTTATAATTAACATACATTTCATTAACTTTATGTTTATTATAATAGATCATTCTTCTCAATTCTACCATATAAATAAAAAGGATGAAGCATCCATGATATTTGCCCACTTTTACAAAGGCAAACTATCTTTTACGCACAACGTTCCCCAGCCCATCTGGGCATTGGGCCATTGTACAAATCCTGGAATACGTCTGGCTCCTTTGATTAGATACGCCTTCACTTTCTCTCCATACAAATAAGGGTCATTTCCCATTACGATTCCCCATTCCATCATAAGCGATGCAGAACCAGTTACAAAAGGGGTCGCAAAAGAAGTTCCAGTTACTGCATCATATCCACCACTTGCCGAAGTTGTCATAATATTTACACCAGGTGCCACAATGTCTGGTTTCACACTTGAAACTTTTCGGGAGCCACTTCTTTCATCAATTAGGACATATCCACGACCTGAAAAATCAGCATAAGCCTGTAAATTTGAGTTATATGCACCTATGGTTATTACCTTTCCTGCAGTGGATGGTATCGTTAGTGTTGTATCGGCCGCAGGAGCATAAAATCCTGTCGTTATATTTCGTGCTGATTGACTTGGCAAATAAAAATTATAATCTCCTTGTGAAATGTCCACAGGTTCCATAATAAATCCCCACACTCCATCACCAATGTAGGTATTCACTGGAATAAAATCTATAAATATTTCTTGTTTAACGCTATAAGGAGTAGGCTCACCTACATAAATTAATAATTGCGTATGATCCATAACCTCCCTGTGGGTTCCGCTTTCATGTAGGGGAATTAAAAAGGACTTTCCACTGGGGGAAGCAATTGTAATATTAAAGTTATCATTATAATTCTTCCATATTTGAACACTTAACGTCAATTCATAATTGGATATTGCTAATTCTATTGTTGTTTTTTCCTTTAGTACCCCTGATACATGCCCGCTTACATTTCCTTCATTTCCACTTCCTACACAAATGACATTTTTGCCTATTTCAGATATATTATCAATATACCTTTCTAGTAAAGATGTACCATCATGTGCACCATACGTATTTCCAAAGCTTAAATTGATAGCAATTGGCATATTATATTCTACAGACTTTCTAACAACATAAGCTAATGCCCTCATTAATTCGGTAGTTCTTGGAAAAAAACCAAGTACTGGAATACCCAGCTTAACAATCATAAGATTACTTTCTACTGCCACACCTTTATACAATCCTCCAGATAATGTTCCGTTTCCTGCTGCGATACCGGTAACTGCTGTTCCATGACCAGAACCATCCCTGCTAGGCACACGTACATAGGTTTCTTGCACAGTAGGCTGTCTTAATGCTTCATCAATTTGCTCCTTTGTAAATTCCACACCCATAGAAAATCCTTGTGGAGAACGCCATCCTTTCTCAGCGTCAGGGGCAATCGTTTGATCCCATAAGCTTAATATCCTTGTAGTCCCATCGCTATTTCTAAAGTCCATATTGATATAATCAATACCACTATCAATAACTGCTACAATTGTTCCTTTTCCTGATAAAAACGGTTCGTTATTTGTAACTGGGGAGATACAAGAAGCTGCCTTCGCATTATTTTCACTAAAGAATAAACTCTTTGGTTTCTCAATATACTCGACTTCATCCAACGCAGTAAATGCTTGAATTAAACTTTCTGGTAAAGTAACAATGGCATATCCTGCTGCCAAAACTTCAACTCGAATGGCTTCCGAAGCTATTTTTTCCAAATCTCCATGATACTTAACAATTAATTCCCACGTTCTATCTACCTGATCAAATCCTACATTTAATATAAGTGATTTATCTCGTTCTTCCATCGTAGCATTTAGACTTAAGTTTAAAAGATTTTCTATTTTCTGGCTATCCATACAACTACCGCATCCTATTCATTGTTATATCTTATGTATATAATAAAAGATTCAATCCTGTAAGATTAAATCTTTTTAATTTGTACATTCTAAAAATGCAAGCCATTTATTTTGTCCTTCTAGTTTGCTTGCAGTTTTATAAATAACCCTATATCTTTTACCTATCAGTTTGATATAAATTGCATATTTTACTTATGGAATAAATGGGATTATGATAAGTAAGAACTTAAGAAGATGATTTCTTAACATTCAAATCATAAAAAAGATAGAAAACAGGAGAATACCATGAAACCGTATCAAAATAAAAGACAACTGCTTTGGCAATTATTTAGAGCAACGTTCACTTTAAGTGCATTTACCTTTGGTGGTGGATTTGTCATTGTTTCACTTATGAAAAAAAAGTTTGTAGAAGAACTTCATTGGTTTGAAGAGGATGAAATGTTAGATATTACGGCAATTGCTCAGTCATCTCCTGGACCAATTCCCATTAATGCATCCGTAATATTAGGTTATCGAATGAATGGCATTCTCGGTTCCCTTGTAGCGGTAATTGGAACCTCCATTCCGCCCATCGTCATTATCTCACTCATATCTGTCTTTTACACACAATTTCGATCCAATCATATGATCTCCATCGCATTACAAGTTATGAGAGCTGGGGTGGCGGCTGTTATTTTTGATGTCGTCATCAGTCTATCACAAAATGTGTGCAAAACAAGGCGTTTTATCTATATTTTCCTTATGATCATTTCATTTATAGCTGCCTTTCTATTTGATATCAGTGCCATGATTATCATTTTAACTTGCCTCGTTATTGGCTTCCTAGATTTATTCTTTCATTTGAAAAAAGGAGATGTACAAAAATGATATTACGCTTATTTTTAAGTTTTATTCAAGTAGGTTTATTCAGTGTTGGCGGCGGATATGCTGCAATTCCATTAATTCAATATCAAATCGTTGAACTCCACAAATTAATGACATTAAGTGAATTTGTAGATTTAATAACAATTGCAGAGATGACGCCAGGTCCTATCTCCATTAATTCAGCGACTTTTGTAGGAACTAGGTTAGCAGGAGTACCGGGTGCCCTAATCTGTACTCTTGGCTGTATCATTCCCTCTTTTTTCATTTGTTTAATACTAGCGCATCTTTATTTCAAATATAGAAATTTCAGTGGTGTGCAACGTGTATTATCTGCACTCCGCCCAGCAGTTGTTGCTCTGATAGCATCAGCCGGCATGTCAATTTTAATTTTGGGTCTTTTTCAAACTGACAAACATAATATCGTTATTTCAAACTTTCACATAATAGAATTTATCTTATTTGCTGGATCACTTTTTATCCTGCGAAAATACAAGGCAAATGCTATTTCCATTATTTTCGGAACCGGAGTGATTGGAACGATTCTCTATTTTATCTTTTAATGTATGATTCTAATTAATATGGTTCATTTGGCTTTTCTTGACAAACCGTTAAAAACTTCTGCAATGATTGTGATAAAAACTTATTTTTGTGAAAAATTAATTGTATGTCGCGTTCTACCTTTATATTGTCTATGTTTAATATTTTTACTTTTTCTTCTATTACTTCTTGGGTAATTAACATTTTAGAAATAATAGCAACTCCTCTTCCAGCCACAACCGCTTTTTTAATAGCTTCCGTGTTTGTGGAACACCAGTTTTGCTCCAATTCAATATTTCTTTCTTGCAAAAGGCGTTCATACTGATTTCTATCTGTGCTTCCATCTTCTCTTGAAATCAGTGAATGTCCTACTAGCTCTTCTAATGCAATACTTTTTTTATCATATAATGGATCAGACCTTCCAACAATCATGACCAATTCATCTTTTGCAATGGGAATCCTAATGATATCATTACTTTTTACAACACCCTCTACAATACCCACATCCAGTTGACTCTTTAATATCATTTCTTCAATAAAGGATGTGTTATTAATAAAAACCTTTATTTTAATACCTGGCATCTCCTTTTGTGTCCTAGAAATTAAGGCATCGAAAAGACAGGTTCCAACAGATACACTCCCCCCTAAACGAAGGCGTAGATGTTCTCCAAAGTTTTTCATATCCAGATCCATACTTTCAAAAGAATCCACTACATGTCTAGCATGTAATAACAATTTCTTTCCGCTCTCTGTGAGATAAATCTTTTGAGATAATCTTTCAAAAAGTTTTACTCCATAGTGTGATTCCAATTCTTGAATGACCTGACTTACAGAGGGTTGAGAAATATAAAGTAATTCTGCTGCCTTTCGCATCTTTCCGCAATCAGCCACTGTAATAAATATTTTCAAATGGCGAATAGTCATAATGAGCCCCTTCTTCCTATCCTGTCTTTAGAAACATTGTATCATGAACAATTCACATACTCAAACAAATCACATACACTGTTAACAGAATTATCTTGAATGTGGGAGTATCAATTCATGTGTGGAATTGCTGGCCTGTATCATAGTCATATTAACTTTGATGATAAACCTTTTCTATATAAAGAGCTTTTGGAAAAAATGATTGTTGCGTTAAAACACCGAGGACCTGATGACAATGGAATCTATCTATCACAGCATTTTGGATTAGCACATACTCGATTATCCATTATCGATCTAAACTCTGGTCACCAACCAATGTTATTTCAAGTTGCAAACAAAAACTATGGGATTGTATACAATGGTGAACTTTATAATATGAATGAATTAAAAATTGATCTATTAGAAAAGGGATATATCTTTCAAACATCTTGTGATACAGAGATTATTCTACTTGGATTTGTGGAATATGGATCTGACTTTGTAAAAAAGCTAAATGGAATATTTGCCTTTTCTATTATGGACGAACTTGAAAACTCCCTTTACTTATTTCGTGATCGTTCTGGTATTAAGCCACTTTTCTATCATATTCTTTCCAATGGAACCGTTATCTTTTCTTCGGAAATGAAAGGGCTATTTGCTCATCCCGATATCAAGCCACAGCTGGATCATAACGGTTTAAATGAAATATTTTCAATTGGTCCTGCAAAAACACCCGGTTGCGGAGTCTTTCAATCCATCGAAGAAGTGCTACCCGGACATTTTCTAAAAATAAATGCTAGTGGTATCAAATCAATTCCCTACTGGAAATTAGAAAGTCATCCCCATCTGGATACCTATCAGCAAACTTTGGAGAAAACTCGTTATCTTGTAACCGATTCTATTCAGAGACAGATGATATCAGACGTTCCTATTTGTACATTTCTCTCTGGTGGCGTAGATAGTAGCATTGTATCCGCCGTATGTGCAAATCAATTGAAGAAACAAAACAAACAATTAAACACCTTTTCTTTTGATTTTGTAGCAAATGATAAATACTTTAAAGCCAATAACTTTCAGCCCTCTCAAGATCGTCCCTATGTGGATATCATGGTAAATGAAATTCAATCCAACCATCGGTTTTTAGAATGTTCCATTGATCATCAGTTTGATTTTCTCTATCAATCTGTTCTATCTCATGATTTACCATGTATGGCCGATATAGATTCCTCCATGCTTTATTTCTGTTCCATCGTAAAGGATTATAATAAAGTAGTTTTAACAGGCGAATGTGCGGATGAAATATTTGGTGGTTATCCCTGGTTTCACAAACAGGAGTTTTTTATCCAAGATTCTTTTCCATGGACCCCTAATCTAGCACCTCGATCCTCTTTACTATCTGATGATTTTATAGAATCCTTAAAAATGGAGGATTATGTGAGAAATGCATATCATACTTCTTTATCAGAAGTCCCAACTCTTGCTTCTGATAATCCTACGGAGAAAAAAAGACGGGAGATTTCCTATCTGAATCTTCGATGGTTTATGCAGACTTTATTAGATCGTACTGATAGAACAAGTATGTTTTGTGGATTAGAAGCTAGAGTACCTTTCGCAGATCATCGTATCATTGAGTATTTATTTAATGTTCCATGGGAAATGAAAGCAAAAGATGGTGTTGTCAAAAATCTTCTACGTAATTCATGCAAGGGATTATTACCTGACGAAATTTTATTTCGTCGTAAAAGCCCATACCCCAAAACATACGATCCCCATTACGAAAAGCTACTTTCTGAAAAGCTAATTGAAGTAATAGAAACGCCTTCTTCTCCTATACGGGCTTTTATTGATAAGAAAAAAGTATATCAATTTCTTGCTAGCACTTCCGATTATGGTAGTCCTTGGTATGGTCAACTCATGGCAGGCCCGCAGTTGCTCGCTTACTTACTTCAAATAAACTTTTGGATGGAATATTATAAAATTAGTCTAATTTAAATAGTAATACCAAAGAAGTCATGGATCATATAAGTTACTTTTCCATGACTTCTAACAATTCAATATAACATCCTTTTATATGATTAAAAAGAAATAAGAATAGGCTGAATTTGTTCTCCTACTAATGCCTTTTCCAAAGTTTCTGCCATTAAATCAACATGTGCTACTAAGGATTTTGGTTTTGCACTACAATTATCTTGACCAAAAGGAACAAAATATACTCCTTTAGAACAAAGCAGCGTTCCTATGTTTTTCAAATTTAATCCTAGTCCATCATTTGTTGAGATGCTAATTACCAATGGTTTATTATTTCTCAAATGTGCTTTAGCTGCCATTAATACTGGCGTATCTGTTATGCTATTACTAAGTTTTGCAATGGTATTCCCCGTACAGGGTGCTATGATCAGTATGTCTATCATCCCCTTTGGACCAAGAGGTTCTGCCATTTCTATTGTAAGAATTGCTTGATTTCCTGTAATCTTTTCTACTTCCTTTACAAACTCTTTGGCTATACCAAATCTAGAATCTATGGTTGCTGCATGAAATGAGAAAATAGGGATCACATTAGCTCCTAATTCAATTAAATATTGTAATTCTTTTTTTATCTTATCAAAGGTACAAAAAGATCCAGTAATTGCAAATCCTATATTAATACCACTAAATTGCATGCTTATACTCCTGAAAACATTACAGATGCAATAAGTGCTCTATTGACTGAACTAATATTTCGGCTGATGATTTGGGTGCATAACGACCTGGTATTCCTAGGGAAAGAATTGCTTTAATACCACGGGCTTTACATGCATCAAAATCAGTACCTCCTGGCATCGATGCAATGTCAATAATGAGACACTCCTTCTTAACTAATTGAATCAAGCTTTCTTCTAAAACTTGGGCTGGAATCGTATTAAAGATAAAATCAAATTGTGTGATCTTCCTTTCCAGTTTATCTAATAGAAGTGGTTGAAGATGATTGTTTGCAACCTCTATAAGTTGCACTTCTTTTCTAGCTGCTACCGTCACATATGCACCGAAATGATATAATCTATTTGCTAATGCTTTCCCACATTTACCGTAGCCTAGTACCAAACAATTACTTTGATATAAATTAATGTCACTTTCTATAATTGCTTCTGCAATTGCTCCTTCTGCCGTAGAAACTGCATTTTTTAATGCAATATCTTCTACTTTCAAATAGTCATAACAAAATGATTTTCTTTCCAGAGAAATTTTTTGAACCAACGGACTAATGTTACCTCCAAAAATAAGGTCTCCTTTTTTAATATACTTACAAAAATCATCAATTTCTATTACCTTGTTACCGCTAGAATATATAGTATGACCATCTTTACTAAATGGGATTGGACCAATAAAAACATCTGCTTGATTCATAATACTAGAAAGAGAATCTTCCATCTCTCCACTACAAGATTTAAGCTCATCATCATAGCTACAAAGGCCATATCTGAAAATTTGGTATCCCCTTTTTTCTAAAACCTCAGCCATATAATAGTTACGCTTATCACCGCCAAAAATAGCAATATTTAAGTTCATAGACACTTAACACCCTCCTTATTTTAATAATATATGTATGGGAAGACATTGAGTGTCAAATAAAAATTTTTAGTGTGGTAACATTTCCCAATCATTGAATAAATATCAATAATATGTTAAAATGACATATATAAAGAAGAAAATTTTATACGAATCCATTCTATAATTGTCGCCTTTTATCATGTTTTATTGCATCTTATTTTTAAATGGTAATTTGGGTTTTTTACTGAAATAAGGAGGCTGGTTTTATGAATGAAACAAAAATGGGAATTGATTATAATCTACATGAAGATAAATCACATGGTAGCTTAGAATATCCAGTGGATGTATATTCTATTGATTTAGAAAAGATAACTATGGGACATGTACATTGGCACTGGCATGAAGAAATAGAAATCGCCTTAGTTTTGCACGGACAGGCAGAATTTTCTGTTGACGAGAAGGTTTTCGTTCTTAAGGAAGGGGCGTGCATTTTATTTAATCAAAATATCCTTCACAGTATTCATCCTGTAAAAGATAAAAAGTGCATCTTGCAAGTGATTGTATTTCATCCTTCTTACCTATTCGGATACAAAGAAAATTATTTGTATAACAAATATTTGACACCTATTGTTGATGCATTTTCAATGAAATACCTGCTTATACAAGATATTAATACGTTTAACAATAAAATGAAAAAAATTATAAATCAAATTATTGCAGATAACCTTGTTAAAAAGTTTGGCTATGAATTATCTACAAAAAGTCAACTGTGTAAATTATGGCTTTTGTTATTAAATCATTTATCATCCCCAAATAGAAAAACATTTGACAATGCCACTTCACTGACTTCTGATGGTGCACGTACAAAACAAGGGTTAATGTATATTCAGGAGAACTATGCCAATACAATAACCTTAGATTCTTTAGCCGAAGCAATTCATATAAGTAAAAGTGAATGTTGCCGCCTCTTTAAACGTTCCTTGAATCTTACACCCTTTGAATATATTATAAAATATCGAATCTATATGTCAACACGGCTTATGCTGCAAGACAATCCCAAATTCGACTCCATCTCAGATTTGGCATTATCTGTTGGATTCAACACGACCAGTTATTATAATAAATGGTTTAAATATTACTTGAAATGTACACCAAGTCAATATAAGCGTTCTATCCAAAGCGGAAATGCTACAAATCCCGACTTTATGGACTCTCTACCAGAGATCTAAGATATAAAACTATAATGCAATTTGAACATTTTTATTTGATTGGTGTAACGGTTCCCTTTTCCACCAAAAAGATTGGATTATAGGATAACTTTGCTTTTCTTAGTCCTTCCGATCCTGTATCTTCTTCCCTATTGATATATTGGTAATTTATTGCCTCATGTTCAATAAATTGCTGATTTATTAATGGGTATGCTCCTTGAATTTCACTAAACGCTTTTTCTATATGCACAATAAAGGTGCATTCACAGCATTCTTCCCCAAGGGTAAATGCTATTACTTTTCCCTCTAATCGTAGTAATCCTCCAACTAACCCCAATTCTTTTTTAAGTCGAAGTGCTTCTAACGTGACTTGATACTCTGCATTCTTTCCATCTATATCGCTGTCATTTTGTTTTTTCCATTCATACGTCATCTCAATGCATTCTTGCACATTTTCATCTGTGATAGATTCATATTGCCAATCCGTATGATTTTCCTTAAATTTATTGATATGATTTCTTTTACTATGAAGCTTTTTACCAGAAAGACTAATTAATTTTTCGCTTTCATAAATATAATCCGCATCATCTCTGTTATACTCTATTTTAAATTGTCCTGGGTAAAAGTTATCAATCACCTCAAACTGCGATGGTGATACCAAATGCATCTTAAACTCTTTTCCATTTTCTTTAAAATACTCCATTAATAGATCCATTGTTTTCTTAATATCTCCATCTCCATAAGGAAATGTTACAGAAGAAACCGATTCACGAGCCATAAAAACTAACATCTCATTTACAATTGCATAATATATTCCATAAAAAGGAGACCAAAGTAAATTGTTTGCAAACGTAAATTCGCAGGTTCTATATTTTGTTTTTGCATAATATCGGTTTATAATCTCTTTGTCTTCTATCTTTATCTTTTTCCAGTTAATATCCATTATAAATCCTTTCATTTTGTAACGTTAGCTTAGTTAAAAATAAAATAGGTATCACAATTGTGATACCTATTTTATTAGTATTTTTGTTCTTGTAATTTGCTCAATTTTGCTGCTTGATCAGCTGCAGTTAGGCTATCAATGATTTCTTCAATATCACCATCCATAATGGAATCTAATTGATGAAGTGTTAGCTTAATTCTATGATCTGTAACACGTCCTTGTGGAAAATTATAAGTTCTAATCTTTTCTGAACGATCGCCTGTTCCAACCTGACTTTTTCTAAGTTCCGCTTCTGCGTCATGTTTCTTATCTTGTTCTAATTCGTAAAGCTTTGAACGAAGTACCGTTAGTGCTTTATCTTTATTTTTAAGTTGAGACTTTCCATCCTGACAAGAAATTACGATTCCAGTAGGTAAGTGAGTCAGTCTTACTGCAGAATCAGTGGTATTAACACATTGTCCACCATTTCCCGATGCACGAAAAACATCAAATTTACAGTCATTCATATTAATATTTACATCAACTTCTTCCACTTCCGGCATAATTGCAATCGTAATAGTAGATGTGTGAATTCTGCCACCAGATTCTGTGGCTGGAACACGTTGTACACGATGAACACCACTCTCATACTTCAACTTAGAATACGCGCCATTCCCAGCAATCATAAAGCTAACATCTTTAACGCCACCGATACCAATTTCATCGATATTCATAATTTCCACTTTCCAGCGTTTTCTTTCCGCATATCGAACATAAACTCGATACATTTCTGCTGCAAACAATGCTGCTTCATCACCTCCAGCACCTGCCCTTATTTCAACAATAACGTTCTTTTCATCATTTGGGTCTTTTGGCAACAGTAAAATCTTCATCTCTTGTTCTAATTCATCTACACGTTTTTTTGAATAATTTAGTTCTTCCTTAAGCATTTCACGCATCTCATCTTCAGATTCTTCATCCAACATAGCAAGCGTATCTTCAATATCTTGTTTGCATTTCTTATATTCTTTATAGGCAACAACAATGGGATTTAAGTCACTCTGTTCCTTCATTAATGCCCTGAAACGCTCCTGATTATTCGTCACGGTGGGTTCATTTAATTCCCCCATAATTTCTTCAAAGCGTACTAATAAATCTTCTAATCGATCAAACATATACTTCCTCCAAAAAAGTTCCTAAAACTACGCGATCTAATCCAGCAAAATCTTTTATCGTAGAAACTTCTATATACCCTTCTTGCTTCATATAATCTTCAACTACCTCTTTTTGATCATAACCAATCTCAAAAAATAGTTGTCCACCACGATTTAGATGTTTTTTTGCTTCCTTTATAATTCTATGGTAAAAGTAAATACCATCTTCATTTCCATCTAGTGCTAACATGGGCTCATAATCTTTTACTTCATTCATTAGTGTATGGATAACTTTACTTTTGATATAAGGCGGGTTTGATACAATCATATCAAACTTTCCTTCTAATTCTGCAAATAAATCGCTTTGTAAAAAACATGCTTTAATCCCCAAGTTGAATGCATTTTCCTCTGCAACTTTAATTGCGTCTTCAGAAATATCAACCCCAACTCCAATACAATCATTTGAATAATGAAGTAAGCTTAATAAAATGCAACCTGAACCTGTGCACATATCTAAAATAGTCATACCGTCATGTATGTTTTTCATCACTGATTCCACTAGAATTTCAGTATCCTGCCTTGGAATTAACACACTAGGAGTCACTTTAAAGGTAATACCCATAAATTCTTGCGTTCCTGTAATATATTGAAGAGGAATATGTTTGCTTCTCTCATTTATTAATTTTGTATATCTGTTTTTCTCATTTTCACTTAGGACCCTGTCCCCATGAACAAGCAAGTCGTTGTGATTTGTATTACAACAATATTCTAGTAAAATCCGAGCGTCATACGTAGCATTTGGTATCCCGCTTTTTTCCAATTCTGCCAAACCAAATCCATAGGCTTCTTTGTAATTCATAGCTAGTTTTCTTTCTGAACAGTTTCTTCTGTTTCATATCCAAACGTATCTTTTAAATATATCTTCCAGTCAAATACTGCTTCTACTGCAGCAATTGCCACCTCAACCATAGATTCATCTGGTTCCCTCGTAGTAAGTTTCTGCAACCACATTCCAGGTGCCGAAATAATACGAACTAGAATATGATTGCTTTTTCCTGCTAAACGAATAATCTCATAAGAAATGGCCGCAATTACAGGGATTAATGCAACACGCAAAAGAACCCGATAAACTGGATTATCCACACGAATAAAGAAAAACAGCACAACACTAACAAACATTACAAACAGCATAAAACTCGTTCCGCAACGTTTATGCTGTCTTGAACTTTTCATTACATTCTTCACAGTTAAAGGTCGACCTTTTTCAATACAATTAATACATTTATGTTCCGCTCCATGATACATATATACTCTTCTAATATCCTTCATGAGGGAAATTGCTACCACATAAAGAATAAAGATTGAAATACGAATGATACCCTCAATAAGAGCAATTAGAGATGCATTATAAACAAACCTTTGAAATAAGGAAGAAATATAAAAAGGTAATATCATGAATACTGCTATTGCAAGAATAACAGATAACATGACCGTAAATCCCATAAGCACCTTTTCCGTTTTTTCTTTAAAGATCTTATTCAATGCCTTATCTGCCAAGGACTCTTTTACGACTTCCTCTTCATAAAAAGATGCTGAATATGTCAATGTCTTCATTCCTAGGGAAAGCGAATCTATAAAGTTGAAGATGCCCCTAATAAATGGAATCTTTTTAATACCATTTCCATGTATAATCCCCAGAAACTCTTCTGTATCAACTTCTATATTACCATCTGGCTTGCGAATTGCCACTGCATAATGATCTTTATTTTTCATCATTATGCCTTCTAGCACTGCCTGTCCTCCGATACCTGAATATCGATTACATTTTATTTTATTGGTTTTCATTTCAAACCTCCATAATAGTAAAAATAAGGTTGAGATAAAATACCTCAACCTTGTTTATACAACTTATTTTTCTTCTACACCATATTTTTTATTGAATTTATCAATACGTCCATCAGCCCTAGCAGATTTCTGCTGTCCTGTATAGAACGAATGGCATTTTGAACAAATTTCAACGTGAATGTTTTTCTTTGTTGATCCTGTTTCAAATGTGTTTCCACAGTTACAAGTAACGCTTGCTTGATAATAATTAGGATGGATTCCTTCTCTCATTTCTTCACCTCTCTATAATAAAATAACTCATTAGTCTTATAAACAGCTTTCTTATTGTAGCATAGCATATTTATTGATGCAAGTACTTTTTGTAAATTTTAGACGCATTATTAAATAAATTTCATTTTTTTAACCATTTGTACGAATTCATCATTGTTCTTGGTGCGTTTAAACATATCTAAGATTTTATCAACTGCATCATCGGCTTTCAAACTGTTTAACGCTTTCCTCATAACATTAATGGCTTCAAATTCATCTGGTGTCAACAATAAGTCCTCTCGTCTTGTCCCAGATTTCGCAATATCAATCGCAGGGAAAATCCTCTTTTCAGACAATTTACGATCAAGAACGATTTCCATATTACCAGTTCCTTTAAACTCTTCATATACAACATCATCCATTTTACTTCCCGTTTCAACAAGAGCCGTTGCTAAAATAGTAAGACTTCCGCCTTCTCTCATGTTTCTAGCTGCTCCAAAAAACCTTTTTGGCATATGCAGTGCTGCAGGATCAAGTCCGCCAGATAAAGTTCTTCCGCTTGGTGGAACGGTTAAATTATAAGCCCTTGTTAGTCTGGTAATACTGTCCAATAAAATAATGACATCTTTTTTATGTTCCACTAACCTTTTTGCTCGTTCAATCACCATTTCTGACACTCTTTTATGATGGTCTGGTAGTTCATCAAATGTTGAATATATCACTTCTACATTTGGGCCTTCAATAGCCTCACGAATATCCGTAACTTCTTCAGGTCTTTCATCAATTAATAAAATTATCATATGTATTTCAGGATTATTAGCTTTTATAGATTTAGCCACTTCCTTCAATAAGGTCGTTTTTCCTGCCTTTGGAGGAGATACAATCATACCTCTTTGTCCTCTACCAACAGGACTCATTAAATCCATAACCCTCATAGCAACAGAAGAGCCGGAAGTTTCGAGGCGTAATCTTTTCTCTGGAAAAATAGGTGTCATATCCTCAAAGTTACTTCTTTTTGCAGCTACATCTGGAAGATAGCCATTTATTTTTTTTACAAATAGTAGGGCGCTGAATTTCTCGTTTTGATTTTTAATTCTTGTATTACCTTCTATAATATCGCCCTTCTTCATGTTAAAACGTCTAATTTGACTAGGTGCAACATAGACATCATTTTCACCAGGAAGATAATTGGCACACCGAATGAATCCATATCCATCAGGCATAACTTCTAAAATACCATTTGCAGCGATTCCACTATCTAAATCCGTAAGAATTTTTTCTTCTGCAATTTCTTCTTTTTCTTCTTCTTTTTCTTTCTCTTTTTTTACTTTTTCAGGCTTCGCTTCCACTACATTATCTTGTGCTTTATCTTTTTCATCGGCAATAAGCATAGCCTCCACCAACTGCGCTTTCTTCATCGCGGAAACACCTCTAATTCCTCTAGTCTTAGCAATTTCCTTGATGTCTGAAAGTGCAAGGGATTCATATTTTTCTTTCATATAACTCCTTCCGATTTAATTTTTAATTGCTGTAATATTGGGATTCATAAAAAGACATACAACTTGAATTTTTAAATATTAACATTCGTAACAAATTAATTATACAACATATCTTTTTAAATAGAAAGTTTAATTTTTTTTTCATCTTAATTTTTGATTTTCTATGGGTTGTAAATAAAAAATAATTATTATATGATATACATTATAAAAATAAATATTGGAAATAAAAAATAGAAATGAGGTTTTAATTATGACTACCAACGAAAAAGCTCTTATGCTCCATGAACAATGGAATGGAAAATTAGAAACAGTTTCAAAAATTCCAGTCAAATCTCGTGAAGATTTGTCCCTTGCTTACACCCCTGGTGTAGCCGAGCCTTGTAAGGCAATTGCCAAAGACAAAGAAGCTGCCTATAAATATACAATGAAAGCCAATACTATAGCCGTAATATCTGATGGCAGTGCTGTACTTGGATTGGGTAATATTGGACCATATGCCGCTATGCCCGTCATGGAAGGAAAAGCGGTATTATTTAAGGAATTTGCTGGTGTAAATGCTGTTCCAATTTGCCTTGATACCCAAGATACAGAAGAAATTATAAAAACCATCACTTATCTTGCACCATCTTATGGTGGTATTAACTTAGAAGATATTAGTGCACCTCGATGTTTTGAAATAGAAGATCGTCTGAAAAAAGTTTTAGATATTCCCGTATTTCATGACGATCAACATGGCACTGCAATCGTCGTCCTTGCTGGTATTATCAATAGTTTGAAAGTCGTAAACAAGAAGAAAGAAGAATGTAAAGTTGTTGTAAACGGAGCTGGTAGTGCTGGTGTTGCCATTACAAAACTACTTTTAACCTATGGATTTCCTAACATTATTATGTGCGACAAAATGGGAATTGTCTCTAAAACTACCCCAGGACTAAATTGGATGCAACAAAAGATGACTGAAATTACCAATCCAAATAATGAGACCGGTTCACTTGCTGATGCCCTTAAGAAAGCCGATATTTTTGTGGGTGTTTCTGCTCCCAATATAGTGACTTCTGAAATGGTTGCCTCCATGAATAAGGATGCTATTATTTTTGCCATGGCTAATCCTGTTCCGGAAATAATGCCCGACGTTGCTAAAGCTGCTGGTGCTAGAGTAGTAGGCACAGGAAGAAGTGATTTTCCTAACCAAGTGAATAATGTCGTAGCTTTTCCTGGAATCTTTAAAGGAGCTCTAGAAGGACGTGCAACCGAAATTACAGAAGAAATGAAATTGGCCGCTGCATTGGCTATTGCTGGACTTGTTTCTACTGAAGAATTAAATGAAGATAATATTATGCCAGAGGCATTCAATCCTCAAGTGGCAGATGTTGTTGCTAACGCTGTAAAATCTCATATTAAAAGATAAGTTATTCAATGACTTTTGTTATTAATACTTTGCGTTAGGAACTCACAGAATGAGATACGTGGAAAGAAAGGTATTATTATGACACAAGATCCATTAACTTTATATAAATTAATTGTTTTATTTATGTTAGATCGTGTAAATTTTCCTCTTACAAAAGCTCAAATTAGTGACTTTATTTTACAACAAGAGTATACTAACTTTCTAACACTTCAGCGGGTATTGTCAGATTTATCAGATGCCAATTTCGTTATTACAAAGGTAATGGGGAATAGAACACTACTATCAATCACAGAAGAAGGTAAAGATACCTTATCTTATTTTGACAATCGAATTAATATAAAGATTAAAGAAGACATTGAACTTTATTTACAAAACAATAGATTAGAACTTCGTAATGAGGTTTCTATTCAATCCAATTATTACAAATCAACTAGTGGCGATTATGAAGCTCGCCTTATAGGAAAAGATAAGGAAACAATTTTAGTTGACATAACCATGTCTGTTCCCACTGAAGAAATTGCCATATCCATCTGTGCTAACTGGAATGAAAAGAACCAACAAATATATAAATATTTAACGGAGCAGCTATTTTAATAGCTGCTCTATTACTTTACCATCTACCTTACCAAGATTTACATCTAAAAGTTTAGCCAGCGTTACACCCTCATCCATAAGTGTCATTTCGTTAATTCTTACTCCTTCATGAATTCCACATCCTGACGCCATGAAAAATGTTTGATAATCATTTTTCGTTGGAAGATATCCATGAGTTCCCCTCATTTTATGTTTTTTAACTTCATTAACCCTTCTAGTCAATGCCTCGGTTTCATCTAAATAATAGTAGCCATCCTTTGCTTCTATCATTAGTACACAGGTGTCATCAGCACCAAGACTTTCTACTTCTTTACTACTAAATATATGTTGAATCCCATAGGTGCTATCTTTCTGTAACTCTTGAAACATGTGCGTCACTTCTTCAGTCATTTTTGCATTGTTTTTATATTTGGGATTAAGATAAATATAACAAGAACCATCACAATTCTTTGCAATAACCTTATATGATTTTATTTTGCATCCCTTTGTCTCTAAATAGCCCTTTTTTTTAAGTAGATTATTGAAATATACTACTGTATGTGTATCTTTTTGGTAATGATCACCCAAGATAACAACTGTTGTCTTATTCATATCTCCCGTACTCTCAAGCGCTGCTAATATTTCTCCAATTCTTAAATCCATTCGCATAATAGCCTCTTTCACTTTATCATGATTGACGCCATACGCATGTCGATTCAGATCTACATCAAGAAAATGCACCAAGAGCATATTAGGATTATATTTTCTAATGGTATATAACGCAGCTTTTTGAACAAAATTATCCAGTGCAGGTTGTCTTATTCCCTTCTTTAGTTCTCCCATGAATTTCAATAATTGCAAATTATATTTAAAAGAACCATTTAATGCGGTTAAAACAGTCTGATCTTGCCACCATCTATTTGCATGAATTTCAGATAAATTGTATTGTATTTTGCTTTTACCTGTTACCGGCCATAGAAGAGACGCCACTTTCCATCCCTTTTTAATCACTTCATCATAAAGTGTTGTCCCCTTGATGAATTTTCTATTGCTAGCCCAATCAGGATTTTCATATTGAGGTTGAAATAATGTGTTATTTATAATTCCATGATTTTTAGGACTTTTTCCCGTGATGATAGAGGTATGTGCTGGATACGTCAGGGAAGGATACACACTATTTACATTGTTGCATATGGCCGCCTTTTTCATGAATGCAGCCATATGAGGGAGGGTAGACATCAATTCTAAGTCCTTGGCTCCCATTGCATCTAGTGAAATCATAATTAGTCTATCGGGTTGTTCTACTGAATTATTCTTTTCAAACATCATTTCTCCTTTTCAGTTTTACAATTCCTTATCCTTTAACCATTTCATGTGATCCCGAATCTTTTTCTCATAACCATTTTCTGAAGGTTTATAAAACTCACTACCCTTTAGTTCATAAGGTAAATACTGCTGTTCCACATAGTTTTTAGGATAATTATGAGCATATAAATAACCGATTCCATGCCCTAACTTTGCAGCTCCTTTATAGTGGGCATCTTGTAAATGTGCCGGTATTGGAAGGTTTCCTGTCTTTTTCACAATTTCTGTTGCGTCATTAATGGCACAAACAGCTGCATTACTTTTTGGTGCACAAGCCACATAAGAAACTGCTTGCGCTAAAATAATCTTTGCTTCTGGCATACCTATTCGTTCCACAGCTTGAGAAGCACTAACAGCGATCATCAAGGCATTGGGGTCCGCATTCCCAACATCTTCCGATGCACATACCATAATCCTTCTGGCAATAAAGGTAACACTTTCTCCTGCATATAACATTTTAGCCAAATAGTATATTGCGGCATCAGGATCAGACCCTCTCATGCTTTTTATAAAAGCAGATATGGTGTCATAATGATTATCACCTGTTTTGTCATAACGAACGACTCTTTTTTGTATACACTCCTGAGCTACATCCATAGTAATGTGAATTTTCTCATCATCACTTCTCTTCGTAGTCATAATACCCAATTCAATGGCATTTAATGCATGCCTGGCATCACCACCTGAAATGTCAGCCAAAAACTCAAGTGCATCTTCCTCAATCACAGCACCATATGCTCCCATTCCCTTTTCTTTATCCGAAACTGCGCGAAGTAATAACTTCTTAATATCATCTTTATTTAATGGTTCTAATTCAAAAACAATGGAACGAGAAATTAAAGCTCCATTTACTTCAAAATATGGATTTTCTGTTGTCGCTCCTATTAAAACAAGTGTTCCATCTTCTACAAATGGTAATAAATAATCCTGCTGGCTTTTATTAAATCGATGAATTTCGTCAATAAATAATATTGTTTTTTTGCTATACATACCTAATGTATCTTTTGCTTTTGCCACTACCTCTTCCATATCCTTTTTTCCAGATGCTGTGGCATTAATCTGGATAAAATCCGCACTAGTTGTATTGGCGATCACTTTAGCAAGGGTTGTTTTCCCGGTACCAGGAGGGCCATACAAAATAATCGAAGTTACTTTGTCTGCTACTATTGCTCGATAAAGAAGTTTGTCTTTACCTATAATATGCTGTTGTCCTACCACCTCGTCTAAGGATTGCGGACGAAGCCTCGCTGCAAGGGGAGATTCTTTTTCTAAGTTAGTATTTCTCATATAGGAGAAAATATCCATATTATCCATTAATAACTCCAATCTATTATTTAATCTGTTATTTGGGGAAGTTTAAGGCGGAAATATATGCCTCTGTAAAAGATTCTACCGCAGCCAGATTTATTTCCGAAGCAGTCTTTATAATTTCTGTTAAATCTTGTTTTTCTCTTCCATATATTATGGCACCTGCTAACGACGCATTCCCAACTGAAATCACTTTATCTTTTATTTCATCTGGAAATAAACCAATTCTATTTGCCTTTGTGACATCTAAGCCGAATCCAAATCCACCAGCTAAAAATACTCCTTGAATCATATCCCAGGTAGTTCCATATTGCTCCACCAAAATGCCCATTCCAGCAAAAACTGCAGCCTTGGCCTTTTGTAAATCTCGAATATCTTTTTGCGTAATTAACACTCCCTGAATCCTATAACCTGTATCAAAATAGGTGTCATGTAACAAACCTGTTTCATCAATAATTCCAGCTTCTAGCATTTGTGCAACCAAATCGATCATATCCGTTCCTGGAACATGAGCCGTTGGTCCTCCTTCAAATGCAGGACCTGCTGCCGTAGCGGTGCACATAATTCTGTCCTTATTACCTATCATCATTTCCCCATTGGTACCCAAATCAATGAGAAAATGCAAGTTTCTCGTTTTATGTAAACCGCATGCCATCCATCCAGATACCATATCCCCACCAACAAACGCCGATATCCCTGGCATTATAACTGCAGGAATTCCTGCAAGCACTATTTCAATCTCATTTATGTTGACCGGCTTAAAGGGAAAGCTAGCTAAGGAATCCATCTTATACCCCATTAATAAATGTCCCATTGTTGTATTACCTGAAATAAAAATACCTTTTGGTGAAATATGATTCTTTATTGTTAACTTTCTGATGCCTTTTTCCAATTCAAACTCAATGAGTTTTTTAAGTTCCTCCCGTTTTCCATTCAGACTTGCTTGCATCCTTGCAATCACATCTGTTCCATATATTCTTTGGGAATTAAATATTCTATATGTTTCGTCTGCAACTCCTAAATTACTTCCAACCAGTTGCATCACAATTGTTGTCGTTCCAATATCAACTGCCACATAATAAGATTCTTCTTTTTCAAATATCCCCCTATTATTTGGACTTTTCACTAACGTTTGTTCTGCGAGGATTTCATACCTTTCTTGACTTTCAAAATGGATTTGAATCTTACAATCTCGATTCAGCTTTACACCACATGCCAATCGATAGCCTTCCCTAAGTTGGTCTGGTGAAAAAAAGTTTCTATCATTTTGCGTAGGAATGGATGCATTTTCTAGAAAACGAACTTTACATTTTCCACAAGTTCCACGCCCACTACAAAAAGACCCCTTATAGCCTTTTTCTATCAGAGCATCTAATAATGATCCTATCTTACCATTGATTGTTTGTTTACTAATTGTAATTATTTCATCTTTAGACAAATTGATTTTTCTCCTCATCGTAATAATAATTAATTAACATTAACTTATCTTCTATTTCTTTTCTATTTTCCTGAAGTTCTTCACATAAATGATCTATATTAACATAAAAATCACGTAGTTTTGTATTGATAAAGCTAAGTAGTATTGCTGGGTCATTAGGTAACATGTTGCTTCCTCCAAATGAAATTATTTTTTACTATTATTCACAGCCATTATAACATAATACATTTGCGATACAAAAGAAAATTTAAATTTGCAAAAACCCTTGACATTATAAAAATATGTTGTATCATTGTATTAACCAACTAATACACTAATACATACATTTATACTATGCTATGATAATTACTCTTTATGTATGTAAATGTAAAAGAGTTAGCATAGAAACAATAGAAAATGAATAAACAAGAAAGGAAGGTAACTATGGCTTGGAATCTTGATTCAGATAGACCTATCTACTCTCAAATAGTAGAAAAGGTTCAAATGCAAATAGTGAGTGGGTTTTATAAACCCGGTGACAAATTACCTAGCGTAAGAGATCTAGCAGCCGAAGCAAATGTTAATCCTAACACAATGCAAAAGGCCTTTACCGAGTTGGAACGAAGCGGATTAATTGCAACACTTCGAACCAGTGGCAGATTAGTAACGGAGGATATTACCATGATTAAGGACATTCAAAAGGAATTAGCAACGGATCAAATAAAAAACTTCTTTCAGAAAATGAAAGAATTAGGGTTTGAAAAAGAAGAAACGGCTGCCCTTATTAAACAGGCAACCAAGGAGGGGAAGTAGATGGATTCACTAGTGGAAATAAATAATCTAACAAAAAACTATAGTACAAAAAAAGCTGCTATAAATCAACTAAACATTAAAATAGAACGGGGACGCATTATTGGATTACTTGGTCCAAATGGCAGTGGTAAAACGACCTTAATAAAAATGTTAAATGGTTTATTACAACCAAGTTCAGGAAACATCTTGATTAATGGTAATGTACCTGGTGTAGAAACAAAAAAGATTGTTTCCTATTTACCAGAAAAGACTTATCTGCAAAACGGATTGAAAGTCAGTGAACTAGTAGATTTTTTTGCAGACTTTTATACAGATTTCCGTAAAGATGTTGCTTATGGAATGTTAAAATCTTTAAATATTGAATCTAATTCAAAATTGAAAACATTATCAAAAGGAACCAAAGAAAAAGTTCAACTAATCTTAGTTATGAGTAGAAAAGCAGATCTTTACATTCTTGATGAACCAATAGCTGGGGTAGATCCTGCGGCTAGAGATTATATTTTAAAAACCATTATCAATAACTATAGCGAGAATGCTACTATTTTATTATCTACTCATTTAATCACTGATATCGAAAACGTACTTGATGAGGTTATCCTAATTAAAGAGGGAAATCTAGTGATGCATACAACAGTAGAAACAATTCGAGAAGAATACGGAAAATCAGTAGATTCTTATTTTAGGGAGGTATTTGCATGTTAGGAAAGTTAATAAAACATGATTGGAAATCAATTTGGAAAACAATGTTTATGATGAATGCCATTCTAGTAATCATGACCATCATTGGAATCATTTCATTTCAAACGCCTTTGTGGAGTTCTGATATTCCTCAGCTTAATGTTTTGGCCGGCATTATATTAGTCGTTTATTATATTAGTTTAATTGTTGTTGCTTTTGCCTCTTTCATTTTCTTATCTGTCCATTTTTATAAAAACTTATACTCTGATGAAGGTTACCTGACTCATACCTTACCTGTAACACCAAGTAAGATTTTACTTGCTAAATTAATTGTAGCTGTATCTTGGACGATAATTACCACTTTTGTTATTGTAGTAAGTGTTTTGACTTTACTCTATTCTGTTTTAATAAAGTTTGCGGATGGTTTTACAATTTTACTATTTACCGAAGCAATTAATATAATCATAGATCAAGTTGCCCTGGAAATAGGAACTCCATTTCCTTTGTTTATACTTGCAATGATCTCATTCTCCTTTGTCTCTAGCGTATGTGGAATGTTAATGATTTATGGTTCTATCTCCATAGGCCAATTGTGGTCGAAGCATAAAGTATTGGGTTCCATTTTTACTTATGTGGGTATTTATATAGTATTAGAAACAATACTTACAATGGCTCTTGCAACATTTTCCAATGGTTTGATTGTTGGAAATGTAAGTTCAATGGCAAGCTCTTCCTTTAGCCTTTCTCGTACCATCTGGTCGACTATGTTCACATCTACAGGTATTATGTTAGTTATTGGAATTATTTTATTCTTCTTATCTAGTTACATTATGAAGAAAAAATTAAACTTGGATTAATTCTCTTTCGTATTTTTGTTTCAGTAAAAAAACCTTTGCATATACTATAAATAAGTGAATATGCAGAGGTTTTTCTATGTCCAAACATATTATATATGCAGCTCAGGATACATCAAATAGTAATGGGAACTTGTCTTTTAACGTTACTTCTTCCTTGGGCCTTATCCCAATACCAAATGCCAAAATATCCATCTCCTATTCTAGTGAACCTGATAAAGTTATAGAAGAAATAAATACAAATGAAATTGGACGGACCATTGACCTTGAACTTCCAACACCCCCTATTGATTATAGTTTAGAACCGGGCTCTCCTCAACCCTATGCCAATTACAACATATTTGTTACTGCTGATGGTTATGAGCCAACAAACGTATTTGGTACAGAGGTGCTTCCTTCTGTTACTGCCTTACAACCAATAAAATTAAGCCCCATTATAACTTCCGAACAAACAAATGAAGTCGTTATTCTTCCCCACACGCTCTTTTATAATTATCCTCCAAAAATTCCAGAAGCTGAAATCAAACCAATCAATGAAAGTGGTGAAATTGTTCTAAGTCGGGTTGTAATTCCCGAAATTATTATCGTTCATGATGGAGTTCCTAGTGATACAAGTGCTAATAATTATTATGTACCTTACAGCGATTATATAAAAAACGTTGTATCTTCGGAAATCTATGCCACCTGGCCAGAAGAAACTTTATACGCTAATACACTTGCCATTATGAGTTTCACTCTAAATAGGGTCTATACAGAATGGTACAGGAATCAGGGATATAGTTTTACCATTACAAATTCTACAGCCTACGATCAAAAATGGATGTATGGCCGCAATTACTATGAAAATGTAGAAATGGTAGTGGATAATATATTTAATAATTTTTTATCACGCCCTGGTGTCAAGCAGCCCATTTTAACTTCCTATTGTGATGGTAAAAATGTTACTTGTGGTGGATTAAGTCAATGGGGTTCCAAATATTTAGGAGATCAAGGTTATACCCCTATTGATATTATCCATTATTACTATGGTGGTGATATGTACATTAATTCTTCCATTTTTGTGTCTGGAGTACCCTCTTCCTTTCCTGGATACAATTTAAATATTGGTGCTTCTGGGGATAAGGTAATGCAGATTCAAGAACAATTAAATCGTATTAAGCAAAACTATCCTTTACTACCAAGTATATCTGTTGATGGTATCTATGGGCAGCATACTGCTAATGCGGTAAGAATATTTCAGCAAGTTTTCAATCTTCCTCAAACAGGTATCGTAGACTATGCCACTTGGTATAAAATCTCTCAAATCTATGTTGGGGTTACTCGTTTGGCTGAACCTATTTCTTAAAGTATAATTTAAATCCCTCCCAAATTGTGATTTGGGAGGGATTTTCTTCTTTCATAGAACTATCTGTTTTCCTTCTTTGCTTTCAGTTTTCCTTCTTTGCTTTCAGTTCTCCCTTTTCTTCATAGATACAAATACTATCCCCACTTCCAACAAGATCCCCTAAAATCAGTTTTGCTGATAAGGTTTCTACATATTTTTGAATATATCTTTTCAAAGGTCTTGCTCCATATACAGGGTCATAACTATGGTCTATGATATATTTTTCAGCTTCAGAAGTTAGAACAATACGTAGTTGTTTATCTGCAAGCCTTTTATTTAAATCTGATATAATGAGATGAATAATGTTACCCACATCACGTTTCGTTAGTGGTTTGAATAATATAATTTCATCTAATCTATTTAGAAACTCTGGTCTAAAATGATCGCGCAAAGATTTCATTACCATATTTTCTGCTCCACTGCTTACCACACCTACTTCATCGATTCCATCAAGCAAATAGTTTGCTCCAATATTAGACGTCATAATTAAAATAGTATTCTTGAAATCCACAGTACGTCCCTGGGAATCTGTAATTCTACCATCATCTAAAACCTGCAATAATACATTAAAAACATCTGCATGTGCTTTTTCTATTTCATCAAACAGTACAACCGCATACGGTTTTCTTCTAACTGCTTCTGTTAGTTGTCCACCTTCCTCATATCCTACATATCCAGGTGGTGCTCCAATCAGACGTGATACAGAATGTTTCTCCATATATTCACTCATATCAATTCGTATCATATTAGATTCATTATCAAACAAAGATGATGCTAATGCTTTTGCTAGTTCCGTTTTACCGACTCCTGTTGGACCTAAAAAAAGGAAGGAGCCAATTGGTTTTGTAGGGTCTTTAATACCTGCTTTCGATCGAATAATCGCTTCCGTAACTTTTGTCACACCCTCCTCTTGCCCTATCACACGTTTGTGCAATTCTTCATCTAGATGCAATGTCTTATTTCGCTCACCCTCTGTTAATTTAGTGACAGGAATTCCTGTCCAACGTGACACAATCTTTGCAATCTCTTCTTCCGAGACATTTTCGTGCACTATTGATAAATCTTTATCTGCTACTAACGCTTCTTCTATTTCTAATTGCTTTTTTAATGATGGCATCTTCCCATAGGAAAGCTCTGCTGCCTTTTCCAGGTCACCTTCTCTTTGTGCGATTTGAATTTTACTATTCACAGAATCAATTTCTTCTCTTAATTTTGATAGTTTTTCTACCGATGTTTTTTCATTATCCCACTGGGCCTTCCTATTATTAAATTCTGATTTAAGTTCCGCGAGTTCTTTTTGTAGCACTTCTAATCGCTCTATACTTACTTTATCTTTTTCTTTTTTCAGAGCCGCCTCTTCAATTTCCATTTGCATAATCTTTCGCTGTAATTCGTCTAATTCTGTAGGCATAGAATCTAATTCCGTTTTAATCAAAGCGCAAGCTTCATCCACTAGATCAATTGCCTTATCTGGTAAAAATCGATCTGTAATATAACGATTAGAAAGAATTGCTGCACTTACTAAAGCATTATCCATGATTTTTACACCATGAAAGACCTCGTATCTCTCTTTTAAACCCCGAAGTATGGAAATAGTATCCTCCACCGTTGGTTCTTCCACCAAAACCGGTTGAAAGCGACGTTCTAAAGCTGCATCTTTTTCAATATATTTTCGATATTCATCTAAGGTTGTTGCACCAATACAGTGTAATTCTCCACGGGCTAACATAGGTTTTAACATATTACTTGCATCTAAAGCTCCATCTGTTTTCCCAGCACCCACAATCGTATGAAGTTCATCAATAAATAAAATAATCTGTCCGTCACTTTTTTTAACATCTTCAAGCACCGCTTTTAAACGCTCTTCGAACTCACCGCGATATTTTGCTCCAGCTACTAAAGCGCCTATATCAAGAGCAAATATTTTCTTTTCCTTTAATCCATGGGGAACATCACCACGAACAATGCGCTGCGCTAATCCTTCAACTACCGCCGTTTTACCAACACCTGGTTCACCGATTAAAACAGGATTGTTTTTTGTTTTTCTGGAGAGAATTCTTATAATATTTCTGATTTCATTATCACGACCAATTACTGGATCTAGCTTTTCATTACGCGCTTTTTCCACTAATTCTTGACCATATTTTAATAGAGTATCGTAAGTAGCCTCTGGATTATCACTGGTTACCCTTTGATTACCACGCACTGTTGATAATGCTTGTAAAAATCGTTCTCGTGTAATTCCATATTCTCTGAAAATTTCTTTTATCTCTTTGTTTGGTTCTTGAATCATTGCAAGAAACAAATGCTCTACAGAGACATATTCGTCTCCCATTGTCTTTGCCTCGTCTTCTGCTTTGATTAAAACCTTATTTAAAAATTGTCCTACATAAATCTGTCCGCCCTGTACTTTTACTCTTTTCTTAATTGCTTCTTCTGCACGCTTCGTAAAATGTTCCTGATTAATTTCCATTTTTTCAATTAACTTTAGTAGTAAACTGTCTTCTATTTGAAGAAGACTTACAAGTAAATGTTCTTGTTCCATCTCTTGATTTCCATATTCGTATGCTAACTTTTCACAAGTGTTTACTGCTTCTATGGATTTTTGTGTGAATTTCGTAACGTTCATATTGTATGCCCTCCAATGTCCCCTTTTTGATTGTTTATTCCTGTAATTCTTTTCATTTTTCTTTCAATATTGATATGCTTGTTCTATTTGTATTATAACACACGAACTTTCAATGTCAACTAGACATTTCTAAACTTTTCATAAACTAAAAACGATACAAAGGAAACTATATTTTCCCATCGCATCGTTTTTTAATTAAATTGTATGCTCTTCTTTGCCTTACAATACTACTTTTTTTCATAGATGTTTCTTATTATTACCAAAAAACATTTTTTTAACATATACAACATAGTACATGACAGCCCCGAAGACAATAGCAACTATTACGTCGATCAACGAATGCTGTTTAATAAAGACTGTGGAAAGGATAATTAATATGCAAAGAATTACAGAAGTTATTTGTATCGCTTTATTTTTACGTAATGCTTTACTATTCATAACCGCAAACTGAATTCCCAATGAATTATATACGTGGATACTTGGAATGATATTTGTTGGGGTATCGGTCTTATATAATCTTGCAATCATTTTAGTAAATATATTATTTCTAGGAAATATTTCAGGACGAAGTTCCTGGGCATTTGGCCATATTGTTGATATAACAAGAAACAAAATCATACCAGTTACTAAAAATGTGAATACTTTTTCATAATCTTCCTTATTGGAAATAATAAAATATATAACAAATACAAACACATAAACAAACCAACAAAAATATGGAATTACAAATTGTTCTATGAATGGAATCTTATCATCCATTGTCACATGAATAATATAATACTTGTCAACACTCCTGTTTTCTAATATATAAAACCATATTAAATATATAATCATACATATTAACATTGGTACTCCGTGTTTGTACTTGCTGTATAACTGTTTAATCATATATTTCTCCCTTAATAATACAAATTTAATTTTTCTTCTAAACAGGTTATTGTAATATTACTTGTTTGACCTGGAACTTCTCCATCTGTATGTATCCATAACGGTGATGATGTTTGAATTGTTATTTCTTTTGCTCGATATTCATAGATATCTTTGAATCCAGTATGCTTACCAAAAAAAGCTGTTGGTAACACACATAACATTTTCATTTTAGACATTTTTCCTACCACGCAAAGATCCAATAATCCATCATCATCAAGTGCTTTAGGACAGAAAAGGAATCCACCACCTTCATAAGGATGTATCATGCTTGCTATAAATAAAAATTTCTCCAAATAAACTTTTTCTTTACCATCCAAATACAAGCTGCATGAAATTGTTGGTGCTGTAAGGAGCTGTTTTAGTGCAATTCCTAAATAGGTAAGCTTTCCCAAGCCAATTCTATTACATATGTTTCTAATATTAGATGTTAAAGCATCTTGGCAAACAGCCGCATCAAATCCAATGCCACTACTCACACAAAACCTTCTTGTCACTAAATCTCCTTCATCATCTTCCCCAAATCCAATTACACTTGGCTTATATTTAATTACTCCTACATCCATTTTAATACATCTTTTACCATTCAATATTAGATCTAACGCTTTTATGGGATTTTGGTGAATCTTTAGTGCTCTTGCAAGGTCATTACTTGAACCCGTAGGGATATAACTTACTTTAGTTTTTTCGAAATCTTTTATTCCTTGAACCACTTCATTCATCGTTCCATCACCACCAAGAACAATAATTGAAATATAATCTGCCCCCATCTGATTGGTCAATTCCATTGCAATCTTAGAAGCATCTCCCATTCCTTTTGTGAGATATTCTTTATAAATTACACTTCGCCTTTTTAATTCTAATTTTATTTCATTCCAAATCTTAATTGCTCTCCCAGATTTTGATGCTGGATTCACTATAATATGATACATATTGTCCCCCATTTTTTATTCATTTTTTTACAAAAGCTTTCTCTATTTTATCAGCAAATAGTGTTATAGTAAAGAAGGTATTACATTGCAATAGAATCCAGTTAACGCATTTAAATATTTCTTTACTATTTGTATTTTAACTGAAAGGTTAATATGTTATAATTTGGACAATGTATTTTAAATGAATAACAAATGGAGGATTTAACATGTATTCACTAGACGAAGTTAAAAACGTTGATCCCGAGATTGCTCAGGCAATTATGGACGAACAACAGCGACAAAACACTCACATTGAGCTTATTGCTTCTGAAAACTGGGTTAGCAAAGCAGTTATGGCAGCAATGGGTAGTCCCCTCACTAATAAATACGCGGAGGGATATCCTGGAAAGCGTTATTATGGCGGATGTGAATGTGTAGATGTAATTGAAACCTTAGCTATTGAAAGGGCTAAAGAATTATTTGGATGCGATTATGCAAATGTACAACCTCATTCAGGTGCACAAGCAAATATGGCAGTTCAATTTGCGATTTTAAATCCCGGTGATACCCTTATGGGCATGAATCTAAACCATGGTGGACATTTGACTCATGGAAGCCCTGTAAATATGTCGGGTAAATGGTTTCACGTAGTCCCTTATGGTGTAAATGACGATGGTTTTATTGATTATAATGAGCTTCGAAGAATTGCTCTAGAATCAAAGCCAAAGATGATTATTGCTGGTGCAAGTGCTTACGCAAGAACGATTGATTTCAAAAAGTTTAGAGAAGTTGCTGATGAAGTTGGTGCAGTACTTATGGTCGATATGGCTCATATTGCAGGGCTTGTTGCAGCCGGACTTCATCCAAATCCAATTCCATATGCTGATGTGGTAACAACTACTACCCATAAAACTTTACGTGGTCCACGTGGTGGTCTTATTTTATGTAATCAAGAAGCTGCTGACAAATACAATTTCAATAAGGCAATTTTCCCTGGTATTCAAGGTGGTCCGTTAATGCATGTAATTGCAGCAAAAGCTGTTTGCTTTAAAGAAGCATTAAGTGACGAATTTAAATTATATCAAAAAAATATTGTTGATAACGCCCAAGCTTTAGCAAAAGGTTTAATGAATCGAGGGATTAAAATTGTATCAGGTGGCACTGATAACCATTTAATGCTTATGGATTTAACTACCTTTGATTTGACTGGAAAGGCTGTTGAAAAATTATTGGATGAAGCTCATATCACTTCTAATAAAAATACAATTCCTAATGATCCAAAGTCTCCATTTGTGACAAGTGGAATCAGACTTGGAACTCCTGCTATCACGGCTAGAGGGATGAATACGGATGATATGGATTTAATAGCTGAAGCAATATCACTTGTGATTAAGGGTGGCGAAGATAAAATCCCTGAAGCTCGTGCTATCGTAGACATTTTAACAAAAAAATACCCACTAATCTAATAAATTATATTTAAATAGAAAGAGCATATCGGGTACTTGATATGCTCTTTTAGTTATACAATTTAATTATTTTGTTATTTTATGGATGTCACTTCGTATCCAGCTTCCTTTATCTTCTGTGTAATTAATTCATCAGTAA
Source organism: Lachnospiraceae bacterium (assembly GCA_035270785.1). Classification (GTDB taxonomy): domain Bacteria; phylum Bacillota; class Clostridia; order Lachnospirales; family Lachnospiraceae; genus DATESN01. Next base: position 34,060 of record DATESN010000106.1, on the reverse strand, counting down.
TCTTATGATTCATGGTTATTGTTGCATTCTTTTCCTCAAGACTAACTTTTACATCCGTAACGTCTTTCAAACTCTTTAGTACCTTTTCCACGCTAGCAGTACAATGTCCACACATCATTCCATCGATATTGATTATTTTCTCTATTTTTTCTTCCACTTTCTCATCCTCCTTTTTTTTCCTTCCTTTCACCTTGAAATTACGAAGTCTAAGGGCATTTCCTACAACAAAAATGCTACTAAAGCTCATTGCTGCTGCTCCAATCATTGGATTTAACTTCCACCCTAACCAACTATAAAATACTCCAGCGGCTACTGGAATCCCTATTATATTATAAAAGAATGCCCAAAAAAGATTTTCTTTTATATTCACAATGACAGCTTTGCTTAACTTAATTGCTGTTACAACGTCTTGTAAATCACTTTTCATTAAGATAATATCGGCACTCTCAATTGCAACATCCGTACCTGCCCCGATTGCAATTCCAACGTCCGCCGAGGCAAGTGCTGGAGCATCATTAACTCCATCTCCTATCATTGCAACTTTCCTACCTTGCGCTCTCAGCTCAGCTATTTTAGCTTCTTTTTCGGCTGGAAGTACTTCAGCCACTACTTCTTCTATATCTAATGCTTTTCGTACCGCTTCTGCTGTTCTTTTATTATCTCCCGTCAGCATAATTGTTTTAATATTCATGGCTTTTAATTCTTGAATAGCTGCCATACTACTAGGTTTAATCGTATCAGCTACTGCTATTACCCCTATTAATTCTTTCTCTCTTCCAAAAAGAAGTGGAGTCTTTCCACTTTCTGCAAAATGATTGATACATGCTATCTGTTCTTCGTGAAAGATGATTCCTTTATTCTGGACATATTTCTGATTTCCCGTAAAATAAAAGTGTCCATCTGTAAGCTTTCCTTCCACTCCTCTTCCAAACTCCGCATGAAAATCCATTACTTGGTCTAGTGAAAATTCTAATTCTTGATTTTCTTTTCCTATTCTATTTGCTTCGTCTACAATTGCTTCTGCCAAGGGATGCTCACTTCTGATTTCTAAAGCCGCAGCTTTCCGAATTAACTGTTCTGTATTTAACGTATTGGAGAATAAAATAACATCCGTAACCCTTGGTTTTCCTTCTGTTATTGTTCCCGTTTTATCTAAAACAACAGTATCTATTTCTTTCGCCAATTGAAGGGCTTCACCGGATTTAATTAAGATGCCATTTTTTGCTCCTACTCCGGTACCGACCATAATTGCAACCGGAGTAGCAAGTCCAAGTGCACATGGGCAAGAAATAACTAAAATTGCTATTCCTATAGATATGGCAAATTCGAAACTAGCTCCCACTAGTAACCATATAGCTACAGCTATTACTGCAATTCCTATGACTGTTGGAACAAAGACACCCGCTATTTTATCAGCCATTTTAGCAATTGGTGCTTTACTAGCACTTGCCTCTTCCACTAATTTTATGATTTGAGAAAGAGTTGTATCTTCACCCACTTTCACAGCCTTGCACTTTAAATATCCCGAACGATTTACCGAAGCTGACATTACATTATCACCTAGTGTCTTTTCTACTGGTATACTTTCCCCTGTAATCGCGGATTCATCAATACTAGAATTACCTTCTATGACGATACCGTCAACAGGTATTAAGCTTCCCGGTTTCACTATAAAAATATCATCCACTTTTAACTGTTCTATTGGTACTTCTAGCTCCTGTCCATGAACGTCAATGATAGCTGTTTTCGGTGACAAGTCCATCAGTTTAGTAATTGCTTCACTTGTCTTTCCTTTTGACTTAGCCTCTAAATATTTACCTACAGTAATAAGGGTTAATATCGTACCAGCGGATTCAAAATAAATATCCATAGAATATTGTGATACTAGTGTCATATCTCCATGGCCTAATCCATATCCTATTTTATAGATAGCAAAAATTCCATAAATTGTTGCAGCACTGCTTCCAATAGCAATCAAGCTATCCATATTTGGACTTGCCATTAATAATGTTTGAAATCCCTTTTCAAAATACTTCTTATTTACAACTAAAATTGGTATCAATAGAAGAAATTGAGTAAATACATTACTTAGTGCATTTTTATCCCCATGGAAGAGTTCCATTATAAACGATGGTATGGGTAAGCCAAACCAGGTCTTAAACATATGATACATGGACAAATACATAAGTGGAATTAAAAATCCAATAGAAATCCACAATCTAATTTTAGTACTATCTGCTTCTTTCTCACTTTCTACTACAATATCTTTCTTTCCACTACTTTTGCTATCTCCTGTTAACAACCCATGCCATAAGGAAGCTCCATATCCAGCATCTTTTACACTTTTTATAATTGTATTATCATTTTGTACTGTTTCATCATATTCTACTTGCATACTATTGGTAAGTAAATTAACGCTAGTACTTTTTATTCCCTCTAATTTCGAAACATTCTTTTCTACTCGAGATGAACATGCTGAACAAGTCATTCCCGTTATCTCATACTTTTGTTTTGTCATTAATATTCAACTCCTTTTCCAAAACAGGTCTATATCATTAAAATGGTACTGACCTGCAATTATCTTATAGTTAAGCCTTATTTTTTATGTTCATTGCACGCATAGCATTTAATATTGCCAGAAAGGCTACCCCTACATCAGCGAAAACAGCTGCCCACATGCTTGCATAACCTATCGTTGCTAGTATCAAGACAAGTGCTTTGACTCCTAATGCTAGTATAATGTTTTGTTTTACAATTAATAATGTTTTCTTTGAAATCTTAATAGCTAGTGGAATCTTTGATGGCTCATCTGTCATTATTACAATATCAGCTGCCTCAATAGCCGCATCTGAACCAAGAGCTCCCATGGCAATTCCTATGTCTGCTCTTGCAAGGACTGGTGCATCATTTATTCCATCTCCTACAAAAATGAGTTTTCCACTATCTGTTTTATGTGCTAATATAGATTCCATTCTATCTACCTTATCAACTGGCAACAATTCAGAATAAACCTCTTGAATGTCCAATTCATTCGCTACACTTTTGGCAATTTCTTTTCTATCTCCAGTCAGCATAATAATCTTTTTAATACCTGCTTCTTTTAATTCTTTAATTGCTTTTTGTGCATCCTCTTTTATTTCATCTCCAATTACAATATATCCCAAATAAGTTTGTTCCATTGTCACATAAACTACCGTACCAACTTCTTTTGGACTTTCAACTATAATATTGTTTTGTTTCATTAATTTTTTATTACCTACAACAATATTCTTACCGTTTATTACAGCCAAAACTCCAAGACCAGCAATTTCTTTTACTTCCCCTATTTTATCTTTTACTATTTCCTTATTATAAGCCATTAATAAAGACTTAGAAATAGGATGGGTGGAATAACTTTCTGCATATGCAATTATTTCTAAAAGTTCTTCCTTGGTTACTTCACTATTTTTAGAGGGAACAATTTCTTTCACTATAAAAGTTCCTTTTGTAAGTGTTCCCGTTTTATCCATAACGATAATTTCTGTTTTTGCTAAAGCTTCAAGGTAATTGCTCCCTTTTATAAGAATGCCATGTCTTCCTGCTCCCCCCAAACCTCCAAAAAAACTTAATGGAATAGAAATAACTAATGCACATGGGCACGAAATAACTAAAAATGTTAATGCTCTATATAACCAGTGATACCACCCTCCACCTAGTACCAATGGGGGAATAATAGCTAATACTGCAGCACTAATGACAACCGCTGGTGTATAGTACTTTGCAAATTTGGTAATAAAGTTTTCTGCTTCTGCTTTTTTACTACTTGCATTCTCCACTAGTTCTAAAATCTTACTTACCGTCGATTCGCCAAACGCTCTTTTTACTTCCACCTCAATAACTCCTGTTATGTTTATACATCCGCTTATGACATCTTCCCCACACAAGACTTCTCGGGGAACACTTTCTCCTGTAAGAGCCATGGTATCAATGATGGAATTTCCCTTTATAATCCTACCGTCCAAGGGTACTTTTTCTCCTGGTTTAATGACAATAACTTCACCAATAGAAACTTCTTCTGGATCCACTACTAAAATGCTACGATTCCTCATTACATTTGCATAGTCTGGACGTATATCCATTAAATCTGCTATAGATTTTCTAGATTTATTAACTGCATAAGATTGAAAAAACTCACCCACTTGATAAAAAAGCATTACAAATACGGCCTCTGGGTATTCACCAACAAAAAATGCACCCATGGTTGCAATTGTCATAAGAAAATTTTCATCAAATACTTGACCGTTTACTATGTTTTTACCTGCTTGTTTAAGGACATTGTGTCCAATCGAAAAATATGCTACTAAGAACAACGCTAATTCCAAATTGGTATTCAAATCCTTGATCAGCCTTTTTGCAATGACTGCTATCAACAATAGTACAATACTTATTATAATTTGGTGCAATCTTTTTTTCATCTTTTTTGTCATTCATTCTCTCCCTGATGCATTTCATACCATTTATTCAAATCCTAATACTATACTTTTTCTATGACTGTTATATCAGGTTCTAACTTTTTTATTATTTTTTTTGCATCTACCAATATCTTTTCTATTTTATCTTCTTCAACCTCAAGAACCATTTTTTTAGTCATAAATGATATATTACACGTAATGACACCTTGCAATTTACCTATTCCTTCTTCTATTTTAGTCGCGCAGTGCGCGCAATCCAAATCTTCTAATATATAGACTTTCCTCATTCATACTCCCGTCCGCATGCGTTGCATGCTCTCATATCAATAGTTGAATATGCTTTACATTCAACATACTCCCGTCTGCATGCGTTGCATGCTCTCATATCATCTACTATTTTCTTCGATATGATCCAATCCCTGACTTAAGATTGTTGATATATGTCCATCCGACAAGAAATAGATCATTAACTTTCCTTCTCTTCGATTACGAACAAGATCCATCTGCTTTAGGTTTCTTAATTGGTGTGAAATTGCAGATTGTGACATATTTAATATGCTTGCCAAGTCACATACACACATTTCCGAACAAAGTAGCACATTTAGAATCCTTATTCGCGTAGAGTCTGCAAATACTTTAAAAAAATCTGCCAGATCAAACAACTTTTCTTCTTGTGGTATCTTTTCATTTACCATCTTTATAATATCTTCATGAACTTCCTTACACCCACATGGAATTATTTCATTATTTTTCATATCCAGAATTATTTTCTCCTTTTATATATTAACATATGTCTGTACGTTCATATGTCTGTGTATTCATATTATCACTTATCAAGATTATGTCAATAGTATTTTATATTTTTTTTGTAGCATTTTTATACACAGAACATATTATTATATATTATGACATTGTATTTATTACTGAATACAAATTTAATAAAATGCGTTATAATGTATCTTTAACAATTACTATTTGTGCATTAGAAAAAATGCAGACAGGAGTTTAAATGAAAGTGTTATTAATTAATGGCAGTCCACATGTCAATGGTTGTACTTATACCGCATTACATGCAGTGGCATCCTCCCTTCATGAAGAAGGTATTGAAACAGAGCTATTCCATATTGGCACTCAGCCTATATCAGGTTGTATTGCTTGCGGAAAATGCAAAGATAACCAATGCATCTTACCAGGAGAGACGGTAAATTTTGCTTTATCTAAAGCAGCGGAAGCGGATGGAATTATTGTTGGTTCTCCCGTTTATTATGCTTCCCCAAATGGTTCCCTTATTTCCCTTTTAGATCGTATGTTTTATGCTGGTAATTGTTTATCTTACAAACCTGCCGCAGCAATTGCTTCCGCAAGAAGGGCCGGAACTACCGCAGCTCTTGATGTAATAAATAAATATTTCTTAATGAACAACATGCCCCTTGTATCATCTCAATATTGGAATATGGTACATGGTAGTTGTCCCGAAGATGTCTTAAAGGATTTAGAAGGATTACAGATTATGAAAACTTTAGGTAAAAATATGGCTTGGCTATTAAAATCCATTAACGCAGGCAAAAGTTCAGGAATTATTCAACCAACTCTTGATGCAAAGATTCACACTAACTTTATTCGATAGTTTTCATGGCTGACAAAAACTCACAATACTATGAAAAATGCCGAGCATTTGCTCGGCATTTTTCACTTCATGAATATTTTTCTCACTCCATTAAAAATTATTCCTTATTCTTTAACGATTTTAATATGGTTCTTAATTTAATTGGATTACCATATCTTAATGTTGAACTTCTATATACTTTCGCTCCAAAAATTCCAATTCCAATAATAGATACTACTAAAATAGTAAATGATATTATGATTTCCCAAATTTCAACCTTACCCATTGCCACTCTAGCAAACATTGCACTATAGGAGCTAATTGGTAAAAAAGAAGCAATCTTAATTGCAATTCCATCTATATTTTGTAATTGAAATAACACTACAAAGTATACAACCATGATAATCATTTGAATACTTCCTGCTGACTTATTAATATCTTCTGTCTTTGATACTAATGCACCTACCATTCCATAAATAAATGCATAAAACAAATATCCACCTAAGCCAAAGAATGCAAATGTAATTAAAACCTCTGCCGGAATATTAAATATCATATCAAGGCGTGACCCCCACGCATCTCTATTAAATTGATAGGAACCTAATACACTACCAAGCAGTATAGAAGCCTGTAGCAAACTTGCAATGGCTCCTGCAAATACCTTTCCAAACAATAAGCTTGTAGGGTTGGTACTTGTAACTAATACTTCGATAGAACGATTGCTCTTTTCTGTTGTAACACTGGTAGCAATCATAATGCCATAGAAGATAATTAACATAAATACAATAATAACTAATCCATAACAATACCAATAATTACTCATTGCATCTTTTCCTAGAACTTCAACCGTTGAAGTAATTTCAACATGATAAGCCATCTCCAACTCATCATAATCCAGGTTGTTCTTGCTGCAATATTCCATTCTTGAGAGTACTTGAATCATCTGATAAAAACTATTTTGCGTCGAATCATACAATCCCTTATTAAATACATAATATTCATAATTTGTTGCACTATTCATAACAAATCCAGCTTTTGCTTTATTTGATTCAACCATTTCAATAACATCTTCTTTGCTTTCTGCTATCAATAATTCCGTTTGGGGAAATGTTTGACTGAACATTTCCTTACTAACTATAGATTCTGGATCGAAAATAATCATTTTATTATCATACGTAATGGTTTCTTGCTCCGAATCTCCTATTTCTTCTGTTTTTACCACGGCATCTTTTTTTTCACCAAATACATCGAAAAACCTTGGTATAAACATACATACAATCGCTACCGCACTAATTAAGATCGTGGAAATTAAAAATGTTTTATTTTCAAAATAATTTTTTAGCTCAAAGGTAAGAATTGTTTTAAAGTTTTTCATATTATTTCTTCTCCTCCACTTCATTTCCAACCTTTGCCACAAAAATATCATTTAGGGAAGGTTCATAAATACCAAAATGAACAATGTCAAGTTTATAATCTTTCAGCTTCTCTAATAAATCCCATTTCGATTTTCCCATTACCAATTCCATTACAACAAAATCCTTTTTCAAAGAAATCACTTTTACTAATTCTTGAAAACTTTCTTTTAAGGTATCTGCTAACTCAACTACACTTTGTCCCTCTACATTTAATACCAGACAATTCTTTCCAAACTCTCTTTTAATTTCAGATAAATCACCATCTAATACTACTTCACCGTTATCAATTACAGCAATTCTTTCACAAAACTCTTCTACATAACTCATTTGATGACTGGAAAAAATGACAATTTTATTTGCAGCAATAAGCTCTCCAACAACATCTTTTAATATTTGTGAATTAACTGGATCAAGGCCACTAAATGGTTCATCTAAAATCACTATATCAGGATCACTAACTAATGTTGCTGCCAATTGAACTTTTTGCTGATTACCTTTTGATAATGTTTCTAATTTCTTTGTTTCGTATTCTTCAATTTCCAAGCGTTTTAACCAATGTTTTGCATTTTCTTGGGCTTTCTTTTTACTAAGACCTCGTAATCTTGCGAGATATACCATTTGTACTATAACTGTTTTTTTAGGATATAATCCTCTTTCTTCTGGTAGATATCCAATTTGAACTTTCGATGGTTCAAACTTTTTTCCATCCAAAAGCACTTGCCCGGAATTAGCATGGAAAATATCCATTAATATTCTTATTGATGTTGTTTTTCCCGCTCCGTTTCTTCCCAAAAGGCCTAACGCGCGACCACTTTCTACACTAAAAGAAATTCCATGAAGAATTTCTTTTTCTCCAAAACTTTTCTTAATTTCCTTTAATTCTAATTTCATTTATTTTCTCCCCTTTACCACTCATTTTCCTTTAATATCAATTATATTAAAATTTTATAGCTTTCTTCAAATTTCTCTGATGGATCCAATGTGTTGCTCCACTCACGATTTTCTAAGGAACCATGGAAATCATACTTATCGCATCTACCATACCAAGGTTCAATACATATAAATGGTGCATTCTTTTTAGGTGGTGACCAGATCCCAAATAGCGGTGCTTTAAATTCTACCGTAAGGTAGGGCTTTTTATTTGGGGTTAATAATGCAACACGATGTGCTTGATGCTCTTCTATAATCAATGCATCCAGATCAAATAAATCCTCTGTAATTGGGAGCATACCATTGTCTAGTTCTATTGTCACCTGAGAATGAGCGGCTAATCCCCCTTCAACAATACTTGTACTAATCACTTTATTTTTTACATCAAACTGAATATAATGCTCGGTTTTTTTTGTGTTGGGTATGAATGGACATATAAAGGCTGGATGCCCTCCTATAGAAAAATGCATTTTTTTCTGGTCTTTATTCCTGACTCTCCAAATGATTTCTACCTGTCTATCCTTAATTTCATATTCAATTTCTAAGGTAAATAAAAATGGATAATCTTCTAATGTGTCACCATTTGATTGGATACCAAGACAAATTTTGTGATCTTCTTTTTTTAATAAAGAGAATTCCATTTCTCTTGCAAATCCGTGCTGTGGCAATGTATATGTTTTTTCATGATAGGTGTACCTTTTATCTTTTAAACTTCCCACTATTGGAAAGAGTATGGGTGATGTCCTACCCCAGAAAATTGGGTTTGCTTCCCACATATATTCTTGCCCTGTTCTAATATCCTTTAATGACCTTAACTCTGCACCTAAGGAATCAACACTGATTGCTATTTTATCATTTTGAAGCATGTAACGAGCCATGTTCATTTCTCCTTTTTTTCTTGTGGACTAATTGTCTACTGATTCCATCCGAGAAAATACTCTTGATGATATCCACATAATACCTAGAGATAATAAGACGACCACGGCTATCATTCCTAAAAAACCTGCTTCTATATTAATGAATACTACACCCAATACTGCCGGTAATGCCCCAATTGATACTACAATTCCTAAAAGAAATAGTTTTAAGATTTGCTTTGGGAACTCACCCAATGTACTACCAAAGATTCCCTCTCCTAACACAATTATATATAATTTACATGCTTGTAAACATACATACAATGCAATACTAAGTAATATTTGAAGGGGTGCTATCTTTATAAAGATACCTACCGGTACTGCAAGAAGTATACCATCTATCACTGCCCTAATATGTTCCATTAATGTTGCATACCAAAGCTTTTTTAAAGCTCTGTCAGGAAGTAAATAAGTATATGGATTTTTCAATTCTTTTTTCCACTTAGTCATATATCCACTTGTAATAAAAATATAATATGCCATAACACCTGGAATAATAAACTCTTTACCAATAGGAAGCTTTTCTCCACGCAATGCAATTATTAAAGTAATGCTGATGGCAAAACAAAATAACGTATTCACCCCAAATATAAAAAACCGATTCTTTTTATATTCCAGTAACTGTCTATAAAAAATAGCCTTTGCAAAGTTTCCTTTATAGATGATTTGAGAACTCTTGTATTTTCTTTTACTTCCTATCCTTGACACTGACACTTCACCTTTTTTAGCTTTTTTTCTTGCCTCTGCAAAATCGTCTGCAAATTTCATCGCATCTTCATAAAAGTCACCTGTACATTTCATGTTTTTGGCTACTAAGAAAAGCAGTAATGTAGTAATGGCTAAAAGAACACTTCCAATCACATTAACCATTGTCGGACCCATAAAAATCAGATGAATGACGGCAATATTCCATCCTGCAATAGGAATCAGCTGAATATAAGGCGAATGAAGATATCCTAAAATACTAGCTGCTGTAAATCCTTCCTTCCATATTATAATAAATCCAATAATTACAAACATTCCCATTAAGAAATACATTGCAACTTCTATTATCTTTTTTATGGATTCATTCATAAACTCATTTCCGTACAATATGATCATCATGGAAGTTTCTAATACCCCTTCCATTACAAAAACAAATAGAAAATACAAAAGCATGAGTATTGGTGAAATATTACACCAAATATATCCCCCTAGCACTGTAATAACACCAAGTATGAAAGAAACTATAATATTCCTACTATATGCATAAAAAAGAATTCTTTTAGGATTTGATGGTGATTGAAATATCATATGAACATCGCTTGGGGTAAAAAGTAATCCTTTTCTCTTTACAAAAGAAATAACATTACTTGGAATAATCAAAATAACCATTATTGTAAGAGCGGCTGCCATACCTTCTGGATTATCAATTCCTATTTTTGTAGCAAGCGTCCTAAAAGTAATAAGAATTAATATGAGATATGCCATAATAAATGCAAAAAAGAAATACGTGGTTGGTCTTTTTATTGCTTTTTTGATTTTATTTTTAAATGTTTTTTTGAGTATATAACTAAGGGATCCCATATTATTCACCACCTGTCACTGTAAAGAATAAGCTTTCAATATCCTTATCTCCCACTTCATCCTTTTTATAATGTGCCAGTACCTTACCTTTTTCCATAACATACATGACATCCCAAAGATCTTTTACCATCTCTAGCATATGGGTACTTATTAAAATTGTTACGTTTAATTCTTTTAATTCCATTATTATCTTTTTTAGTTCTTTTATTGCAGCTGGATCTAATCCCACCATGGGTTCGTCAAGCAAGATTACTTGGGGATTAATAATTAACGCACAGCAAATACTTACCTTTTGCATCATACCTTTTGATAATTCATTACCCATTTTATTTTGCTTATCTAATAAATCAAATCGCTCCAAAAGAAAAACAATTTCTTCCTCTTTTATATCTACACCATAAGCTCTTCTTATATATTCTAAATGTTCTCTTACCGTTAACGCATCAAACATTGCTGGCATCTCAGGAACATAAGCAAATATTCTTTTTGCTTCCATCGATTTTGCCTGTAACCCCTGGATCAGCACTTCTCCATCATATCGTAGCAATCCTGCAATACTTTTAATTACGGTAGATTTTCCAGCACCATTTGGCCCAAGAAGTATTCCGATTTGACCGTTAGAAAGATTTAAATCCACATTATCCACTGCTAATATTTTCCCATATCTTTTAGAAAGCCCATAAACCTCTAACATATAATCCTCCATTTTAGTTTTCACAAAAAGTGTATTAGTGTACTATTCATATAGTACACTAATACACTTTTTAATATTTGTCAACACTCTATGGTAAAAAAACCCTTTTTAACAACCTAATTTTTTCCCCTCAAATTCAACACGCTTTCTAATTTCACTCATTAAGGAATCAAATTGTAAAAGATCCAATGATTGAGCGCCATCACAAAGGGCCTTCGCAGGATCATTATGGCTTTCAATCATAAGTCCATCTGCTCCAACTGCAATTGCTGCTTTCGATAATGGTTCCACCAGTGACCTCATGCCTGAAGCATGTGATGGATCAATGATAATCGGTAAATGAGATAATTTCTTTAATACTGGTATTGCTGAAATATCCAGCGTATTTCTAGTCATGGTTTCGATAGTCCGCATTCCCCGTTCGCATAGAATTACCCGTTCATTTCCCCCTGCCATTATGTATTCTGCACTCATTAAAAATTCTTCCATGGTATTATACAATCCTCTTTTTAAAAGAATTGGTTTTTTACATTTTCCAACTTCCTTTAACAAATCGAAGTTTTGCATATTTCTAGCACCAATCTGAATGACATCCACATCCTCAAATAACTCCATTTGTGTTTCACTTGTCATTTCCGAAACAATAGGGATGCCAACTTCCTTTTTAGCAATTGATAGAAGTCGCAGTCCATCTCCTAATAATCCCTGAAAGGAATAAGGTGACGATCTTGGTTTAAATGCGCCTCCACGCAGTAATGTTGCCCCGCTCTTTTTTACAGCTTTTGCAACTTTAATAATTTGTTCTTCACTTTCTACTGAACAAGGCCCAGATATTACTTGAAAGTGACCTTCCCCAAAAATAGCACCATTCACATTCACAAACGTGTTTTCTGGATGAAAGGAACGATTTACTAATTTATATGGTTCTGTAATTCGCTTTCCATAACTAATAATTTCATTTGTCTCTACAATGGTATCAATATCTAATATCTTCGTATTTCCAACTAAACCTATGACATTTCTCTCCGTGCCTTTACTAATCAAAGGAGAAAAACCCAAATCTTCATAGTACTTTACAAACTTATCAATATTCTCCTGTGAAACTCCAGGATGTAATACAAACATCATAATGTTGTCCTCCACTATCAAAAATACTATTTTATATTTTAAACTGTCCTACAATGTTTGTTAATTCACATGCCATCTCATTAATGGAACTTATATTTGCCGCCACTTCCTGGAAAGATGCCGTTTGTTCTTCTACCGCAGAAGCAACATTTTGAGTATTATCTGCATTTTGAATTGCCACATTTTGAATGTCTTTGGCTGAATGAATAATTTCGAAAAATTCATTATTAATTTCTTTGGATATTTTCATAATACCTTCTGATTCATCAAGTGTAACACTCGTTCTTCGAAGAATCTCTTTTAATTCTATTTTTAATAAATCCATCATTTGCTCTTGGTTCTTTGTACTATCAACCAAAAGATTCATGGATGAGGTAACATTCATTGTTTTATTGGCAATGCTTGACACGATATCGCTAATTCTCTTTGCCGATACAGATGTTTCCTCTGCTAATTTTCTTATCTCATCTGCAACAACAGCGAATCCTCGCCCCGCTTCTCCTGCCCTTGCAGCCTCTATTGAGGCATTCAAAGCCAATAGATTGGTTTGAGATGAGATGCTATGAATAAGGTTCACAATTGCTTTTATTTCTTCTGATGACTGATTTAAATCCTCAACAGTATGGGATGCATCTTTTATGGAATCAACAAATTGATTTAACTCTAATGCTTGCATTGTAACTTGGTCATCCCCTTTTTCAACAGATATTTGGGACTCTTTAGATGAACTTAATGCTTGCATTGCTTTTTTAGAAACATCTTCAATTTCATGTTTTATTTCATCAACAAATTTATTTAGTTGCTCCAAATTATCATTTTGTTTCATAGAGCCTTGTGCAACATCCATGGAAGACATTGCTATCATCTCTGTTGATTTTGTAAGCTCTTCCGTGGTATTTGTTATAGCATTCATGTTTTCTGAGAGTGCTGTAGATATTTTGGCGATATCACTAACAATCCCGTGTATATTTTCTACAAAATCATTAAAATAATGAATCATTTGTGCAATTTCATCTTTACTTTTTACTTCAATCCTTTTCGTCAAATCTCCATTTCCTTGGGCAAGGGCTTTCAAATCTTCTACCAGGGAATTGATTGGTTTACGAATCGCTTTACTTAAAAAACTGAATGAGAGTATTCCCATTATTGTTGCAACAATACTTAAAATTCCGTTCGTCACTTTTGCAGTTACAACTTTAGAACTAGAATACTCTGAGTATCCTGTTACCATATCATTAATTAAATTAACATACTCCGTTACTTCAGCATTAATCACAGCCAATGCTTTTTCATTTCCATCTTCTATAATTTCTTGAAACGCTTTTTTATACTCCAAATTCCAATCCTCTGATATTTGGGCTAATTTCTTAGAAGTTATCTCATTGGTTAATTTAGTTAATCCCTCCTCGTTATTTCCTTCGCTTAAGTTTAGTAAGATTCCATCAAATAAGATGATGCTCTTATTTAATTCCTCTATAGCGCCTGCATCTTTTGTATTTACAACAACATTAGATAATTGAGCCATTTTATAACTAGTTGCTCGTAACTTACCAGAATAGTTGACAAAGTTAGCGTCACTTTCCATGGTTTGATATGTGAATAAATTAATTCCAACAATTGCAAATATCATAAATAATAAAAATGTAAAAGTAATCATTAACTTGTGCTTAATTTTCATTTGTTAGGTCTACCTTTCGTATTCTTCGGTATTTTTTAAGTTTCTTGTTATTTCTTATTGCTTCTTGCCTTTTTAAAAATAGTAACTAATATCTAACTTCCATAAGGCATAAACCAAGTGCTGGTACTAAAGCACCGGCATTTTCTCTTTTACCACTTTTTAGAATGGATGTCATGTCTTCTGGTTTGCGAATTCCATTTCCTACTTCTAATAAAGTACCCATAATAATTCGAATCATATGATATAAAAAGCCTGTTCCAGAAAAAGAAAAAATAATTTCATCTTTTGATTTTTCGATTTTAATGGATTCAATGGTTCTCTCTGTGGATTTCTTAGTTCGTTTATTGTTTGTAAATGCCTTGAAGTCGTGATTTCCACATAACAGATTTGCCGCTTTTTGCATTTTTTCAATGTCTAATTTTTCTTCTACCACATATGCATATTTTCGTTCAAAAACATGAGGAATTTTACTATTTATAACTTTATATTCGTAGGTCTTACCTTTTGCATTTAATCTGCTATGAAAACGCTCTGGCACTTCTTTAATAGAAATAACAGCAATATCCTCTGGTAAATATAAATTCATATATTCCATGATTTCATGAGGCATTTTATCTGTTTCCACTTGAAAATTAGCAACTTGTCCTTTTGCATGAACGCCAGAATCCGTTCTCCCTGATCCATTCACTTCTACATTTTCCCCAACCATTTTCTTTAATAAGCTTTCAAGTTTTCCTTGTAATGTATTGTCTGTAGAATCTTGTTTCTGCCAACCTTGATATCTTGTTCCATCATACTGTAATATAATCTTATAATTTTTCAAATTTAACCGCTTTCTTATAGTAACTTTAGTGTTACTCTTGTGATATTGATGAGTTTTTATCTAATCTATTTCCCATGGATTAGATAGTCCATCCATGAATCTCTTGCAACATTGTAGCGAATCCTTAACCATTGTTTGAATGGCATTATTCGTATAAAATGCCATATGATGAGTTATTATAACATTTGGAAATCCACGTAAAATGGCTAACTCCCTATTCACTAGAATATCAGACTTTTTGTCATTATAATAAAGTCCGAATTCATTTTCAACTACATCTAAACCAGCAGCTCCTATTTTACCACTCTCAATTCCAGCTATCAATGCTTGTGAATCAATGAGACCACCCCGTGCGGTATTAATAATCACAACACCATCCTTCATATTATCAATTGTCTTTTTATTAATAAGATAAAAGTTCTCATCTGTAAGTGGCGTATGAATCGTAATTAAATCTGCCTTTTTCCATATCTCATCCAATGTGACATAGGTGGCTTTTTGTTTCACTTCTTCACAAATACTAATATCATTTGCTAATATCTTACAACCAAATCCAGCCAAATTTCTAATAACCGTCTGACCTATACGTCCAGTACCAATCACTCCAATTGTAAGATCCTTTAATTCACGTCCTTGAAGTCCTTTCAGTGAATAATCCTGTATATTTGTGCGTTCTACAATACGTTTCATATTTCGAATACTAGAAAGTATTAATAACAATGTATAATCTGCAACACCTTCTGGTCCATATAGTGCATTTCCAATTCTTATTCCATATTTTCTACACGCTTCTATATCTATATGATCATAACCTATGGTTCTTGTAGCTATATATTTCACTCCATATTCTTGAAATCTTTGAACTAACTCCTCTGGAATCTTAGATGTTATGATATTAATACATTCACTTCCCTTTGCAAGAATTGCATTGTTTATAGTAGGGGCATCGCAACAAATTACTAATTCTAAATTAAGTTCTTTGGAATACTTATCAAACCAAATTTTTTCATCAAATTCCCTATAATTATAAATGGTCACTTTCATTTCTTCGCGCTTTCCTCTAATTCCTTTTTCTCATCTAAGTGAAGATACTCTAAATCTTTCTCATCTAATCTTCTAAAGTCATTTACTTTTTTAAACAAAAGATAGAAACTGTTTTTTGTCGTATCAAAGACACCTGCTTTATTAAAGTTACCTATGATGATACCAATTGGAATTGCCATAATCATCCCCACAACACTACCAAATTTGTAACCAATATATAATAAGAACAACGTAGGAATTGGCTTCATGCCAAGAGAATCTCCTACAATTTTAGGTTGAATAAATTGTCGAACCAATTGACCTACACTCCAAATAATTAAAAGACCAAACCCACTTTTATAATCTGCACTGATGAACTTTAAAATAGCCCATGGAACCATAATCGTTCCTGTTCCAAAAAAAGGTAACAAATCCAAACAGGCAATTCCCACTGCAATTAAATACGCATATTCAACTTTTAAAATCAGCAGACCAATAACAACTAACATATAAATCCATATTTCAATACGAAACTGGGCTAAAAAATATCCGCCTATTGCTTGCTTCATGCTAGATGTCCCTAGTTCCCATTTACTACGGAGAGAAACTGACATTCTACTTTTAACTGCCTTGGAAATATTCTCTTTCTCCGCCACAAAAAAATATGCTGACAACACACACATAATAAATGAAATGAGAAAGGATGGAATATTTTTAGCAAAATTACCGATTGCTGCCATTGTTGGAGAGCCCAATCCTTCTATAATATTTCCAATGGTATTGCTCATATTGGTATTGATGTTTATAAAGGCGTCTTGTGCACCTATTGGTAAACCTTTAAAGAATACATCCCAGCTTCTTCCAACTTTGCTTAAATCTATTTCAATGGTTTTCCATAGTTCTGGAAGTGATTCCATAAATCCAATCGATTGTTGTATCAATTTTGCAATGATTAAATAGCCCACTACGATTACCGCTATTAACACTGTTATGATGACAAACGCAGAAATTGCCTTACGTTTAATTCTTAATTTTTCTTCCAAAAACTTTACCGGTGGATTTGCAATCAATGAAATAATCCAACCAACAACAAATGGCATAAAGAAAACTAATAATCTAGGCAATACAAAAATAAATAAAAATAGAAATAGTATCGCTATGGATATATTAATGACGATCTTTATATATTGTTTCTTATTTTGGTTCATTACTTTTCCCATCCATATTATCTTCTTTTAAAAATCCTTCAATAATTTCGTAAATTTCATCTCTTCCTTGTTTCGATTCTGCTGAAAAAGGAACAACTATCGTATCTTTCTCCACGTTTAATCCCGTTTTAATCATTTTAACATGTTTTTGTATTTGACTCCTATTTATTTTATCTAATTTTGTTGCGATTATGATAGGTTTATATCCTTGAGCCAATATCCAATCATACATTATTTTATCATTAGAGGAAGGTTCGTGGCGAATATCTAGAAGAAGAAAAACGGCTTTTAATTGTTCTGATATTTTTAAATATCTCTCAATCATTTTTCCCCACTTCTCTTTCACTTCTACACTTGCTTTTGTATAACCATAGCCCGGCAAATCTACAAAGAATATTTCCTCATTAATATTGTAAAAATTAATTGTTTGAGTTTTTCCTGGTTTTGCACTTGTTCTCGCATACGCCTTCCTATTCATAAGTGCATTAATTAAAGATGATTTACCCACATTACTTTTTCCCGAAAAAGCAATTTCCGGATATCTATTATCAGGTATTGAACTGGTGATTCCACATACTGTTTCTAAATTAACACTTTTAATTATCACTGGTTTTCTCCTCTTCTTTTACAAAGGCATGTTTCACCACCTCGTTCATAGTTTCCACATATATTATTTCAATACCCGTTGTAATTTCTTTTGGGATTTCATCAATGTCCTTTTTATTGGCTTCTGGTACTAAAACTGTTTTTATACCCGCCGTCTTAGCTGCTAATATTTTTTCCTTTAATCCTCCAATAGGCAATACTCTTCCCCGCAGGGTAATTTCACCCGTCATGGCTATTTCTGCTTTTACTTTTCTACCTGTAATTGCAGATAACAAAGCAGTTGCCATTGTAATACCAGCCGATGGTCCATCTTTTGGAACGGCACCCTCTGGGATATGAATATGAAAGTCATTTTCTTTAAACGAATCAATTGGAATACTATAATCTTTACTTATAGATCGTATGTAACTAATACCTGTTAACGCGGATTCTTTCATTACGTCTCCCAACTGACCCGTCAATTCAATGTCGCCCTTTCCAGGCATCATATTAACTTCCACCTGTAACGTATCTCCACCAACGCTTGTCCATGCAAGTCCTCGAACAATACCAATTTCATCAACGGTGTTGGCTTTATCTAATAGATACTTCTCTTTACCTAAATATTTATTTAAATTGTTACTATTTATTTTAACACTTATTTTCCCTGATTGGAGTATCTCCCTTGCTACTTTTCTACATGCTTGCCCAATCTTTCGTTCCGTTTCTCTCACACCTGACTCTCTTGTATAGCACTGAATTATCTTTTTTATAGAAGCATCACTCATCGTTAATTGATTTTCATGAAGTCCATTTTTCTTAAGTTGTTTACCAATTAAATGCTTCTTTGCAATATGAAACTTTTCATTTGCTGTATAACTAGATACTTCTATTATCTCCATTCGATCAAAAAGGGGCCTAGGTATTTTTGAAACAGAGTTTGCAGTTGCAATAAATAATACTTCCGATAAATCTAATGGAATTTCAACATAATGATCCCTGAATTTACTGTTTTGCTCAGAATCCAAAACTTCGAGAAGTGCTGATGAGGTATCTCCTCTTTGATCACTTCCCACTTTGTCAATTTCATCCAGCAAAACAAGTGGATTTCTTACCCCGGCCTGTTTTAAACCAGTCGCTATGCGTCCTGACATAGCCCCTACATATGTCTTCCTATGACCTCTGATTTCAGCTTCATCCCTTACGCCACCCAAACAAATCCGAACATATTTTTTATTAAGAGCTGTTGCAACCGATTTTGCAATAGAAGTTTTTCCCGTTCCCGGAGGTCCTACCAAACATAAAATGGGACTTTCTCCATGATTTGTTAAAGAACGTACTGCCAAAAACTCCAAAATACGTTCTTTCACTTGATCCAATCCATAATGGTCTTGATTTAATAATTCTTCTACCTGATTCATATCCATATTATCTTTTGATACTTTATCCCATGGTAACTCTAATAATGTTTCAATATATCCTCTGGCAACTGCGCTTTCTGCACTACTTCCAGATATGCTTCTAAATCTTGTTATTTCTTTTTTTATTCTTTCTTTTACTTCTTTACTTGCCTTTATTTTGATTAACTCTTTTTCAAATTGATCTGCATCAGAAAAGGCGTCTTCCTCCCCTAATTCTTGCCTAATATAATGTAGTTGCTCACGTAATAAATACTCTTTTTGATTTTTTTCAACTCGGCCCTTAAGTTTATCCGTTAACTCAGTACGTATCTTTGCAATTTCAATTTCATTAAATAAAATATCTGCAAGAATTTCATATTGATTCTTTAATTCCAACGCTTCTAATATTATTTGTTTTTTTGTATAATGAAGTGGCATGTTAAGTATAGTTTGGTTCACCATACGTTCAAGTGAAGTAACTTCTTTTAAATGAATTGCCATTGTTTTTTCTATTTTAGGGTAATATCTACAATATTGCTCCACTAATTCTTGTATATGGCGCAACATTGCTTGTGTTTCTGTTGTATCTGACTCCATAGTTTCTACCGGTATTTCTTCAATGTAAGCTTCTAGATATTCTGCATTTTCTAAAAACTCCAGCAAAGATGCTCGACATATTCCATCAACTAAAACTCTAACAATATTGTTGGGTAATTTTGATACTTGTTTAATTAGTACAATCGTGCCAACACGAAATACACCATCCATATTAGGATCCACTTGGTTAGGATCTTTTTGCGTAATTAAAAATAATCTTTGATCTCCCATCATAGCTTGTTCAACTGCCATAATAGACTTCTTCCTACTTAAATCAAAATGAATCATCATATCTGGAAAAATAGTTAATCCCCGTAGTGCCACTGCTGGTATCTTAATCGTCTCTTTTTCTTGTTCTTTCATTTATTCACCACCCAAATCGCTATATGAACAAACGCCGCCAATTTCGGCAGCGTTATTCTTGTAATATTATTTCGCTTTTTTCATTGTTTCTGGTTTTCCATTAACGCGATATGAAATAACTGGTTTACCTGTTCCATCCACTAATGCTTTTGTTATGATACATTTTTCAATGGTTTCATCAGAAGGAATTTGATACATTAAATCCATCATAATATGTTCCATAATAGATCTAAGACCTCTGGCTCCTATTTTTCGATTCATTGCCTTTTCGGCAATGGCACGAATCGCCTCAGCTTCAAAAGAAAGCTTTACATTATCAAATTCAAATAACTTTTGATATTGCTTAATTAATGCACTCTTTGGCTCTTTTAAAATTCTTTCAAGGGCATCTGCATCTAATGCTTCTAAAGAAACATTAATAGGAACCCGTCCCACAAATTCTGGAATTAAACCAAACTTAACTAAATCTTGTGAGTTTGCCTCTTTAAGTAGCTCTCCAAAGTTCTTTCCATTTTTTTCCACAACCTCTGATCCAAACCCAATTGATTTACGATCTAATCTTGTTTCAACTATTTTATCTAATCCATCAAAAGCACCACCGCAGATAAACAAAATATTACTAGTATCTACTTGTATTAACTCCTGATGAGGATGTTTTCTTCCTCCTTGCGGAGGAACTGAAGCAATCGTTCCTTCAATTATTTTAAGAAGTGCTTGTTGCACACCTTCCCCTGAAACATCTCTTGTAATGGATAGGTTTTCACTTTTCTTTGTTATTTTATCTATTTCATCTATATAGACAATACCAAACTGTGCACGTTCCACATCGTAGTCAGCCGCTTGAAGTAATTTTAATAGTATATTCTCTACATCTTCACCAACATAACCTGCTTCCGTTAAAGTGGTAGCATCTGCAATTGCAAAAGGAACATTAATGATTTTTGCTAAGGTTTGAGCAAGCAGTGTTTTACCTGATCCAGTTGGCCCCAACATAATAATATTACTTTTTTGTAATTCTACATCTAAATCTTTATCCGCAGTAACCCTTTTATAATGGTTATATACTGCAACTGATAATACTTTTTTAGCCTCTTCTTGCCCTATTACGTAATCATCCAGGAATTCTTTGATTTGAACCGGTTTCAAAAGACTTATTTCCATCTTTCCTACTACTGGGTCTTCTTCAAATTCTTCTTCCATAATATCACTACATATATCAATACATTCATCACAAATGTATACTCCAGAAGGACCCGCAATTAACTTTTTTACTTGATCCTGGGTTTTATTACAAAAAGAACATCTTACTTTCTCGTCAGAATTTTTTCCTGCCATTCCTTAACTCCCTATAAACTCTATTTTTCTTCTTTACCTTCCAAGGTACTAGCATGATTTATAATTACGTTATCAATTAATCCATATGCTTTTGCTTCCTCGGCAGTTTTCCAATTATCCCTATCCGTATCCGCCGCAATAACATCTACGGGCTGATTTGTATTCTCTGCTAATAACCTATTTAACTTTTCTTTTGTTCTTAGCATATGTCTGGCAGCAATTTCAATTTCACTTGCTTGCCCTTTAGCGCCTCCTAATGGTTGATGAATCATTATTTCTGCATTTGGAAGAGCATATCTTTTGCCCTTAGCTCCACCCGCTAAAAGAAATGCACCCATGCTAGCTGCCATACCAATACAGGTTGTTGAAACATCACATTTTATAAATTGCATGGTGTCATAAATTGCCATGCCTGCTGTAACAGAACCGCCAGGGCTATTAATATATAAATGAATATCCTTGTCACCATCTTCTGCTTCTAAAAATAACAATTGTGCTACAATTAAACTTGCTGTCACTTCATTTACTTCTTCACCTAAAAAAATAATTCTTTCTTTTAAAAGCCTTGAATAAATATCGTAAGAACGTTCTCCACGACTTGTTTGTTCTATAACCATAGGTACTAAACTCATAAATTTTGACCTCCATTTTGTTTTTATGGTCATTATATCCCTTATATTAACGCATTGCACTAAACTCACAATTTATTAATAAAAGTTTAATGAATGCTTTAAATTTTTATAATTAAATATAATTAAGATTATTTACCTTCTTTTGCTTCTGCTACTACAAATTGAACTGCTTTTTCAATGGCTAGATCAAGCATAATTTGTTTCTTTTCACTTTCACCTAGCATTTCCTTAATCTTATCTACTTCCATCTGGTACATGCTTGACATTCTAACTACTTCTGCTTCGTAATCTTCTTCGCTAGCTTCCATTTTTTCTGCTGCAACGACAGCTTCTAAAACAAGTCTTGATTTTATTCTCTTTTCCGCTTGAGGTTTTACTTGTTCGAGCATAGTATCAAAGTTTAATCCTGTGAATTGGAAATACTGCTCCATGGTTAATCCCTGTGAAGAGATTCTTTGTGCAAAATCCTCCACTAATTGTTTTTGTTGTGAAAGAATCATTGCATCTGGAATATCCATTTTTGCATCTGCTATGATTGCACTAATTACTGCATCTTCTTTGGTGTTTTTAGCATCTGTCTCTTTTTTATCAGCTAATTTCTTCTTTACATCTTCCTTGTATTCTGCCAAAGTATCAAATTCTGATACTTCACTTGCAAACTCGTCATTTAATTCAGGAAGTTCTTTTTCTTTAATTTCCTTAATGGCAACTTTAAACATTGCAGGTTTTCCAGCTAGTTCTTCCGCTTGGTAATCTTCTGGAAAATTAACATTTACTTCAAGATTATCCCCAATATTTTTACCAATTAATTGTTCTTCAAATGTATCGATAAAAGAATGAGAACCTATTACCAATGTATAATTTTCACCTTTTCCGCCGTCAAACTCTTTTCCATTAACAAAACCGTTAAAATCAATCACTGTTGTATCGCCGTCTTTAACAGCTCTATCCTCAACGGAAATAGTTCTTGCATTGTTTTCTCTTTCTTTTTCAATCTCGCCATCAATTTCTTCTTCTGACACAATTATTTCTGTTTTCGCAACTTTAACGCCTTTATATTTTCCAAGAGAAATCTCTGGTTTAAGTGCAACTTCCGCTGTAAAAATAAATGGTTTACCTACTTCTAATTGGATTACATCTATTGTTGGTTGTGATACAATTTCTTCGCTACATTCATCCAACGCTTTTGCGTATGCCTCTGGAATAAGCTCATTTGCAGCATCTTCATAAAAAACTTCTTTTCCGTACATTTTTTCTATCATAGCTTTTGGAACTTTACCTTTACGGAAACCTGGTACGCTCATTTTTCCTTTATTTTTTTGGTAAGCTTTTTCTAATGCTTTGTCCAATTCTTCTGCCGATGCCTCGATTGTAAGCTTTGCCATGTTCTTTTCTAATTTTTCAACCTGTATACTCATACTATTTATTTCCTCCTATAATTACCTCTGTGACTTCATCTATTTTATCGACCCATTCCCAAGTTATTTTGTAAATTACTCAAATCACTTATATTAGGCCATTCTCACAGTCATTCTACGATTATATCATATGTAAAATTAAATTACTAGAACTTTATTTTCATAATATTTCCTCCTATTTATGTTGTTTTTTATCCGTTTTTTTAATAAAAGCAATTATTTGTTTTATTTTTGTTTACTTTTCTTTTTGATTGTGTCTATATTATAATGGGTTTATTTTAACAACTACTTCTTGCACTGTTAGAAGGTGTTATCAACCCGGGAACATACATCACATTGATACAGAAAGGGTACTATCTATGAAAATAACAACAAAACAAATTACTACAACCGCAGTTCTATTAGCTATTTGTATTATGAGCCAATATTTTAAATCAATGTCCCCATATTCACAATACATCACTGGTCCGATTGTTAATGCAACCTTAATTATTGCCACTCTTTTAGCGGGACTTATGAGTGGAGTGGTGATTAGTATCATTTCTCCCATTACAGCTTTTTTCTTTACAGGCTCCCCCATAATGGCTGGAATTCCACTGATGTTCCCCTTAATTATGGCAGGAAACATGATTATTGTATTTTTCACTTACTTCTTTAGTAACAAAGCAAAATTTCCTTTTCATTTGGAAATTGGTTTAGTACTTGGTTCTATTGTGAAGGCTGCCTTCATGGGTCTATTGGTTATTTATATTATCTTCCCTAATTTTGGGAACAATATTGGTGCAAGACTTCCAAAGCCTGAGGCTCTTCCCAAAGTTTTAGAAGCCGCAAAAATAACTTTTTCTATTACACAACTTATCACTGCATTACTCGGAAGTGCACTTGCATACATTATTTTAAATCCATTAAAAAAAGTGATTCAAAAAGAGCTTTAGCTTATATTTGTAAACAAAAATTAATGCTTCACCAATGATTTATTGGTGAAGCACTAACTTTTTTAAGATTTTGTTATTTCATTGACTCTTCTTGCTTTTTGATCATTCGTCTAACCATTTCTCCGCCGATAGATCCTGCTTCTTTCGATGTTAAGTCACCGTTATATCCTTCTTTTAAGTTAACTCCTAATTCTGAAGCTACCTCTGTTTTGAAACGATCCATAGCTGCTTTCGCTTCTGGAACCTCTACTCTATTTGATCTGCTTCCACTTGCCATTTCATTCACCTCCATAATTGAATCATGTTTTCTTTCAATACTATTTTTATTTTGTCTATTTTAAGATAAGTGATTTTCCTCTCTCTTATCTTAAAAACTCTTTCTATAAACAAAGAATTTAAGTTAAGTTTGATTCTATCTGTTATCTTAATCATAGTATTAGCGAAATGGTGACAATTATTATGGCAATTTTTTACAACACAAATTTAAATAGATCAAATAAGGTTCCTGCCATAACACCAATTGCATATAGCAGTAGGACAATCTTTATGTTTTCCTTCCTATGTTTATTTACTTTAAAAAGTATTAAAATTCCAACACCTGCACCTACTAATAATCCTGACAGCATCGCTCCTGTGCTCATGATACCATCCAAATATAACTGTGTAATAATCACGGATGCTGCACAATTTGGAATCAGTCCAACTATACCTGAAATAATAGAACCAGCAAATGGCTTGTTAAGTATTATATTTGCTACGTTCTCTTCTCCAATATAGAAAATGAATGAATTAAGAATAAAGGTAATTAGAAAAATATATATAATAATTTGTAATGTATGTTTGAATGACGAGCGAAAAATGCCATTTTCACAATTACAATGATCATGTTCACAGATTTCATGAATGGTTAATGATTCCTCTTTTTTCCCGGAGTTCGAATATATATGATCAATCAATAAGCCTGCCAGCATTCCTATCATCATTTTAATCCCTAAAATTTTTATAATAATTATGATATCAACTTTTTGAGAAATTAAAATAGGTAGCATTTCATCAGATGTAGATAAAAAAATAGCAATCAGAGTTCCCATTGTTATAATTCTACCAGCATATAAGCTTGCAGCAGCAGCAGAAAATCCACATTGGGGAGTAACTCCCACAATACCTCCAATAATTGGTCCGAATTTCCCTGATCTTTTAATAACTGTTTTTGTCTTCTCACTTGTCTTATGCTCTATATATTCCATAATTAAATATGTAATATATAAAAACGGCAATAACTTTACACAATCCAATATGGTATCTAGTAATACGTTACTCATTATAACCTCCATAAATCTCACTCATTTTATATAAACTAGCTATTTTGATAAATGATCTTTTTCTTTAACTCATCAGACACAGCTTGTCCTAAAAATCTTTTTACAATAGCCAACCCAAATGGTATCGAACATCCCATTCCCCTACTTGTAATGATGTGATCCGATATTTCCACTTCGTTTTTTGATACATTGGCTCCTGTTAGTTGACTTTCATATTCAGGAAAACAGCATGCATTTCTTCCCACCAGCATCCCTCGATGTCCTAAGATACTTGGAGCTGCACAGATTGCACTAATATACTTTTTATTTTTATTAAATGTATCTAATTGAAGCATAAGTGGTTCATATTTTTCTAAGTTTTCTGTTCCAGGCATTCCTCCAGGTAAAACAATCATATCAACTTTATGAAAATCAACTTCTTCAAATAGTTGATCCGCCTGTATCTTAATACCATGAGAACTTGTTACATATCGCTCACCTGTTATGGATACTAAATCTGCATCAATATTGCTTCTTCTTAATAAATCAACAACTGTTAGAGCTTCAATTTCCTCAAAACCTACTGCTACTAAAATAGCTACTCTGCTCAATCTAATTTCCTCTTCTCTATTAGTCTGAAAATAGTGTCATATCATTTATTATAAACGTTTCTTACTTTTCCATCAACTAATTTATCTCTTTTGCAATAAGGTGATTTATATTTAAGCAAATATACGCTATACTAAATAAAAATGTTGGAGGTCTCAATTTATGGAAATCGAAAGAAAATTTACAATTAAAAACCTTCCAAAAAATTTGGAACAGTTTCCTTTTCATGTTATCGAACAGGCTTATTTAAATACAGATCCAGTTGTTCGCGTCCGTCGAGAAGATGACACCTATTATATGACTTATAAAGGAAAAGGTATGATGGCACGTGAGGAATATAACCTTCCCCTGAATAAAGAATCCTACTTTCATTTAATTGCAAAAGCCGATGGTAATATTATTTGTAAAAAAAGATACTTAATTCCTCATTTATCTCCAAAATTCAAGGAACAATATGCAACTATTGGGCAATCCATTCCCCTCACCATTGAACTAGATATCTTTGAAGATCCATTTTCACCTTTAATGATAGCTGAGGTGGAATTTCCAAATGAAGAAATGTGTAATGCTTTTATCATGCCCGATTGGTTTCAAGAGGATGTCACTTTAGATAAAAACTACCATAATTCTAATTTAAGCAAAAAAGAGTTTCACAAGTAACGTGAAACTCTTTTTATATCTTTTATATTCTTCCAAATAATTTATTTAAATCATACATTTTTTTTGCAAGTTCATCTGTAAACTGACCATCTGTCATTCTCCACTTCCAGTTGTCCCCAAGTGTTGCCGGTGTATTAATTCTAGACTCAGAACCACGTCCCAAATAATCTTGCAGTGGGATAATGGCGGTATCTGCAACACTGCTAAGTGCCGCCCTTACAAATTTCATTTGGATATCTTTATTTGTATGAATATCCAAATATTCTTTTGCAAATTTCCTCTTCTCCTTTGCAAATGTCTTATACCAGCCCCTTGTTGTATCATTGTCATGAGTACCCGTATATACCACACAATTTTTTTCATAATTATGAGGTAAGTAATCACTATCTTCCCTAGAATCAAAGGCAAATTGTAGAATCTTCATTCCAGGATATCCTGTTTTTTTTACAAGTTCTATAACACTAGGTGTTAAGAATCCCAAATCTTCCGCTATTACAGCCAACTCTCCTAATTGCTCTTTCATCACCTTGAAAAATTCATAACCAGGACCTTTTTCCCACTTACCAAATTCTGCAGTTGGATTGCCATAAGGAATTGCATAGTACTCATCAAATCCCCTGAAATGGTCAATACGCACAACATCATAAATCTCATAACAAAATGAAATGCGTTTGAACCACCATTCATAATTTGTCTTTTTGTGATATTCCCAATTATATAGCGGATTTCCCCACAATTGACCCGTTGATGAAAAAGCATCGGGGGGACAGCCTGCAACACTTATTGGATTACAATTGGCATCTAATTGAAACAATTCCGGGTTACTCCAAGTATCTGCACTATCAAAAGCTACATAAATTGGTATATCACCAATAATTTCAACTTTATTTTTATTGGCGTAATTCTTTAATTCAATCCATTGTTTGTGGAATATATATTGTTGAAATTTATAAAAAGAAATATCCTCTTTATATTTTGTACTGTATTCTTCAATAGCGGCTTCCTTGCGAAGTTTAATATCTTCATCCCATTCTACCCAGCTTTTACCCTGAAATGAGTTTTTAACGGCCATATATAACGCATAATTATCAAGCCAAAAATCATTCGTCTTTATATAGGATTGATACTTTCTATCGGATTCAATATTACTATTTAGAAACGCTTTCTTTAAAACCTTAAATCTTGATATGTACATCTTCTCATAATCTATATATCTGGAATCCTTACCAAAATCATAAGAAGAACATATTTTTTTTGATATCCAGCCTTTTTCAACTAAATCTTCCAAGTCAATAAAGTATGGATTACCTGCAAAAGTAGAAAAAGACTGATATGGCGAATCCCCATAGCCCGTTGGTCCTAGGGGCAAAATCTGCCAGTAACTCTGTCCAGCCTTCCTTAGAAAATCAACAAACTCATATGCTTTTTTAGATATGGTACCAATTCCGTACTTTGATGGAATACTTGACACTGGAAGCAACACACCACTTTTTCTCATAAAACCCTCCCGCTATATATAGTATTATCTATTGTTTTTCTTTAAAACCCATTTTCAGAATGATACTTCATGAATTTTACTTTATTTTAACTTCCAAATTTCTCTATTATATTCAGCAATGGTTCTATCAGAGGAAAAGAATCCTGCTTTTGCAATGTTAACAAGCATCATTTTTTTCCAGTTCTGTCTGTCTTCATAGTCTTTAATCATTCTATCCTTAGTAGCAATATAATCCTCAAAATCTAGTAATGTCATAAACCAATCTTTATTCATTAATTCGTTGTATAATCTTTCCAGGTTTTCTTTATGACCAACTTTCAAAGCCTGTTTACTAATAATAAAATCTACCGCTTCTTTGATTACTGGACTTTTTTTATACAATACTTTTGAAACATAGTCTTCTTTTTCATAATGAGAAATGATTGCTTCACTTTTCTCACCAAATATATATATATTGTCTGATCCAACCAACTCATCAATTTCAACATTTGCACCATCGGAAGTACCTAGAGTTATGGCACCGTTTAACATAAACTTCATGTTTCCTGTTCCAGATGCTTCTTTGCTTGCAAGTGATATTTGTTCTGAAATATCGCAGGCTGGAACTAATTTTTCTGCATAGCTTACATTATAGTTTTCCACCATAAGTACTTTCATATATGGGCTTACTTCAGGATCTTTATTAATAATCTCTTGAAGAACTAAAATTAAATGAATAATATCTTGAGCAATAATATATGCCGGCGCAGCTTTTGCTCCAAAAATACAAGTAAATGGTGTCGAAGGTTTTGTACCAGACTTAATTTCTAAATATTTATGAATAATATACAAAGCATTCATCTGCTGGCGTTTATACTCGTGAAGTCTTTTGACTTGAATATCAAAAATAGAATTCGGATCTAGTATTACTCCTTCTTTTTTCAATACATAAGCAGCCAATTCTTTTTTCTTCTTTAATTTTATGGCAGCAATTTCATCAAGTACAACCTGATCATCTATAAATGTTAATAACTTTTCTAATTCATCTTCCTTTTTCTTGTATCCGTTTCCAATCGTTTCACTTATAAAATTAGATAGTTCCCGGTTACAAGATAATAACCATCGACGGAATGTAATTCCATTTGTTTTATTATTAAACTTATCAGGATAAATCTTATAAAAATGATTTAATTCTGATTTTTTTAAGATTTCTGTATGGATAGCTGCAACGCCGTTTACGCTAAATCCATAATGTATATCAATATGAGCCATATGCACCCTATTCTTTTTATCAATAATTTGCACTTTGGGATCTTTGTATTTTAATCTAACTCTTTTATCCAATTCTTTAATGATTGGTACAAGAGATGGAACTACCTTTTCTAAATATTTTAAAGGCCATTTTTCTAAAGCTTCTGCTAAAATTGTATGATTTGTATAAGCACAAGTTTTGCTTACCACTTCGATTGCTTCATCAATGGTAAAGGCTTTATCATGAACTAAAATTCGAATTAATTCTGGAATTACCATCGTTGGATGAGTATCGTTAATCTGGATAACAGCATGGTCATACATTTTACGAAGATCATATTGATTTTCTTTCATTTCCTTTAAGATTAGCTGTGCTGCATTACTTACCATAAAATATTGTTGATAAATTCGAAGTAAATTACCTGCCTCGTCAGAATCATCTGGATATAGAAATAAAGTTAAATTCTTTTCGATTTCTTCTTTATCAAAAGTTATTCCTTGCTCCACGATACTTTCATCTATTGATTCAATGTCGAAAAGTCTAAGTTTATTAATTCCATTTTCATATCCTACTACATCAATATCATATAATCTTGAGGTCACCATTTTATTACCAAATTCAATATCAAAGGTTATATCTGTTTTATTTAACCATGATTGTTTTTCTATCCAATCATTTTTTTCAGCTTTTTGGAGCTTGTCTTCAAAGACTTGCTTAAACAAGCCGAAATGATAATTCAAGCCAATACCCTCTCCAGGAAGCCCTAACGTTGCAATGGAATCTAAAAAACAAGCCGCAAGTCTACCAAGACCACCATTTCCGAGAGATGGTTCCGGTTCAAATTCTTCTATCTTGCTCAATTCCTTTCCCTTTTCTTTTAAAATAGCATCTAATTTTTCATAAATACCAAGATTTATTAAATTGCTAGATAATAATTTTCCTATTAAAAATTCAGCGGAAATATAATAAACCTTTTTTTCACCAGAAATGTTCTCCGTGGCTTCTATAAAACATTTAGATAAATTTAGACTCACGTAATAAAGTTCTTCATTGCTGCATTCTTCCACAGCTTTTCCATATAAGCTCTTCGCCAAATCTTCTAATTGTTGCTCTAATTTTAATTCCAATACGTCTCGTTGCATATTTGATACGAATGACATTTCTTGTTTACCTCTTAAATACCTTTCTTCTATTATATGTTTAGTTTCTCATTTTTTACATTCTTTAGCAAATGATATCTAAGTATCCAAGTCTTACCAATTCATAATCAAGGATAATATTTTTACCATTACTTCCATTCATCAAACTATTTAGTTCTATCATTGCCTCTTCCGAAATTTTAGCAAAATTTTGTTTAACCGTATTCATTTGCTTGCCTACATATCCCATCAGAGTGATTCCATCAAAACCACAAACAGGTTTAAATATATCCATCTGCGTTAATGCATTCATGGCCCCAATAGCCATTAAATCTGATGCGCACACTACAACATCATGTTTCTTTGCATATTTAAAAGTTAAGTTCCTAGCGGTAAGCTCACTAAACTCACCATGTTTTACGGTCATTGTTAATGTTAGCTCTTTTACTAACTTTTCCATTCCTTTTATACGCTCTGCTGTTACATATCCATTTTTTTTACCAGAAATATATAGTACCTTTTTACATTTGTTTTCAATAATTGTTTTTTTAGCCACATCATATTGAGCTTTCCCTTGATCTATCCAAACAGAGGATGTACTTTTATTCACCATGGGCGAATCTACTACAACTATTTTAAATTTTTCTGTTTCAATTAACTTTTGTAAAACCTCATCATCTTTGGACAAACCATAAATAATAATCCCAGCGATATTCTGAGATTTCAAGTACCTTATAATTTCATCTACTGTTTTATCTTTTATCATGGTAAAAAAGATGGTAATAACATCAAGGTTGTTTTTTCTAGCTTGATTCATAGCACCCGATAAATATTGCATATCAATTTCATCAATTGCTTGAGTCTGTGTTATCAAATTGATTAATATTGCAACGCGTCCTGATTGTTTCGATGATAGTGCAGCTGCAATCGTATTAGGTACAAAATTCAACTCAGCAATTGCAATGTTTACTTTCTTTTTTGTTTCATCGCTAATATTTGGATACCCATTTAAAACTTTAGAAACTGTTGAAATAGCCACGCCGGCTTGTTTAGCCACATCTTTAATTGAAACCATAAGACACCCCATCTACTAAATTAATATAATAAATGATAAATGAAACTTGTCATTTAGGAAATCGTTTTCCGACCTTTTAAATAAAAGAGCGGTGAAACACACCGCTCTTTACAAAGTCATAAATGACTATTTTCTTACTAAATGTCTTGGAAGACCATTCACCATTAATGGTGTTAACTCACCCATGATAAGTGGACGTGCGTATTTCTCATAACCTTCATTTAGATAAGTTCCATCTTCTGTAATCCATTCTGCTGGAACTGGTCGTTCAACGTTAGCAATTGCATGAATATCATATGCACTTGTTCCACATTGGTAAGGAGCATCCCCATTTCTATCAAGTGTTATCATCATTCCTGTTTTGCCTTCTTCTGCTGCAAGAACTGCATCATTACCAACTTGGAATGCTTCGTTAATATCTGTTAAAGAGGCAATATGTGTTGCTGCACGTTGTAATGTTGAAAACTCAATTGCACGTGTTTTAAGTCCTGTTTGTTCAGCAATCTTCCCAGCAAGTGTTGATGCACAACCTGATAATTGTTTGTGACCAAATGCATCTACGTAATCAGAGGCATTGCCAAGTTCACATACAAATCGGCCATCAGCAAGTTGAACACCTTCTGATACAGCAATCACAACAGATGATTTTGTTGCTGCTAAATGCTTCACATTTGCTAGAAATTTATCCATATCAAATGTAACTTCAGGAAGGTAAATTGCATCTGGACCTGCACAGTCTTCTCCGCGGCTTAACGCTGCTGCTGCTGTCAACCAACCAGCATGACGTCCCATGATCTCAACAATCGTTACTGTTGGCTTTTCAATACCGAAAGATTCGTTGTCACGAATAATCTCTTTCATAGATGTTGCAATATATTTGGCTGCTGAACCATATCCTGGGCAGTGATCTGTAATTGGAAGATCATTATCAATCGTTTTTGGAACACCAATGAATCTTTGTGTTTTTCCTTTAGCTGCTGCATAATCAGATAACATTTTAATGGTATCCATTGAATCATTACCACCACAATAGAATAAACATTCAATATTGTATTTCTCTAAGATTGCAAAAATCTTATCATATACTTCTTCATTTCCTTCAATTTTTGGAAGTTTAAATCTGCAAGATCCTAAAAATGCGGAAGGAGTTCTTTTTAATAATTCAATATCCGATTCATCTTTTAAGTATTCGCTTAAATCAATAAAGTTTTCTTGTAAAAATCCTTGGATACCATGTACCATACCATAAATCTTCTTAACGCCTATTTTTTTTGCTGCGCTGTATACACCAGCTACTGATGAGTTAATTACGGCTGTTGGTCCGCCAGATTGTCCAACTATAATATTACCTGTCATTATGAATTCTCCTTATAAATTATAATTTTCTTTTTATTTTCACTTCCATGCTGTAACCTTAGAATTAGCCTAAAGTTTATCCCGCACTGAGATGATTGTACCATATTTGAAAATCTAATACAAGCAAAAAAATAGCCATGAAACTTTCATTATAAATTGTTTCATGGCTACATTTTTGGCTACATGGCCCTTTTTTTATCGTTTCGAAAAGTATTGAAACGCTCAGTCAGTGCGGATGACAGGAATTGAACCTGCACGGTCTCCCACTAGATCCTAAGTCTAGCGCGTCTGCCAGTTCCGCCACATCCGCTTAAAACGCCGATTCTATCTATGTTTGCAATATGCACCGCGCTAGATTCTTGTATATGATTGCGCTAGATTTTAATCTAGTACGGATTATATCATACTGAAAATATTTGTCAATGGTGGCATGAAAAAAGACACCTACAAGCAGAAAACTACAATCACTATTTTCTCGTATACATCA
>DATESN010000105.1:0-4784 GCA_035270785.1 Lachnospiraceae bacterium | reverse complement strand
AATTAAATCTTTGTAGATTTTACGGATCATAGCAATCCATATTGGACAACAGCAGCTTGTTAACTGATAATCCTGTTCCGTTTTAATATTTTTATCAAACTCCAGAGCTTCTTTTAACGTTAGAATATCAGCAAAGAGAGCGACTTCAATCATTCCATCAAAACCTATTTTTTTTAAAGCACTACGAAGTTTACCAGGTGTAACTTCACTGCTGAATTGGCCCAAATATGCCGGAGCCACCAAGGCATAGATAGGACCTTGGTGGGATCGGATTGCCTGTAGTGCAGGTATTACATCTTTGCTTGCAGTAAGATTTTTAGCTCGGCAATCCTGAATACAGATGGAGCATCCAACACATTTGTCCTCATCAATGATGAGCTCGTTTGACTCGCCCGGGTTCATGGCATGGAAGGGGCAAATCCTAATAAAATCTGGATCGTCACAGTTACAAGGTCCTGTTTGTAGTATTAATGGATGCTTTTCAGGGTGAAGAAGACAATCAAGATGATGTGTATCATAAAGTTCCAGTTTTTCAAGAAAGCTGGAATCTTTCTCTTTTAAGGTTCGAACCAGAACCTCATAATACAATTCTTCGAATGTTTTCATGGATGATCTAATTCCTTTCTATTAAAAACACAAGGTACCTAGACAAATCTTATTGTTAAGTATAGTCAATAACTATTATCACCGATTTTATGATTCTTATAATGCATAATAAGGAGTGCAGCAAACTAATAATACAATTGTATCAGGTAATTCGACAGGATGCAGTAAATAAATATTTAATTTTTAAAAATTAATTTTTTTAATGCAAGTAAACTTGCATTTATTATACTACAAATCAGTTAAAAATAAACATAGTATACCTACAGAAAAGTATAATTTGTAAAATAGATTCATATATTTATTTGTAAATAATAACTTGGAGGGAATATGGACGAAAAAGAGTTTGTAATATTTTTAAGTGATATTCATATGGGAATAAAAGATCAAACTGTCTGGTATCGCACTGAACTTCATGAAAAATATTTGTTAGCAATGTTTACAGATATCATAAATTATGCAAATCAAATCAAAGAAGTAATTCTTCTAGGGGATATTTTTGAGCTTTGGGTATGTTTACCCAATGTGATATCTCCAAAGATAGAAGATATTATAGCCTCACATCCGAATATATTGGGGCCTAGGGGAAAACTATGCCAAGCATTAAGTGCACTTCAAGGAAGGATATTATATATTCCGGGAGATCATGACATTACTATAACAAAAACGGATTTGCAAAAGATAAAAAGCTATGATGGTTACACTATGAAATTTCACGCTGGTGCATACATACCTGAATATGATAAAAGAATTTTATTTACACATGGAATATATAAAAGTGATAAGCAATGGAATGTTTTGGATCATAGTTTGAAAAATGAGGTTGATATCGTTGTAATGGGAAACATGCATTTACCAAACAAGACTTTAAAAAAGGCAAACACTAATTATGTAAACTCAGGATTTATGTGCCCTGCATTAGAAAATTTAGAAAAGAAACCAATAACATATGGAATATATGATTTGAAAAGGCGAATTGTTACTTTTAAGGATATTATCATTAAAAAGCGAGAGAATAGTCAGGAATATAACAATCAAGTTAATAAGAAATTGCTGATTTATGGCGAGAGCAACGAAGAATTACCCAAATATACATTTGGGTTTTCGGTGTATGACTCGGCTTTGGAGTTCTTTTTATCCATACAAGAAGGTGTCCTTTCAAAAGCGAAAGAGCTAGGAATTGAAATAATAAAGCATGATGAAAGAAGTAGTAATATCGAAATGGTTACTGGTAGTATTGATTTAATTAGCAAAGGTGTTAATGCATTATTAATTACCCCATTTAATCCAGAATTACTCCCGGTTATAGTAGAAGGAGCAAAAAAAAGTAATATTCCTGTCATTGTTATTGATATAGGGACTGGTGGTACTGATGTAGCTGCATTTATCGTTTCTGATAATTTTGGTGGTGGGATATACGCAGGAGAATATGCGATTGTATTAATTAATAAATATTTTATCAAATGTAAAAATGTTGCCATCATAAAGGTTCAAAATACGGCTTTGTTTGCTTTGCAGAGGGGAAAAGGATTTAAAAGTGTAATGGAGGAAAATGGGTATAACGTTGTAGCAGAACTACCTGCAAATAGTGAGGAAGAGTTAGGGTATGAAGTTATGAAAAAGATACTAGATACATATGAAAATAATCTTGCAGTTGTTTTTTGTGAAAATGGTACCATGACATTAGGAGCGGCAAGAGCAATAGGGGAAGCAGGGAAAAAAGGAATCATCATGTTAATTGGTTTTGATTCTGGACCATCTATTATAGAAGGAATTAAGAATGGTTCTATACAAGGAACTATTGCGCAAGAACCATTTAAGATGGGGGAAATTGGAGTTGAAATTGCAAATTCAATAGTACAGGGAAAATCTGTTACTTATGATAATTATGGGGATAAACTAATATTAATGGAAGTATATTTAGTTGATGAAAATGGAGATGCAAAGTTTAGTAGTATTTAATTGATAGGAGGTAAGTGTGTTAGATGCAGAATGTTCCAATAGGATAATGAGCGAAGAGTATGCAGATTTTATTTTTCAAAATAATAAAATACCTGAAAGTATACTATCCACACCTGATTTTTGTTATTATATAATTAATAATATTTATACCGTCACCTATTTAGACATAAAAAGATTGCCCGATAATATTATTCATACCTATTCTTATAGTATCTTTCCAAGTTGTTTTGGTTTAATGAATCTTGATAGTTTAGAGGATGCCGGTGTTTCACAAATACAAGTGAGTGCATTTTTAGATTTAACAGGCCAAGGTGTATTAGTGGGAATTGTAGATACGGGGATTGACTATACCCATCAGGCTTTTAAAAATCCTGATGGAACAACAAGAATAATATCCATTTGGGATCAAACGATAAATGATACCTTATCAAGTCCCGACGGCTTTTATTATGGAACGGAATATACCCAAGATCAGATTAATTTTGCTTTGTCTAGCACTGATCCATTATCAATTGTTCCTAGTAGGGATGAAATCGGTCATGGAACTACTTTAGCGGGAATCGCTGCTGGGAATAGAAATATTTCGGAAAGGTTCACAGGTGTAGCCCAGGACGTTAAAATTGTTGTAGTAAAACTAAAAAGGGCAAAAAGGTATTTAAAGGATTTCTTTTTTATTCCAGAGGATGCGCTATGTTATCAAGAAAACGATATTATGTTAGGAATCAAGTATTTGTTGGAAATAGCAAAAAGATTACAAAGACCAATATCTATTTGCATTGGTCTAGGCACTTCTCAAGGCCCTCACAATTCCACTTCTGCGTTAGGCAATTATTTATCCTCCATAGCAAGCCAACAGGGAGTGGGGGTGTCCGTTGCTGCTGGGAATGAGGGTAACACAAATCATCATTTTTCTGGAATAGCAGATGTAGAAACGGGATACATAACGGTTGAGTTAAATGTGGGAGCTGATACGAAAGGATTTTCTATGGAGTTATGGGGAAATAGTCCGAATGTTTTTTCTATCGATTTACTTTCCCCAACAGGCCGTTATACACCTAGAATTCCAGCACGATTAAAAGAAACTCGAACGATCGATTTTTTATTTGAAAGTACAAGGGTATATATCGATTATGAATTGGTAGAATCACTAAGTGGAAATCAACTTATTCTAATTAGATTTCAAAATCCCATGGAAGGAATTTGGCGTTTTCGGGTCTACTCTAGTATTAATATTGAACCAAAATTCAACATATGGCTACCTATTGTTAACTTTTTAGAAAAAGATACCTATTTTTTAGTATCAGATCCTTTTATTACTTTAACAATACCAGCAAATACGTTGATTCCTATTATAGCAACTTGCTATAATTATGTGAACCAGAATTTATTTGTTGAAGCTAGTAGAGGATATGCAGTTAATGACCTGATCAATCCCTCTTTTGCAGCACCTGGGGTAAATATGGTAGTACCGGCACAGAATAATGATTATACAATTGCCAGTGGAACGAGTATATCCGCTGGATTTACAACAGGAGTAGTGGCATTGATTTTAGAATGGGGAATTGTGAAAGGAAATAAAACACAGTTAGATACTTTGCAAGTTAAAAACTTTTTAATTCGAGGTGCGAGAAGAGTTCCCACTATGGTGTATCCCAATAGAGATTGGGGATATGGAGTATTAGATGTGTATAATGCATTTAGAAGTTTAACAAATTTATAAGGTTTAATTTGTGCACATTTTATTTTTTGTAGAAAAATAGAATGTGATGTGGAAATACTTGCATATGTTTAAAAAAATGAATATAATAAAAGCGTAAATAAAATAACTTTTATTGGTATGAAAACCATATATTAGAGGAGGCAACATATGAAAGTAAAGAATATCGAAGACATTGATAAATTTTTTAAAGTAATTGATACATGTAAGGGTAAAGTGGAATTAGTTACGGATGAAGGTGATAGATTGAATTTGAAATCTAAATTATGTCAATACGTATCACTTGCAAATGTTTTTTCAGGTGGATTAATATCAGAAATTGAAATAGTTGCTTATGAGCAAGAGGATATTAATAAATTAATCAGTTATATGATTGGATAATAAATCTGTCGTTCTCCACAAATAGTATCATTTATCGTAGTAGTTAACCACTCTACCGCCTTCTTTGCGTCTCTTTTTTCAATATAGTCGCATAAAACGGCGGTATTTTTTTGTAATGAAT